>CANQQE010000003.1 GCA_947625935.1 uncultured Muribaculaceae bacterium | reverse complement strand
CCGACTTTACATTCTTGGGTGTAAAATCGGGTGTTAACCTTGTAAGCCATTGATTTCCAATGTTTATTGCGGAGAGACAGGGATTCGAACCCTGGGTACCCGTAAGGGTACAACGGTTTTCGAGACCGTCCCGATCGACCACTCCGGCATCTTTCCTCGTTCAGTCAGCTGGGCGACATCAAGCCAACCCGGCCATCCAAAGTGATTTTTCGACTGCAAAGTTACAAATTGTTTTCTACTCGGCAAAAGTTAATCAGATTTTTATCCAAGTATTTTTCATTTTAAGCAAAGAACGCACAGTCACTAACCACAATTATCGCAAACCCTATTGTTAAAATATGCAAAACCGTAGAGTTGTCCCCATATTGTATCACCTCCGTAACCCGTATGTAACAACACCGCATTATTTTTGTGTCGTGAATAAAATGATACATTCAACGATATATATTTAATACCACTCGTTGATTAACAGATTGCAGATAATAGTAATTAATGACTTAATAATACATCGTTTCCTTTAAAATGGGTTGCCGTGAGGCCACCCATTTTTATTATGTCCCAATGAAACTTTTTGGCACGATACTTCGATAAATTCAAAAAAAGTTGTAACTTTGCATCATATAAAAATTCTATGCGGTAATAGCTCAGTTGGTAGAGCATCAGCTTCCCAAGCTGAGGGTCGCGAGTTCGAGCCTCGTTTACCGCTCCAGCAGCAAAGCGTTGAGAATGATAACTTTACAATTCACTCCCAACGCTTTTTCTTTTACCCCATCCCCCACCCCTCGCCACAACCAACGACAGACACAAACGCCGGATGAAATCTCGTGGACTTCATCCGGCGCAATTATATTAGCTGCGTAATCTCGCAGATTAGCCAATGAGGTTCTTGCCGGTCATCTCCTTCGGCTGAGGCAGATCCATTATCTTCAAAATGGTAGGTGCCACATCGGCGAGTATACCGTTGCCGACCTTTGCGTCAGTACGCTGGGTCACATAGACACACGGCACTGGGTTGAGCGAATGGGCCGTGTTGGGCGTGCCATCGGGATTGATCGCGTTATCAGCATTGCCGTGGTCAGCTATGATTATAGTCTCATAGTCGGCTGCTTTGGCGGCCTCAACCACATCATGCACGCAGTCATCAACCGCTTTCACGGCTTTCTGAATAGCCTCATAAACGCCGGTATGGCCCACCATATCGCCATTCGCGAAATTAACGACGATAAAATCATATTTTTCCGACTTTATAGCCTCTACGAGCTTGTCCTTAACCTCATAGGCGCTCATCTCAGGCTTGAGGTCATAGGTCGCAACTTTCGGCGAAGCCACGAGTATGCGCTCCTCACCGTCATAGGGCTGCTCGCGACCACCGTTAAAGAAGAACGTGACATGGGCATATTTTTCTGTTTCCGCGATGTGAAGCTGCTTCTTACCGAGCGACGAAAGATACTCGCCCAAAGTGTTCGAGACATTCTCCTTGTCAAAAAGTATGTGAACGCCGGTAAACGATGAATCGTAGGGCGTCATGCAATAGTACTGCAAGCCGGGAACCGTCTTCATACCCTCCTCCGGCATATCATGCTGAGTCAGAACAATCGTAAGCTCTTTAGCGCGGTCATTGCGGTAGTTGAAGAATATCACGGCGTCGTCAGGCTTGATAGTACCGTCGACAGTCGAGTTGTTGATAGGCTTTATGAACTCATCGGTGACATCGTTGTCGTATGACTCCTGAACGGCGGCCGCCATATCGGTAGCCTGCTCACCCTTACCGTCGACAAGAAGATCGTAAGCGATTTTCACGCGGTCCCAGCGTTTGTCGCGGTCCATCGCATAGTAACGGCCTATGACCGAAGCTATCACCCCGGTGCTTTTGTCACAGTGTGCCTGAAGCTGTTCGATAAAACCTTTACCGCTGCGGGGGTCGGTGTCGCGGCCATCCATGAAGCAATGGATGTAAACCTTTTCAAGCCCATACTGCTTGGCGATATCGCACAATGCGAACAGATGGTCGAGCGACGAGTGCACGCCGCCGTCCGAGGTGAGGCCCATGAAGTGAATGGCCTTCCCGTTATCCTTAGCATAGGAAAATGCGCTTTTCACCTCAGGGTTATCCATTATCGAGCCGTCCTTTATGGCCTTGTTTATCTTAACGAGGTCCTGATATAGCACGCGGCCGGCTCCGATATTCAAGTGACCCACTTCCGAGTTGCCCATCTGGCCATCGGGCAGACCGACGTTTTCGCCGCTTGCCTGAAGTTCTGAGTGGGGATAGGTTTTCAATAGATAGTCCCAATAGGGGGTCGGAGTGGAGTAGATAACGTCACCTTTTGAATGGTTACCGATTCCCCATCCGTCGAGAATCATTAATAATGCTTTTTTACCCATTATATATAATTATTGTAGTTTCTAATATAAGCGACCCGCAGTCATCACTTTTGGGTCAGAGCGCAACCTTCACACTTCTGGGAAATCTGTTTAAAGAAGTCGTTGCCCTTATCATCAACAAGAATGAACGCCGGGAAGTTCTCGACTTCAATTTTCCAGATCGCCTCCATGCCAAGTTCGGGATACTCGAGGAGCTCCACTTTTTTGATGCTGTTTTGAGCCAGGACGGCGGCAGGGCCTCCGATTGAACCGAGATAAAAACCGCCATGCTTGTGGCAGGCGTCGGTCACCTGTTGGCTGCGGTTGCCTTTGGCAATCATGATCATCGACCCTCCGGCGGCTTGGAACTGGTCCACATACGAGTCCATACGTCCGGCGGTCGTTGGGCCGAACGAGCCTGATGCCATTCCCTTAGGGGTCTTGGCAGGGCCTGCGTAATAGATAGGATGGTCTTTAAGATACTGGGGCATAGGCTCACCCTTGTCGAGACGCTCTTTAATCTTGGCGTGGGCAATGTCACGGCCCACTATGATTGTTCCGTTAAGCGACAGGCGCGTAGATACCGGATATTTCGACAATTCAGCCAACACTTCAGGCATCGGACGGTTTAGGTCTATTTTAACGACTTCACCCTCTCCGGCCTTGCGATATTCCTCAGGAATAAGCTCACCGGGATTGGCATCGAGTTTTTCAATCCACAATCCTTCTCTGTTGATTTTCGCTTTGACATTGCGGTCAGCCGAGCAAGAAACGCCGAGACCCACCGGACAAGATGCTCCGTGGCGGGGCAGACGGATAACCCTGATGTCATGTGCGAAATACTTACCGCCGAACTGCGCACCGAGTCCAATTTTATGCGCTTCCTCGAGCAATTGCTTCTCAAGCTCGACATCGCGGAATGCGTGACCAAGCTCATTACCCTTCGTGGGAAGGCTGTCGTAATATTTGATTGACGCTTTCTTGACGGTCTCCAGATTTTTCTCGGCCGACGTGCCACCGATCACAAATGCTATGTGATATGGAGGACAGGCGGCAGTGCCGAGAGTCTTCATTTTTTCGACAAGGAATGGCAACAAAGTTTTGGGATTAATCAGAGCCTTTGTTTCCTGATACAGATATGTTTTGTTTGCCGAGCCGCCGCCCTTTGCCACAAAGACAAATTTGTATTCATCGCCATCAACCGCATGAAGGTCTATTTGAGCGGGGAGGTTGCAACCGGTATTGACCTCGTCATACATATTCAGAGGCGCATTCTGCGAATAGCGCAAATTATCCTCGGTATAGGTTTTATAAACACCGTGTGAGAGCCTTTCTTCGTCGCCGCCACCGGTGTAGACATTCTGACCTTTGTTTCCGATGATTATTGCCGTACCCGTATCCTGGCAGAAAGGCAATTGCCCTTTTGAAGCCACCTCGGCGTTGCGGAGCATCGTGAGGGCTACGAACTTGTCGTTTTCGCTTGCCTCCGGATCATGAAGAATTTTCGCCACCATCTCGTTATGCTCGCGACGAAGCATGAAAGCGTTGTCGTGCGTTGCCTGCCGCGCGAGAACGGTCAGAGCCTCTGGATCGACCACAAGCATCTCATGGCCATTCCAGTTTTCAACGTTGACATAATCTGACGTCAGCAGATAATACTCAGTGGTGTCGGGCCCAAGTGGGAACATCTCCTGATATTTAAACGGTTTTGTTGCCATAGCGTAACCTATTAATACATTATTATATGTTATACATTGACGCGAAGTTACCCAAATCAGCCCAATTATCCCAAATTTATGCGTAAATTTGTGGCCAAACATCGGAACACATGATACCCAAAGTCATACATTACTGTTGGTTTGGACGAAACCCTTTGCCCAAATCAGCTTTGAAATGCATCAAATCATGGCGCAGACACTGCTCGGATTATGAAATAAAAGAGTGGAACGAAGACAATTTCGATGTCAACTCCATCCCTTTTACCGAACAAGCCTACAGCCGGGGTAAATATGCGTTTGTCAGCGATTACGCCCGTTTTTTGATTCTGCACACTCACGGTGGTCTATACTTCGACACCGATGTTGAAATCATAAAACCTATTGACGACATCGTCGCCTGCGGGCCCTTCATGGGCATCGAAAAAGACGCGCACGGAGTTAATCCCGGACTCGGACTCGCAGCCGAAAAAGGTGAGCCGATTTACAAAGAAATAATCGATCACTACGCAACGCTCTCTTTTGTCGACAGCGCCGGCAATCAGATTCCCGGTACAGTCGTCAAACACACAACCGATGTGTTAAAACGTCACGGGTTCAAAGAGGAAGACTGCTTCCAGTCGATAGCCGGAATCAACATCTACCCCAACGAATACTTCAACCCGCTCGATGATGCTACGGGACGGCTCGAAATAACGCCCTGCACCCGCAGCATTCACTGGTATTCAAAGACTTGGGTCAGCAATTATGGGCCGGTAAGAGCATGGATAACACGGCGCATCCACCGCTATTTCGGCATAAACTCAATCAGTTGGATAAAAAACCTGATTAAACGATAATCGACACGGCCATGGCATCCGACAACAAAAAAAAGAAGTTTTTCATTGTTACCACTATCCCCGGTTCACTCGATTTTTTCAAGGGACAGCTTCGTCTGTTGAACGAAAGCCTTGATGTCTCGGCGGTTTCATCCCAAAAAGACCTGCTCGAACGATTCGGAAAGGAGGAAGGCATACAGACTATACACATCCCGATGCGACGCCCCATATCGCTATGGAAAGACCCCGTAAGCCTGATGCGTTTCATAGCCCTTTTTGCCGTGACGAGGCCACACATCGTCCACGGAAACACCCCCAAAGGGAGTTTTCTGTCAATGATAGCGGCATGGCTCACACGCGTGCCAGTCAGAATCTATATGTGCCACGGCCTGCGCTACCAAGGATATCAAGGGCGTATGCGCCGCCTGCTCATGGCGATGGAGCGCATATCATGCCGTTGCGCCACCTGCGTCATCGCAGTCAGCCATGGGGCGAAAAACACGCTGCTGAATGATTCCATCTGTCCGCCCGAAAAACTGATGATTGTCGGCGACGGCTCTGCCGGGGGAATAGACCTGTCGCTCTTTGACCGCGGCAAAATCACCCCGGCTAAGGAAATAGCCGCCCTGGTGCCCCCCGGAGACTTTAAATTCTGCTTCGTCGGGCGCATAGTCAAAGACAAAGGCATCAACGAGTTGGTCAAGGCATTCTCTCAACTTTGCGATGAGCGCGGAGATGTTTCCTTAGTCATGGTGGGGCCTTTTGAGGACGCCGAGAATCCGGTCGACGACTCAACCCGCCAAACGCTGCGCAATCACCCCAAGATACACCTGCTCGGCTCTAAATCAGACGTCAAGCCCTATATAGTGGCCTGCGATATGCTTCTGCTGCCATCCTATCGGGAGGGACTGCCCACGGTACCTATCGAAGCCGGAGCTTTGGCTGTACCGACTATAGCGACCGACATCCCCGGATGCAATGAAGTGGTCATCGACGGCAAAAACGGATACCTTGTAAAGCCGCGCGACTGGGAATCACTGCTTGAAGCTATGAAACTCGCCGTCAACGGGCGCGACTCCTCCATCAAAAAGATGGGGCAGACAGCCCGTGAAATGGTTGAGGCCAAATATGAGCAGAAAAAAGTGTGGAACGCCTACCGCGAACTCTACTGCAGCCTCGCCTACCCCACTAAATAACAGCACATCAGCTCAAAAGCGACGAATAGAAAAGATTCATTTGCCTAATCAAAAATATTTTGTAATTTTGCAGCCGAATTTCGTAATCTCTGGCGGGACACGCAGTCCGTTATATTGCGAGTAATGTTAACATTTCAAAAATTAAACTGAAAATGGATTTAATCAAAGTAGCTGAAGAAGCGTTCGCAACCGGCAAACAACACCCGCAGTTTGGCCCCGGCGACACCATCACAGTAGCCTACCGCATCAAAGAGGGTAACAAAGAGCGTATCCAGCAATACCGCGGTGTCGTAATCAAAATCTGTGGTGAAGGCGAGAAAAAACGTTTCACAGTTCGCAAGATGAGCGACAACATCGGCGTGGAGCGCATCTTCCCTCTGGAGTCACCTTTCATCGACTCTATCACCATCAACAAGTACGGTAAAGTACGTCGCGCTAAACTTTACTATCTGCGCAAACTCACCGGCAAAAAAGCTCGCATCAAAGAGCGTCGTGTCGTTGCGAAATAAGCCTGACACGAAACCCGGCTGCGTCCGAAACGACAATCACCATAAAGGGTTCGCCTCACAAGGCGAACCCTTTATGGATTAAAGCCGTTATACCTGCATACTGTTATATCAGATTTTTTTCGTAACTTGCGCATGATTTTCTACGCACAACGACTAACGTAACGACAACTTATGAAAAAAGCGGCACTTATTCCAATACTTGCGATTATCGCGATTTTGACATCCTGCGCATCACATAGTGATGAAGCCGATAGACCGGCCTCAGGAAATGAGGCCATCGCCAACATAATGACACGGACAAGTGTCAGAGCCTACAGCGACACGCCCGTAACCGACAGTCAGATCGAAACAATGCTGAAAGCCGCCATGGCCGCCCCGACAGCGGTAAACAAACAGCCGTGGGCATTCATTGTAATCAAAGACCGGGCCACCCTCACCGCCATATCCGATTCGATACCCTCAATGGGGATGGTTAAAAAAGCGCCGCTTGCGATAGTAGTTTGCGGCGACATGACTAAGGCCCTTGACGGCGAAGGCCACGACTACTGGATTCAAGACGTATCGGCTGCGACCGAAAATTTGCTTCTCGCTGCGCACGCCCAAGGGCTTGGCGCGGTATGGTGCGGGGTCTATCCCGTTTCTGGCCGCGTAGCCTTCATTAGCGACCTGCTCAAGCTGCCCGACGAGATTATTCCGTTAGCTGTCGTGCCTGTTGGCCGGCCTGCGGTCAAAGTCGAGCCTAAGGACAAGTGGGATCCGGCAAAGATTCACAACGACAAGTGGTAACCCTATAAAATCATTCACCGTCAACCGCCATGCCTCTGAGACTACAGATCACACCCCCAGCGGTTTTGCCCGACTCGTTGCCATCGCCGAGGGAGGAACTGCGGCAACTTTCTACAATGTCGTTCGATGACCTCATCGAACGGTTTGTAAACGGCGCGGTCGAATTTGCCATAAATGTGGCGATTGCCCTCGTGGTCTTCTATGTGGGCAAATTTATAATTAAGAAAATCTACAAAGTCGTGTCGGCGATTATGATACGCCGCAACGCCGACAAATCGTTAAGCACATTCATTCTGAGCCTGATACGCATCGTGCTCTATTTCATCCTGATTGTGACCGTAATCGGCATATTGGGACTTGAGACAAGCTCATTCCTTGCCATATTCGCCTCAGCGGGTGTCGCAATCGGTATGGCTCTCAGCGGAACATTGCAGAACTTCGCAGGCGGCGTGCTCATACTTCTCCTGAAACCATATAAAATAGGCGACTACATCGAAGCCCAAGGCTTTGCGGGAACAGTTACCGAGATACAGATATTCCACACGATAATCAACACCTACGACAACAAATCGATAATCATACCAAATGGTGGCCTGTCGACGGGATCCATCAACAACTGGTCGCGCGAAGACTACAGACGAGTGTCGTGGGACGTAGCCATATCCTATGGCGACAGTGTCGACATCGCACGCAAAGCCATTCTCGACATTTTTGCCAACGACGAGCGTATTGTAAAACATTTCGTCGAAGACGACCGTGAAATGCGGCGGCGCAAGCTAAAAGAACTCGCCACTCACGACAATCCGCAGGACGCTCCGGGAATCGCCGTGAAACGGCACTGGTGGCAACGGATATTCACCCACAAAGAGAAAGTGCAAACAGCAATTGACCGCTGGCAGCAGGAAAAAGAAGCCAAAATCAAAGCCATGCAACCCAAGACCGACCGAGCGCCGGCTGTGGTCGTAAACCAGCTTGGCGACAACAGCGTCATTCTTGTGGCCCGGGCATGGGTGAAATCTGAATATTATTGGAGCGTCTTCTACGAAGTCAACGAGAAAATCTACAACACCCTCCCGGAAGCAGGCATAACATTCCCCTTCCCGCAGCTCGACGTGCACCTCAGCCAAACCGACGCTACCGGCAACGAAAAAACAGTCATTTAACGTAATTTTATACTTATAAATATCTTTAATCGACTTCGATTATTGAATATTTTCCATTATCTTTGCATAGAATATACCATGAGATATATGCTCATCCGTCTCTCTCCGACCCACACGGAAGCCTTAATCCCATGTATCAGCTCGTTACACATATCATACTACCCTCCCTACTCCTGATTTTGACGAGCTTAACGCCGGCCTCCGGGCCGATGCCGCCTCTGCAAAATAAAAAAACAACATAAATGACTGGCAAATGGAACTTTACGCCCCATTCTACAGAAAATCAGCACATCCAACCCGCACTGGCGAGCAAATTCGCCGGATGCCCGCCCATTAGCGAGCTATTGGCACAGCGTGGCATATCGACGGTGGAGGAAGCTGAACGCTTCCTGCATCCGTCGTTGAAAGATATGCACGACCCGTTCCTTATGCCCGATATGGATAAAGCTGTAAACAGGCTTAACAAAGCCATGGGGTCAAAGGAGAAAATTATGGTATTCGGAGACTACGATGTCGACGGCACAACTGCTGTCGCCTTGGTCTACAAGTATCTACAGAATTTTTACTCCAACATAGACTACTACATCCCGACCCGATATGACGAAGGCTACGGGATATCGCTCCGTGCGATTGACGAATTTGCTGAAGCCGGCGTAAAACTCGTCATAATCCTCGATTGCGGCATAAAGGCCAACGAGGAAATTGCTTACGCCCGTTCTCTCGGCATTGATTTCATAATCTGCGACCACCACGTTCCCGACGACGAGTTGCCGCCGGCGACAGCTATACTGAATCCCAAACTCGAAGGCTCAACCTACCCATGCCCTCACCTGTCTGGATGCGGCGTGGGCTACAAACTAATGCAGGCGTTCGCCATGAGCAACGGGATAGCCTATACCGAGCTGGAAGGTATGCTCGACCTCGTGGCGGTGAGCATCGCCGCCGACATAGTCCCGATGGTAGATGAAAACCGCATAATGGCCTACCACGGGTTGAAACGGCTCAACAGCAATCCCAATATGGGCCTGCGCGCGATTATGAAGATTTGTCAGCTCGGCAATCGAGAGATAACCATTAGCGATGTAATCTTCAAGATCGGACCGCGCATTAATGCTTCGGGACGTATGCAGAGCGGGCGCGAAGCGGTCGAGCTGCTCGTGGCGAGAGACCTCAGCGACGCCTACGAGAAAAGTATCGCCATTGACCAATACAACAAAGACCGAAAGGAGCTTGACAAACAGATTACCGAGGAAGCCAATGCCATAATCGAAGCGAGAGGAGAGCGCGTCCACGAAAAAAAATCGCTCGTAATCTACAATAAAGATTGGCACAAAGGCATAATAGGGATTGTTGCCTCTCGCCTCACCGAGCTTTACTACAAACCGTCGGTAGTACTCACACTATCCAACGGATTGGCTACCGGTTCATCGCGGTCAGTGCAAGGATTCGACATATACAAAGCAATCGGAGCCTCGCGCGACCTGCTCGAGAATTTCGGCGGACACACCTATGCCGTCGGGCTTTCGCTCAAGGAGGAGAACATTCCGGAGTTTACACGCCGGTTTGAAGAATACGTCGCCGCCAACATATTGCCTTCGCAACTGAAACCACAGTTTGATATCGACGCGCAATTGACTTTCGCCCAGATAACTCCTGAATTTCTCACCACGCTACGACGGTTCAACCCATTCGGCCCGGGCAACCAGAAGCCTGTGTTTCTGACCACCTCTGTGATGGATTTCGGGACGAGCAAACTCGTCGGCAAACAACTCGAACACATAAAACTCGAATTGGTCGACAATACTTCGGGAAAAGTAATGAACGGCATCGCTTTCAACATGGCACCGTTTTTTGAGCATATACACTCACGCAAACCATTTGACATCTGCTACACCATCGAGGACAACAAACATCTAAACTCCAATGGCGCCATCCAGTTGCTTGTCAAAGAAATAAGACCTCATTAAGTCCGTAAGTTCCCGGAGATACCACACATCTTCGGGAACTTACGACTTAACATCCAACCACCTTTATCACAGAGATGAATTACGCTAAAACTATATTATACATCATCACATTGCTGCTCGCCTTGAACGGCGAAGCTCAGACACGCCGCGCCCTCGTCATAGGCTTGGGCAAATACCTCGATTCAAATTGGAGTGCGATACATGGCGACAGGGATGTCCCCATGATAAAATCGATGCTGCGCAATCACGGGTATGACGACATATCGACACTCGTCAACGAACAAGCCACTAAAGCGGCGATAATATCCTCATTGTCAAATTTATGCGAAAAAAGTTGTGTAAATGACCAGATTTACATCCATTTCTCGGGACACGGACAGCGCATGACCGACCTCAACGGTGATGAAGATGACGGATGGGATGAAACATGGGTGGCTTACGATGCGATGCAAAGCTATTCAGATGATTATAAGGGTGAGAAGCACTTGACCGACGATGAAGTCGGACTATGGCTCACCAAAATCAAACGGAAAATTGGCTGTAAAGGGCAAATCCTGGTGGTCGTCGACGCCTGCCATAGCGGAGACTCGTCACGCGCCATCGGCGATGATTGCGTCAGAGGTGCAATCAACAACTTCGTCATACCCACCACTTCAACACCCCGACGCACTAAAAAAATCGTTGAAAACTGGCTGACTCTCAGTGCTTGCAAAAATTTCCAGCTAAATTGCGAAATAAAGACTCCCGGCGGACATTTCGGAATGCTTTCTTATGCTCTGTCGGCCATGAGCGAGCATCTCCCGCGACTTAACAATATTCAGATAATGGGGAGGCTTGTAAACTACGTTAACGACAACCGAGGAACCCTGCCTCAGACGCCAACTCTCTCGGGAGAGACCACAATTTACTCCCTGAACTCGCTGTTCTAAAACTACCTCCATGCGAACTTTAGTCACTATTTTCATCTTATTTGTTATGATTTTGCCGGCAACGGCATCACACACTCCGGCCGACAGCATCACACAAGCAAAAATTTCAGACATATGCTTCAAAGGAGTGAAGCTCCTCGGGAAAAAGCGTTTCAAAGAGGCACGCGAACACTTCTCGATGGGAAAAGAGCTTGCGGCCGATGACTCCCTGTTGAAACGCAAATGCCTCAGAGCGATAGGCAACTCCCACTATATGGAAGGTATGCAGGCCGAGATGGACGCCTCGCTGTCGGTGGCATACTCCCACTACACCGAAGCCCTCGAGATATTCACCGGCATCAGATCGACCAGGGATATGGCCCTCGCACTTCGACGCATGGCAAGCCTAAACGACCTAAAATTGAGGCTATACGACCGCGCGCTGCCACTATACTGCAGAGCACATGACTTAGCCTGCGAAATCAGCGACCGTCAACTACAGGGACTGATATTGATTGACATGATTCTGATGAGAGACAAACAAAGCGCATGGATCGAGAAAAACGAACTTAACATCAAACTCGATTCGCTGCTCGCTTTGTCCGATGACAACGCTCTCCGATTTCAAAGATCCATGATGAACGGCAATTTTGCATCACAACAAGGCAAATATCAGAAAGCCGAGCAATTCTACAGGCAAGCAATCACATATATCAATCCCGCCAATCCCGGTTCCCGTTACCACGACGCCTATTTCAAGCTACGCGACAATGCCATAAAAATGAAGTGCTACGACGAGGCGCTGGCCTACGGCGACAGTTGCGTCAACATATTCCGCCGCGGATTCAAACCTGATGACCCCAACCGTTTCAGGCCATTCGGTGGACAGGCGGCCATCTACGCCAAGCTCCATGACGAAGCCAACTGCTTTCGTTGCGCCGACTCAATGTTCCTGATGCTGAAAATCAATCCTAACCTCAAAGGGTTGACTAAAATGAGACTTTACACTCAGCGCGGCGAGTGGAACATGGACTTCGGCAAATATGATGACGCAGCCTCCGACTTCTCGACAGCCCGAAAGATTCTCGCCCTTTGCGATACAAACGAAGCCCGTCATCATGCGCTCTCGGTCATGTCGCTCCATGCCGGTGCCTTATCCCGAGCCGGCAAAAAAGCCGAAGCTCTTGAAATCTACAATGAATATGCCGCCCGATGCCGTTCGACATACGGAGAAAGGTCCAAAAAATATGCCGAGGCCATCGGCTATCTCGCTAATATTGAAGGAGCTATGGGCAAAACCGACAGCGGAAGCCGCCATTACCGCCAAGCGGCCGAACTAATGCTCGATGCGGCGCGCCGAGAGCTGCGGTTGGCGTCATCGGCCGAAAGGGAATCGCGATGGAACGACATTTCATCAATTTTCTGGGCAATGTCGGCCTACGGGATAAACAATCATCTGACCCACGACGAATTTTCACTCGCCGCCTACAATGCGCTCCTATTTTCCAAAGGGCTGCTTCTCTCATCAGAGAAATCATGGGAATCAGCGATTTACGCTTCATCCGATCCACTACTTATCGAGCAATACCAACGGCTGCTTAAACTCAGGTCTAAACTGTCAGAGAGCAATACCGACACAAGGCTCGGCATGGCATTCGCAGAGATGAACGCCATCGACCACAAACTGACGAAACGACTACACGACATGGGGCTAAACGAGCCGATCGACACGCTCACATTCAAAGATGTCACGGGATCACTGCGACCCGGAGAACTACTCGTCGATTTCGCCGACTACTGGCTCCCGGGCGACCGCAGGCAATATGTGGCATATGTGATGGGCAACGGATGGAACTACCCCCGCTTGATTCCTGTGACAACAAGCGACTCAATCGACGCGCTTCTGAAAAAAGTTAACGGAAAGCCCGATCGCCTTTACGAGTCCCGTTATTCGGCCGATATGCTCGGATTATTTTGGGACTCCATCCGGCCTTATGCCGACACCGTCCGACGCATCTATATAATACCGTCTGGAGCCATCCACCAGATAGCGATTTCCTCAATACCCATGCCCGACGGCTCTACCCTCGGCCACAAGCATGAAATAATCAGACTCACGTCAGCAAAGGAGGTCGTATCCATACGACACAACCGACGGCTCAACGAACGGGCCACCGCCGCGCTGTTCGGAGACATTGACTACGATGTCGATATCATTGATATGGAAGCGCAGAGCCGGCGGTATCTCATACCCGCATTCGCCTCCAACAGAGGAATCGATAGGCTCAGAGGCGACTCCATTTTCAAAAAATTGCATTATTCTTCCCAGGAAGTGACAGAAATAGGCCGCATTCTCGCTCATAATAATGTGAACGTGAATTTCTACACCAAGTTGAACGGTTCAGAGGACGCATTCATGAGTCTGAGCGGAAACGCCCCCGACATGATGCTGATGTCGACCCACGGGTTCTTCTACACCCCTGACCATGCGCCGAGCCACACCACTTTGGCCCGGTATGACGACATCATGTATCTCACCGGACTGGTGATGGCCGGAGGCAATGCCGAATGGACTGGGCGCGACCTTCCCGAAGGCGTGAGGGGCGGCCTGCTGACGTCCGACGACATTTCCCATCTCGACCTCTCGGCCACAGGACTGGTTGCCCTATCTGCCTGCGAGACAGCCTGCGGACAAGCCACAAACGATGGCCTATACGGATTGCAGCGCGCTTTCAAAAAAGCCGGTGCGCAAACCCTCGTGATGAGCCTTTGGCAAGTGAGCGATCTGGTGTCTAAAGAGTTCATGATAAGTTTCTTTGACAATCTGCCATCTTCCGACTGGGACAAGCGCGACGCCTTCAACAAGGCAAAGACCGCAATCAGAGCCGTGTATCCCGAGCCGTTTTATTGGGCGGGCTTTATCATGGTCGACTGATTATGGCTAAATCTATCTTCCATCGGTCAAAACCGCTGTCCGACCCCGACATAATAGCCGGGATCATCGCCGGCGACCAATCGGTGGAACGTAGGTTCTACTTCGACTGCCAACGCTACTTCATGGAAAAACGCGAAGCGGTATTTGAATTTTCATCAGCAAGCCGCCAGCCGCTCGACCTGTTTCAGGAATCATTCATGAAACTGTGGACTGAGATACAGTCGCGACACATCTTTGTTAGCGGAGGCAAAGTGTTCAGAATCTCCCGCGACGGCAACCCGAGACCAATGAAAGCAACGCTTCACACCTACCTGATGGCCGTGGCACGATACAAGAACCTTGAACTGCTGCGCGAAGACGACATATTCTCCCCGGCGACAGGCCAAGACGAACCGCTTGACATGGCCCCCGAAGACTACGAGATGACCATCGACGGTATAGCACTCATGGAAGTGAGCGCTATGTCGCGAAGATGCCGCGAGATTCTGACCATGTTCTATGTCGAAGGCAAATCTCTCGACGAGATTCTCGAAGCGAGGCCTGAGAATAAGAGCAAAAACGGCCTGAAATCCAGCAAAGCCAAATGTATGGCCGCGCTCAAAGAACGCATTACACGCCGACTAAAAAACTAAACAGCATATACCAACAAATGAACGACGACTATTTTACCGATGCAGCTATAGAGGCCCTGAAACGATACTCGCACGACAGCGAGTGCATCAAACGATGGGAAAACGAAAAAGCCCGATACCGCCGCCGTCGCCGCCTGCGGATTGCCATCACCTCTGCGGCCGCAGCCGTCGCAATGCTCGCAGGGCTATCGGCATGGCTGTTCTTCAGCAGACAACAGCCCGACCTGCCGGCTCCCGACTCATCGGCCATACTATACCGATCGGCCGACAACGGCATACCTGAAATCGACAGCATGATCACATCCGGCCAATATTCATCAGCCCTTGACAGAGTCAATCAGTTGTGCGACAGGTACGATTCCGACATCAACGCATTCAAAGCAGTCGAGTCACCGACCGAGGAGCAAGCCTACGAACAAGCGCTCACCGAAGAAATAGTCTACAATCTCGGTTGGCGAAAAATAAACCTGCTGATTGCGCTCGACCGCGACGACGAAGCCCTACCGCTCATCCGCGAATACCGTTTCAAAATCGGCCCCCACCAAAAAGACGCCCACGAGCTTTGGCGCAAACTCAACTAATCTCAGAACCGACTTAATACCGTTTACAAAACTTTTTCATGCGGGAGGGGTTACATCTCCCGCTTTTTTGTCATTAAGGAGAAAAAAGTAATTCATTTTTGCAACTCCAAAATGACACCGATACCCACATCCTCTCTTGCCGGTTTCACCCCTTTGCGCGATGAGCAATACATCAATGGCCTGAAATCAGGCGATCCGACGGTCACTCACAGCTTCTTCTACGACCTATGCCGATATCCCCTGACCGACATCCTCAACTCATTGATGGGACGCACACTCGACTACGACGACGTTGTCAACGAGCTATACTTATATCTCTCCACCGACAACTGGCGCAAACTCGACACATTTAGCGCATTCAACGGATGCCGGCTAAGCTCATGGGTATCAGTCGTGGCCTGGCGCTACTTCATGCAGGCCAGGCCGCGGCTACTTCATCAGGCGTCAGCCGACATGACCGACTTAGAGCCGCAGACATCGTCACCCGACATTGACATTGAAATATCTATCGACGTGGAAAACACATTTGCCGCAATGCCCAACAAACGATATGTCAGCCTGCTGCGACTGATGCTTATCGAAGGCTACGACTCAGTCGAGACGGCAAAGAGGCTTGAAACCACCGTCGACAACATATACAACCTCAAGCGACGAGCCATTCAACAATTCATCGCCATATACCGCGACTCGACTAAATAATTTTTATTTAACAGATGACAGATTAAGGAGCCTCCCCCACTCTAATTATATGTAAACCGAATATTTGCCGAGAATGAACAACGACACGACAGCAACCACGGGCTTCGATTACGAGACAATCCTCCATCTGATTGAAGGGCGAGAGCTCGACAGAGCGCAGGAACGCAAGCTAACAGGGCTTGTCAACGACATCAAAGAGCTATGGCTTCTGGCCAAAATGGCCTCCGCAAACTCCGATGGCGGCGAAAGCGAGCCGCCTCAGAACAATTGACACTGACACTCTGGCGACACAAAGTTCTACTTAATCATTTATGAAAACACCTCAATGGCGGCAATAAACATTTGCCGCCATATTTTTTTGGCAAACTATTCATATCTTTGCAACGTGCAACACAACCCGCTAATCGACATCGCCACCGACATCCTGTCGCGATATTGGGGCTACGAATCATTCCGTCCCATGCAGCGCGAGATCATAACCTCGGTTCTCGCCGGGCGCGACACGCTCGGGCTGCTCCCGACTGGCGGCGGAAAATCCATAACATTCCAGATTCCGGCCCTCGCCATGGACGGTCTTACTATTGTCGTGACCCCCCTGATATCGCTGATGAAAGATCAGGTCGACAATCTCCGCGAGCGCGGTGTAAAAGCGACCTACATCCACTCCGCCTTGTCGAGAGCCGAACACCGCCTCGCCATGGATCGTTGCCGGCTCGGACGCGTCAAGCTCCTCTACCTATCCCCCGAGAAACTGCAGTCCCGGAACTTCCTTGAGCAACTGCGACTGATGAATGTATCCCTGATTGTGGTCGACGAAGCGCACTGCATATCACAATGGGGCTACGACTTCAGGCCCTCATATCTGCGCATCAACTCCCTTCGCGACATATTCCCGCAGGCTCCGGTTCTCGCTTTGACAGCATCCGCCACACCCCAAGTCGCCGACGACATAATGAAAGTCCTGAGGTTCAAAGAGCCCAACCTGTTCTCGCTCAGTTTCACCCGCCCCAACCTCTCCTACATCGTGCGACATTGCGACCACAAAGAGCAGAAAGTAATCGACATACTCCACGCAGTGCCGGGGACTGCGATCATCTATGTGCGATCCCGGAAACGCACCCGCGAGATAGCCGCGTCGCTCCAGAACGCGGGTATTTCCGCCGATTTCTACCACGCCGGGCTTGCCCCCGAAGACAAAGACGAGAAACAAAACCGTTGGAAACAGGGAGCGACACGGGTCATGGTCGCCACAAACGCCTTCGGCATGGGCATCGACAAACCCGACGTGAGAGTAGTCATCCACCACGACCTCCCCACATCGCTTGAGGAATACTACCAGGAAGCCGGGCGCGCCGGCCGTGACGGGTTGCCCGCGTTTGCCGTGATTATCGCATCGCGCAACGACAAAGGAATGCTCACACGCCGGCTCAACGAATCATTCCCACCCAAAGACTACATCACACGGGTCTATGAACTGGTCGGGAACTTCCTCGACGTAGCGGTTGGCGATGGCTACAACAACCTGTACGAATTTAATTTCAACCTGTTCTGCCAGCGGTTTAAGTTAGCGCCGGTTCCCGCCCTCAGTTCGCTGTCGCTCCTCACCCGGGCCGGTTACATTGATTTCACCGACGAGATAACCACGCGCTCAAGAGTGATGGTGCTGCTCGACA
This sequence comes from uncultured Muribaculaceae bacterium, assembly GCA_947625935.1. Lineage (GTDB taxonomy): Bacteria > Bacteroidota > Bacteroidia > Bacteroidales > Muribaculaceae > JAJPXC01. The sequence goes on along the minus strand of CANQQE010000003.1, from coordinate 147,528 downwards.
AAAGCCAGCTCTATTCCCTCGATCTGTCAGGCGACACCGACCGGGTATTCCAGCTACTGCTGCGCACCTACACCGGCCTGTTTGCCGATTATGTCTACATCAGCGAGCCGTTGATGGCCTCACGGCTCAACGTCAGCCAAGAAACCGTCTACAAATCCCTGCTCGCACTCTCCCGCATCCATGCCATCCACTACGTTCCCAAAAAATCCACTCCCTATATCCTCTACACTACATCGCGCGAAGAACCGAGATACATCACCATGCCGCGCGCCGTCTACGAGCAACAGCGCGAACGGCTCAAACGCAGGCTCGAAGCCATGAAAGCGTTCACTTTTTCAACCGATGAATGCCGAGTGAACATAATGCTCCGTTATTTTGGAGAGCAACCGTCACAACCGTGCGGCAAATGCGATATATGCCGCGGCAACCGACGTACACACCCACAGACCGCCGACACATCCCGGCTCACTGAATCAATAATATATCTCGCCTCGCAGCCCGGCGGACACGAAATTGATTACATATTGTCACAACTGTCACAGCCTCGCGAAAAAATCATTTCGACAATTCGCGAACTCATCGACCGCGGGCAATTGACCCTGAATGGTACCAATTTGTCAGCAAACAAGCGCTAAGCCCCGTCCTTTAACTAAATTTTAGCATATTAAGCTAAAAAATCCAACCGATAAACACATTTTAATCTCTTTTAGTTGGAATCCCTCTATCCATGCCGAGTTTCAGTTGTTATAGAAGTGAAACAAGGATAGAAACAAGCTTTTTCATGGATTTGAAATCCCTCGTCCTTTTTACCGAGTAGTGATACTGGGTACTAAGGCTCTCATAAATAAATAGTTGAAACGCGAAGCGAGCGGCCCGCCATAAAAAGCAGACCGCTCGTGGAGCGTTTTTTTCAATCAGCCCTATCGCAATGCCACACACGAGGCATACTGGCGGCCGCCGACACTCACTTTCACTATGTAGCAACCGGCCGAAAGCCCCGTGTCAAGGCTATCTCCGCAGCCCGATGCCACTTTCATCCCGGCAAGGTTATAGACCGAAATATCATCGGTAATCGCGCCAATCACTATTACTTTGCCATTGACCCACACCGATGGAGCGTCGCAAGGCAATTCATCCACACCAGTCATGCCATTGTCCGCGACTAAGCTATAGGCGGCAAGCCCCGCACCGGGGACGTAGGTGTAGATGGTGCCGTTATTCTCATCCGGGCCCGGCATATAATCCACCGCGGCCTGCATGACACCCGCGTTATGGTCGCCGAACACCGATGCCTCCTCATGAGGAAGCACCCACCGTAGCGACATTGCCCCGTAATCCATACTGCTGTTCGTTTTCGTCACATGGAAATTATGGGGAGCGGTTGAGGCTGGATAAACGAGATAGCGGTTCTCTCCGAGATTGAAATACGCGCCGCCGTTATATGTAGCCTCCGACAGTCTCACATCGGCGGGCGACTCTGCGAACGAACCTGTCATACGCGCCGAGCCACCTGCCACGAACTCATACCGTGTCAGTGCCGTATTGGCCCCGTTCACAAAGAAATCATTCTCATCGACAGGCACCACGATTGGTGCGATGCCCAGATTTGAAGCCGACTGCGGGTAAAGCGATTTAAGCTCCGTATGTGCCGATGATTTGACATTGCCTCCCTCCACAATCCATCTGATTACATACGGACTGCCCGCCACGGCGGCGAAGACGGCGAAATCACCGTTGGCCACATCGCCCGTCACCGCCGCGTGATCCACGCGGTTGGTCGACAGACCGCTGTATGTCAGCGAGGCGGCCTCAGTCAATGCGCCGGTCTCGGTGTTGACAATAAACAGCTTTAACGGAGCCGTCGAGATATTGAGCACGAGATTCGTCACACAAACAGTCCCATGGCTGTCCTTGACCACACCGTTGCACGGATAATAGCTCACCTGACCCTTCGAGTCAAGGATTACATCGGCGATATGCTCCCCGGTAAACCTGTCATACTTGCGAAGATAGATTTCTGCGCTTGTCTTGTTATCTGTACGCCCCGACAGGTAGACATACCCTCCCGAAGCGACCATCCCGCGGTTAAGCGTGCCCGCCATCGAGCCTGATTGTTCCGGGAAATTGCCCATCATCAAGCCGCGGCTCCATATATTTTTGAGAGAAACACTGTCATATGTGCCATATTCAGCTCCGTCGGTGACTATGGTATATCCATCCTCATACGCACCCACCGACACCTTGTTGATTATGAAGGAACGATGCTGCGACACAGTGGGGTTACAGTTCTCTTTACGGCTGATGATACGCCAGAAGAAACTTCCCTTTCCGAGCGTCGACGCGTCGACGCTCGCCGTTGAGCCGGTATAGACCCCGCTCCACTTGACATCTTCAAAATTCCTGTCGACGGCGATCTGCAAGGTATAGCTGTCCGCCCCCACCTCTTTCCAGGCGAATGCGATGTCGCCCTCAACCTCAGCGCCGTCCTCCGGGAGCTGGAGAGTGGTCATCGGGGCATCGTCAACCACCGGATAAGCAATCAGTGCCGGTGCGAACTCATTGGAAAAACCGTCATAAACACACACCGCATACCAGTAACCGCTCTGTCTGTCGGCGGGAAGCTGGAACGAATTGGTATAGGTGACACCGAGCAGATAATCCGCCTCGATGCCGTCGCCGTCGCCTCGCGTGACATCACTGAGCGTTTTGGCCGTGGGCACAGCATAGACCGTGTATTTCACTATGCGTTTCCCGTGCGCTACGGCATCCCAGTTCAGGGTGCTTCCGCTTTTGGCGCCACCTCCCACGCTGCCAAACTGATACACCTTGTCACTCTTCCACGTCACCGCCGGATGGAGTGATTTTTTGGGAGTGGCGTTAGCCTTCAGATAATCGCCGAAACCGGTTGCGAGTGGCCCGTTGATAAATGCCGTCCTGAACAGGCAGAATCCCGGCGCGTTGTTGCGGGTGTACTGGCGGTTGAGCTTTATCTGTTCCACTCGTTCGCTCCAGTTCGACTCCGTGTTGGCCGAGGAAAACGCCGAGATTGTATGGCTCGCGTAATGGTGGCGGTTGGCTTGGGCCGCACACTGGCTCCACCAGTCGGTCAAAGGCCCGTAGGGGGCCGACGAATGGCTGCGGGTCCAGTAAATCTGTGGCGATATGAAATCAATGATACCCGATTTTAACCATTGCAACGGATCGGTAAACTGCCCGTTATACTGCCAGTCGCCCGATGTCACGCTCGACGGCAACGACGGGAAACCGAGTTTTGAAGCCGACGCACCGGCTACACCCGGAGGGCCTATGCCAAACCTGACGTCAGGCTTATGCTGCTGAATCATGTTATATATCGACGCGACCATCTTGTTGACATTGTCGCGACGCCAATCTTCAAGCGACAGGCTCGTCCCGCTGTTCTTATAGGTTGCGTAGTCCGAGGCCGTCGAATTTCGTGGAATGCCGTTGGGATAGAAATAGTCGTCGATTATGAGGCCGTCAATGTCATAACCGTCAACGATCTCGGTTGCCACACCGAGCACATGCGCGCTCACCTCCGCAAGACCCGGATTCAGGTAATTGGAATACACCGTCTTGCCTTGGCTGTCAACATAGCTGTACCTCATGATCCAACCTTTATTTATCCACTCCTTGTCCCACGACGACGAGGGGTCGGTAGCCGATGTGTTCCAGCGGTAAGGATTGATCCAGGCATAAAGCTCAAGCCCAAGGCGGTGAGCCTCGCTCACCGCGTAAGCCAACGGATCCCAACCGGGATCTGTGCCGCGGCGGCCCGACACATCAGCCGACCAAGGCGCATACGACGATTTATAGAACGCGTCGCAACGCCCCCTGACTTGGAAACACGCCGAAGTGAAATTGCACGCTGCGAGATCCTCAAGATACTGAGTCATCTCGGCCTTCTGTTGGGCTATCTTAGCAGATGTGGTGCCTGTACCCGATTTGGGCCAGTCAAGCTGCCACACGGTCGAAATCCAAGTCGACCGGAACTCACGTTTGATAGTTGTTCCATGAATCTGCGCCACCGGCAATGCAAGCATCGTCATCCCGATGAGCAACGATTTAAGGATTTTTTTCATGTGTGAAATATTTATGTGTATATTAATTAGTTATGTGTATTCGCACGCCTCGCGAAGATAATCCCTTTTTAGCCACAAGCAATATCATTTTAATATTATACATTTATTTTCAACTTTATTAACCATATCCCGACCCCTTATTGAAATTATTTTACCGCTAAATTTGCCACACTACGCAATAAATCACTAACTTTGCACACTAATTCTATTCATTAATATCATTCGCCCGTCTACTAAAAATATGTGGAGATACATAGCAATAGTCCTGCTCGCGCTAACCGTAACGTCTTGCGGCGAATACCAGAAAGCGCAAAAAAGCAAGGACTACAACTATAAGTTCGACTACGCAAAGCGCGCTTTCGAGCAAAAAAAATATGTCCAGGCCGCCACGATACTACAAGACTGCATCACCGTTTTCAAAGGAAGCGACAAGGCCGAGGAGTCACTGTATCTTCTCGCCCTGAGCCACTACGAAAACAAAGACTACGTCAGCTCGGGAGCTTATTTCAAGACCTACTACACCCGCTACCCGAAAGGTAAATACGCCGAGATGGCAAGGTTCTATTCAGGCTACGGATACTACCTCGACTCCCCGGAGCCGCAGCTCGACCAGTCTGGCACAGTGAAAGCCATTGAGGAGCTTCAGGGTTTTCTCGACTACTACCCCCGAAGCGATAAAGTATCTATTGCGCAAAACGCCATATTCGAGCTGCAAGACAAGCTGACGCTAAAACAGCTTCAGAACGCCCAGCTCTACTACAACCTCGGAAACTACATGGGCAACAACTACGAGAGTGCCGTGATAGTGGCAAAAAATGCCATAAAAGACTACCCATACTCTAAATACAAAGAAGAGCTCGAGATGCTGATTCTCAAAGCCCGATTCCAGGAAGCGAACCAAAGTGTGGAAGAGAAAAAGGCCGACCGTTTCCGCGACGTGATCGACGAGTACTACGGTTTCATCACAAGCTATCCCGATAGCCCTAACCGAAAAGAGGCCGAAAACATCTTCGCCATCGCTCAAAAATATGTAAAAGAATAATAATCACCATAATATCAACCATCTTTACCAATTATGGATTATAAAAAGACCAACGCCCCGCTCAACACTGTGACCCGCGACATGATAGCGATGTCTCAGGACACTGGCAACGTCTACGAAACCGTCTGCATAGTAGCTAAACGAGCCAACCAGATCGCTGGCGAAATGAAACACGACCTCGAAAAGAAACTTCAGGAATTTGCTTCGCTCAACGACAACCTTGAGGAAATAACCGAAAACCGCGAACAAATCGAAATCTCGCGCTACTACGAGAAACTCCCCAAACCGACTCTCATCGCCGCACAGGAATACGAAGAAGGGAAAATACACTTCCGCAACCCTGCGAAAGACAAACCCAACCTCGACTAAGGAGATTTTTTTAACGCGAATCATTGGTTTATCATTTTTTATCACTACCTTTGTGCCGCAAAATCAATATTTTATTAACTTACTTATAAAAATTCAGAAAGAATGCACTTGAATTCTGACGAAAAAGTAGAAATCTTCGAGAAATACGGTAAGGGCAAGACTGACACTGGCTCACCTGAAGCGCAGATTGCATTATTCTCGGTCCGTATCGCTCATTTGACTGAACACCTCAAGTCAAATCACAAAGATTATAGCACTGCTCGCGCTCTTAAAGCATTGGTTGGTAAACGTCGTCGTCTTCTCGACTACCTCATCCGCAAGGACATCAACCGCTACCGTGCAATCATCGCACAGAAAGAGCTCGGAATCCGCAAGTAATCACTTGCCGTCAAAACCCCAAAAACATCGACCGCCGGATGCAATGCAATCGGCGGTCGATGCTATATACCCCCATACTCTCTGACCATGACAATCTTACCGTTCTTTAGCGTTATCTCCCGCATACCGTCCCAACGGTTATTGTAACCGATCGAAACGACGTCGGCCGCCCTGAACGCTATGCGGCCAAATGTCATCTCCTTCCCTCGCGAAGGTGGTACAACACTGAAAATCAATAAATCTTCCGATTCCATAAAATTTGGATAAACTGTTTGATGTCCCTGCGGCATCCTGCTGAGGACGGTAAAAACGAAAAAGCGTGGTGCCGTGCTTGTTGCCCGTTCCACATCCTGAGGCCTTCGCATTGCCCTTATGCCATGAAAACGAGGCAACGCAGAAGCCCACGCCTATGTATAAGGAAGCATTGCGACATTACCGGCAATTTGCCGGCAAGCCTGCTTTTTTATACATACACATAAGGCGACTACCGTTGCTCCATTCTTGATGGCACAATTGAAAGTTGCGAAGTTTCAGGGTGTCAAGAATAGAAGCGCCAAGTAACGCTTTTACAATAAAATTTAATTTCGACTTCGCCACCTCTGTGGCCTAAATCGCTGCAAATATAGGAATCTATCAGCCTTTTTCCAAATTTTGATTCCGTCGAATACCTTGATGCGGACCGCTACTTGACGATGAAGCGGCCGGTGCCGGTCTCGCCGTTGGCATATGTAGCGCGCAACAGATACAGGCCGGGCGATGCTGGAGCCTTGATTCCCTCGCCTTGATTGGCTGCGGCCACAAAAACACCGGCTGCATTGAAAATTTCAACTTTTGCCGCCGCCGGGCCTTTAATTTCAATCATAGCCCCTGGTTCAACCGGATTAGGCGTGATGTTCAGGTTCTCTTGAGAACCGATGACAAGGTCGTCAACACCGCCCTTATCATCATAGACACCGCGCACACTGCGTACGATCAGTTGCTGGTCTCCCTTATACTCGTTGTTGACAGCAAGGTCAAACACAATGTCGGCGAGCGTTAGCGGATAAAGCCCCACATACGACAGATCGCCGAACGTCGAGACAGGAATAGTCACCGTGTGGGTCTGATTCGCTTGATAGCCGCTTTCGGGAGCGATGGTTATCTTGGCCCTTTTCTCACCTTGCGGACGCAGCCCCGCGGTTAGACTGTTGACAGGCAGACTGCTGTTAAATTCTATTTCAAAAGCCACTGGCAACCCATACAGCTCCTTCGACCCATAGCCCAAAGTGATTTTGGCCGAGCCGCGGGGATTATTATAAGTATAGGGCACCACCCCTCCCTCTCCGGGAGTTCCTAATTTAAGCCCTGAGCTGAGAGAGATTCTCCAGTCTGCGAACGTCTCACAAATTTCTATTGCCGGGACACTGACATTTTCCACAGAGACCGGAATCGTCTGATTCATATCCACGATTCTCGCATTGACGTTGCAACTGCCGTTCTTCATGGCGCGGAGCACCCCCTGGCCGTCAACATCAGCTATTTCTGTATTGTCCGACGTGAACGTGATTCGCGACGGCTCCACCTCATATGTTTTTCCGTTAGCCTCGCTCTGAACCTCCATCTCATAAGTGTGATTGTTGTCTATCACTATTTTCGAGAGTTTGAAATGCGGGGTCGCTCCCGTTATTGTCAGGCTGCGGGTTGCGCTGATTGCGCCGTCTGCCGAAACAGTGATTTCTGCCTCACCGACATTTTCGCCGCAAACAAACGAATTCCCCGACGCATGGCCAAGCGTCGACACCGACGTCACCTCAAAATCCTTGAAATCATCGTCAATCACGGTGCCATACTTGTTGAGAGCTATGACGCGCGGCGTGTAAGTCGTGACGACGGGCGCGCTGAGGTCTATGTCGTAGAATGCGAGACGGGCTATCTCACGGTCTTCATCGGGCGACACGTCAAATACCATCCAACCGTTGTTGACAGGACGTGGAGCACCCTCGGTGGTCGTGTTTATAATGCGGTTGTCGACCATCAGCTCGGCCGATCCACCCGCATCGACATTTACCATGTTCCACACACCATACTCCTTCAGTAACTGGCACATGACCTCAGTGGTGCAGCCGTCTGAACGTCCGTAGACAGGGTCATTGCTCTTATCAATCGTGACCATAAACAGAGTATTGTTATCCTGCGACGTGCCATATGCCGAACGGCTGTAGACCATCGTGTTATATGAATCCCAATAATTCTGTTCCGTAATCTGGCCATTTTTCATGATATGGACATTTCCCCCGATCGCCTGTGTTATCGCGGGACGTTGCTGTGAGCCGTCTCGGTCAAACACCCATGTGTAATTGATACTGATCGCATCCCCTGGCGCGAATTGGTCGAAATGGAAGTCCGACGTACGGGCCACTACCGCGAGGTCATAGTCGCCGCGCTTCCCGTGGCCATTGCTTGAACGCACCTCTTTAACCACAAACTTTATATCCTTTCCGCCGATCCACTCCTCACCTTCGGCTATCTCACAAAGCACCTCCGTACATTGAGCGTCATAGTCGATGGTCTGCTCCCAGCGCGACTCGCTTTTGAGAGGGACAAACTCTTTTTCAGGGTCATACCAGGGTGTGTATATCGTCATTTTCCCCGGCCTGAAACCACGGTTACAGTTGGCTATTTCATGAGTGCCGAGTTTCTCGCTTTTGAATGTCATCTCGGTGTCGCAGCCACCGATCCACAACTCGTTTTGCTCGGTCGCACCGATGATACCAACCACTTTCGACCCCCATAGCACCCATTCGCCCGATTCATTCTGGCGGTCCCACCAGAATGGGTAGTCCTTTGAATCGGCCGACAACATTCCGTTACGCATGGCCACCCCGTGAGGCATCGCTCCATGCGGCTCCCAGTATTCCTGTGTCGATACGATCCAGAAATTCCCGTTCTGTGCCGCCACAGCGTGATGGTCGGGGCCGTCATGACGCTGCGCCGCGTTGACAAGAAGCTCCGTACCCGCGCTGCGGTCGTTCGACAAAGTCGTTTCTATGCGTATATTGGGGTTTTTAGTGTCAACCGTGACCATATTCACGTTAAGCGGAAAATCAGGCACCCTAAGACGGGTATATGTCATACCGGGACCTATCGGACGCTCCACAAGTGTCTGGACACTATAATCCTTACCTCCGAGGCTAACACTCTTGGTCGGGATAGCCGCCGGCATCTCCGCGGCCGCTGCTGCCGCTATCGACAGTACGATAAACTTGTTCATCTCAGGTAATATGTTTAAGGTTAAAGTTGTTTTATGATAGTTACGGGGGCGGGGAGATTGCCCGAGAGCGTCACCCCCGTTTGTAAAGATAACGCTTTATGGAGCGTTTGGGGGTCTTCTCAAACTCCTCATGATAGATTTTCACCCGGCGTATCTGGCTGTAAGCCGGAAGCTCCTTGTTGAGCTGCGCTATGTTCTCCTCCATCAGAGCCTGGAGATTGGTGACACCCTGCTTTTCGGCGTTGTCAAAATCCGGATACACCAATGCTATGAGCGAATTGTTGTCATCAACCACAACCGACTCGCACACATAAGGCATATTGTTGAGCTTCTGCTCTATCTCCTCGGGATAGATGTTCTGACCCGATGGGCCGAGTATCATGTTCTTGTCGCGGCCGCGGAGATAAATGTAGTTGTCATCATCTATAGTACAGATGTCGCCGGTACTCATCCAGCCGTCGCTCATCACCTCCTCGGTCGCTTCCGGGTTTTTATAGTAACCCTGCATCAGATTCATGCCTCTCACCCAAAGCACACCGGGGATATTGTACGGGTCGGGGGAGTCTACCTTGATTTCCATACGGTCAACGACCTTTCCGCACGATGCCGGACGGCATTCGTTCCACGGTGCGTATGAAATCAACGGGCCACACTCCGTCATCCCGTACCCCGACGTGTAATGGAAGCCTATGCGGTGCAGAAATGACTCGACCTCTTTGTTCAAGGCAGCGCCGCCTACTATGACCTCCTCGAGATTTCCACCGAAAGTCTCGTTCAGCCGCTCCTTGATGCGGCCCAAAAGCCGGTCATCGACAAATGGCACATGGAGAAGGATTTTCATCAACGGCTTCTCGAGAAGCGGGAACACCTTGGTCTTTATGATTTTCTCTATGATTAGCGGAACCGTAACCACCAATTTTGGCTTAACCGCCGCGAATGCGTCGATAATAACCTTTGGCGACGGCATTCGCGTCAGGAAGTAGATATGACAGCCTCTGATAAACGGGAATATAAGCTCAATCATCAGACCGTACATATGAGCCATAGGCAACATCGACACCAAACCGTCACCCGGCTTCAAAAACGTTATGTTGTCAAGACAGAAACGGGCGTTCGACCACAGAACGCGGTAAGGAAGCATGGACCCCCTTTGAGAATCCGGTCGACCCGGAGGTATAGTTGATTAGCACCAATTCGTCAGGCTTATCCTTATGGAACTCTAAGTCATCGGGGGTGAAGCGTTCGGGATATTCGCGCCCGAAAAGCTCGTTAAGATGGGCGCGCGCCTCGGTCAGACGTTCGCTTCTCGACAGCAGAAGCGAAAAATCCCCCACCAACAGTGCGCCTTCAATCCCCGGCATCATAGCCGGGTCAAGATTCTCCCATGTACCGGCGTCAGCGAAAAACAGCTTCGCCTCGCTGTGGTTCACGAGATGATGTATATTGTCGGCCTTGAACTCATGCAGAATTGGAACAATCACAGCGCCATAGGTGACAGTGGCGATAAAAGCCACCGCCCACTGCGCCGAGTTTTTACCGCAAAGCGCAATGCGGTCGCCGGGCTGCAGGCCGATGTGTTTGAACAATATGTGGAGTTTGGCTGTTTTTCTTGCCACATCGCGGTATTGAAACGACACGCCGTTGAAATCGGTGAGGGCCAGGTCCTCCCAATGTTCTTTTATGGTATTGAGAAAGAGATGATTCAGTGAATGGGTCATTAGGGAAATGATAATAACGTTATTACATTCGTTGACAAAATTACTAAAAAATATCTCTATCACCCCCACACACGCTCCACTTTTTTCTCCTGTCATTGCTAATATCGTTATTTTAGGCTACCTTTGTCGCTCTGTCCCACTGACACAGACACTCTTGACTGATTCTATTTTTTTAAAACCATATATCAGAATGAAACGTAAGATTTTACTCATATCAGCCGTAACCGCGATGTCGTTCGCGTCATGTTCGGCTCAGACTCCTGTAGGAAAATATTCCGTGCACGCCACTCTGTCGCCCGATGAGGACGGTGCCACCGCCTTCATTATAAACTTCGACAACAGCGAGAAAATCGACAGCGTGATCGTCGACAACGGCGTGGCGCATTTCGACGGCAATATAAGCACCCCGACGCTCGCGCGACTGATTGTTGGCGGCGACCGCTACGGGACATTCATTCTTGAACCCGGCGACATAAAACTTGCGAATAAGCTTGCCGCCGGAACCCCCCTGAACGAGAAGATGGATAAGCTCGACAAGGATGCCGCAGCTCTCGTGGAGCAATACCGGGCCCTCCCCGACGACTCGACATCAACGGCAAAGCGCGAAGTCATTCTCGACCGCTACAACAAACTGTTCGACACCATGATGGATCAGAATCTCGACAATCCCATAGGCTACTATCTGTTCCTGCAAAAAGGATACGAGATGACTCTCCCCCAACTTGAACAGGCCGTCGCGGCACACCCCTCGCTTGGAGAGTATGTGCGCGTCAAAAAACTGATTGAAGCTGGCCGCAACAAAGAAAAGACCTCCGAGGGCAAAAAATTTGTCGATTTTGAAATAACAGCCCCCGACGGCTCTTCTCAACGCCTGAGCGACTACGTCGGCAAAGGTAAATATATCCTTGTCGATTTTTGGGCAAGCTGGTGTGGCCCCTGCATCCGTGAGACAGCCGTAATAAAAGACATTCTCAAAGAATACGGGCCTAAAGGGCTCGAAGTCCTCGGCGTCGCCGTCTGGGACGAACCCGAAAACACTTTGGCCGCCATTAAAAGACACGACCTCCCATGGCCTCAGATTCTCAATGCGCAGTCTATCCCCACCGACCTCTACGGAATTTCAGGCATACCCTGCATAATCCTATTTTCCCCCGATGGGACAATCATAAGCCGCGACAAGCAAGACGAGGAATTGAAAGCCGCAGTAGCCGCCGCTTTGAAATAGGGAACTGGCTGATACTGACAAATCTCATTTTTTTCGTATCTTTGCCCCCATATTTGTTCCCCGCGGGACATAAAAAACTCAGAGGAAACTGATTTAAACTCCATTCTCGGTTTACTTCAGTTCTTTAAAGTTTTGAATTTTAAATCAGTTCATAATGAGAATTTACTTTAAGATAGCCTTCGCTGCCATAGTAGCAATTGCCTGCGGAATAAACGCAGCAGCGCAATTCCGCTACGGAGCCACAATCGGCACAGATTTCAGCAACCTCAAATTCAAACAGGATCTCATCACAGTCGGACAGGCCACAGGATTTGAAGCCGGGGTCACAACCGAGACAATGTTTCCGGGCATCGGATTCGGAATTGGATCGGGACTGCTCTACTCCATGCGCGGTGCCCACCTGCACCTTGGAGAGAAAAAAATCTGGGCAAGCGAAGGATACGGAAACGAACGTGCATACCTCCACTACATTCAGATTCCTCTTAACCTCCGTTTCAAGTGGACTCGCATGAACGGGCTTGAAGACTACATCGCGCCTTTCGTCTTCGGAGGCCCGTCGGTTTCTTTCCTTGTCGGACACAGCCACATCCCGGCTCTCAGCTACGCAGCCGCCGATATAGGTCTGGAGGTCGGGTTCGGATTCGAGATTTTCAAGAACTGGCAGATAGCGGCAGTGCACAACTGGGGTGTAACCTACGCTCTAAAGACCAAATTGCTCGACGACTTCAGCGCCCAAAACCGCAACTGGAGCATCAGGCTCACATACTATCTCAAGCGATAGCCGCCGACCTATCTATAATGCGCTATGAGATCTTGCAATGACTCATAGTCAGGAACATCCGCCAGGAACACCACCTGGCGGTTTTTGTAATCAACCCTGCAACAATAGTGCGACAACCCGTTCGACACAATCAGAACACACGCCCTCAACACCATGTTATAGCGCACTATCTGGTCAAAAACCTTCTGCGTAATCGAAACCGTCGGAGCCTTATACTCGACTATGACAGCCGGAAGACCGCAACGGTCGAAAACCACCGTGTCACATCGGCGTGACGTGCCGTTCAGCGACAACCCCACCTCATTAGCCATCAGAGAGGCCGGATAATGCTTCCCCGTTATCAGAAATTCCACAAAATGCTGCCTGACCCACTCCTCAGGGGTCAAAGCTACATAACGGTGACGCAGGCGGTCATAGATTCTCGTGCCGGTGGAATCCTCCCGCAGCTTCGCGGCTATCGGGGGCAAAGATAGGGCTATCACTTTTTTAAACGCAAATTTATGGTTCTATGGAAATTTGTCTGTAAATTTACAAAATATTACCACACGCTCAAAACAGCAAACAACCGTTTTTAACGATGGCCGAAGCCCAACTGACATTCTCCGCACTCTGTAACCAGATCAACAAAGGGAAATACGCACCCGTCTATCTCCTGCACGGCGAGGAAGGGTACTATATAGATCGCCTTGTCAAAATGTTTGAGGCGATAATCCCCGAGGGTGACCGCGATTTCAACCTCTACACCCTCTACGCCCCGGAGCTGACCCCCGCACGGGTCATCGACACCTGCCGCCGCTACCCGATGATGGCCGACAGACAGGTCGTCATTCTGAAAGAGACACAAGCCGCAGGAGCCAACTACCTGAACGCACTGCAACCCTACGCGGCCAACCCGGCGCAGACAACGGTATTTGTCATATGCTGCCGAGGCGCCCAGGCCAAAGGCAAAGAGCTGTTCGCTGCCATCAGGAACTGCGGCGGGGTGATATTCGAATCAAAAAAACTAACCGACCGCACAATCGGCCCGGCAATATCAGAGTTCATCAAAGAGAAAGGACTGACAATCGAGCCTAAAGCTCTGGCCATGCTACGCGACTACGTCGGCAGCGACCTGTCGCGCATATACAACGAAGTCAATAAACTGACCGTGACCCTCGGACAGGGAGCCATGATTACCCCCGAAAGCATAGAGCGAAACATCGGAGTCAGCAAAGACTACAACAACTTCGAGCTGATAGCTGCTATAAGCCAGCACAACGAGCTTAAAGCGTTCCAAATCATAGAATACTTTCGCAACAATCCCAAAAACAACCCTGCGATTGTAACCGGGACAGTGTTGTTCAACTACTTCTCAAACCTCCTCGTGAGCCTTTACACCCCCGACAAAAGCGACTCAGCCCTATGCGCCGCACTAAACTTCCGATCCCCGTTCCAGCTCATTGACATACGCGCCGGGCTGCGATGGTACAACGCATGGCACGCGATCGAGATAATATCAGCCATCAGACGTTTCGACGCACAATCCAAAGGCATCGACTCGCGGCAAGACACCTTCAACCTCCTTCACGACCTGATTTTCCGAATCTTCCATCCCCTCGGCCGACCCTGACACCCTACTTCAGCCTAAGGTTATATCCGAGCGTGACCTGAATCGACATACCGCGCGACGCGCTGAACGTGTCTTTTTTCTTATCCGGGTAAATATTCCCGAGCCCGTAATAGAACCTCCCTTCAAGAGTCACCGAGTGACGCCGGTTCACGAAATACTCCATACCAAGGCCCCCCGAGATTCCGTAGTCAAATTTATTTTTTATATCCATCGCCATCTGGTCGTTCATCCTGTTCTGCACAGGGAAACCAGGCACCGACTGATAATTTCGGTAATCGAAATTAGACGATATGGAGTTGCCGATCATGTAAGCTATCTCAGGGCCGAGATTGACGTAACCCTTAAACCTCGACGAACCGAACGATATGTGGGTCAGCAACGGCAACTGAATGTAAGTGAGGCGGCGTGAATATTGAAACTGCTCGTTTGCCTCCTCAAAATTCTCTTTCCATCCCCGCTGCTCTATGCACAGCTCGGCGGTCAGGCCGAAAATCTTTTCCTCCGCATAGCTGAACGTCGCGCCTATTATCATACCCGGGAGCATCGACTGCTTCACGCTTGGATAGAACGACATCTTAGAGTAAGTCATTCCACCTTTCGCGCCGACGCTTATGTGCGGCTTGTAATGGGTCTCGGCTCGGACGGCCATACACGACACAGCCAAAGCCGACAGCATCAAAATCAGTCTGACACACCTCATAGCTTAACCTTTTCGACAAACCCGCCGGGACGGAAATAGATGAAATAGAGAGCATCGTTGACCAACCCGGCCTCATCACCCTCGGCGGTCATGAAATCAAACGCCGACTGAATCCCCTCATAAGGCGAGATTCGCCGCGAAAGGTCGCCATCGTTGTCACGCAACGCCTTTATCAGAAAATAACCGGTGTCAAAACCGAGCACACCCTGCGATGGCACGGCGTCAAGCATCTCGCGGCCAAACCACCGGTGGAACGAGCTGTTTAGGTTTCGCGACGGATAAGCCGACTGGTCATTATAAAATCGGCTGTAAATCACTGAGTTTAAATCACAGAGGCTGTCAAACGCGTCACCGCGGAACGTTACCCATTCCGGATAGCCGAACACCCTGACGCGCTCCGGGTCAGCCCCCTCGTTTTTAAATGTTTTGAGAGCCGACGCGAATTTATGGAAATCAGTGCGGGAGCCGGAAGCCGGGACAAAAACATATCTCGTGTCAGCCGACAACGGCCTCAAATCCGACGCGCTCAGATAGTTGGGATACTGTATCTCCTTATATTCGACACCCTTCTCCGTGAGAGCGGCTTTCAACGCTTGCGTAAACTCACCCTTTTCGTTCTTTCCCGTCTCGTGCGAGATGAAAACAGGCGTGTAACCGTCAAAACGCTTTATGAAATTATCTATTGCAAGAAGATACATGGCATCATGAGGCACATTAGCCTGAATCATGAACGGATTATCCGTAAACGACTCATCCCTTATCACGAACGTGTTGTAGACATAAGTCCCGTTATCCTTGGCTTTCGATGCTATATACCTCATCTGCTCCTGGTCATCAGGCGCGATGATTATCGACGAACGCGCCACCAACGGATTTTCCATTATAGCCTTGACGCTGTCTGCGTTTCCCGCCGAGTCAAAGGCATAGATTTTCACCGGGGCCCCGCGGTGCGACAACGTGTCGGCGGCAAGCATGAAACCCTTGTAAAACTCGGTATAGAGCTGAGCCTGCTTCGAGACATGGTTCTCCCCGAGCATAAACGGCAATATCAGAGCGATGCTCATCGGCCTTTCCTCCTGAATGTCCGACGCCCCACCCTCTGCGCTGTCATTTTCATGCGCTGTTTCCGCCACAACCGGGGTCGGGTCGGTCATTGGCTCACCCCCCTTTTTCTTCTTATTTTTCTTCTTATCCTTTTTGTCAGCCTTTGCCTTGTCGACCGATGGCTTGCCGGGTTCGCCCAGGCCCTGAGTCTTTGTCGTCGACTGGTCGGCGGGCAGAGCCGTTCGGGCCGTCAGCCTCAACACCATTCCGGGCTTGTAATCCGCGCTGTCCACACCCGGGTTGAGATTCAGCAGCTCATCAAGAGTCAACCCATACGATTTCGCGATCGAATAGAGCGTCTGACCCTTTGCTATGGTGTGATAGGTTTTCTTTTTCGCAGCCGCGAGTTCCTTTTTAGTCATCCCCCCGTCAGCGTCGTCGCGCGACGAATCCTCCCCGACGGGAAGCACGAGCACATCGCCGGTCTTCAACCCGTCGCGGGCCGACGGATTATATTTGAGCAATTCATCAATAGTGATACCGTGTGATTTGCTGATTCCGTAGATAGTTTCACCTTTTTTAACTGTATAAGGTGCTGTTGTCGCCGCAAGACACGGCAACGACACTATCGTGATGGCTGCGATTACAGCCTTGATTTTACATGACATACGATGCTTTTATCTTATTATTTCTTGCAAAGTTAGACGATTTGCCCCAATTATGCAACTCATTCACAACCATCATCAACCACCGTGCGAGCGTCATAGCTCCCGCCCGTCATATAATAGCGGCGACGACCGCTGCCGTAGCTGTCGCTCAAAAAGCTCCTTCTTAAATCTTTCTGCGGGAAACTGACACCGCAAAGGTCCAGTATCAGATGAGAAAAATCGAAATGGGTAACAGGCAGATTTACCGACGAAGCCATTTTGGCCGACAACTCAGGGTGTCGATTCTTAAACTCATCGCTCACCCACACCATATACGGAATTTCATACACGCAACTCAGATACTCGGGAGTCAATTCCCCTTGCGCGCGCCCATAACGGTCTCGGTAATCATACACCTCCTCTCCGTGGTCCGAAAAATAGAACAACACCGCATCCTCTTGGCGATACGAATCTATGATCGCCCCGACCACAGAGTCATTGTAACGCGTGGCGTTATCATAATCAGCCACAGTCATCCTCATCCTCGAGTCAAGCTCTGTTCTGTCCGCGTAATCATCCTCAGAGAAAAAATCTGACCCCTCAGGATAACGCATCCGCGCATTAACGTGCTGCCCCATCAGGTGTATCACGCACACATCAGCCCGCGAAAAACTGTCAAGATAACAGTCCAGTGCCTCTTTGTCATACCTGAACCGCCGGTCATTTCTCATATCGAAACATAGACTGCTCATTTCCGCAGAGGAAAAAAATGAGGAGCTATGAAACTGCCAGGCATCGCTTTCGTTCATCGTGCCTTGGTTGTCAATCAACGCTACGCTATATCCCCCCTTTCGCAACAACGCCGGAAACAATGGATAATCATCCCACCTGTCGCTTGAAAGTTTGCAGTGGGTCGAAAGCACGCCCATCATCACGAAAGCGGTCGATTCAGATGGTGTGAAAGCGTCATTAAACAGATAAAGGTTACCCGCGTCACGCTCTTTGCCAAGCAGCGGATTGGTCTCAAGGTCATAACCATAGAGCGACGAATGGCGTTTGCTGAACGACTCCCCGATAACCACAACGACCTTAAAAGCCGCCTTTTCACCCGACGTTGCGACAACGGCATCCCGGTTGGCGGCTACCAACCGTTCCATATCGACTCCGCTGGCCAAAACATCATAAACCGAATTAGCCAGATTCTGTAGGCTGTTATGCGCCTTATCTTTCAACAACGAAGCGCCGTCGGCCGGAATCATTTCCGGGCAAACCGACATGATCAACAGCACGACAGAGAGCGGTGCCGCGATTCTGGAAACTGCCCGGTGCCGACACGAAAGGCCAACAGATGAAACAATCCATGAAAACGATAACATTGCGGCAACTATCACTACCGACCATGCGACAACCGACGAAAAAGACATCCACCAGACAAATGTGTTTATCACCGACACACAGAGCATTACCCCTATGGAAACCTGAACCGCCACCCTCACCGGCATAGACATCCTCCCCAACCTACGGGCCACCGACGAAGCATCGACCCTCGACGCCAGGCAACGTTGACCGACGATGCCGGCCACACTGACCAACAAAGCCGCGCCAAAAGCTTTCAACGTCGCTAAGGTCGGAAGAAAGACCGAGAGATATTCAGTAGCCTCGCCTGGATCGGTTTGTAAAACCAGAAACACGATTGACGCGTTCACACGGCAATGCAAATGAGCCCGGCAATACAAATCCACAAAAAACAGCAATCCGAGCGATACGACACTCACATACTTTACCGCCTTAAACCTCGATGACCACAACGACAGAAGAACGATAACATAGAAACTGCGCACAAAGCACTTCACGACCTTAACCGACGGCGGTTCTTGGAAATCAGTGACAAAATAAGCCGAGAGACACAACAAGACGGTGTACATGGCCATTAACGGCCACACCGACACCAACCGCCCGACCATAACATCACCCGCGTCCGTTGCGTTTCTTAACGATGATACTAATTTTCCCATACTCATTCATTGATGATACGTCGGGCAAAGAATGTCTGCAAAGCTCCGCGCGAAAACAGATACACCACAAACGCCAGCCACAGGGCATGATTGCCCCAGCGAGTGAAAAGCGTGAAATAAACGGCGAAAAAAGCGGCTACTGCAACAATCATCGACAAAAGCATCTCACGGGTGCGTGTCGCGCCGATAAACACACCGTCCCATGTGAAAGCCGCGAACCCCGCCAACGGAACCGTCACTGCCCACGGCAGATATTCATCCGAAGCCGAAACCACATCTCTTTGCGAGCTGAGAATCCCGAGCACCCATTCCCCTCCTATGAAATAAAAAGTTGAAAACAGAGCCGCCAAAACCGCGCCCCACAGCATCAGGCTTTTAACGCAACGCTTCAGGCTACCCCAGTCCGACGCCCCGGTGAAACGGCCCGCCAAAGCCTCCCCGGCAAAGGCAAAACCGTCCATCATGTAAGAAAACAACATGAAAAACTGCATCAGCAACGCATTGACGGCAAGCACCATCTCACCCTGCGACGCTCCGGCCCGTGTGAACCACAGAGTGACGGCCACTAAGCAAAACGTGCGCAGGAATATGTCCATGTTTATCGAGAAAAAACGACGCAGCCCGCTCCATCTCGCGATTTCGCTCCACCCCGGAAACGACGGGCGGTAATGATGCCTTAGCAGCAGACAGCCGATCAAAAAGCCACACCACTGCGCCGCCATGGTGCCTGAGGCCACCCCGGCTATACCCCACCCCAAGCCATAGACGAGCAACAGGCTCACCCCGATATTGGTCACGTTGACGATTATGGAAACCCACATAGGCAAGCGCGAGTTCTGCATACCGAGAAACCATCCCGACAGCGAATAGAGTCCGAGCACCGCCGGAGCGCCCCACACGGCTATAGAGATATAGGTCAAAGCCAGATCAAAGGTAGGGCCTTCGACCTCCATAAACCTCAACACGGCGAGAGCTATCGGACGCGACAAGACAATCATGACCACGCCCGCTCCCGACGCCAATAAAAGCGACCTGTACACAACCAGACCCTGCCCGACGGCATCATTGGCGCCATACGCTTGAGCCGTCATCCCGCTCGAACCCATCCTCAGAAAGGCGAAACACCAGTACAGAAGGTTGAACACACTGCCGCCTACAGCTATGGCCGCTATAAACACCTCACTCCCCATATGCCCCACAATCGCCGTATCCACAAGCCCCAGCAAAGGGGTGGTGATATTGGCGATTATCGAGGGAATGGCGAGTGAGAGTATTTTGCGGTTCATATCGTTGATGAAACGCAATCCTACGGTCATTTCTTGGCTCTGAGGCTATCCCGGGTGAGATAGATGATCAGCAGGGCATAGATTACCAAACCCGCTATTTGCAGCGACACCTCAGAGATGCCCGGGTCGAAAGTGAACCCGAAGTAACGGGTGAGTGCCGCGAAAACGCCAAACAGCGCGCCGCCGGCTATCAGGCCCGATGATATGAGCGTGCCGCGGTCGCGGCGGGCCGCATTGAGGGCGTTGTCTTTCGATGAGTTACCGACAAACCATGCTATTGCGCCGCCCACTAAAAGCGGAGTGTTGAGCGACAACGGAATAAACATTCCGAGACAGAACGCCAAAGCCGGAACTCCGAGCCAGTTGAGAAGCAAGGCTAACACCGCGCCCACCATATAAAGAATCCAGGGAGTGTCGCCGCCCATCATCAAAGGCTCTATGACCTTGGCCATCGCATTGGCCTGGGGTGCCACAAGCGCGTCGGGGCCGCTGAAGCCATACACATCGTTTAGCACCAGGAGCACACCGCCGACAGTCGCGGCCGACACAAGCGTGCCGAGAAATTTCCAGCTCTCCTGTGTCTTGGGGGTAGAGCCAAGCCAGTAGCCAACCTTCAGGTCGGTCACAAAACCGCCGGCCATCGACAAGGCGGTGCAGACCACGCCACCGATCACCATCGAGGCCACGATCCCCGACGTACCGCTGAGACCTATTCCCACAAAGATGGCCGAAGCGACGATTAGCGTCATCAGCGTCATACCCGACACAGGGTTGGAACCCACGATAGCTATAGCGTTGGCGGCGACAGTTGTGAACAGGAATGCGATGACCGTGACGACGAGCCATGCGACGAATGCCTGCCAGAAAGTGTTGATGACGCCTGCCCAGAAAAACACAAGCACAGCCACAAGCGCGATAGCGATGAAAAACACAATGTGCTTCATCGAAATGTCACTCTGCCATCTGACGGTTTTCACACCCTGCGCCGATCCGCGGAACTCGCGGCCGGCGAGTCCCACCGCCTGCGTGATGATAGGCCACGATTTGACTATGCCGATCACACCGGCCATCGCTATGCCGCCTATGCCTATCAGCTTGGCATAGTCGGTGAAGATTTCATTCGGGGTCATAACCGCTATCTCAGCCGCCCCATATGTACCCATTAAGGGGATAATCACCCACCAGACGAAGATTGACCCGGCAAAGATTACAAACGCGTATTTCAGCCCTATGATGTAACCCAGGCCGAGCACGGCGGCTCCGGTGTTGCAGCTCAACACAAGTTTGGTCTTAGCCGCCAAAGCCTCTCCCCACTGCCCTACGGTGGTTGTCAGCGTCGAGGCCCACAGGCCGAATGTCTCTACCACATAGTCATACACCCCGCCGATAAGCGAAGCGATTACAAGTGTCACGGCCTGCTTGCTGCTGCCGCTACCGACGCTCTGACCGCTGGCAAGAACCTGTGTGGTGGCTGTAGCCTCGGGGAAAGGATATTTTCCGTGCATATCTTTTACGAAATACTTGCGGAAAGGTATGAAAAACAATATCCCGAGCACACCCCCGAGCAGCGAGCTGAGAAATATCTCAAGGAAGTTCACTGTCAGATCGGGGTATTTGGCCTGAAGAATAAACAGAGCCGGAAGGGTGAAGATCGCGCCTGCCACTATCACCCCCGAGCAAGCTCCGATTGACTGGATGATAACGTTCTGGCCGAGCGGATGCTTTATTTTCAATGCGCTCGAGCATCCGACAGCGATGATGGCGATCGGGATGGCGGCTTCAAACACCTGGCCTACCTTCAGGCCGAGATAAGCTGCGGCCGCACTGAATATCACGGCCAACAGCAGCCCCATCAGCACTGAGTAAGGGGTTGCTTCGCGGTAATTGCGGGCCGGGTGCATCAACGGGCGGTAATGCTCATCCGCTCCAAGTTCGCGGAACGCGTTTTCCGGCAGAGCGATGGGATCTGAATCGGCGTAGACCTCCGGGGCAGCCGCCTGATTCTCTTTTGTTGTGGTTTTACTGGTCATTATGTGACAAATTATTATTGTTTTCTATTTGTATGAAAGCCTATGGTCTCGGAAGCGAAAGTATGTCGAAATTTTCAACAAAAATTTCTGTTACGGTGCGCTTTATGGCGTTGCGATCCTGCCAGACGCGTGTCCGCAATTTCCCCTCGACAAACAGTTTGCACCCTTTTCTGATGTATTTCTCTGCCGTCTCAGCCGCTTTATCCCACATCACTATGGTGTGCCACTCCGTGCGCTCAGGAATCTGCGCACCCGACGCTGTGGTATAAGCGCGCTCCGTCGTCGCTATCGACATTGTTGCCACAGGGCGGTTTTCGACATAACGCAACTCTGGGTCACGACCCACATTCCCCACAAGAATCACTTTGTTAACCGACATCTGCTTCAACCTCCAATTTATCTGATTAGCGCGACGAGGCTTTAAGCCCCTCTATAACAGCGGTGGTGAAGCCGTTGCGCTCCATGGCGTTAAGGCCCTTGATTGTCACACCGCCGGGTGTCGTTACTTTGTCGATTTCCACCTCCGGGTTTGCCCCGGTCGATTCAAGAAGCGCGACTGCGCCGCGGATAGTCTGGAATATGTACTCCTTCGCAGCGTCGGGATACAGACCCAGCTCAACGGCACCCTCGGTGGCGGCGCGGACATAGCGCATTGCATATGCGATTCCGCACGAGCAAAGAGCCATGGCCCCACCCATCATCCTTTCGGCGATGACAGCCGAATGCCCCATCGACCCGAATATCATGTTAAGTTCGTCAATCTTATACTTCGCGGCGCGGTCTCCGCACACAAACGTCATACTCTCACCGACGGCGATTGCCGTGTTGGGCATGGCGCGTGCCACGCTATAGGCCGCCTGCAGTGAATTGTCAAACATATCGCAAATATCGTCCACACTTATTCCGGCGGCAAGCGACACAATTGTCACTTCCTCAACGTCAATTGAGGTCGATATCTCATCAATCACCTGCTTCACAAGCCAGGGCTTGACCGCAAGTATTACTATATCGGCGCCGACTACGGCCTCTACATTGGAAACAGTTGTCACAGCCGACGGGAACTCAGCCTTGATTCTTTCCAATTTGCCCGCCGACGGATTGGAGAGTCTTACCTCATACTCCCCGCTCAATTTACCGCCGAGTATGCCGCGCGCTATCGCACCGCCCATGTTCCCGGCTCCGATAATTGCTATCTTTCTCATTCCGCGATTGCCTCTTTAAATGATTTGATGAATTGCGCGGCCTCGTCAATCGTGAGCGACAACGGGGGGAGCAGGCGTATCACGTTCGTGCCGGAAGCGCCGGTGAATATATGCTTATCCTTGATCAGCCTGTAGCGCAAATCCTTGACAGGATAATCCATCTCTATACCGATCATCAGCCCGCGCCCGCGCACCTCCTTGATACCCGGCACGGATTTCAGTTCAGTCATCAGATACTCCCCGACCTTGGCGGCGTTCTCCACGAGTTTATCCTTTTCAAAGATGTCGAGCACGGCGATGGCGGCGGCGCATCCCAAATGGTTCCCGCCGAACGTGGTACCGAGTTGGCCGTAAACAGGTTTGAATTTCGGGGAAATAAGTACGCCTCCCATCGGATAGCCGTTGGCGATTCCTTTGGCTACGGTGATAATGTCGGGGCGTATGCCCGAATACTGGTGGGCGAAGAAGCGGCCCGAGCGGCCATACCCCGACTGGATTTCATCCAGAATCAGCACCACTCCCGCATCCTCTGTGGCCCGGCGTAGCTCCCTCATGAAATCGTCAGTGGGTATGCGGATTCCTCCTACACCCTGAATACCTTCGATGATAACAGCGGCCACATCACCTTTGGCCAATTCGCGGCGGGTGCCGTCTATATCACCCAGAGGCAGAAATGTGACGTGTTCGTTAGCGTTGAGTGGCGACACAATCTTTGGATTGTCTGTAGCCTCGACTGCGGCTGAGGTTCGCCCGTGGAATGCTTTGGAATAAGCGATTATTCGCTTCTTGCCGGTATGGAACGAGGCTATTTTTAGCGCGTTCTCATTAGCTTCGGCTCCGGAATTTATAAGAAACAACTGGTAGTCGTCATAACCCGACGCCTTGCCGAGTTTGTCGGCTAAACGTTGTTGCAGGGAATTGACCACCGAGTTGGAATAGAAAACTAAATTAGAGGCTTGCTTGGCAAGCGCGTCGATGTAGTGGGGATGAGAGTGTCCCACGGAAATTACGGCGTGACCGCCATAAAGATCAAGATACTCCGCCCCGGTGGCATCGTAGGTCTTACAACCGCAGCCTCTCACAATTTCGATGTCAAACAGCGGATAAACGTCAAATAGCTTCATAGAATATCGTTTTGCCCGGTTAATTTCACGGGTTGGTTTCATTCATCCGACAAAATTACCAAAACTCTTTCAAAAAGTCTAAAAACAGGCCCCTCAATATTTGTTAAACACCCACCGCCGACGGGCATGGGTTCATTGCCGGTAATTCTACACCCCGGTCATGGCATCACGCCGTCTTTTCAGCGCTATCGGTCGAGCGAGATGTGCGATAGATACTGCTCAAGCTCGGTAGAGGTGAGCCGCGTCTTGAGCGAACCGCGGTGGGCTATGGAAATCCCCCCGGTTTCCTCCGAGACAACGATAGCCACGGCGTCGGTCGCCTGTGAGATTCCTAATGCCGAGCGGTGGCGCAGACCCAGCGAGCGCGGAATGCTTGTGTCATGGCTCACCGGCAGAATGCAGCCTGCGGCTTTGATTCGGTCGTGGGCCACGATCATCGCCCCGTCATGAAGCGGTGAATTTTTGAAAAATATGTTTTCTATCAATCTGGAGTTTATCTCCGCGTCTATCCGGTCGCCCGACTTCTCATACGTCTCCAAGGGGACATTCTGCTCGATCACTATCAATGCCCCGGTCTTGCTTTTCGACATATTCATGCAAGCGTAGACGATAGGCAACACCCATCGACGCTGGTCATCCACATGGTCGCCGCCGCGGTGATGGTGGTGAAACAGCGATTTCAGGAATTTCCACCGCCGTTGCGAGCCGAGTTCAACGAGGAAACGCTTGATCTGGTCCTGAAACAGAATCACCAGAATCAACAGACCTATGCTCATGAACTTGTCGAGGATGGTTCCTATGAGCCTCATCTCAAGAATCTCTGACGTTACAACCCATACCGCTATAAACGCCAGTACCCCGAAGAAAATGTTTATCGTGCCCGACTCCTTCATTATGCGATAGAGATAGTATAGCAACGTGGCCACTATCACTATGTCGAGTATATCCTTTATACCGAATGATTCCATAATCCTTGTGTCATCATGAATATTTTAACGGCCTCCACCGCCGGGGCTGGGTCATGCACCCTCAATATCGAGACCCCTTGTGCGAGCGAAAGAGTGTTGATAACGGTAGTGCCGTTTAGCGACTCTGACGGAGTGAGACCGAGTGGTTTGTAAATCATTGATTTGCGCGACACGCCAACAAGCAACGGGCGTTGGAAGCAATGCAAGGCCGACAAACCGCGAAGCAACTCATAGTTCTGTTCTACCGTCTTGCCAAAACCGAAACCGGGGTCTATGATTACATCGTTGACACCGATAAGCGACAGTCTGTTGACTTTTTCGCTCAACTCGGCGATTACGTCGGCGGTCACGTCATCATAGTCCGTCAAACCGTTCATGGTCTGCGGGGTGCCGCGGGTGTGCATCACTATGTAAGGGACTTTAAGCGCGGCTACCGTAGCAAACATATCCGGATCGAGGTCTCCGCCCGAAATATCGTTGATCATGTCGGCTCCGGCCTCGATGGCTCTCTGAGCGACCGATGCCCTGAACGTATCGACTGAAATTATTGCATTTTGACTGATCTCTCTCGTCAAAGCCACACCCTTGACAACCCGGGCGATTTCCTCCTCAGCCGAAACATCATCCGCCCCGGGACGACTCGAATACCCGCCTATGTCAATCATATCGGCACCCGACTCAAGCATTTCCGATACCCGGCCCTTGATTTGCGCGTCGGAAACGCATCTCGATTCCGTATAGAACGAATCGGGGGTGACATTAAGAATACCCATAACCGCCGGACGGCTAAACTCTACCAACCGACCGCCGATATTGAGCGAAAACGGATGGAAAATGTGATTTGTCATCGTGAATTCAGTTACTGACATGGGATATTGAGTTTATGCAAATATACGCATAAGTCAAGTGCGAAAAAACTATTTAATCGTTTTTTTCCCCGCGAAATGAAACGCCCCCATCCCATTCATCCCGTTCATTCCCCTTTCACAGGCTCATCGAGCGGGCTGCGCCAATTGGTTTTGTGCCTCGTAGCGCCCTTACTTTTGCGGCTTCCTCCGTCTCCCCGCTCGCCCGACCGCTTCCCTATAGTAACCGTCACAACGCTGTCCGAGGCAAGGCTATCGGCCGACGGCAACTCAAGCGCGACAGCGTCATCCGACTCTGATTTTGAAAATCGCCCGCTGCTCCAAGCCGCGACAAAGACCCCGATAGCCATTACTGCCACAGCCGCTATAAGCCCGCGGGTTTCTCCCGTTGTCATTCTCTTTCCCATAACTATAACTGGGTCAAATATATTGATTTAACATGAATGTTATACGAAATTTCCACATTATTTATTATTTTTGTGCAATTATCTATCGCTTTTGGATTGTGCTCATGAATAAATTTCTGCTAAAAACACCTCCCTACTTGTTCACCATCGTGGTCGCAGTGTTGATCATATATCTAACTCTATTCCCCCATCCACTCCCCGATGGAACCCCGGTGTTATTCCCGCACGCCGACAAATTGGTCCACGCTTTGATGTTCTGGGCGTTCTACACATCGTTTGCGATCGACCGATTGCGCAAACAGCTTAAAGACGGGGTGTACACAAGGCTGTCAGATGAATGGCTGTCGATTATCATGGCAATAACAATCGCGTTCGGACTCGCTGTCGAAATCGCTCAATGGACGATGGATATAGGGCGCGGAGGCGACTTCTTTGACTTTTTGGCCGACATTGTGGGGGCTATGGTGGCAAGCTGGACACTTCGGTACGTCAGACGCGCGATTTTCCACTATTAAAGCGGCGACACACATAGGCCATGGCATCCCGCTGGATGGCCGAACCCACAAAATAATTTATCCCTACATAGAGGACAACAGCACAAAAGCCCTGGGCTAAGAGCAGCCTCAATGGATCGACTATCACCATAGAGATGGCCGACAACACAGCCATGACAGCTACGGTCTCTACCGCATAGGGCAGATAATCCGACATATATCGCCAGAATGAACGGCCCGACATCGGGGCCGCTGTCATCAGGGTAGCTATCCAGGTGATGGCAGATGCGGCCACCTGCCCCCAAAGCAATATTTTTATTCCATAAACCACATCGCCGCCTTGCGACAGTCCGATAAACGGTAACGTCACGATAAGGGCGGCAAAAGCCACCCCGTCACGGAGCATCTCCATATAGACTATGAGTTTCGCTCTGCCGAGTGCGAGTATATAGTTGTTATATAGCGATGTTAGCACGGTAAATATGCCCCTGAGCAGAAGCAACTGGAACAGCACGATCGACGCGTCCCATTTCTCCCCGAAAAGCAAATGAAATATCGGAGTGGCCATGACGATAAGGAAGCCCAGCGCCGGCAAGGTAACATACCCCGTGAACCTGTTGGTCTTGGCTGCTACTCGCGAAAAACGTTCCACATCGTCCTGCACAGCCGACAGCACGGGGAGAAACGAAGAGGTAAGCGTCTGGACGAGCGACATCACACCCATTTTGCTCCATTTGTCAGCCTGCGTGTAATAGCCCAATGCGCCAAGACCCACACGGTTACCTATAAAAAACGAGTATATGTTCTGAAAAAGGGTATTTAGAAACGATGTGACCATCACCCCCGACCCTACAGAAAAAAACGACCGCAATGCAGTCCATGAGAATCGCAGCAGCGGCAACCAGCCGGTAGTGACCCACAACAGCATCGATTTGACCGAGGCCACGACAATGGTCTGCCACACAATCGCCCAGGCCCCATACCCCGACAATGCAAGCCAGATACCGACCACAGCACCGGCCAAAAGACCGGCGGAATTGGCTGCGGCTACCATCTTGACATCCATCTGTTTCATCAGACGGTTGGTCTGCACTATTGAGGTCGCTGTGATAATAAACGAAAGGAACATCACCCTCGACAATGGCACGAGACGCTCGTCTCCCTGAAACCAATCGGCTATGAGCGGAGCGGCAAACCATAATATGACGTAAGCGCCAACCGCCATGCCCATATTGAACCACAGAACGGTCGAATAGTCAAGACGCGTGGGTGATTTGCGCTGTATCAACGCCGCCGAAAATCCACTGTCAACAAACAACGAGGCGAAGGCCTGAAAAACAAGCACGGCGCCCACAAGACCGAAATCGTCCTGCGACAACAGCCGTGCCAAAACAATACCCGTGATCCCATACAACAGTTGGGATGACAAACGGTCTATCAGGTTCCATTTGAGCGAACGCGCCGTCAGCAACTTCAAGTCGCGCTGGTCTCCCATCGGCCTACTTTGACGTATCCTCCGGCGTGCCGTCGAGAGGAATCACTTTCAACCCGACGCTACGGCTCGTGATTTTTTCTGGATTGCCCGTGTAATATATCTTACCTGAGCCCATACCGACAACCATAAGGTCGCCCGAAACATTGCAGCCTATGGTGCCTGTGCCTGTCGAGCGGCATTTGACCGACACCGCTTTAAGGTCATCGGCCTGTATCGAGCCGGTACCCGTCAGACCGTATTTAGCCGACTGGCATTTCCCGTAAAGCACAATCTGGCCGTTCCCCGTCGACAAGTTGGCATCGACCTGGGTGGCGTTGATGTTCCGCACCACCAAGCGGCCATTGCCTATTACTTTAGCCTTGAACTGCGGGCCGGGGGCGACAGAGAGCACCCTCACTGTCGAGTCCCCGCTATTTTCAACGCGGGTCAGGAAATTGGAATACACAGTGATTGTGGGTAAATCCTTGTAATTGATACCGTCAGTGGAAATCTGCATCTCAAGTTTACCCTTGTTGTTGGTGAGCATAAGCACCGACGCGAGGTCGGGCGTGGTGGTGAACACAGCCTTGCCGGCTGAGTCGGGAACACACTTATAATCCACGTTAAGCCCCTCGATGACCTTCAGCTCCATGAAGTCGTTGACATCAAGCTCATAGCGGTTTTTACCTGCGCCCGACATCAACCCCGAGCCTATCAGAGCGATTAACAATGACAAATATATTTGTTTCATAGCCTTGTTATGGTTTAAATTAATCACTATATTTTGAACTGATTTACTATTTTAGATTTAAGCGGCGAGACACATCATTTTTTTCCGGGGACAAGTTTGAACGAATTTTCTACATTCCCCTCCACTTCGCGCGGATAACGGCGCCCCATCACTGTGCCGCTGCCCAGAATGTTGACCACCGCGCGGTTTTTCACATCGCAGCCTATCGAGCCTTCATCCTGAACCTGAGCCGACAGGTCGAAACACCTCAGACCCATAGCATAGATGTCCCCCTTGCCGTTTGTGCAATACATCGCTGTGCGGGCCTTGCCATTGAGGGTAATCGCCCCGTCTCCGTTATTGACAACCGACAGCCGCGGCGTTCTGACATCGGCGACGCTCACTTTTCCGGGGCCGTTGTCGACTATGCTGATTTCGGCCGACTTCACGGTTCTGATGCCGATCGCTCCGGGCCCGTTGTTGACGGCATTGAACGCGCCAGTCTCCACACGGCCTATATAAGCAGCTCCGTTCCCGTTGACAACAAGGTTAAACTGGCGGTTGGCCGGAAGACGTTTTGACAACATTATACCATCGTTGACCACCATATTCTCAAGCGAGCCGTGACACAACACGGTGATGCGGCTCGTGATAGCGTTGGCCGTGGTGTCAGCGTCTATAACCAACTGATTGTCATAATTGACCACCTTGATGCGCGGCACCTCGTTGTTATCCGTATAATAAACCACATAGCCGCTGTGTTCCGGGTGAAACTTGCACTCAACCACAGCGTTACCGTTGATTACTATCGAATTGAACTCACGCGCCGGTTTCAAAACCACACGGTTCCCTTCGGGAAGTCTGTCGGCGGCGGAAGCTCCTAAAACTATGGCTACCGACATCAGCAATGATAATATCTTCTTCATAATATATCGTTGTTTTTAATTATCATTTCTTCAATGCGCCGCAACACGTCGTCGAGCTGGGCATAAGTCGACGCCCTAAGCATCTCGATACGCGTCTCCCTGAAATGCGGAATCCCCTTGAATAAAGGCGACGCGGCAAGATGGCGGCGTATGTGGAGAATGCCGCGGTACTCGTCGATGCGGTCGATACTTTCGGTGATCTGACGGCGCAGCAGAGCGAACTTCTCCGAGAGGGTCAAATCCTCACCCTTGGACCCTGTGGACACCATCGACTTCATCCCGCGGAAAATCCACGGAGCGCCAATCGAAGCGCGCCCCACCATGACACCGTCCACTCCGTAGCGGTCAAAAGCCTCAGCGGCCTTCTCAGGGGTGGTTATGTCACCGTTGCCTATGAGCGGGATGGTCAGGCGCGGGTTCTCCTTAACCCTCGCGATCATCTCCCAATCAGCATCGCCGGTGTACATCTGGGACCTCGTGCGCCCATGCACGGTCAGAGCCTTTATGCCGCAGTCCTGAAGCATTTCGGCAAGCTCGACGATCACTCGGCTGTTATGGTCCCACCCCAATCGAGTCTTGACAGTCACCGGGAGACTCACAGCTTTCACTACGGCCGAGGTTATCTCAAGCATTTTGGGTATATCGCGGAGCATACCTGCTCCCGCGCCCTTTCCTGCCACCTTCTTGACCGGGCAACCGAAATTTATATCTATGATATCGGGTCTTGCCTCCTCGACAATCTTCGCTGCCTCGACCATCGGCCCCGTCTCGCGGCCATAAATCTGTATGGCTGTCGGACGTTCACGCGCATCTATCATCAATTTTCGAGTGGTCGCCGGAATATCGCGGATAAGAGCATCGGCCGACACAAATTCCGTGTAGACCATATCTGCCCCCTGCTCCTTGCATATAAGACGAAACGAGGGGTCGGTGACATCCTCCATCGGCGCGAGCATCACCGGCTTCAAACCAAGATCTAATTCTCCGATTTTCATAATTGCGACAAATACGAAACACGAAGATAACTATTATTTCCCAAAAAGCCCCCTTTCAAGGAAAAAATCAGCAAAATTGTCAACACATTTCCCCCGAAAGTCCAGCCAAAATTAACATTAATTATGAATTAATCGGGCGAAAAACCAATATAAAACTATCGATATTCATTGATCGGAATCTCCCCTTTCAGTGCGCCGAGGCCATTCAACGCAAGCGCAAGCATCTCATCCTCACCCGGATAGACATAAACCGGCGCGATAAACTCCACCAGCTCCTTCACCCGTGAGGTCACATACTCCGAATACGCGATTCCCCCGGTCAGCAAGATACCGTCCACCTCACCATGCAGCGCGACCGCCGCACCACCTATCGCCTTGGCTATCTGATAGTTCATAGCATCGAGCACCAACTTTGCCTTTGCGTCGCCGGCTTCGATAGACTTGACCACAGCCTGCACATCGGTAGTGCCGAGATGCGCTGCGAGACCCGCTTTACCACTGATTCGTTTTTTAAGCTCGTCGATAGTGTAACGACCGGAGTAACAGAGATCTATGAGCGAACCTGCCGGCAGCGTCCCGGCACGTTCGGGAGAGAATGGGCCGTCGCCGTCGAGCGCATTGTTGACATCGACACAACGCCCCTTGCGGTGCGCGCCGATCGAAATACCACCTCCGAGATGACATATAATCAAGTTCAAATCCTCATATCGGCGGCCGTCATTCAGCTCCGACGCGTGACGGCGTCCGATAGCCCTTTGGTTGAGAGCGTGCCATGTGGTTATGCGCGGCATCATAGGCGACCCTGTTATCCGGGCCACATCGTCAAGTTCATCCACGACACCTGGATCGGCTATCAAAGCCTTGCAACCCGGAATGCCGGCGGCAATGTCACTCGCGATCAGACACCCCAAATTACACGCATGCTGCCTGAATGGGCGTCCCATCTCTCCGAGCATCACGTCGTTTATCTCATAAACACCTCCGGGTATAGGTTTCAAGAGACCGCCACGCCCTACAACAGCGTCAAAATCAAGTTCATATCCATTCTCATGCAATGTCTTAACCACAAGATTCCGCCGGAATTCAAACTGGTCGTTCACATTGCTGAAATGAGCCAAATCAGCTACATCGTGCCTTATGTTTGAGACAAACAGTTGATGCGATTCATCATAGACGGCGATTTTTGTAGAGGTCGAGCCGGGATTTATGGTTAGTACTTTCATCCTTTCTAAATCAACTGATTAAACATGCCACAGCCAAAGAATAATATTTGGAAATCGCACTGTCGCTGCGCGAAGGCAACACCACCGGGGCGATAGGGCCGCGCAGTATGCCGGCATTGTCAGCCTTGCAGAACAGCGTCATCGTCTTGTAAAAAACGTTAGCCGCCTCAAGATCGGGGAAAATCAATGCGTCAGCCTGACCCTCGATCGGCGAGGCGATACCTTTTATTTTGGCCGACTCGGCATCACAGGCGGTCTTGACATCCATAGGGCCGTCGATGACAGCATCGCCAAACACACCGGCGTCAGCGAGCCGCTTGATTTCGGCATATTCCGTTGTCACAGGAAACTTTGGGTTGATTTTTTCACTATAATGAATCAAAGCGACACGCGGACGCTCGACACCGAACGCTTGGCAGATTTCGACAGCATAGCTGACCATGGCTACCCGCTGCTCGAAAGTCGGCGACGGTATCACTGCCGCATCAGAAAAAAACAGGAATTTGCCATAACGACCGCCCTGCATGGCTGTCAGATGAGTCAGCACTTTTCCTTTTGGCAAAAGTCCCGTTTCCTTGTTAAGCACGGCGCGCAGCAGGTTATCTGTGTTTATCAGACCCTTCATCACCACGTCCGCGCCACCGTCTCTCACTATCTTGACAGCTTCGCGCGCGGCCTCGTCGCAGTCTGACACTCCGACCACCGACACACGGTCCGCGTAATGCTTCAACGACTGGAATGTATCGAGAATATCTGACGGGCCTACAAGTATGAAATCAGCCCACCCCTCGTGCAGTACTCGGCTAATGGCCTCCTCTGTGTTTTTATCGCTTGGCCATACTGCAACCACACGCTTCCTGGGTTTCTGTTTTTTCAAATGCGCCGTCAAGCTGCCGAAATTCTTGATTTGTTTCATGGTTATCTTCAGGTTATGATTATGTAATAAGTCCCGCTATGCCTACAGCGCGGGCAAATGATGTGAACCGAATTTGTGGCCTAAAGAAAAAAGCGGGAGCAAAACCGCGGTTGGCGGCCAGCTCCCGTTATTTTCCTATTTCGTTTTTTCCTTACCGCCTACAATCACGGGATGAGGTCATAGGCGCGGAACACTTTCTGAATCTTCTCAAGAGCCGTGGTTACCTGCTCTTTGGTGTGGGTGGCCATCAGAGAGAATCTGATGAGCGTGTCCTGAGGTGCGACAGCGGGCGACACCACGGGGTTAACAAAGATACCCTCGTTGAGCAAGTCGCGGGTAATGGCGAAAGTCTTGTTGTTGTCGCGGATAAACAGGGGAATAATCGGGGTTGAAGTGTTGCCGATTTCGCAGCCCATGTTGCGGAATCCGTCGAGGGCATAGTGGGTCACCTCCCAAAGTTTCTCCTGACGTTCGGGCTCTTTCTCCATAATTTCGAGAGCTGCGAGAGCCGCTGCTGTCGATGCCGGAGTGATGCTTGCGGTGAAAATATAGGATCGTGAGTGGTGACGGAGGTAGTTGGTAATCTCTTTGTTGGTTGCGATGAAACCGCCGAGCGAAGCGAACGATTTTGAGAATGTGCCCATAATCAGCTCCACGTCGTCTCTCACGCCGAAGTGGTCGCAGGTGCCGCGTCCGCCGCGACCGAACACCCCGATGCC
Source organism: uncultured Muribaculaceae bacterium (assembly GCA_947625935.1). Lineage (GTDB taxonomy): Bacteria > Bacteroidota > Bacteroidia > Bacteroidales > Muribaculaceae > JAJPXC01. The sequence continues at coordinate 113,290 of CANQQE010000003.1, read as the reverse complement.
GTGAGCTTCATCGACCATCACACTGGCGTTGTATTTCTTGGCGAGGCGCACTATTTCCGGGAGATTTGCGACATCACCTTCCATCGAAAACACGCCGTCGGTCACAATCAGTTTCACCTTGTCGGGCTCACAACGCTGCAATTGCTTTTCGAGCGATTCCATATCGTTGTGACGGTACTTTAACTGCTGCGAGAACGACAGACGACGCCCTTCGATAATCGAGGCGTGATCCTGTTCGTCCCAGATTATATAATCCTCGCGGCCCGTGAGACACGACACCACTCCGAGATTCACCTCAAAGCCGGTAGAATAAATCATCACGTCTTCCTTGCCGATGTACTCGGCCAGACGCGCCTCAAGTTTTTTGTGCAGATCGAGAGTTCCGTTGAGAAATGGCGATCCGGCACATCCTGTTCCGTATTTTTTGGTAGCCTCGATAGCGGCTTCTTTAATGCGGGGGTCGTTGACAAGGCCGGTATAGCAATTAGAGCCAAACATCAACACCTTTTTCCCGTTGATGATGACCTCGGGGTCTTGCTCGCTTGAGATTGCTCTGAAATAGGGATAGATACCGGCCGCCTTTGCCTCCTGAGGTGCGGTATATTTTGACAGTTTTGCTTGTAAGAGCGTCATAGTTAACGTGATAATAATGATTGGTAATTAACTATCTGTTTGCCACCATACAATAGTTTTAAACAGGCTACAAAGTTAGCATTTATTGTGGAATTATCACCTCTTTCGCAACACTTTTTTTGCGCAAAAACTTTGATTTTGCGCAAAAAAAAAGAGACCCCGCGTAAATCGAGGTCTCTCCTGTTCAGTAACGACTGCGTACACAGCCGCCGTCGGTTATGGACGGACGGTTAAGCGTTTTCCTCAACTCCTGCAAGAGCGGGGTCAATCATGATGCGACCGCAATACTCACAGACGATGATTTTCTTGTGCATCTTGATTTCGAGCTGTTTCTGCGGCGGGATGCGGTTGAAGCAGCCTCCACAGGCGTTACGCTGGATGTAGACTATGCCGAGACCGTTGCGGGCATTCTTGCGTATGCGCTTGAACGCGGCGAGGGTGCGGCTATCGACATTGGGTTCCAGGTCTTTAGCCTCCTGACGCAGACGTTCCTCATCCTGACGGGTTTCTGAAACAATTTCGTCAAGCTCCTCTTTCTTCTCCGACAGAATGTGCTCGCGGTCAGTGAGATCTTCTTCGGTGGCCTTGATTTCATTGGTCTTGGCCTCAATCATGCGTGAAAACTCGTTGAGATGCTTCTCGCTAAGTTCAATCTCCAAGGTCTGGAACTCGATTTCTTTGCTCAGAAGGTCAAACTCGCGGTTGTTGCGCACGTTGTCGAGTTGTTCGCGATAACGCTCGATAAGCGACTGTGACTTATTGATTTTCTCCTTTTCTGCCGCCATTTTCCCTTTCAGTTCCTCAATCTCGCGCTTGTAGTTGTCGATGCGAGTATGAAGACCCTCTATGCTGTCTTCCAAGTCTTTGACTTCGAGCGGAAGCTCGCCGCGGATAGTCTTGATACGGTCTATTTCGGTCAAGATTGTTTGCAGCTTGTAGAGCGATTTCAGGCGTTGCTCCACAGAGAGATTCTGGTCGGTTTTGGTTTTATCGGTAGCCATAAGTCTATAAATAGCTAATTGGATTAGTTTCTATAACTGAATAACGGACTGCAAAGTTAGGAAATTTTTCCGTAATAATTTGATAAAAAATTTCTTTTGTGCACTCCTCGCTTTCAAAATGCCCTATATCGACTATGAAAATTTTCTCTCCGTAATCGACAAAATCATGGTAGCGGGTGTCGGAAGTGATGTAGGCTTGCGCTCCGGCCGCTATTGCGTCAGCGATAAATTCGGAGCCAGAGCCTCCACACATCGCCACTCGCGATATCTCCACCTCCGGGCAACGTGAACAACGGGCCACAGGCGAGCCGAACGAGCGTTTGACACGCTCCACAAGCCTGTCGGCGGTCAGTGGCTCATTGAAACCGCCAATCACACCGAGACCTGTCAGTCCGTCACTGCCGGCCTGATGCGACAGCACTTCGCATCCCGTCGCACCAAGGCGATTGGCCATAACCCACGACACACCGCCGGGAGCGTTATCTATAGAGGTGTGGCAGCAATAGATGGCGACACCGTTTTTTACGGCAAGCTCGACTGACCGCTCCACGCGTCCGTCGCCGTTAAGCCGTTTTAGCCCCTTGAATATCAACGGATGGTGCGAGACAATCATATCGCAACCCGCCTCCAACGCCTCAAGAACGATGTCGGGGGTCACATCGACACAAAGCATCACGCCGCGGCAATCGGCGTCGCGCCGGCCCACAAGCAGGCCGGTGTTGTCCCACCCTTCCTGGAGCGAGCTGGGAGCAACAGCCTCTATCGCGTCGATTATATCTCCAACTTTCATATCAGGCCGGTTATTCCTTTTCCTCAGCCACCACAGCGAGTGAAAGCTCGTCAAGCTGTTTCTGGTCGAGCGGTGCGGGGGCGTCGAGCATCACATCTCGGCCACTGTTGTTTTTGGGGAAGGCGATGCAGTCGCGGATGCTGTCGAGTCCGGCAAATAGCGACACCCAGCGGTCGAGTCCATATGCGAGACCGCCGTGAGGGGGTGCTCCAAACTTGAACGCGTTCATCAGGAATCCGAACTGCTCCTGAGCTTTTTCGGGGGTAAAACCGAGAATCTCAAACATCTTGGCCTGCAGCTTGCTGTCGTGGATACGGATTGAACCGCCGCCCACCTCAACGCCGTTGACCACCATGTCGTAGGCATCGGCGCGCACTGCCGCGGGGTCGGTGTCGAGCAAGGGTATATCCTCATCCTTGGGGTGCGTGAACGGATGGTGCATGGCCATCAGACGCTGCTCCTCGTCGCTCCACTCAAACATCGGGAAATCAACCACCCACAAGCAGGCGAATTTATCTTTATCCCTAAGCCCGAGGCGGTTGCCCATCTCAAGACGCAGCTCACATAGCTGTTTGCGCGTCTTCATGGCATCGTCGCCGCTGAGTATCAGAATCAGGTCGCCCGGCTCGGCGTTCATAGCCTCTTTGAGACGCTGCAACGTCTCCTGAGTGTAAAATTTATCAACCGACGATTTCACCGACCCGTCGGCTTCAACGCGGGCGTAGACCATACCTTTAGCCCCTATCTGCGGACGCTTGACGAAGTCGGTCAACTGATCGAGTTGCTTACGCGTGTAGCTTGCGGCACCCTTGGCGCAGATTCCGCCGATATAGGCTGCATTGTCGAACACTGAGAAGCCGTGGCCTTTGAGCACATCCATCAGCTCGACAAAAGTCATGCCGAAACGCAAGTCGGGTTTGTCGCTGCCATACAGACGCATGGCCTCGCTCCATGGCATCCGCAGGAACGGCTCTTTCAGCTCCACGCCGCGCAGCTCCTTGAACAGATGCTTGGCCATCCCCTCAAAGAGGTTGATGATGTCATCCTGCTCCACATAGCTCATCTCACAGTCAATTTGAGTGAACTCAGGTTGGCGGTCGGCGCGGAGGTCCTCGTCACGGAAACATTTCACAATCTGGAAATAGCGGTCCATCCCCGACACCATAAGCAATTGCTTCAAAGTCTGGGGCGACTGGGGCAGAGCGTAAAACTGCCCTTGGTTCATGCGCGAAGGCACCACGAAGTCGCGTGCGCCTTCAGGGGTCGACCCCACCAGCATCGGGGTTTCGATTTCAAGAAAACCTTTTGAGTCCAGATAGCGGCGCACCTCCATCGTCATGCGGTGGCGCAGTTCGAGATTGCGGCGCACGGCCGAGCGGCGCAGATCGAGATAGCGGTATTTCATGCGCAGCTCGTCGCCGCCATCGGTGTTGTCTTCAATGGTGAACGGCGGCACCTCGCTCGGGTTGAGCACGCTGAGTTCAGAGGCTATGATTTCAATGTCGCCGGTAGGCAGATTGGGGTTTTTGCTTGCGCGCTCGGCCACCCGTCCCTTGACCTGAACCACATACTCGCGGCCGAGTTTGTTGGCGGCGTCACACAATGCGGCGTCAGTATCGTTGTTAAACACTACTTGCGTAATCCCGTAACGGTCACGGACATCAACAAAGGTCATTCCACCCATCTTGCGGGTACGTTGAACCCATCCGGCCAAAGTCACATCTTTGCCGGCATCGCTGAGGCGGAGTTCTCCGCACGTATTGCTCCTAAACATAGAGATATATCGGTTTTTATGGTTTTGCCTGTGTCAAATAACCCACAAAGATACGAATAAGTCGAGAGAAAAGCGCAAGAAATCTTGCACTTTTCCGAGCGGAAGTATCTGAAACGATAGTCAGTGAGCCACGAACTTGCGGCCGGCTTTTATATAAATGTTACCCGGAACTACGCTTTCCACCCGGCGGCCCGTGACATCATACGCCGGAGCATCGGAATCATCCGGTTTCATCGTTATCTCGACAACTCCCGCACTTAAATTAACCCGACCGAGCTGTCCCGACTCCCAACGCAAGAGTCCACCTTTTGATGTACCGATCCATATCGCGTCTCCATCATGGAGGAAACATGTGATTTCGCCATCCTCATCGCCAAGAGGTATGTGTGTTTCCTCGACATCGCCATTTGCGCCTATGGCATATATCGAATGATGGCACGCCACCCACATTCTTGCGTCTGGGCCTGCGTGCACATCGTTTGACCAGCATGTGGACATCTCAGAAGGTTCACGATCGCTCAAATCTATCACCTGGTAGTCATCGGTATTTATAAAACGGCACACACGGCCGCCATACAGACCCATCCACTTGCAGCCGTCATCAGCAATAGCCAACGAAGAAAACGAGTCGCCTGTGGCATCCCTGAAACTCTCCGATGCGAGACTTACACTATGCCACCCCTCGGGGTCGATATATCCAAAGCCTTCACCCATGCCGTTTGACATCGCACTCCACACCGTGCCATCGCCTTCATCCACTTTCACCCCTTGAGAAAACAGTGATGATGAAATAGACTCTATTTCGTATGTTTCCCATTTCGAGCCGTCATAACTCATCAGCCCGCGCTCAGACGCTCCGACCCACAGCTTACCGTCGGTGTCGACATCTACCACACGGCTCATCCTCGCAGGCGTGGCAAACAATTGAAAATCATGACCGTTATAATGAGCCACATAACTCCCGTGGAGCCGAACCACACGTCATCGACACCGTTGACAGCGATTCCATAAAGATTGACCGGCGCAGTCAGCCCCACTTCCTCTGCTTTAAAAGTAGTGAAGCTATTGTCTGAGGCGTTGTACAACGCAACCCCATCACTACTTGTCACCCAGAAACCACCATCCGATTTCTCCATTCTAAACACATTTGTCGAAGACAAAAAAGGCACTGCCCCTAAAAGCAGCCCAGCTACTGTTAATAAACGATTTCTTTTCATAAATATGACGAATTTAAAAGCGACACAAAGAACACCTGTTCACAATTTGGCTGCAATTTAAAAAAAGTGTCAAGAATCGCAAACGTTTTCTCAACAATTTTCCATGCTGAGATTATTTATGTAATTTTGCGTTGCGTTATGGCCAAAAGACAAGCGCGACTTTAACAAATATCTCTCATGATTCCCTACCACCGATGGAAGAGGCTCTCAGACTGACCACACAGCAGAAGTTGCAGCAACGGCTCACCCCGCTGCAAGTGCAGTTTGTCAGGATGCTTGAGATGACCGGGCCTGAGCTTGAGGATGAAGTGCGCCGGGCCGTCGACGACAATCCCGCTCTTGAGATAGCCGACGACGCATCACCGATACAACCCGAAAACGATTTCAACGAGAGTGCCGAGGAGATGCAGATGGCCGACTATCGCGGCGACGACATACCGTCCTACAGGCTCGAAGCCAACAACCATAGCAGCGACGACCGGTATTATGAACCTGTCGCCACCGACGACGGCGAAACCCTCATAGAATCGCTCAACTCCCAAATAGCGCAGACCCAGTTAAGCCCGCTCGACCGCGAGGTGGCCGAGTATATCATAGGCAACCTTGACGACAACGGCTATATGACACGCTCCATCAGGGCGATAACCGACGACCTCGCTTTTCAGCGCGGACTCGACGTTACCGCCGACCGTGTCAAAACCGTGTGGAACGCCGTGAGGTCGCTTGAGCCCGCGGGAGTCGGGGCAATAGACCTGCGCGACTCATTGCTGTTGCAATTGCGCCGGCGCAATCAATCACCGGCGCGCGACCGCGCCATCGAGATTGTGGCCGATTATTTCGACCTGTTTTCAAAGAAACACTTCGACCGAATAATCTCCCTGACAGGGATGACCGAGACGCAACTGCGCGAAGCCATGGCCGTGATACGCCAGCTCAACCCCAAGCCCGGAAGCGGACTGCAACCATCCGTGTCAGACGACCGCACGCGCCACATCAATCCCGATTTCAGCGTTGAGACCGATGGCGACAACATCACGCTCACCTTGCTCAACGCGATTCCCGAACTTCAGATTGAGGAGTCGTTCGCGTCGGACGAACCCATAACCATCCCCGACGCGTCGCCGCGACAAAAGCGCGAGGCTCTGATGTTTGTCAGACAGAAACGCGACGAGGCCGCCAACTTCATCAAAGTGGTCAAGATGCGACAGGAGACCCTCTACCGCGTCATGCTGGCCATCATAAAACTGCAAAGGCGTTTTTTCCTGACCGACGACCCTACCGAGATACGCCCCATGATACTGAAAGATGTCGCGGCGTTGACAGGCTACGACCTGTCGGTGATTTCCCGAGCCACAGCGGGAAAATATGTGATGACCCAGCGCGGCGTCTACCCGCTCAAAATGTTTTTCAACGAGCGGCCCAAAGATGACGACGACACCTCGTCGATGCAGATTCTCGCCGCCCTGCGCAAAATCATCGAAAACGAAGACAAACGCCACCCTATGAGCGACGAGGCCATAACAGCCGCCCTGCGCGACGAGGGTTATGACATAGCCCGGCGCACTGTCGCCAAGTACCGCGAGAAAGCAGGGGTGCCTGTGGCGCGCCTACGCAAGGAAATATAAACATCAAAAATCAAAGGAATCCCGACAATGAACCGTTTCGCATCAATCATATCGGCAGTCTTCAGCCCCCTGTTCATACCCACCTACGGCGTGGGACTGGCATTGCTGACCACCACGCTCTATTATGTCACCCCGGCGGCCAAGTGGCACGTCCTGCTGACCACCCTCGCCACCACCGGCATGATACCGCTGATAGCGATATATCTGCTCTCGCGAATTGGCCGCGTGACCGACATAGGTCTAAACGAACGGCGGGAACGCACCCTGCCCTACCTCATATCGCTGGCCTGCTATCTCGGTTGCGCAGGTTATCTCGTGACAGTCCACTCCCCTGCGTGGCTCACGATGTTCATGGTGGGCGGAGCCGCCGCGCTTACGGTGACAATGATAGTCAACTTCTGGTGGAAAATCAGTGCTCACGCCGCCGGAATGGGCGGTCTGGTGGCCCTGATGATCCACATCGTAGCCCGCGGCTTGAACGTATGGGAAACCGAGTGGGTGGCAATGGCTGCCATTATCGTGGCCGGGCTTGTATGCTCCTGCCGCCTGATACTTCACCGTCACACCTTAGGGCAGCTTGCCGCCGGATTCACGCTTGGATTTCTCGCGGTTTTCCTTGCCACGGACTTCAACTATTGACAACCATATAACAAACATCACAACATAACATTATCATAACCATGACACCATTGGTAAGCATAATCATGGGGAGCACGTCAGACCTCCCCATACTCCGCAAAGCAGCGGCTTTCCTCGACGAGATGGAGGTGCCGTTTGAGATGAACGCATTGTCGGCCCACCGCACCCCCGCCGAGGTGGAGCGGTTTGCCCGCGAAGCAGCCGGACGCGGCCTTAAAGTGATAATCGCAGCCGCCGGCATGGCCGCCGCTCTTCCCGGAGTTATAGCAGCCATGACACCTCTGCCTGTGATCGGCGTGCCCATCAATTCAACTCTCGACGGCCGCGACGCACTTCTATCAATCGTTCAGATGCCTCCGGGCATATCGGTAGCCACCGTAGGAATAAACGGGGGCTTGAACGCCGCCATCCTCGCCGTGCAGATGCTCGCTCTGAGCGACGAAGGGATAGCCCGGCGGTTCAACAACTACCGCGAAAGCCTCTCGGCAAAAATAGTCAAGGCCAACGAGGATTTGAAAAAAGAAAAATACAGCTACAAGACCAACTAACAACCCGACACACCACAACAAAACCGATATGAGCGTTTTTGACTATCACCGCCGACCCACGGTCGAGGTCGGAATCGGCGGCGTGCCACTTGGCGGCGGCAACCCCATCAGACTACAGTCTATGACCAACACATCAACCATGGATACCGACGGGTCGGTAGCGCAATGCGAGCGCATAGCCCGCGCCGGAGCCGACTATGTGAGGCTGACGGCCCAGGGTGTACGCGAAGCCGAGAATATCGGGGTCATACGCTCACGCCTGAGAGCCGAAGGCATCAAAACCCCGCTCGTGGCCGACATCCATTTCAACCCGCGGGCCGCCACAGCCGCCGCACCGGTGGTAGACAAAGTCAGAATCAATCCCGGCAACTTCGTTGACCCGGGGCGCGTGTTCAAAAAACTCGAATACACCCCGGAGCAATACGCAGCCGAACTCGCTCGCATCGACGAGGCCCTGACTCCGTTCCTCGCACTCTGCAAGGCCAACGGGACAGCACTGCGCATAGGAGTAAACCACGGGTCGCTGTCAGACCGCATCATGAGCCGGTATGGCGACACTCCGGCCGGTATGGTCGAAAGCGCGATGGAATTTCTGCGCGTGTGCGTGGCGCGCGGATTCATGGATGTAGTCATCTCAATCAAGGCTTCCAACACTGTAGTAATGGTCGAGACTGTCAGAAGGCTTGTCAGGGCAATGGAGGCTGAAGGGATGAAATTCCCGCTCCATCTGGGGGTTACCGAAGCCGGCGACGGCGAGGACGGCCGTGTGAAATCGGCTGTAGGAATAGGCACTCTGCTTGCCGAGGGGATAGGCGACACGGTGAGGGTATCTCTCAGTGAGCCGCCGGAGAACGAGGTGCCTGTGGCCGCTTCGCTCGTCAACTACATAACCGCCCGCGCCACGGCTCCATCGATAGCCGGAGAATACGCCCCCGGTTACGACCCGGTCACCCCCACCCGCCGCGCCACCTCGACTATAGGCTTAGTTGGAGGCGACAATATCCCGGCGGTGGTATGCGCAGACCACACAGCCGCCTACAACGCCGACACCATGCCCGACATCTTCTTGTCACAGACGCCACACATGGTTATTGACGCTTCGCAGTCTATCGAGGAGATAGCTGCTGCTATCGCAGCCAATCCGGGCAAAATCGCGGTGATGACATCAACCCATCCCAACCCCGTCGGGGAGATACAGGCCGCACTCCACGCCATGACAGCCAAAGGTATTGACACCCCTGTTATAACACGGCTCGCCTACAATGGGCTTCCCGCCGACGAGGTTACAATAAGAGCAGCGGCCGATATGGGCACGCTGCTTATGAACGGCGCGCGCGACGGCATAATGATAGAGAGCGACTCACTCACCCCTGCCGAAACAGCCAGACTGTCGTTCGGCATACTCCAGGCCGCACGCCAGCGTTTCACACGCACGGAGTATATAGCCTGCCCCGGTTGCGGACGCACACTTTTCGATCTCCAGGGCACACTGAAACAGGTGAAAGAGGCCACAGCCCACCTGAAAGGGCTGAAAATAGGAGTAATGGGGTGCATCGTCAACGGACCCGGCGAGATGGCCGACGCCGACTATGGATATGTTGGAGCCGCAGCCGGGAAGGTAAGTCTTTACAAAGGGAAAGTGTGCATGGAGAAGAATCTTGACGCATCGGAAGCCCTGCCACGCCTCATACAACTGATAAAGGACTCCAGCGACTGGACTGACGCAAAAGAGTGATGGAGGATAAGGAAATTTTTACCTACCTGACCCTTCCCTCCGGGCTGAGGATGGTCTACCACCGCGAGGATGCGATGGTTGAGTATTGCGGGCTCGCAGTCAACGCCGGAAGCCGCGACGAGAGCCAATCGGAGTTCGGACTGGCCCACTTCGTCGAGCATACCATCTTCAAAGGCACTGACCGCCGACGCGCATGGCACATCATAAATCGTATGGAAGCCGTGGGCGGTGAGCTAAACGCCTACACCACAAAAGAGGAGACAATGGTCTACTCTGTATTCCCCACGGGCAACCTCAGCCGCGCCGCCGAACTGATTTTCGACCTCGCCGCCAACTCGCTGTTTCCCGACACTGAACTTGATAAGGAGCGCGAGGTCGTGGCTGACGAGATAAACAGTTATCTCGACACCCCATCAGAGGCGGTGTTCGACGACTTTGAAGACCTGATCTTCGCAGAATCACAGCTCGGGCACAACATTCTCGGTAGCGCCGACACTGTTGCGAAGCTCACTTCGGCCGACTGCCGCCGCTATCTGCGCCGCTACTACACTCCGGGCAACATGGTGTTCTTCTATTCAGGGCCGACACCCCGGGCCGTTGTCGAAAGGCTTGCCGCTCGACTGTCGGCTATGCTGCCTGCTACCGACGGAGTGCGCAACCTGCGTGTGGCGCCACCCGTGGTCGAGCCGTTTGTCGCATCTCACGGGGTCGGTTCACATCAGGCCCACACCGTCATTGGCGCGCGCATCCCCGGAATGTACGATATCGACCGCCAGACACTCGCTCTGCTCACCAACATACTTGGCGGTCCGGGAATGAACTCTCTGCTCAACGTGTCGCTCCGCGAACGCCGCGGCCTCGTCTACTCTGTCGATGCCTCGACGGCGATATTCACCGATGCAGGATTATTCACCATCTATTTCGGCTGCGACCCGGAGGATAATGACCGCTGCGTGAAGCTCACCTTACGCGAGATGTCGCGCCTCGCCGGAACTCCTATGAGCGAACGCGCGCTCACAAAAGCGAAAAAACAATTTTTGGGGCAACTGACCGTGGGAAGCGAAAACCGCGAACAGCTCGCTCTCGGCTCGGCCCGCGCAACGCTATACTATGGCCACGCCCTCACCCCTTCACAAGTTTATGACCGCGTGATGCAGGTCACACCCGACCGGCTACTGACGTTAGCCCAGACAATCGCCGCAACCCCCTCCATCCTCACATTGTCATGACCCACTGCCAGGATAAGGGAGGGGACGTCGAGGGAAAGCGTCGATGAAGCTGCCGGGAGTGGCATTGTAGATGTTGACTTGCCGACGGGAGGCATAGGCCGCTATGTCAAAATATGCGCGGAATGCAACATAAAAGCTGTAGATTATCTGATGCAGGCGATACCCTTTGTATTCGCTCACAACGCGCTCCTTCTCGCGGTCATCCTCCTTGTAGAAATGGGGCTGCACCGACACCACCTCATTGTTATCGTTGACCGAAATCGTACGAAGCCATGAATGGTCGGCCCCGGTGATGTAGATATTCTTGAAACCGAGCCATATACCGACCATTATAGACGGTATCAGCACATTGCGGGGGCGCGGCATCGCAAGCCGTCGGTCAAACAGCCACCGCGTGAGCCATCCATACCCCTCAGCCCCCACGGCGTTGAAACGCCTGACGGCAAGCAGCGGATTAGTGAACGGAAGCGACTTTTCGGCCACCGACGCCGGGACAAACAGCGTCATGGGCCAGTCAACGGAGTCCAAAGCCGCCAGCAAACGCCCGACGTTGGCGTCATCGGGTCTGTTGAAGAAATGAGGATCGGCAAGCAAGTAATAGCGCGGCTTCAACTGCCTGAACTGCGGGGCATTGGCGGCGAAGTTCACAGCGAGAAGCGGATAGCGCGCCAACACTTCGCCATGCTCCGCTATGGTATCGTTGAGCGAGGGGCCATTGCCCAATATCACGAGGGTGTCACCCTCTTTGTCGCCGCCCATGCCCGAGACCCGGCGCGATTGCAACGCCACCTTGGCCACACTCTTGACCGAGCCGCCGAGATTCCCTATAAATTCAGAAAGTTTCATCGCTGTAATCATGCGTTTTAAGGTAATTTACGGTATCGACGGGGTCCCATTCGGGACAAACGTCGGCAAACGTACTACTCCCCTTGATAGCGTCATCGGTCATCGCTTTAAGCCGTGCCGAGGAGTAAGGGAGGAAACGCAACCGATCGCCTAACCGAGCCAGAATTTTATGCCATTTCAGCGGCAGGGTGTAGACGCGCTTTTGACCGAGCCGCTCGGCCAATGCCGACGCCACGTCACAGCGCAGGGGGTCGCACCCGTCGGTCAGCAGCCAGTCGCCGGCATAGTCGCCCGACTTCACGGCGAGCCTCACGGCCGATGCCACGCTGACAGCGTGGACTACGCTCATCCTCGACCTGTCGCCGCCGACGTTGAAATACCATCCGGCGTTGATTCCGCGAGCCATATCCATCAGTTGGCCGCGCATCCCCGTCCCCGCCACCGCGGGCAGCGACAGCCTTAGGCGCGCCTTGGCGCAAGGGTTAGCGGCTACAGAAACCGACAGACAATCAGCAGGGAAATCCGCCACCGCACCGGTGGTGTCGATGACCGCATCGGCCGTCATGGCCGGTGCGTAATCGGCGGGCGGCAACAGCTCCGCCGTCTGTCCCACCCTCACAGGATGGGCCGACAGCTCACGCTCTATGTATTTCCCGATGAAACCGTCATCGACGATTATGATTCTGAAAGGGGCTGGCATATTTTATTATATCTTCGTTAGTTTCGTAATTATAGATAGAAATACCTGAGCAGCAGACGCAGCGGCATCACACGGTAGCCGTTTTCGCGCAAAGCCCTCAGTTTTTCCTCATTGTTAGTCCAAAGGCGGTTAACCAACCGCGATGAAATTCCTCCCGGCTCCATATTGACCATTACGGCCGGGAGGTAACGCCCCATCGACGGCCTCAGGAGCGTCAGCCTGACAAAAAATTCGAAATCGGCGGCGACTTTATAGTCCTCGCGGTAAAGCCCTACGCTGTCGAAAAGCTCGCGGCGCATATACAGCGACGGATGCGGCGGGGCAAAACCGTTCAGAAGCATCCGCGGCAGAAAGCGCTCTGACTTATAGTCGCGGAGACAACGGCCGGTCGAATATTCGACATACTTCACGTCGCCATAGAGATAATCGATAGTGGGGCACATGAATACCGAGCTGACATATCGCAATATATCGGGGTTAGTGAAACGGTCGCCCGCATAGAGCAGCCCGACGACGTCGCCGGTAGCCATCCTTATTCCCTTGTTGAGCGCGGCATACACCCCCCCGTCAGGTTCGCTCACCCATTTGACAGGGAAAGCCGATTCGGCGGCGAAACGTTTTATCACATCGACCGAGCCGTCGGTCGACGCTCCATCGACTATTATCGATTCAAACTCCGCCCCCTTCTGCCCGGCGATGCTCTTGAGCGTCGGCAGCAGAAGATCACCGGCATTGCGGCACACGGTTATTACAGAAACCTTCATGGCAACAGATTTTTGGAATGTTGTATAAGATATGCCGAGGCCAAAGCTGCCGCAAGGAGAGCCGGGTATATGACTGCCCAACGCCGGAATCCCTTGGTGCCGCATCCCCGCGCGACAGCATAGACTGCGGCCGGGACGAGCAGCGGGACCAGATTGTAGGCATAGCGCGCCACAGTACCTCCGCAAAACCAGGCGAACCCAAGCCAAAACAACGTCGCCAAGGCCGTTATTATCAACAATTCAAGTGGTGAACGCCGCGCGCACCGGCCCCAGTAGTAGAGCAGCGCGCCACCGACGGCATACCACGGATAGCTGAACTTGACAGCGGCCAGCGTGACCGACGTTGAGATTTCGCTTGTGAAATTCCATGGAAACGGAGTGAGAAACTGCACGGCTGCGGTCAGTGGCAACCACAGCAGCCGCTTCCACCATGGCTCACTGAAATAGCCTATGCGCTCAAGCAATGTATAGTAGGCATCGCGCCCTGCGGAGGGCGACGTGAAGTTATCGGACAACCGGTCTATATCGGGGGTATGGAAAGCTACGTCATACCAATGTTGCAACGCTAACTCACAACAGAGACAGGCTGCGATCGCCGCCACTCCGATAAGGGCTACCGACAGCCGGCGTCGCCAACCGCAGCCTACAAAGGCCACCGACAGCAGAACCGACGGAATCACTACCCACTTGTGACGAAGCACTCCGACCGCGACACATGAGGCCGCGAACAGCAACGCCCCCGCCAGAAATCCCCTGCGGGTCGAGCCGGTGCGAAGCCGCAGAGCCGACAACGCCGCGACCACAAGCGACAATGCCGTCAGCGACTCTTTCATGAGCAGAGTGCCGCTGAACGTGAGATAGCAGACGGCACCCGATGCGACCATCCCCGCCGTCGTCAGCCAGCCGTCGGCGCGATCGCATCGCCCGGAGAGCAGTCGACGCGTCAGCGCGCCGGTCAGCACCACCGTCAGCAACGCGGCAAGCACGTTTAGCATCAGAGGCGACAACAGCGTCCAACCGGTCAGCTTCCACAATCCGGCGATCACCACGGCATAGCCCAGAGCGTTGCGACCTTCAAGATACCCCTCGCCGGTGTCGGAGATAAAAGCCGCCCCATAGTAATAGCGCGCCATGTCGAAATTATCAAACTGCGGCAACAGCGGCGACAACCCGCTTGCGGCGAGCTGATTGTAATCTATGGCCACCCCGGCGCAAAGCGTCAGGGTCAACGCCAGCAGCCAGTAGCGGCCAACGGAGGTAGTGCCACCCAACCGGCCATAGACAGCGGCTACCACACCCCACACCGCAACCGACGCGGCCACCATGGCGGCCGACGGCACGCGCGGCAGGCACGCCATCAAAGCGGCAAGCGCCACCAATGCCAGCAACTGCGCGACGGGATATGTGAATTTCCGCGAATCCATATTATCGGCAAAGTTACGCAGAATTATTGATTAATGTGTAACTTCGCGGCCATGAACGGAAACGACACAGGCGACACAATCAGAATCGACATCGACGCGGTGTTGCGCGAGCGAGTCCCGCGCTATTACCGTTTCATCCCGCGCTTCCTCGTCAGGAAATTAGAGCGGATAGTCTGCCAGGATCAGCTCAACGAGATGCTCCGCGTCAACAGCGGCAAAACCGGCTCCGCATTCTGCCGCGGAGTCATCGACCATCTCAACATCAAGGTCGACTTCCACGGCGAGGACAACCTCCCCGCCGACAGCCGCATTGTCATTGTCAGCAACCACCCCTTGGGAGGTCTTGACGGCATGATCTACATCGACTACATAGCCCGCCGCTACGGAATTGAGCCGCGGTTTGTGGTCAACGACCTGCTGATGGCTGTCACCCCCCTGCGCGAGGTGTTCCTCCCCGTCAACAAACACGGCAAGCAGTCGCGCGACTCGCTCCGCGCGCTCGACGAGGCGCTGGCCGGCGACCGCCCCGTCATCATCTTTCCCGCCGGCCTTGTGTCGCGCCGTGGCAAGGGGGGAGCCATAGCCGACCTGCAATGGCAAAAAATGTTCGTTAACAAATGTAAAGAATTTAAAAGGCCAATTATTCCGGCATTTTTTAATGGCCAAAATTCATCGTTTTTTTATAATTTTGCGAAATTTAGAACAAATTTGGGCTTGAAATTCAATATCGAGATGATCTATCTTCCATCTGAGGTGTTCAAGAGCCGCGATGCCCGTTACTCGGTGACATTCGGCCCGACAATCGGGTGGGAGACGCTCGCAGCGGGAAGCCGCGCGCTGGCGACCGCCGACAGCATCAGGCAGACAGCCTATGCCTTGAAACCGGCAGAATGAACGATTATCACGATTAGCGAGACAAAAGATGGAACAACAGATTATCGACGCCATACCCGTAGAGCTGCTGATGTCAGAGCTCACCCCCGACCGCTTGCTGCGCCCCACCAACAAGGGCGGCAACGAGATTTATGTAGTTGACGCGTTCAACGCCCCCAACGTCATGCGCGAGATCGGGCGGCTGCGCGAGATTGCGTTCCGAGCCGCCGGCGGCGGCACCGGCAAAGAGTGCGACATAGACCGTTACGACACCATGACCCCGCCCTGCCGCCAACTGATTGTGTGGGACCCAGAAGCCCGGCTCATACTCGGAGGCTACCGTTTCATACGCGGCCGCGACATTGTCGTCGAGAACGGCCGGCCGCGCATCGCCACCTCCCACATGTTCAACTTCTCGGAGCGGTTCATCAACGACTACCTGCCGTCGACCATCGAGCTTGGGCGCTCCTTTGTCAGGCTGGAATACCAGTCGTCAAAGGCGGGGGCCAAAGCCATCTACGCTCTCGACAATCTGTGGGACGGCCTCGGGGCGTTGACCGTCGAGTACGACGAAATCCGATACCTGTTCGGGAAGATGACCATGTATCCGAGCTACCCCGTCGACTGCCGCGATATGCTCCTCTACTTCCTCAACAAATACTTCCCCGACCCCGACCGGCTCGTCACCCCCATCAGCCCGCTCGACACCCACCCCGACACCGACGCGCTCGCCAAGGCGTTCACCGGCGGCTCATTCAAGGAAGACTACAAAATCCTCAACGCCGCCATACGTTCCCACGGCTACAACATCCCCCCGCTCGTCAACGCCTACATGAGCCTGTCGCCCACAATGAAACTGTTTGGCACAGCCATCAACGACGAGTTTGGCGATGTGGAGGAGACAGGCATCTTCTTCGCCATCGACGAAATATTCGAGGACAAGAAGAAACGCCACATCGGCACCTACAGCAAAGCTTGAGCCGACCGGCCACCACCACCTCCCCCCGCGCCTCATGAGACTTTCACCCTACATCCTGCTGCCATTGCTGCTGTTGTTGCTCTCGCTTGCCGCCTCGTGCGCCGGCGACCGGCGCGCCGACGCCGCCCTGGCCCGCGCCGAGGCCGCGATGCAGTCGGCTCCCGACTCAGCCCTCGCGATTCTCGACTCCATCGACCCGGCCGCAATCAGCGGGCAGCGGCGGCGAGCCCTCCACGCCCTGCTCCTCTCCCAGGCTTTGGACAAGAACTACATCGATACCGACAACGACTCGCTGATCAACATAGCCGTCGACTACTATGCCGACACCGACGATGACCCGCGCCGGCTGATGCTCGCGCGCTATTACCGCGGGCGCATACTTCTCAACGCCGGACGATACGCCGAAGCCCTCGTCTCGCTGCTTGAGGCCGAAACCATAGGCAAACGGATCGGCGACGACTACAATCTCGGACTAATCTACCGCAACATATCACGAATCTATTTGGACATACTGAACGGACCCGAAAGCATCAGATACGCCAAACTCTCACTGCGGCACTTCACGAAAACCGGCCTCACAAACTACATACAATACGCCTACTATGAACTGGGGTTAGCGTATAATGATGCGGAATTTTATGACAGCAGTATTGTGATCTGTGACTCGGTCGTCAAATTTGCAAGAGCCAGCGGTGAGAAACCGTTATTGCACACTTCGCTTGGAGTTCTTGCCATGTCAAATGTCGCAACAGGCAACCACAGGAAAGCGATACAAATCTACAACGAATTGGAATCATTGCAGATCAAACCTCTAACCACAGATGAGTTATATTGCCGCGGGAGATGTTACCGGGCTGTTAACGACATCAATGGATTGATTAGATGCCGGAATCTGATACAAGAGTGTGATTCATCAGACAAATCCTTAGGATATGAAACAAGCGAGTCGTTGGGCGATTACAAGAAGGCTCTTGAATATCTCTCATGGGACATAGAGAATCAAAACAAGTCAATCGAAAAAATAAACTCCCAGACAGTGACACAAACGTGCAATCTATATTACGAAGACATACAAGAATCTAAAAACAACCAGATAAAAGTCCAGCGGAGATACACGCTGGTCGTTATCTCTTTTTCTATCATAACGATAGCTCTGTTAGTATATGCGCTTATCGTAACACTTAAAAACAAGCGACAAAAAATCGAGAGTCTGATGAATGTCGCCGCCGACTTGGAATACAACCTGTCACGGCAAGCATCAGAAGGGACGGAAATGGCTGATTTTATGCGTCAAAGGCTAAACGCACTAAACGAACTGAGTCAGGCATACTATGAATCAGCGGCTATACAAAAAGGAAGCCTGCTTCATAAGAAGCTCAAGGAGCAAATTGAATCAATCAGAAACGATTCAGGGACTATATCACAATTCGAAAAATTAGCCGACTCCACAAACGGCAACATCATTTCAGACTTCAATAATGCGTTTGATGACATGGCAGTACAATACAAACGAGTGTTTCTATATGTTGTCATTGGATTTTCTGATCAAACCATATCCGTGCTATTGGATGAACGCATTACCAATGTCTATAATCGCAAGTCAAGAATAAAAGCGAAAATAAAGGAATCGGATTATCCCGAAAAAGATCGTTTTCTCAAAGTTTTAACAAAAAAATAGCCCAAATTAAACAATTCAGCACATATATCCCTGTAAATCAGAAACTTAACAGACGAAACGAGATAACAAACTCATATACAGCAAATTACAGAACAGATTTATCATTGATAGATTATTGTCATTTTGCATCGGTATAAGTTGCTATATATCAACTATATACAAACACATTGATAGAAATATTCTTTATCTGATATTGGTGGTTCAGCCTTCATAATCAGTAATTTTGTATTGAATTTTAACCGCAAATATCATGAATAAAGTAATTAAATTATTAACTGTGTTTATATCCGTATGGGCTATAAGCCTGTCGTTGCCTGCAACCGCACAAACAGCAAACAGAGATCAAAAAATAAAGCTAAGATATTCAGGTAGCACAAGCCCATCGGCTCCGCGAGTACCGAGCGACTACGAACTGTCATGCCTGTATGAGGACGGTGAGCTTTACTTCTCGTTTCCCGAAGGGGCAATGTCGATGAGCGTCATGGTGCGCAACGAGGAAAGCGGCGCGGCCAACCAAGCCATCATCTACTCCGAAACCCAAGGAGTGGCACTCCCCGGCTCCGCGACTACCTACTACATCGGTTGCTGTACCGACCATGGAATAGCTTTCACCGGCTACCTGACTTTCTAAGAAACGTTTAGACTCGAGAAAAACCATTATATAAAGTCATTGGGCATCACAATATCTGCAATTTTTCAATGGCAAAAATGACATGATGGAATCGAAACACAATTTTCAATATTGCTGCGCGTTGAGCGTTATTTTGGCAATCGCAAGCGCAGCCTACTTCCTGAACGGCTGTTTGGGAGAATACTCCGGGAAAGTTTCCACTTACTGCCTGTCGGTTTCGCTGATAATCGCTTTGTTGGCGGTGTTTCCCCGCGGCGGGGATAAAAAGACGCCGACAAAAAATAACGTCAAGAAATCATTGTGGCTCATCATATTGGCCATCGGCACCCCGATTTTCTCTATTTTAACCGATCAGATACGTCAAGGAGATTATCTCTTCATTACAATCTTAGCTCTCGCAAACACCGTCAATTCAGTGATGATTGCGATAACCGCTAAACGGCTCTACAGGCACTAAGATTTGATTCACCCGACATGGCAAGTCCGTGGCACAAAAAGCGAAATCAAAACTGATTATCAGTAAGTTAAGCTCAAAAACAGGTCAAAATAGGGCTAACTGCCTGATAATCAGTTTATATTTTTTGGATCGAAAATAGTGATAGATTTTTTAAGATTTAACATTTACAACCTACTAATAATCAAGATATTACAAACGAGCCGCAACAAATTATTTTTGCCCGGTTTTTTGCACATGGCCACCGATTTCAGTAACTTTGCCCTGAAACCAAACATAAAATTCAATAGCTTGAACAAGATAAAGTCACCGCCATTTGACCGAAAAGAAACCCATCAATCAGGCCCGCGACTATCCGAAAAATAAAACGAGCGATAGCTCATTATATAAACATCATTTATTAACTAAAAACAAAATTATTATGAACGAAAAATCCACATTGCAACTTTTAATTGAAAAATTGGACAATGACATTCTTTCTGCAAACGATATGTCATTACTTACGGGCGGGACATTTGGTAATGAATATGACCCTTCTACCAACACAAAATGCACCGTAAACGGAGATTGCTCATGCAAACCCACCAACTACAATTGTCCTTGTACCTTACACTGCGTTTCCGAAGGGGAAGATTAACGATTAACAGCAGAGTGTCATAATTAACTTAGACACTCTAATTCCATTATGACACTCTGTTTTAACTTATTAAATCAACTTAGCAATTTAACAATGAAATTCAGTATATTTAATAATCGTGTAAATTTGTCAGCTAAGAGTGACATATTATACAACTCTTTAACTGACAAATTTTTAGCAATCAGTTCTGCTAAAATACTATCAGAAATTTCTTTATTGAACGATTTCGAAATTTCTAAACTAAAGGAAGCCGGTATTATAGTAGAAGACACCGAAGATGAGTACTCTAAAGCTGTCGATATCTGGAGACAAAAAGTTTATGCCGTAGATTCATTCATCCTATTTATAAACCCAACTTTAAAGTGCAATTTCAATTGCTGGTACTGCTATGAAAATCACTCTGGCGACAGATCAATTAAACAACATGAAATATATAAAATTAAAAGAAACATTGTCGCTTTATTAAATAAGTATCCTTTATTACTGATTTCATTTTTTGGAGGAGAACCACTACTTGAATATAATAGAGTAGTGAAGCCCATAATTGAATTTGCAAACAAAGAGGCAAGCGAACTCAACAAAAAGGTAGAAATATCATTTACATCAAATGGATTATTTATTGATGCTGAGAAGATTGAGTTTTTCAAAAAATATAATGTCAAGTCATTACAAATCACACTTGATGGGGGTAAAGTCTATCATAATAAAACCAGATTCTCCCCAGGTAAAGACACTTTTACCACAATAACTCGAAATATAGAGGCACTCGCCCGTTCAAATATCTCGACAACATTACGAATAAACGTTACTAACGACAATATCGATTCATGCGCTGAAATAGTCAAATGGCTTTCAACCTTGGATATTAATGTTAAAAGGCAAATAAAAGTATGTGTCGCAAAAATATGGCAAGAAAAGACAACGGACTCTCTTTTATCAAAGATTGACCACTTATTGGATTCATTATGTGCCATAGGCATTTACGCATATCAAGCATTTCATGATAACCTGAGAAATATGTGTTACGGCGATAGAGCCAATTCAATGGTAATCAATTATGACGGCAATATATTCAAATGCACAGCTATTGATTTTGAACCCGCTAATAAAGAAGCCT
This sequence comes from uncultured Muribaculaceae bacterium, assembly GCA_947625935.1. Taxonomy (GTDB): domain Bacteria; phylum Bacteroidota; class Bacteroidia; order Bacteroidales; family Muribaculaceae; genus JAJPXC01. The sequence continues at coordinate 91,996 of CANQQE010000003.1, read as the reverse complement.
ACTTAGGAGATACGGGAGAGGTCATCAGCGTAAACAATTCAATTGATGAAAAAATAAACAAACGTCTTAACAATAAGTATTGCCATTCATGCCGTGTCATGCCACTTTGCTTTGGTGGCTGTTACAAAACAGTCAATTCAAATATAGACAATTACTGTTTATTTAATCACAGCGAAAAAGAAAAGGACAAAATGGTGATGGACATAATAAAAAATAAAGCCAGAATAGAGGCATTACAAAATTATTATTCCAATAAGTAAAAACCAATCAACTAATATTTTCAACAACAAAAGCAAATTCCCCGAATTTATGATATTGAAATCTTTTACGAAAAAAATAACACTCTCCATAATTACCGTTTTCGCCGGCTGCCACATTGCAAACGGGATTACTGTGAGCGGCACGGTATGCGACACTAACGAGCCACTTGCCGGGGCGACGGTAGCTCTTTGCTCACCCGACTCGGTTGAAGTCCTGTCGACCGTATGTGACGTAAACGGTAATTTCACGTTGCAGAAAGACGATTTGACAAGCAATCTGCTAAAAGTGAGCATGACCGGCTACAACACAACCTATGTCTCACTACCGACCAACGCCGACCACATCGAAACCGGGACTATCAAACTGTCAAATTCATCGGTGGAATTGAACGAAGTATCCATATCAGCCACAGGAATCATAGCCGGAGTAGACAAATACACCGTATATCCGCGCGAAACGTTGCTGAAAAACAGCGCATCGTCGCTCAACGTCCTCGCATCGCTATCACTGCCCGGCCTTGTCGTGAACCCCGCCATGCGAACCGCATCAATCGACGGGAAAAGCATAATATATCAAATCAACGGAATTCCAAAATCGTTAAACCAAATTCTCGCACTTAATCCCGAACAGATAAGCCGCATCGAATACAGCGACAACCCGTCAATGCGCTATCAGAACGATAATGCGGGAGGTGTAATCAACTTAATCCTGAAAGAGAAACCGAGCGGAGGCGACCTCTACCAATACACTTTGGCCGGACTGACGTGCGGAATCGTGAACAATTCCACCCAAGTGTCATATAATTACAAGGACTCGGAGTTCACTATCGGCTACGACCTCGAACTGCGCGACTACAGGCACAACGACGTTGAACGCGAAGAAAGATTTATGGCTCAGTCGCCCACACTGTCAAAAGTCTATGATACCAATGCCGGGAAAATGAGCTACAATACCAACGACATTATTTTGACATACGCCTATGTCCCTCATCAGGAAACCATGTTTCTCGCCACCGCGAGCTGGAACTTCGGTTCAAACAAGTGGTTGACCCGTAACAAAAATCTCGACTTTTCCGACGGTCTGCTCACGTCATCGTCTGATAACAACCGCAACATCAAAGGCTCAAATTCAATACCGTCACTCGACCTTTATCTGCGTCAGGAACTGAAAGACAAATCGACATTGGAGGTGAACGGAGTGCTGACTCATCTCAAGACGACAAGTGACTGGAATCAGGATTTCTCATATTCGAGCGGAATATATGAACGCTACATCAATAACGTAGACAACAAGAAAACATCGGTAATCGGCGAAGTGTCATGGCTGAAGCCCATCAAAAGCGTTTCGCTGAGATTGGGAGTCAAAAACAGATACAGCACGTCGCACAACCAATACACAACCGCTACCGACGACGACCGCACAGAACTTGAATCGGAAGACCTCTACCTTTACAGTGAGCTATCCGGCCAGACCGGCAAATTAGGCTATACCGTAGGTTACGGTCTCAGATATTTCAGAGTCGACAACGGTTCACTTTGCAAAGATTACTTTTGCAATTTAGCCAAAGTAAGATTAAAATTAGGGTCATTCGGAGGATTTTCAGCAAATGCCTCGCTCAATTTCGGACCTCAGCTACCATCACTCGGGTCCATGGACGATACCCGACAGGTTATTGACAATCTGACAATGAGAGCCGGAAACCCCACGTTGAAACCCGCTCAAATGATAATCGGTTCAATAACCGCATCATACCGCTTCAATAATTTCAGCACCTACCTGCGCGGTAGAATCCAACGCATATGGGACCCGCTTTTTCAGGAAATAACATTCAATGACGGTTATTATATAACAAAAACGGTCAATGCCGACCGATATATAAACCGGCACATTGAATGGAATCTGTCATACACCTATGATATAAACGAAAACGCCTATATACAAGCCGACATCAAACCCGCAGTAGACCACTTTGTGACAGCCGACGGCCACTCCTTCCGTCATACGCTCACTAATTGGTCTGTCTACGGACAGCTATCGTTCTTTTACAGAAACTGGGCGGTGTTCGCATCAGTCACTCCCTCAAGCAAAAGCCTTTATGATGAAGTTGAGAGCTATACCGGCCCTATTACCTCGCTACAGGCAACATGGCGGTGGCGTGACTTCACATTCACAGGGTTCTATCAGTGGATAGCCTATAGTAAAGGGGACTACAAGTGGCGACGCAATCTTTCCGCGATAAATCCATCTGTCTACTACTCCATGATAAAGGATAATGCGAATATGGTCGCAGTCAGCGTCAGCTACAGGCTCAATTTCGGCCGGCAATATTCAAAAAAATCGCGGACACTCAAGAACAAAGACCGGGCGACTTCGGCATCAATACTCGATTAAACATTTTTTAGGACACTTCGCCAAAACGGCCTAACTTTGTGGTTAATCCCGATGCCTGAAGATCGCTATATTATTTCTTTAAAATCCAGATTATTTTGATATGACACGACATATAATTTTGTTTTGTTTGTTGACGTGGTTGTCGGTCAGGCCGATGTCAGCTGAGGAATATAAGGTTTGTGATGCCGAGGGGGAACCCGTGGCCGAAGCCCTCGCCACGGTCTACAACGCCGCCATGGATTCGATAGACGCCTCCGTGACCGACAAGCAAGGGTTGCTGACCATCACCCTCGATTTCAGCAAACTGCTGATAGAGCGCGAGGGATTCGCACCGCAGCTTGTGGCGCGCTCGGAGCACCGCGATGACAGCGGCCTGCTCACAAAGTGACACCTCCGTCTCCCCGACCCGTCAAACTATTAGCCATCCCCCCAAAAAAGCCAAGCGATTATGAAAGTGCCGGTAGTGATACAACATGACGCGATGCAGTGTGGCATAGCCGCTCTGGCAATAGTCGCGGCACACTATGGCAAGCGGTACTCGCTGACCGACATCGAACGCATATGCCATGCGACCAACCAGGGAGTGTCGCTCAAAGCCATTGCCGACGCCGCATCGGCCCTCGGCATGAAAACCGTCGCCGGACGAGCCGGAATCGCGACGTTGGCCGACGCCGAGCTGCCCGCGATACTGCACTGGAACCAAAACCATTTTGTGGTGCTGTTCAAGGTAAAACGCAACCGACACTTTGTAATCTCCGACCCTGCGAAAGGGGTGGTCGAATATGACGAAAAGGAGTTTGCCGAGCACTGGCTTAGCACAGCCTCAGAGCAAGGCGACAAGGGTATCGTCATGTTCCTGGCCCCGACAGAAGACTTCTTCAGCAGAGACAGCCGCGACACCGCCGATGGCCGCGTCGGGCGCCGTTCGTTCAGATTCCTGTCGGGCTACCTCAGGAAATACAGAGCCTACTTCCTCCAGATTTTACTCGGACTGCTGCTGGGATGCCTGTTGCAGCTCGCCATGCCGTTTCTCACCCAAGCCATAGTCGATGTGGGCATAAAGCGTCAGGACATAGGAATCGTGTGGCTGATATTGCTCGGCGAGCTGATGATAGTGATCGGGCGGGCGGCCACCGATTTCATCCGCCGGTGGCTGCTGATGCACATATCGGTGAGAATCAACATCTCGCTCGTGAGCGACTTCTTCATAAAGCTGTTGCGCCTGCCCATGTCGTTTTTCGACACCAAGCTGCTCGGCGACCTCATGCAGCGCATGGGCGACCATGGCCGCGTGCAGTCGTTTCTCACAGGCCAGACGCTCAACATACTGTTCTCAGCGTTGAGCTTCATAGTGTTCGGGGTGGTGCTGCTAATCTACGACCCTCTGATTTTCGCCGTTTTCATAGCCGGGAGCGCGGTCTACGGCGTCTGGACAGCCGCATTCCTGAAACGGCGCAAAGTCATCGACTACGAACTGTTTGAACGCCAGGCCGCCAATCAGAACAAGACCTATCAGTTCATCACCTCGATGCAAGAAATCAAGCTGCAGGACTGCCAGCGGCGCCGTCGCTGGGAATGGGAGGACGCGCAGGCCGACCTCTTTGAAGCGCAATTGAAATCCCTCCGACTGCAACAGACTCAGGAAGCGGGCAGCATCTTCATCAACGAGGTCAAAAACATTGTCATCACCGTTCTTGCCGCAACCGCCGTCATCAACGGGCGGATGACGCTCGGAGCCATGCTCGCCGTGCAATACATCATCGGCCAGCTAAATTCTCCCATATCGCAGTTCATGAACTTCATCTACTCTGTTCAGGATGTCAGGATATCACTCGAACGCATCAACGAGATACACGACGCCAAGGAGGAGGGAGAGGACCGCCGCAGCGACGACATCAGTCCCCGCCGGCATTTTGACGGCGACCGCGATATAACCATGACCGATGTGACTTTCCGCTATGACCCCCATGCCATCGACCCCACTCTCGACGGAATCAACCTGAACATACCCCAAGGGAAAGTGACGGCAATAGTCGGAGCCTCGGGCAGCGGAAAAACGACGCTCGTCAAACTGATGCTCGGCTACTACCCGGTGGAGACAGGGGGGCTCGCGGTAGCCGGGGCCGACATCGACGAATATGACCTGACATGGTGGCGCCGCCAGTGCGGAGCGGTGATGCAAGATGGTGTCATCTTCTCCGAATCGATAGCGCGCAACATAGCCGTAGGCGACGGTGAAATTGATGTGGAGCGTCTCGAATCAGCCGCCCGCACGGCGTGCATACACGACTACGTCATGACCCTCCCTCTGCGCTACAACACGATGATAGGGCGCGAGGGGACCGGCCTGAGCCAAGGGCAGAAACAGCGCATACTGATAGCCCGCGCGGTCTACAAGGACCCCGCCTACATATTTCTCGACGAGGCCACCAACTCGCTCGACGCCAAAAACGAGCGCGCCATTGTCGACAATCTGGCGGAGTTCTATCAGGGTCGCACCGTGGTTGTCGTCGCCCACCGGCTGTCGACCGTCAGGAACGCCGACCAGATAATCGTGGTCGACAAAGGCCGCATAGCCGAAACCGGCGACCACCACACTCTCATAGCCGCCAAAGGGCTATATTACAACCTCGTCAAGGACCAGCTCGAACTGGGGACATGACCCGTAAACCACACCCGCCAATGGAAAAAGACCGACCCGCCTCAACGCAGCCAATCGAACTGCGCAGCGGAAAAGTGAGACACATACTCAGTCAACGGCCAAGCCTGATAGTCAGGTATGGCACAGTTATCATCACGCTTGTCATGGCGGCTGCCGCCGCCATAGCGTTCAAACTTCTCCCCGCTGCCGTATGACAAAAAAAGAGACGCCACCTACCGGTGCGTCCCTATGAGGTTGAATCCCGAAACCGGGGGGGGGTGTCGGACTGTCAGAGCGTGAGGACTATGTTGTTTTCCTGAGCTATGCGGCGCATATTCAGGATGGCGTAGCGCATACGCCCCAAAGCCGTGTTGATCGACACGTTGGTCGCCTCGGCTATCTCCTTGAAGCTCATGTCGCGGTAGTAGCGCATCATGAGCACCTCGCGCTGGCTCTCGGGGAGAGCTTCGATGATGCGGCGCACATCTTCCTGAATCTGCTCCGAGACAAGACGGTCCTCGACGTTTTCCTCCGCAAGGTCGCGGCGGTTGAGCATGTCGGTCTCGTCGCTGTCGGTCGAGACGGTGTTCTCGGCCTTCTCCTGGCGGTAGAAGTCGATAATCAGGTTATGGGCTATGCGCGATATCCACGCCGAGAACTTCCCGGAGTCGGTGTATCGACCCTGTTTGATGGTCATGATAGCCTTGACGAAAGTCTCTTGGAATATATCTTCGGCCTGGTCACGGTCTTTGACGATGTGCAGGATGTAAGAGAATACCCGGTCTTTGTGGCGGTTAAGCAAGGCGTCAAACGCCTCGTTGTTACCTTTAGCGTAAGCGGCCACCAACTGGTCGTCGGCGAGCTTGCTGAGTTTTTGCATTTACTATTCTTGTTTTGATTTAGAGTAGTGCTGTGCTATAGGCTGTTGAGGTTTAAAGTTATTGGTTAATGGTTTATTTCTCTCTTAAACGAGTGATTGGTTTTGTTTACGTTGACAAAATTACTACAAAATGATGACACGCGCAACACCGGGCTGAGTGATTTTAGTATTTTTCACTATCGCGACACAATAATTCAGCCGTTTCACGTTGTCGGGCCGCTGTGCTTATTTTTTAACCAACCGCATAATAATTGAGCCATAATTAACGTTTTAAGGGTGAACATTAACCCCTCAAAAAGCATTATTTGCCTATGAAGCGAACCTCTACCCAATCATCTACAATGCAAACAACAAAGTCTAAGGACGCCCAACCGTCGGTCGGGAAATCGACCATCGCGTTTTTGCGGCAGTTCGCAAGGGCCTACCAGTACCAGCCTCAAATGCAACCCGCGCTCAGCGAGTTCATTGCCAACTGACCCCGGCGCAAAAAATTATCGTCCACATCGTTGCAAATTAAGAATAAAAGCGGTAACTTTGCAGCCGTTTTAATCACATCTTTACTAAATAAACCGTAAAATGAATCATTACGAAACCGTTTTCATTTTAACTCCCGTTTTGTCTGACGCTCAGATGAAGGAAGCGGTAGAGAAGTTCACCAAATTGCTGACCGACAACGGCGCGACAATCGTGAACGAAGAAATGTGGGGCCTGCGCAAACTCGCCTACCCCATCCAGAAGAAGTCGACCGGCTTCTACACCCTCGTTGAGTTTGACGGCGAGCCTACTATCGTCAAGAAACTTGAGACAGCCTTCCGCCGCGACGAGCGAGTGCTCCGCGACCTGGTCTTCCGTCTCGACAAGTACGCAGCCGAGTATGCAGCGAAACGCCGCAGCCTCAAAGCCAACAAAGTAGCTAACGAAACCAAAGAAGAAGTAAAGGAGGACTAATCAATGGCACAATCTCAATCTGAAATCCGCTATCTCACTCCCCTGTCGGTCGACGTGAAAAAGAAAAAATACTGCCGTTTCAAAAGAAGCGGTATAAAATACATCGACTACAAAGACCCCGAATTTCTCAAGAAGTTCCTCAACGAGCAGGGCAAGATTCTTCCCCGCCGCATCACCGGCACTTCGCTGAAGTTCCAGCGCCGTGTGGCTCAGGCCGTTAAACGCGCACGCCACCTCGCGCTTCTCCCCTTCGTCACCGACTTAATGAAATAATCACTCTAAAAGCTAAGGAAACAACACTATGAAGATTATTCTCAAAGAAGATATCGCTAACCTTGGATACAAGGACGATATCGTTGAAGTGAAGAGCGGTTATGGCCGTAACTACCTCATCCCCACCGGCAAAGCCGTCATCGCCACTCCCTCAGCTCTTAAAGTGCTCGCTGAGAACCAGCGTCAACGCGCCCACAAGCTCGCCAAGATCAAAGCCGACGCTGAGGCTTTGGCAGCAGCTCTCAAGGACGTCGCTCTCACAATCGGCGCAAAGACAAGCTCTACAGGCACAATCTTTGGATCTGTCAACAGCATACAGATTGCCGAGGCCCTCGAAAAACTCGGACACAACATCGACCGCAAAGTCATCTCCATCAAAGAGAACATCAAGGAAGTGGGCAACTACACCGCCACCCTCCGTCTCCACAAAGAGGTGAGCGTCGAGATTCCTTTTGAAGTAGTTGCCGAATAATCACGCCAACACACCGAGCGTTTTTATTCACTGATATTGATTAACCGGGAAAGCCGCCCCACTGTAAAGTGTGGCGGCTTTCCTGCTAATTATTCCTCTCCCCCGACAGCTTCACATCGCAAAAACTTGGAAATAACGGCAAGATAAACTAACTTTGGCGAAATAAACATCCAACCCACATCAATCAACACCATCATCAAAATGCTGATTATAGGTATCGCAGGTGGAACCGGCTCCGGGAAAACCACCGTAGTCAAGAAGATAATATCGAGCTTACCCGCCGGAGAGGTAGCCGTGATTCCGCAAGATTCCTATTATAAAGACTCAAGCCATATCCCGCCCGAGGAACGCAGCAAAATCAACTTCGACGAGCCCAACGCTTTCGACTGGCCACTGCTGTTCTCCCACCTGCAGAGGCTAAAAGAGGGGAAGGCTATAGAAATGCCAACCTACTCCTACCTCACCTGCACCCGGCAGCCTGAGACCGTGCACCTCGAGCCGCGCGACGTCGTGATTGTCGAGGGAATCCTCGTGCTTACCGACAAGACTCTCCGCGACATGATGGACGTGAAAGTGTTTGTCGATGCCGATGCCGACGACCGGCTCATTCGCGTCATTGCCCGCGACTGCATCGAGCGCGGACGCACGCCACAGATGGTCATAGACCGATATGAAGGAGTGCTGAAACCCATGCACTGCCAATACATAGAGCCGTCTAAACGGTTCGCCGACCTGATTGTCCCGCAAGGCGGCAACAACACCGTGGCCATAGGGCTGCTGACCGACTACATCGAGTCGCGCCTGCACCGTAACTGCCACTAAACCGACAAGCCACCAAAGCCAATGGAAGAAGCTGAAAAAATGGTGTTACGCACCGACAACTTAGTAAAAAAATACGGTAAGCGCACGGTCGTCAACCACGTCTCGATCAACGTCACTCAGGGTGAGATCGTCGGTCTGCTCGGCCCCAACGGTGCCGGAAAGACAACCACCTTCTACATGACCGTTGGGCTTATCACACCCAACGAAGGCCGCATATTCCTCAACGACCTCGACATCACGAAATTCCCCGTCTACAAAAGGGCTAAAAACGGCATAGGCTATCTTGCCCAGGAGCCGTCGGTGTTCCGTAAACTCAGTGTCGAGAACAACATCAAGGCCGTGCTTGAGATGACGGGCGAAAGCAAAGAGCAGCAACGCGAACACCTCGAAAGCCTCATCAAGGAATTCCGACTTGAAAAAGTGCGCAAAAACCTCGGCGACCAGCTTTCGGGAGGCGAACGCCGGCGCACCGAGATAGCTCGCTGCCTCGCCATCAACCCAAAGTTCATCATGCTCGACGAACCGTTTGCCGGCGTCGACCCTATTGCCGTCGAAGACATCCAGTACATCGTCTACAAACTCAAGGAAAAAAACATAGGCATCCTAATCACCGACCACAACGCCCCGGAGACACTGAGCATCACCGACCGCGCCTATCTGCTGTTTGAAGGCAAAATCTTGTTTCAAGGCACATCCGAGGAGCTGGCCGACAACCCCGTGGTCAAGGAAAAATACCTCGGACGAAACTTCATTTTCCGCCGCAAACAGTTTGACTGATTTCAGCAAAGACGACTTTGCAACAGAGTTGCGCCTCTCATGCGCTAACTTCGCGTGAAAACAAACAAAAAAACGACACTCTGTTATGAACGAGATCCTTCATCTTATATGCGAAATGTCGCCATGGCTGTTGCTCGGCTTCGCTGCGGCAGGTCTGATGCACGTCTACATCCCTGCCTCACTCTACTCGCGTTACCTCGCCCCCCGGCGGTTCAGGTCGGTGGTCAACGCCGCAATCCTCGGCGTGCCGTTGCCACTCTGCTCATGCGGGGTGCTTCCGACCGCATTGTCGCTCCACCGCGAAGGCGCGTCAAAGGGGGCCACTGTCTCCTTTCTCATAGCCACACCGCAAACCGGGGTCGATTCAATACTCGCCACATACTCCCTCATGGGATTGCCGTTTGCGATATTGCGCCCCGTGGCCGCATTAATCACCGCATTGCTCGGAGGCCACATCGCCAACAAGGCCGACAAAAGTTTGGCTAAATGCCCCGTCACCGTGACGGCAGCCGCAAAGGAGCCCCACAGTGAAGGCGGATGCTGTCACAATCACGAGGAAAAACAATGCTGTCACAATGACAAGAGCGAAAAACAATGCTGCCACAACGGGAAAAGCGAAAAACAATGCTGCTGCGGCAAAAAAGAGAATGCGGCTCATCGGCTCAAACGCGCCATGCGTCACTCATTTGTCGACATGATGGACGACATGGGCCGCTGGCTCGTCATAGGCATAGTGGTCGCTGGGCTTATCACGGCCTTGGTCCCCGACAACTTCCTCGCCGGATTCACCGACAAGCCCCTGCTCGGAATGGTGCTTGCACTCGCTTTGTCATTGCCCATGTATCTGTGCGCCACCGGATCGATACCCATCGCCGTGGCTCTGATGCTCAAAGGATTGTCACCCGGAGCCGCGCTCGTCATGCTCATGGCAGGCCCGGCCTGCAACGCCGCCTCAATTCTCGTGGTGCGCAATGCCTTGGGGTGGCGCGTGGCGGCCTCATATCTCGCAGCAATCATCGGCGGGGCCATTATCTGCGTTTTAGGGGTCGATTACCTCATGCCGCGCGAATGGTTCACCGGCTCATTGACAGCCTCATGCGCGACCCACGACCGATTCACTTGGTGGGGAGTAGCATCGGCCATCATATTGGCCGCACTCCTCGCGGCATCCTTGCTGAGGAAAATGAGACGCAAACCATCGGCGAGCTGCCATTGTTGTAACTGAACATGATATGATGGAAAATCTGACCGAATACCTACAGAATGCCGGAGTGAAGCCGACGGCCAACCGCCTGATGATAGCCCGCGCTCTCGACCGGGCCGACAGCCCTCTGTCGCTCGCCGAGCTGGAAACACGGCTGGAAACCATCGACCGTTCCAACATATTCAGAGCGTTGTCATTGTTCCGCAGACACCATATGGTGCACATTATCGACGACGGAAGCGAAAGTGTCAAATATGAGCTGTGCCGCAGCGACAGCCGCCACGACGACAACGACAGCGACTTGCACCTGCACTTCCATTGCGAGGAGTGCCACTCGACAACTTGCCTCGAACATATTCCGATACCCTCTGTGTCACTACCCGACGGCTACATCCCACTGTCGGCCAACTATGTGGTCAAAGGGCTGTGCCCGGCTTGCGCCGCCAAGCGCGGTCAGTCGTGATGATAAGGCTCGCCGCGCAGTATCGTCATGGCCCGGTAAATCTGCTCCACCATAAACAGTCTCACCATCTCATGCGAAAAAGTCATCCGCGACAGCGACATAAGCTCATTGGCGCGGTCATAGACCGCCCGTGAAAATCCATAAGGTCCCCCGATCACAAACAGCAGATTCTTAGGCAACGATGACATCTTGCGGTCGATAAACGCCGAAAACTCCCGCGAAGTCAGCTCCTTGCCGCGTTCGTCGAGAAGCACTACATAATCGCCCGGCTGCATAGCGGCGAGCATGGCGGTCCCCTCTAATTCCTTTTGGCGTTCGGCTGTCATCCCCCGCGAGACCTTCACATCGGGCAGCAGCTTCAGCTCAAACGGCACATAGCGGCCTATACGTTTCACATAATCGTCAATCCCGACCGAAAGATAAGAGGCCGCGGTTTTACCGATAACCATCAACTGAATTTTCATATCTGAGTCTAAATCCTTACTTTTGTACAAAAATAAACAAAATCAAGCGAATATATGAAATCTCGTGACGAACTTATCGACGACCTGCTGACACTGGCCTTTGCCGAAGATGTCGGCGACGGCGATGCCACCACCCTCAGCACAATCCCCGCCGAAGCGCGCGGCAAGCAGCGTTTAATCATAAAGGAGGAGGGAATATTAGCCGGTGTCGACGTGGCGCGCATGGTATTCAAAAAATTTGACCCCGAGCTTAAAATGACAGTGTTCATCGAGGACGGAGCCCATGCCAAACCCGGCGACGTGGCTTTTGAGGTAGAGGGATCAGTGCGGTCGCTGCTTCAGACGGAGCGCACCATGCTCAACATCATGCAACGCATGAGCGGGATAGCCACCACGACCGCTAAATATCAGAGCCGGCTTGAAGGGCTGAAAACAAAAGTGCTCGACACCCGCAAGACTACCCCCGGTATGCGTATGCTCGAAAAGGAAGCTGTGAAAATCGGCGGTGGCTGCAACCATCGCATCGGTCTTTTCGACATGATTCTCATAAAAGACAACCATGTCGATTTCGCAGGTGGAATCACTCAGGCCGTCAACGCAGCCAAGGAATACTGCAAGAAAAACGGGAAAGACCTTAAAATCGAAGTCGAAGTCAGAAACACACCCGAGATTGAAGAGGCGCTTGCAGCCGGAGTAGACCGCATCATGCTCGACAATTTCACCCCCGAGCGCACGCGCGAGGCGGTCAAACTGATCAATGGCCGCACAGAGGTTGAGTCATCGGGAGGAATCACAATCGACACCCTGCGGCAATATGGCGAATGTGGCGTTGATTTCATATCGGTCGGAGCGTTGACCCACTCGGTCAAAGGGCTCGACATGAGTTTCAAAGCCTGCTGACGTCAACGGCTCGCAGCCAGCAACTTATCAACCGTGAAGCCCGTGAAATTATCTATGATTTCATGGGCTTTACCTTTTAGCGAATCGCGCGGATTGCTTGTGGCCAAGGCTATAACGGTAGCCCCTGATGCCATCCCGGCTTCAAGGCCCTGAAACGAATCCTCAAACACATAGCAGTCTACGGGATCACAACCGAGACGTTGCGCCGCAAGCAGATACCCCTGGGGGTCTGGCTTTGAACGAGTCACGTCTGAACCGGTGATCACCGTGTCGAAATATTCTCTCAGGTCAGGCACTTGGCTCCACAGGCTCGCCATCTTGACGTTATCACTGCTTGTAACGACAGCGGTCTTGAAACCGCGCGAACGCAAACCGGCAAGAAATTCCCTGACACCGGGATATACCGGATAGCGTATCTCATCCTCAAACTCATGTACTCGGCGAGTTATATCGGCCTGCACATCCGGGTCGGGGAAATATGTGTTGAGTATCTTGAACAATGCGTTTCCCTTGATCACAAGAGCGAAATCGGCTACGCCGGTTGGATAAATCTTTTCAATGTCAGTCCAGAATCGGGTGTAAAGACCCTCGCTGTCAATCAGCACACCATCGAGGTCAAACAACGCTCCCCGGGGGCTGTTAATCGCTTCATTCATAGAATGTAATATTGTTCTGATTTTTCAATAAAATATCTCTGATGGATGGGTGGCTAAATGCGCCCAATCAGAGCCTCGACACGCGGCAAAAGCGGGGTGAAACCGTCATTGACAATCTCATGAACCGTGCCGTGGGGCGATTCCACTTCCACCGCCTGCGAAGCAATGCGCGATTCCACCTCAGCGGCTGTGCAGCCGTTGCGACTCATCACACGCTCAATCCTCAGAGCTTTCGGGGCAACCACATTCCAAACCTCATCGACCATCTTGTCAAGACCGCTTTGGTAAAGGATTGCAGTTTCCACAAAAAGCAGACTATCGCTTCGGTGCCCGTCAGCCCAGCGCGACAAATCGGCCTTGACCTCGCCGTGTACTATCGAGTTGAGCCGCGCAAGTTTACCGGCATCCGAAAAGACTAATTGGCTCAAACGCCTTCGGTCAATACGTCCGTCGACGACCACGCTTTCATGAATCTCGTTCACAAGCCGATCCAAAATCTCCCGGCTTGAGTCCATAAGGAACTTGGCCCTCGTGTCGCAGTCATACACGGGATAGCCTAATCGGTCAAGAATGGCTGACACCACCGATTTTCCGCATCCTATACCACCCGAAATAGCCACTAATCGCCTCATATCGCTATATCTGTTTATTTCTGCTCGACAACATACTCCACACTGTCGGTCGACAACACAGCACTGCGGTAACTGTCGGGAAGCAACGGAAGGCCAACCGGAATTTTTGTTATGGATCTCAAAGGTGAAATCTTGTTATAATCCGCATAGGCTTTAACCGAGAAATCATCGTTATTATATTGGCTCATCGGTATGAGATAAGAGACTTCGACCTCCGACGGGAAAGTGACAACCGACTTGTCGGCGGGCACGTTTACGACCTCAACGGGAACCATTCTGGTCTTTGAAATTAGCGGTTCAACCGGGATGGTCACCCTGACAGCGGCCGGGACTGCCCTCATTCCCGACGGGACCTTCACCTTGACCATGACGGTTGACGTGTCGGTCAGCCCCGAATGGGACGATGGATAGGTGTCAACATGGGTAAACGTGACCGGAATATCTTCAGCCGAATAAATCCTGACCGAATCGTTGGAAACCGTTATCGGGCCGTTGATTACATAGCGCGGGTCGGCGTGGGCCTCGATATTCAGCCTCACCGGGAGCAGACGGCCGGGGCGGGTGGTGTAGGCGATGGCTATTGAATCAGGTTTTGATACCGAGATTACGGCACCGGTGCCGAAATAAGACCTCACCACGCTACTGATTTGGTTTTCCCCCATCACTATACGTCCGTCGGAATTTCTAAAATCTTTGAAACGCAACTTTATCGGAGGCGTGCCGCCCCATTGGTAACGCACGAGAGCGCTACCTTTGTCCTTGACGCTGACATTGATTGACTGTGGCGGAGAGGAGATGAGCGTAACGCTGTCAGGCACCTCCGTCAGCTCGACCGGGATGTCAAACTCGCGCTGTATCTCGTCATTGAGAGCCAATAGCATCCAGAAAACAGCCGATACACAAAGGAACACGAGGAAAACCAAAGCGTTTTTCCCCGTGGTCGAATGTATCTCATGCTTCAGACGCTGGAACAGCTCTGCAGGAGTCATAATGATGAAGCGATGATTTTACTGCTTTTTCACATCAGCCTGAGCATTCTCCTGAGCCGCACCGGCCGAGGGGAACACACATTCCTTGGCTACGCGGACCTTGATGTTGTTGCCCAGGTCTACTGAGAAACTATCCTCCTTGATGCCGGCGATTTTCCCCAGGAGACCGCCCGAGGTTACCACTCGGTCACCCTCTTTGAGCGATTCGCGGAACTTCTTGATTTCTTTTTGCTTCTTTTGCTGCGGACGGATCATCATGAAATAGAAGATGGCGATAAGAGCCACAATCATGAGCATACTCGACCAGCCGCTTCCTTGCGCAGCAGGAGCTGCGTCAAGAGTGATTAATTGTTCTATCATTGTTAATCGGTGATAATGTTTATATCAGCAAATATAATTAGATTTTTTGGAATACCAACCATCAGCGTACTACTCCTTGTTCAAAAGTCCCTCTTCTTTAAGGTAGTTTATGACTGAGAACAAAATTCCGTTGATAAACTGGCCGCTCTTGGGCGTACTGTAGCAATTGGCAATCTCGATGTACTCGTTCAAGGTGACGGGGATAGGTATCGAGGGGAAATTAAGAAGCTCTGTGATGGCGGCGATCATGATAACTATATCCATGAACGCAAGTCGCTCGCTGTCCCATTGCTCCCGGTTGATGAAACGGTCGATATAGGAGCGGTACAGGTCGCGGTTGTTGACAGCCTTGATGAAAAGCTGCGGGCCGAACACCGCGTCCTCATCATCCTTATACATCGGTAACAGCTTGACATCCTTGCCGCCGCTATTGGCAAACTGGCGTATGGTTTTCAGCACAAACGTACCCATTATCTGCAAGTCGTCGTTCCAATAAACCGACCTTGATTCAAGAGCCTCGGCAAGAGCGTCGCTGGGCAATATGATATTTTTCATCACCTGACGCCAGAACTCGCAATCAGCGGCAAAATCGGTTGATGGAGCCTCCATATATTCGCGGTAAAGATCCGACTCTAATATTTTGTTAAGCAAATCTTTAACCATGAAATAGTCAGCCTCCCACGATATCGGGGTTTTCTTTGTAAACTCAGCCATATCGGGATTCGACGCTATCGCTGCCACAAATGCGTTATCGACGAAACGGGTATTGGGGTTCAGCTCCTCCGGGGTCGGGAGGAATTTGTTTTTGTTTGCATCCTGCCGCAACTCCTCCTCGCGGGTAATCTCGACCGGCAGGAGCAGCATGGCGTGATAAAGTTCGTAGGCTTTAGCCAGCGAAGCATCGAGCGAATTGCGCGCACCGGCGAGCATCGAGCGGGTATCATTGTAATTGTTAAGGGTATCGAGCACCATCTGCAACCCGCGGTTGAAACCGGTGCCTGTATAAGCGGCGTCCTGACGCAAAACATCCTGAAGCAGGGTGTTCTTGGCTATGACCGTGCGCAATATCACGCTCCAGAACTGCACGTCATCTTTCAGCTCCGGCTTTTTGATTTTCTTATAATCGATAAACGCAGGTGTCGCCACTATGGTCTGATGGAGACGCATCACTATCGGGTCAAGCTCAGCTATGCCCGAAGTCCCTCTGAGTATGATTTCACGGATATTGTCATCGCCGGCAAGAGAAGTAGCCAAGCGACTGCCCGACAACGGGTTGCTGCGGCCAAGCGAGGCAAGCGGATGGGCGGTTGTTTCACTACCGTTTTTGACGTTAAGCCCCGATAGCTCCAATATCAGAAGCAACAAATCAAGATAGACCGCATAGGCATATTTCCTGTCGCGGGAAGTGGTATCGGGTGCCGATTCAATTTTAAACTCACTTCGGGTCAACAGATAGGAGTATAACATCTGAACGACCTTGATCCTTATTAAAACGCGATTAATCATGACTTGTATGTGCTATTATTTCTTCCGCGAAATTACAAAAAATATCTTTACCCCGACCTATGGCCGACATTGAATTATTCGTGGGCAAGAGGATTCCAGCCCTGGGCGCGCAGCTCCATTTCTCCGCCGTCGCGGGTCACAAGAGCGCAGCCAAGGTCTTGACGGGTGATGTGCCCTATCACCTTCACCCCCTTGATTTTCTCTATTTTTTCATGACAGTGCAGAGGCACCGTGAACAGAAGTTCATAATCCTCACCTCCGTTGAGAGCCGCCGTCACGAGATTCATGTTCAGCTCCTCAGCCATGATGGCGGTCTGATAGTCAATAGGAATGCGGTCTTCATATACACGACAGCCGGCGTTGCTCTGCTTACAGATGTGCAACAGCTCCGACGACAACCCGTCAGAGACATCCATCATCGCGGTCGGCACAATACCGGCTTTGTCAAGCTCCTCGACAATGTCGCGGCGAGCCTCCGGTTTAAGCTGACGCTCCACCAGATATTCCTTACCCTGGAACTGCGGTTGGAAATCCGTTTTGCCCATCGACGCCACTTTCTCGCGCTCAAGTAGTTGCAGACCCATGTATGCCGCGCCGAGATCGCCGCTGACACAAATCAAATCGGTGTCCTTCGCCCCGTTGCGGTAGACTATTTTATCCTTGGGAGCATCGCCTATACAGGTTATCGAAATCACCAAGCCCTGACGCGACGACGTGGTGTCGCCACCGACGATGTCCACCCCGTAAATCTCGCACGCAAGTCTGATGCCGCTGTAAAGAGCCTCGATATGCTCCACTGTGAAACGTTTCGATATGCCGAGCGACACCGTGATCTGACGCGGCCGGCCGTTCATGGCGTAGATATCTGAAAAGTTAACGACTGCCGACTTATAGCCTAAATGTTTCAAAGGCACATAAGTCAAGTCGAAATGCACTCCTTCAAGCAAAAGGTCGGTGGTCACGAGTACTTCCGTTTCCTTATAGTCAAGCACCGCGCCGTCGTCCCCCACCCCGCGGAGGGTGGAGGCGTTGACGGGCTGTAATCCATCGGTGAGACGGTCTATGAGACCGAACTCACCAAGTTGGGATATTTCTGTCTGGGTTTCGCTCATTTTCGTTTTTTGATTAGAAAAAGACCGGTCGCTATCAGCACTTGGCCACTAATTCCTTCATGATTTCCATCATCACTGGCTGGGCTTTCTCAGCCGCGCGCTGCACCTCCTCATGGGTGGGCACGTCGGTGACATCCTTTCCGCCCAGATCGGTGATGACCGAAACGCCGAACACCTCCATATCGCCATGGCGCGCCACGATGACCTCGGGAACTGTCGACATCCCGACAGCGTCACCGCCGATGATGCGGAAATACTCATATTCAGCAGGGGTCTCGAATGTCGGGCCGGGGGTGCCCACATACACACCGTGCATCACCCTGATTCCGCGCTCTGCGGCTATGCCGTCGGCCAAAGCGATCAGGCGGTGGCTGTAAGGCTCGGTCATAGCGGGGAAACGCGGGCCAAGCTCATTATAGTTTTTCCCGCGTAGAGGATTTTCAGGGAATAGGTTGATATGGTCGGTGATTATCATGATGTCGCCCACCTTAAACTCTTTGTTCATACCGCCGGCGGCGTTCGACACAAACAGAGTGTTGACTCCCAACGCCTTCATCACGCGTACAGGGAATGTCACCTGCTTCATGTCATACCCCTCATAGTAATGGAAACGGCCCTGCATGGCCATCACGCGTTTCTCGCCGAGGCGGCCGAATATCAGGTTGCCACTGTGGCCTTCCACTGTCGAAACGGGGAAATTGGGTATTTCAGTGTAAGGGATGTATTGTTTATCTTCGATATGGTCAACTAAGGCTCCAAGGCCGGTTCCGAGTATGATTGCTGTCTCAGGGATGTCGGTGACGCGCGTTCTGATGTAGTCGGCGGTCTGGCGGATTTTTTCTAACATAGATTCTTAGTTTTAAAGTTAACGTTTGAACAGTATTTATAACGCCGCTACCACCCGCGATGTTGGGGCGTGATAGCAGGCTGACATGGTTTTAACTGTTAATTTTACCGAGTCTGAGGGTTTTCACGAGGTCTTCGGTGAACGAGGCCGACGACTGCGCGTCCATCTCTACGGTTATAGGCAGATAAAATATCACAGGCTTCAACCGATGAGGGAAGTAGGGATTGGTCGACAGCCTGACCGCATCCTTTTCCGTGGTTATGATAATCTTACGGTCACCCCTCAGCTCATCATAACGCTTGGCGATGGCTTCGATGTCGCGGCGGGTGAAATTATGATGGTCGGGAAACACGGTCAGTTTCACAGGGGCGCGGTAGCGCGACAGATACTTGACAAACGGCTTCGGATTGGCAATGCCCGAAATCGCCATCACCGTATCATCCTCAGTCAGATAATCGAGCGTTGGCGTATGTTCGGCTGTGTCGGGATAAAGCGGGATAAGTTTCCCGTAGCTGTAACGCGAGAAATACAGATTCTGGCAAGGAAACAGGTCAAGATTTTTCTTGAATATCCTGTATTCGATAGGTTTCAGTTGGTCAGGACATTTTGTGACTACGACCATATCGGCGCGGTCTATAGCCGATGCAGGCTCGCGCAAACGTCCGAGCGGCAACAGGTTGTCCATGAAAAACGGACGGTTAAACTCTGTCAGCACTATGGAAACCGTCGGTTTGACATAACGGTGCTGGAAAGCGTCGTCAAGAACGATGAGATTGATTCCCGGTTCAATTTTCAACAACTCGTCGATACCCGCGCAGCGGTCCTCACACACAGCCAGACGCAAAGTGTCGCCATACTTTTGGAAAATCTGGTAAGGCTCGTCCCCGATGTCGGCAGGAGTTGAACGACGCGACGCAAGCACAAAGCCCTTGGTCTTGCGCTTATAACCGCGGCTGATCACACCTATGCGGTAGCGATAGCGCAACGCGTCGATGACAAACTCTGTGTGCGGAGTTTTGCCAGTCCCGCCGACAGCTATGTTGCCCACCACTATGACAGGGACATCAAACTCCCGCTGCCTCAGAACCCCCCAGCGAAACATCAGGTTGCGCAGATACACCCCCGCACCGTAGAGCTTGCTCAACGGCAACAGCACGACTGTCGATATGAATTTATTGGGGGCCACAGGGCTATGGTTTATCTAATCTCTGGTTGTCTGATTTATTATTTTATCTCGATATACTCCATGCGGCACTGCACAGGTTCAAGCGTGCCTATGCGTCGCACGGTCTGATAGATTTTGTATGACTCGCCGAGCTGACGCTCCACCGCCCCGGCCTCAGCCTCTGACTGTGCGGCCATAAGCATCTGCAGGAAAGTCGGAGTCTCCTGAGGATAAATGCTCACGGTGTACTTTTTCAGTTTCAGCTCCTTGGCCATGTCGCTGATAGCGTCATTGAGCGTACCGAATCTGTCGACCAGGCCTATTTTCTTCGCCATGACACCGTCCCACACCCGGCCTTCCGCGATAGCCTTGATTGAGTCAACGCTTACACCGCGGCCCTCGGCACAACGGCCCACGAATGTTTCATAGCCGCGGTTGACGCGACGCTGCATTGCGGCAAGCTCCACCGGCGTGAGCGGGTCAGCGAGATTCATGAATGTCGGATGGGCGTTAGACCCCACGGTCGACGTGGTGATGCCTATCTTGTCGTTGAGCAACGTTTTCACACAAGGAATCATGCCGAAAATGCCGATTGACCCGGTGAGAGTCTGGGGCGACGCATAGATGCGGTTTGCCCCGCACGATATGTAGTAGCCACCCGATGCGGCCACGTCACCCATCGAGACATAAAGCGGCTTCCCTTTCGACTTGAACTGCTCAAGTGCCTCCCAGATCTGCTCCGAAGCAAACGCGCTGCCGCCGCCTGAATTGACGCGGAGCACTAAGCCGTCTACATCATCGTCATCGGCGAGGTCAAAAATCTCAGGAACGATCGTCTCGGCCGATATGCCATCTTTGCCGCTGTCAACTATGTCGCCCACGGCATAAAGCACGGCGATATGATGTTCGTTATCATCGTTTTTGTAAATGTCGCGCACCTCGGCATACTGCGACGGGGTGATCATCCGCAGGTCGTCGCGGTCGTCGCGGCTCGACCTCGATGCGAGAATATCTTCAAACTCATGGCGGTATACCGTGCGGTCAACCACCTTGTTGGCGACAAGTTCAGATGCAGACCATGTGACGCAGAGCGAATCGGCCCAGTTGTTGACATCCGCAGGGCTAACGCCGCGGTTTTTGCTGATTATGGGGGTCAGAGTGTTCCAGATGCCGTTGACATAGCCCATGGTCTGTTCGCGGCTGGCCTCGCTCATTTTGTCCAAGATAAACGGCTCAACCGCGCTTTTGTAGGTGCCGACCTTGATAACCTGGACATCCACGCCGGCCTTATCGAGTAGATTTTTAAAGAAAAGCACAGTCGATGAAAGCCCCGAAATCTCCACCAGACCTTCCGGGTTGACATACACTGAGTCGGCAGCCGAAGCGATCAGATAATCACCCTGACTGTAATAGTCACCATACGCGAGCACCCACTTTCCGCTTTTCTTAAACGTCTCTATGGCCTTGACGATCTCGCATCGGGTGGCTATACCGGCCGACGCCCCCCCGCAGTTGATGTATATGCCGTCAATCGATTTATCATCAGCCGCTTTCAGTATCGAATTGACAATCTGGTTAAGCGCGAGCTTCTCTTTCTTCTCCTCAAGTCCGTAAAGCTCATCAAAAAGACTGCCAATCCGGGGACGCTCATCTATCTGCCCCGACAGGTCGATACGCAAAATTGTATGCTCTTTCAGACTCACGCGGTCATTCTTGCTCGACAATGACAGAGAAACCGCGATGGCGCACACTAATATAAAAAACAGGAAAGCCGACAGCCATATAGCGGCGAGGCTACCGGTGAATGCTATGAAAAAACGTTTCAGCATAAATCTCTTAGAATATGTACATCGCTGCGTAGTCCATTAGCCATCAGCGACTTCTATTGGTTAAAATGTTATTGACTAAATGTTAGTTCGTCTCATCGGGAGCAGCGGCTCGCGACAGCTACTGCTCTTGGAGGTTACAAAGTTAATTATTAGAGCAATCTATCCCAAATAAAATTAACTAATTTTGCATATAAATTTCAGATGAACAAAATAAAAATCACATATCGGGCCACAACACGCCTCAGAATGAGCATTGGAGTGAACGGCGACCTCAACATCTCTGCGCCCCGGGGCACCTCCCGCGATGTCATTCGGGCGTTTATCGACAAAAACAGCGAATGGATTGCCCAAGCCGGAGAAAAAGCCGAGCGACGCCGCGCCTGCCGCGACGATTTTTTCAGCCGTCTACCGCTGTCAACCGCCACTGAAGCCCGCGAGGCGGCACGCCGCATGAACGAGTTGATAAAACCGTTGGTCAGGAAATACGCCGCCGAAATGGGCGTGAGCCCCAAGGTGATACGATACCGCGCCACCCGCTCGAGGCTCGGAAGCTGCCGCAAATCGACCGGCGAGATAACGTTCAGCGTCTACCTGCTGCTGTTACCCGACTGGATTGTCGAACACGTCGTGGTCCACGAACTCGCCCACCTGATCGAGCCTAACCACGGCCCGGGATTCTATCGGGTGATGGACCGCCATTTCCCGCGCTGGCGCGAGGCACGCGAGGCCACCCGCAAGATTTTGACCGACTCGGCGAACAATTAGCGGGTTATTTGTTATTTTTGTAATCGCTAATATTCGGCTAATGAAACAAGAAAAAACCAAGAGCAAATCCCGGCGTTCACTGTCGGCCATGATCTCAAGGCTCGCCGTCAAAGGGCGCAAACTCTACCTCTACTACACCGAGGGGGTCTGGAGCGACACCCGGGGCGGGTGGAAAGTCGACGTGATTCGCACCATCAACCTATCGGTCAAGTCGTTTCTCAACACCGACCTCCAGGCGCGTGCGTCAGCCCTCACCTACCAGACGATGCTCGCGATTGTCCCCGCGCTCGCGCTGCTGCTGGCCATCGGCCGCGGATTCGGGCTGCAGGAAGTGCTGACACAGGAGCTCTACAAAGCGTTCCCGTCTCAAAAAGAAGCCTTGGCCACAGCGTTCCAGTTTGTCGACTCCTACCTGTCTCAATCATCCGAGGGGCTGTTTGTCGGGGTCGGCATCGTGTTCCTCCTCTACACCCTCATCTCGCTGCTCGGCTCGGTCGAAGACTCGTTCAACCTCATCTGGGGAGTGAAACAGGGACGCAGCATAGGCCGAAAGCTGACCGACTACACAGCCATATTGCTCATACTCCCGATATTGATGATATGCTCAAGCGGATTATCGCTGTTCATGTCGACGGCGCTCCACAAGCTGCTGCCTTTCGGATTCCTGACCCCGGCCATATCATTGGCCATCGACTTTGCGTCGCTCGTCATCACATGGCTGTTTTTCGCCGGCGCATATATGCTCATCCCCAACACCAAGGTGAAATTCGCCAACGCATTGCTCGCCGGAGCGTTGGCTGGCACCGGCTTCATCATCCTGCAATGGATATTTGTCACCGGACAGATGTATGTGTCCCGCTACAACGCCATCTACGGCAGTTTTTCACTGATTCCGTTGCTGCTCATATGGTCGCAGCTCGCATGGGTGATTACCCTCGCAGGAGCCGTTCTCTGCTACTCGTCGCAAAACATATTCCACTTCAGCTTCGACAACCAGATTGCCCACATCTCGATGGACTACCGACGCAAAATAACCCTCGCCATACTAACCGTGATAGCCCGACGGTTCGCACAAAAAAAACCGCCGCTCACAAACCACGACTTCGCCGTGAGCTACAACATCCCGTCGCGGATGGCAGCCGACGTGACATCACAGCTCGTCGAGTGCGGACTGCTGTCAGTCGTGCTGACCGGCGACAACGGCGAGGAACACGGATTCCAGCCTGCAGTTCCCACCGAAAGCCTCACCCTCGGATACGCGCTCGACAAGATCGCCCGCAAAGGAATCGACAACTTCATCCCCGACTTCAACACACGGTTTTCCCAACTGATCAACGTAGTCGATGGAATCGACAGAGCCACCTACGAGCAAGCCGACAAAATAAGGCTCGCCGACCTTGAAATCAAAGAGATTCTCAAACCATAATTAACCCACTAACATTTTCAGCGATGAAAAGACCCATTTCAACCACCAACGCCCCGGGTGCCATCGGCCCTTACAGCCAGGCTATCGACGCAGGGCAACTGTTGTTCATCTCAGGCCAAATCCCCGTGATTCCCGCCACAGGCGAAATCCCCGAGGGCATAACCGCACAGACGGCGCAATCCATCACCAACATCAAAGCCATACTCGCCGAAGCCGGGCTTTCAATCGACAACGTGGTCAAAACCACTGTTTTCCTGGCCGACATGAGCCTGTTCGCCGAAATGAACCGGGTTTACGCCGAACATTTCACAGCCCCCTTCCCGGCGCGTTCCGCAGTCGCAGTCAAGGAACTGCCCAAACAGGTTCTCGTCGAAATTGAGGTTATAGCCGTCAAGGCTTAAACCGAAAGAAACTCACCCACCACGAAAGTGCTTCCGCCCACGAATATCGTATCGTCGGCCGAGGCACTTTTTTTGGCCGCCTCGACAGCCGTCGCCACATCCCCGTAAGCCTCACCCCTAAGCCCGTGGAGCGCGCCCTCGGCCTTGACAGCATCAGCCGGCAATGCGCGGGGAATCGACGCCTGAGTGAAAAAATACTCAGCGTCGCGGGGCATCATCTCAAGTATGTGGCTCACATCCTTGTCGTTGACGAAACCTATCACCATCTTGAGCCGTGGCGACAGCGAACGCAGCCTCCGCGACAGATACTCCCACCCGCCCGTGTTATGGCCCGTGTCGCATATCACCGACGGATTGTCCGACACCTTCATCCAACGGCCCGCCAACCCGGTAAGCTCCGTGACGCGGGCGAACCCTTCGGCCACTGCGTCATCGTCTATTTCCCACCCCTGCGACGAGAGCAAGGTCAATGCGGTCAGTATCGTGGCCGCGTTGCGAGGCTGGCAATCCCCGCCAAGCTCGCCGCGGAGTTCTCCGAACGGGGTGCCGCGGTAGAGCCAGCCGCCACCGTCGGCCGCCACAACCTCCTTGATAGGCTTGACCTCCTCGGCAAACAATATCGGTGCCCCGCACTCCTCGGCGCGCTCTATGAACAGCCGCTTCACATCCCCCTCGGCCTCACCGATCACCACCGGCACTCCGCCTTTGATTATACCCGCCTTCTCTCTCGCTATCGCTACCGGGGTATCGCCAAGCAACGCCGTGTGGTCAAGCGATATGTTGGTTATCACCGACAAGCGGGGCAGCAATATGTTGGTGCTGTCAAGACGGCCGCCGAGACCCACCTCTACCACCGCGATGTCAACACCCTCGCGGGCGAAATGCTCGAAAGCCATGGTCATTGTCAGCTCGAAAAACGAAGGCTCGATGCCGAGATTCATACCTCTGAAACGCTCCACGAAATCCACCACATCCCGCTCCGCTATCATTTTCCCGTCGACCCTTATGCGCTCCCTGAAGTCAACGAGATGCGGCGACGTGTAAAGCCCCGTCTTGTAGCCCGCGCGCTGCAACACGGCGGCTATCGTGTGGGCGGTCGAGCCCTTGCCGTTCGTCCCCGCTATATGCACCGACGGGAAACGCTTATGTGGGTCGCCGAAAGCCCCGGCCAACGCCAACGACCGCTCAAGGCCGGGCTTGTAGGCCGACGCGCCCTCGCACTGAAACACCGGAATCTGCGTGTAAAGAAAATCAAGAGTCTGTTGGTAAGTCATAATCAGTATATTATAAGCCCCATAACGCCGGCGGCGATAATGACGAATATGGGATGGATTTTTGTCAGATAGACAGCCAAAAACGAGATAAGGCATATAAAGACGCTCCACCCCAAATGATAGGTGTCAGTGCCGAAGTTCTCCCCGTTCATCAGCAGCAGAGCCGCCGACGCTATAAGCCCCACAACCACAGGGCGCAAGCCTGCGAATATCCCCTTGATGACAACGCTGTCCTTGTGGCGGGCTATCAGATGGCTTGTATAAGCCACAAGCACAAACGACGGCAACACAACCACAAGAGTGCATATCACCGACCCTAACAGGCCCCATAGCGGCGACGCAAGCGAGGGGTCATACTGCCCCGGAGCCACATAACCTATGTAGGTAGCCGAGTTGATGCCTATCGGGCCGGGAGTCATCTGCGAGATAGCCACAATGTCCGTAAACATCTGCTCGCTTATCCAGCCCGGGCCAACTATCTCGCGCTCTATCAGGGCGAGCATCGCATAGCCCCCGCCGAAACCGAACAGACCGATTTTCAGATAGCTCCAGATAAGTTTGAGATAGATCATCATTTCCTCTCCCCCTTTCTGCCACCGGCGGCTTTCGCATAGTTATGTCGGGTGTACCACAAATATCCCCCCGCACCGCCAAGCACTATGTAAAGTATCGGATTCGACACGACAGGCCACTTCGACCATATCAGCAACGCCGTCACCACAGGGATAGCGATTGTGCGCCACGAGATTTTGGCGGCACGCGCCGACGAAATCACGGGAGCGACGATAAGAGCCACAACAGCCGGGCGTATCCCCATGAATATGCGGCTCACCACGGGATTGCTCTTTATCAGGTCAGGAGTCAGGAACACGGCTATTGCCAGAATAATCATGAACGACGGGAGTATGGTGCCCAACGCCGCCCACACGCTCCCCTTCATGCCTCGCAGACGGTCACCGACCGCTACCGATATGTTGACGGCCAAAATCCCCGGCAGCGACTGCGCCACCGCAAGCAGGTCAAGGAACTCACCGCGGTCAATCCACCGGTGCTTATCCACTATCTCCTTCTCGATAATCGAAATCATAGCCCAGCCGCCGCCGAACGTGAACGCCCCGATCTTAAAAAACGTCAGAAACAATCGCGGCAACAGCCCCCTATCATTCCTATTTTCACACGTCATTCTCCTTATTCCTATTTTAACCCCGCGAAGTTACTGTTTTTTTCCTTACCCTCCATCCCCCCGCAAAAAGAATCACGACAGAAAAAGCCCATAATGCCCACTCAGACAGGCCTAAACTTAAATAAACATTATACTGTTGGGCTATTTGGACGCCATTCATCTCAGGCAAACAACGAACCTAATGATGATTTTGCTTTTATTGGCCATTTATTTTTAATCAGTATCCTGAAATAGGGACACTTTCCATTGATTGCAAGGTCTTTACCGTCATCTCCTTTTCTAAACCTGATAATGTCAAACTGAGAAGGATTATACTTATGCAAGAAAGTAATTGGAACACCAATCGCACCTGCATAATCCATAGGGATATCCTGAGTCCTGTTGACATTAATCCCATCGAAGTTGTCAAATTTAGGGTACTGATTTTCATTCCCATCATAAATTTTAGTTAGTTCTAAAATATTATGCCTCGTTTGAACATCAAGATTTGTCAGCCACAAACAATTGTTGGGAGAGATAATTCTGTCCCCATTTGCGGATATATGGGTCTCAGTACCGTACATTTCATAATGCTCTGGAACTTTAAAACCCGAGATTCCTCTTCCCAGATGAACCCCTAACCATATTTGGTTTGTTTGAATCAAATGAAAAATATCCTTGTATGTAATAGCGTTTATATTACCAATGATGAGAAATTTTTTTTCATATCTGATTAACTGCGACACGAACTCTCTGAAAAGCGAAAAAGGTGGATTGGTAACTACGATATCCGCCCGCTCTAATAGAGATACACTGTCTTGACTCCTGAAATCCCCGTCTCCATTAAAAAATTTTATCGGGAGTTCCGATATTGGAATTTCAAGATCATCTTCGCTGCATTCAATATAGCCTCCATGTCCCGCACCTTCTAAGTTAAACAAATTTGAAGTATCATTGACATAATATGAGGCTATAAGTTTCTCCAATCCCAACTGTTTGAAATTCGAGAAGAAATATCTGAAAAAATTACTTTCTCGTGGATTATCACAATTACAATATACCGTTTTACCTCTGAAATTATTCTTGTAATATGCCAATTCACGATGAATATCCTCAAGCAATGTATAAAATTCATCGCTTTTGGCCCCCTTTGCTTTATGCAAATTACCATTGGTCGCTTGACGTGCCATAATATGATTTTAGTTAACTGACATTGATACCTGATTGAACAAATCACTGTATATGATCCTCATCGATGTCCTCGCTATTTCCATCATTACAGTTAGCATATTATCAACATCCCACCGCTCTCCATTACCTTGCGTATATATTGACGCCGCTTGGAGCATTATGGTTTTGTCCTTATGGTGTATGAACCGATTTTCACAAAGATTTGTATTTATAGGCAATCCATAATTTGCAGCAGTCAACCGATCTAATATATTTAATATCCCGGAGTTATATTCAAGCACCACAACCCTTCCATCTGGACGAGTAACGCTTATTGTCTTTGTCAAAAAATTTGAGCCTTCAAGAAAAAGCTCATAAGGAAAATGCGATTCTCCCAGCATCAAATTAGCTATTTCTGAAATATTTTTGTGAGATCTTTCGATAGCATTTCCCGCCGCCATCAAATCTTGGTCATTATTTTTACCTACTAATCTACCCGCTCTAATATTCTCAATATCCCGACCTTGATGCTTGGCTTCCGATACTAAAATAATCCGCCATTTATCATAATCGTCTTTAACCTCAATTAATCCCCCATCGGGAATTATACTCGAATTGGGGACAAACAAAGTTTGTCCTAATTCTAAATCTATCTTTTGTAAAGCTAAATTTATCTCCTCTTTTCTGACACTATCCCTATGTCTGAATGACAGGTTAGGGAAATCAGTACGCAATCTGTCGAGAACCAATTGAGAAATCTGCCCGACTGTCATATCATGTAATTTGGCTTCATCTCCAAATATCCCAACCACCCCATGCGAAACTCTGTGTTGTTGGGTTAATCTCTTTGATTGATTCTTTTTTGCCATGACAGGTAATATTGCGGATTCAACAGCAAAATTACTAAATAAATCCGTCGGCTACAATTTTAGGGTACAATTTCGGGAAACTGGTTATGAAAGCAACCACTTAGCGATAAATAATCTATCCGCTAAGTGGTTGATTTATATGATATAAAATAAATTTTAATCTGAGTGTCAGAGTGGGTAAATTATTCCCACTCGATGGTTGCCGGCGGCTTCGACGAGATGTCATAACATACGCGGTTGACACCCCGCACCTTGTTGATGATATCGTTCGACACCTTCGCCATAAAATCATACGGTAGCGGGTACCAGTCAGCCGTCATGCCGTCAGTCGAAGTAACAGCGCGCAAAGCCACAGCCTGCTCATAAGTGCGCTCATCGCCCATCACGCCGACGCTCCGCACGGGGAGCAATATGACGCCCGCCTGCCATATTTTGTCATACAGGCCGGCCTTGCGCAACGACGTGATGAAAATATCGTCAGCGTCCTGAAGCACCCTCACCTTCTCAGGGGTGATGTCGCCCAGTATCCTCACAGCCAGACCCGGACCCGGGAACGGATGGCGCCCTATCAGATGCTCCGGCATACCGAGCTGCCGCCCCACACGGCGCACCTCATCCTTAAACAGAAGACGCAACGGCTCGCAAAGTTTAAGATTCATCTTTTCCGGCAGACCGCCCACATTGTGATGGCTCTTGATGGTCGTGCCGGTAATCGAAAGCGACTCGATGCAATCAGGATAGATGGTACCCTGGGCAAGCCACTTCACATCTTTTATCTTGTGGGCCTCCACGTCAAACACATCGATGAAACCCTTGCCGATAATCTTACGCTTGCGTTCAGGCTCCGAAACCCCGGCAAGCTCTCCAAAGAATTTTGCCGATGCGTCAACCCCGACCACGTTAAGGCCCATGCACTTATAATCGTTCAACACATTCTCAAACTCATTCTTGCGCAGCATACCGTGGTCAACGAAGATACAGGTCAGGTTAGACCCTATGGCCTTGTTGAGCAACGCCGCCGCTACCGACGAGTCCACGCCGCCGCTCAACCCCAGCACAACCTTGTCATCGCCGAGCTGCTCGCGGAGACGCGCCACCGTGGTCTCAATGAACGACTGAGCCGTCCAGTCCTGCTTACCGCCGCAGATATCGACCACGAAGTTTTTCAACAATTGAGTCCCATCGGTCGAGTGATAAACCTCAGGGTGGAACTGCACCCCCCACAACTTCTCACCTTTGGCCTGATAAGCCGCGATTTTGACAGAGTCGGTCGAGGCTATGACCTCGAAATTGTCTGGTATCGAAGTGATGGTGTCGCCGTGGCTCATCCACACCTGGCTGCCAACCTCGATATCCTTGAACAACGGATTCCCCGTCTCGATCCACGACAGATGCGCCCGCCCATACTCGCGGCTTTCAGCCGGTTCAACGCTGCCGCCGTTCACATAAGCCATGAACTGCGCACCGTAGCAGATGCCGAGCACGGGATATTTACCGCGTATCTTGTCAAGTTCAATCTTGAAAGCGCGCTCATCGTACACCGAGAACGGGCTTCCCGACAATATCACGCCGATCACCGAAGGGTCATCCTCCGGGAACTTGTTGTAAGGGATAATCTCGCAATACATATTAAGCTCGCGCACGCGGCGACCTATGAGCTGCGTCGTCTGCGAACCGAAGTCGAGAATGATGATTTTTTCCTGCATATTGTGGGATTGGTTATTATGCCGCGAAGTTAACCCAATTTCTCCGTTTCCCAAAATTTCATCACGCCTTATATCTCTCATAAACCTTGCAACTATTTCATGGATAACTAAATTTGTTTTTGTTGTCTTTGTTTCCTTAGGTTGCTCCATTCCGGGTCATCACAGGGCAACAGGACGGTTTTTCCACGGAACACATCAGGGTCAAATTCGAGATAAGCGTTTATCTCACGCTCAATATCGTAATATTGAGTATAGAACTCATCATTCTTGAGGATATTGCAGACCTCCCTGTCAAATGTCTGACTCGTCACGCAATAATTCACATATCACTGCGAATCAGCCTGGTAGGGCTTGCCCATGGGCAAGCCGCCTATGAGTTTGGGCTTATTGGCGGTAGTTCTGAAACACCCTCGACAGTGATTCGTTGGCCATGATTAGACAGAGATTATGGATTTACCGAAAAATGCTGACAGCATGGCAAGTGTGGAGACAGTGAAATTATGCTGTCCGCTCAACCATCGGGTTATTTCGCTCGGACGTTTCCCTATCTGATCGGCAAACTGCTTCTTTGAAAGTCCGCGCTCTTGCATAAGTACGTCGATTTTATTGGATATTGCAAAAGAAAGGTTAATTTCTTCCTTTATTTCAGGTGACACCTGACCAACCATTTCTCTATGTTTGTTCCTAATATCATTCATAGCTTTAGTCTTTTGATTATAACGCAAATATACGATATTTATTTCACACATATGTAAAATACAGGGATTTTTTCAGAATCTAATTTCATCCCCGCCGCTCATTTCTGAAATAGAGTATAAAAAGCAGCGTGCTCCCGACGGCCACCAACGGGATACCCACAAGCGCGGGTGCCGTGTAGCCAAAACCCGCCGCTATCACACGCCCCCCGATCCATGCGGCTATGGCGTTACCGGCGTTATACGCTATCTGTATGCAAGCCGCCCCGAGCATTTCACCACCTCTCGAATACCCCACGATCGATGACTGCAAAGGGCTTCCCGACCCGAACAACGCCGCTGTGCCGAGCACCATCAACGCCACCGCCAACGGAGCGATATGGGCAAAGAGATAGAACGACAGCAGGACGGCAATCCCGCAAGTCTGCACCCACGCCGCGACCGCGCTCGGCTTGAAGCGGTCACTCAGCAGCCCCGCTACCAAGTTGCCGAGAAACATCCCCAACCCCGCAAGCACCATTATCCACGACATATCGGCCACCGAAAACCCCGCTATGTGAGTCATCTGTGGGTCTATGTAGCTATACCAGCAATACATCCCTATCTGCCCGAACAGCACACCACCGAATATCAGCCACGGCGGTAGCGTCGTCAGAAACTTGAATTGCCCCTTGAAACCCATGTCGGGCAACCCCGCGACCTGCGGCACCCACACCCTTATGGCCAGTAACGTCAGCAAACCCGTCAAAGCGACAATCAAGAACGCCGCCCGCCATGTCACGAAATCAGTGAGAAACGTCCCGACGGGGACACCGGCGAGAGTGGCCACAGTCATTCCGGCTATCATAAACGACACCGCGCTCACCTCGCGCCCCGGACGAGCCAGACGACGGGCGACGATAGCGCCAACCCCGAAGTAAGCCCCGTGGGGCAATCCCGAGATGAAACGCGCGCCAAACAGACACCAGAAATCAGGAGACAACGCAGCCAGCAAATTGCCGGCGGCTATGATTCCGGCCAATGTGAGCATGATGAGTTTCAGAGGCACCTTCCGCGCGAACAGCAACGCAGGCGCGCCGCAGCACACCCCGAGCGCGTAAGCCGATATGAGATGACCCGCGCGGCTGATACTGATGTCCAGATCCGATGCGAGATTACTGAGTATACCCATCATCAGGAACTCCGCTATCCCCAAAGCGAACGTACCCAACGCAAGCGCAAACAACCCTTTATTCATAAACTAAAACAATTTAAATAGCCAAAACATCTTCCTAAAACTTATACAGGGCTTACCATTCCGGCAAACCCTGTATAACTGTATAAATAGATTATCTTTATGCTGCATGATTATAACCCGCGGCCGTGGCAATTCTTATACTTCTTGCCCGAGCCGCAAGGACACGGTGCGTTGCGCTCAATCTTCGGAGCCGCCTTGGCAGGCATCGGACGCTGGGCCTCACCCTGATGTGCCGACGCCGCTGCCCGCTGCTCAGCTTCACCCGGCAATGATTCCTTGGTCGCCTTGTAGCGCGAGTAGTCATTGGGACGCTCAGGCATAGCGCGTTTCACCTCAGGCTGCTTCTCCGCAGGTTGCTTATCCTCCGACTCAAGTGTCGCCGATGCGGCTGTAGGACGCTCCTGAACATAAATCTGACCCCTCATCAACGCCGACATTGACTTGACGTTAAGAGTGTTGAGCATTGTCTCAAAAAGATGGAACGATTCAACCTTATAGATCACGAGCGGGTCTTTTTGCTCATACGACGCATTCTGTACCGACTGCCTCAACTGGTCAAGCTCGCGCAGGTGCTCCTTCCACAGCTCGTCGATAGTCACAAGCAATATCGCTTTATGCCACTCCTTAACAATCGAACGGCACTGAGTGTTATAGGCTTCGGTTATATCGACCACAAGATTGAAGATGCGCTTGCCGTCAGTAATCGGGACGGCGATGCGGCCGTTTGCACCGCGGTTTTCGACCCAATCCTTGATGACAGGCATAGCGATCTCGATGATGCGGTCGCTCTTGCGCTGCAGAGCGGCGTTGGCGGCCCCGTGGAGAGCCTCGATCATCTCCTCCTTGCTCATGTTGCGGAACTCCTCCTCGCTGAAAGGCGGCTCAATGGTGAGCACCCTCAGCAACTCAAGCGACATATCGTCATAATCGGTCGGTTGGTCATATGTGTTCACGATATTCTCAACCGTGTCATAGAGCATATTGGCGATGTCGATACCCACGCGCTCCCCGAGCAACGCATGGTGGCGGCGCGAATAGATATATGTACGCTGCTTGTTCATAACGTCGTCATACTCAAGCAGACGCTTACGGATACCGAAATTGTTCTCCTCCACACGCTTCTGGGCGTTCTCGATGGCGCGGGTCACCATCTTCGACTCAATCATCTCACCCTCTTTCAGCCCGAGAGTGTCGAGCATCTTCATTACCCTGTCGGTGGCGAACAGACGCATCAACTGGTCCTCGAACGACACGAAGAACACCGACGACCCGGGGTCTCCCTGACGACCGGCGCGGCCGCGCAACTGACGGTCGACGCGGCGCGACTCATGGCGCTCAGTACCTATGATTGCCAGACCGCCGGCATCTTTCACCTCCTGAGGCAATTTGATGTCCGTACCGCGGCCCGCCATGTTGGTTGCTATGGTCACGGTGCCGGGACGGCCTGCAAGAGCCACGATTTCAGCCTCCTTCTGGTGCAGCTTGGCGTTCAACACATTGTGGGGTATATGGCGCATGGTCAACATACGGCTCAAAAGCTCCGAGATTTCCACCGAAGTGGTGCCGACAAGCACCGGACGGCCCCCCTTTACAAGCCCTACGATTTCCTCGATGACAGCCGCGTATTTCTCTTTTTTGGTCTTGTAGACGCGGTCGTTCATATCGATACGGGCCACCGGGCGGTTGGTGGGAATAGTCACCACATCAAGTTTGTAGATGTCCCACAACTCTCCCGCCTCGGTTTCGGCGGTACCGGTCATACCGGCCAGCTTATGATACATCCTGAAGTAGTTCTGCAACGTAATGGTGGCGAAAGTCTGCGTGGCCGCCTCGACTTTGACCCCCTCCTTGGCCTCTATGGCCTGATGAAGACCGTCGCTGTAGCGGCGTCCCTCCATGATACGGCCGGTCTGCTCGTCGACGATCTTGATTTTATTGTCGTCGATGACATACTCTACATCCTTTTCAAACAGCGTATAGGCTTTGAGAAGCTGGGTCACGGTGTGCACGCGCTCCGCCTTGACGGCATAGTTCTGCATCGCCTCATCCTTACGCTGTTGACGCTCGGCGAGGTCAGTTATATGCTCAAGCTCCGAAAGCTCTGCAGCGATGTCGGGCAACACGAAAAATTGCGGGTCGGTGGTTTTGCCTGTCAATTCGTCAATACCCTTGTCGGTAAGCTCCACACTGCGGTTTTTCTCGTCGATGACGAAGTAGAGCGGATCGGTCACCACTGGCATCTCGCGGCTGTTGTCCTGCAGGTAATAAGCCTCGGTCTGAAGCATGATGTTCTTCATTCCCTCCTGGCTCAGGAACTTTATTAGCGCGCTGTTCTTTGGAAGTCCCTTGAACGCGCGGAAAAGCAGCAAAGCGCCCTCCTTCTTCGTGTCCTTGTCGTCCGATGCGAGCTTTGTCTTGGCCTCGCTGAGAATCTGGGTGACGAGCTTACGCTGCGCCTGCACCACCTTCTCCACATTGGGGCGGTATTCATTGAACAGTTGGTCATCACCCTTAGGCACAGGCCCTGAGATGATGAGAGGCGTACGGGCATCGTCGATAAGCACCGAGTCTACCTCATCGACAATAGCGTAATAATGCTTGCGCTGCACCATATCCTGAGGAGCCATCGCCATATTGTCGCGGAGATAGTCGAAACCAAACTCATTGTTCGTTCCGAATGTGATGTCGCAGTTGTAGGCGGCGCGGCGGGCAGGCGTGTTCGGCTCATGCTTGTCGATGCAATCCACGGTCGACCCATGGAACATATAGAGCGGGCCCATCCACTCCGAGTCACGCTTGGAGAGGTAGTCGTTGACCGTCACGACGTGCACGCCGCGTTTTGAAAGCGAGCGCAGGAACACCGGCAACGTGGCCACAAGGGTCTTACCCTCACCTGTGGCCATCTCGGCGATTTTACCCTGGTGCAACACTACGCCGCCGATGAGCTGCACGTCATAGTGCACCATATCCCATGTGATCTCATTGCCGCCGGCGATCCAGTGGTTCTTCCACAACGCCTTGTCACCATCTATTGTGACAAAGTCGCGCCCCTGGGCGGCCAGGTCGCGGTCCATCTGGGTCGCGGTCACCTCGACGGTCTCGTTGGCGGCGAAGCGGGCCGCGGTCTCGCGCATGGCGGCGAAGACGGTCGGCAGATGCTCGTTGAGCTTCTTTTCAAGAGTGTCGAGGATATTCTTCTCATGCTTGTCGATTTGGTCCCACAGCGGTTGACGCTTGTCAAACGGCAGGTCATCTATTTTCGTTTTGTTTTCAGCTATCGCCTGCTCGTCGGCGGCTATGCTGTCGGCGAGATCCTTGCGCACCGCCGTGATGGCGTCGCGGAGCTGGTCATTGCTGAGTTGTTGCATTTGAGGCCCTAAAGCCTTGATCTGGTCAACAATCGGGCGTATTTCCTTGAGGTCGCGCTGCGATTTGTTGCCAAACAGTTTGTTGAGAACTGAAGTTATTGACATTTTTGTTTGATTTTTTCTTTTTTTGTACGATTTCCAGATTGCGATTTCTGCCGCGTTGGTTATTTTTTAACCTTATTTAAGACGCAGCGGGGGTAATTGCGCCCCATTGGGCGAACGTATTCTAAGCAATCCGGCGACCGTCGGAGCGATCACGCGCGCGTCGACAGGCGTCTCTATGCGCTGCGGAGCGGCGGTCTGAGACATTATGAAAGCAGGGGCCGTGGTGGCCGTAGACCGCTCCACAAGCCGCAATCCGGCTTCCCCTTCATCCCCCTCGGTCACCCCCCATCCCGGAGCGAGGGCGATAAACACATCCCCGGCATTGGCCACGGCGGTGTTGCGTCTGAGCGACTCACCGCGCTCACCGCCGCGTCCCGCGATGACGTCATCAAGCGTCAACGCCGACGTCACTCCGGCCATCTGAGCGAGGAATCCCGCGGCCTCGCTTCTCATCTCGCTGAGGTCGCTGCCGCGCTGCTTGACGAGAGTGCGGTTGAGGTAGAACTGTCCGTCCTTGTAGCCGCTCACCCAGTCACCGTTGCCATATTTGGCCATCAGGAACATATTGAGCAGCGATATCGCCTTGCGGCGCGAGAACTCGCCGTGTGGTATGTTCCAGCGGTCATCATCGCGCCGCGTGCGCGACGGAGCCGGCGTGCCGGTGATGAACACAACCGTTTTATCCATGCCAGGGCCGTCGTCTATGGCCTTGAACAGCCGGGCCAGATCGCTGTCGAGCCTCACATAGCTGTCAAGCCTCTGCACCCTCCAGTCACCATCCTTGGTGTAGGGATAAGGTGAAAGTGTGTAGGTGAGGTTGAGCATATCCATCTCCTCATGGTTGCCGAGCGAGATGGAACGTATATAATCGGTGGCGACTGATGTCACCTCCCGGTTGGCCGTTGCCGACAGTTTGAACGCTTTGAAGCGGTTTGTATCGTTTTTCGGGAAAGTGTGGCGGAACGGATATACCTTGCGGTGCGCCGGCAGGTCGGGGTATCGGTCGAGCGGCAGGGCCGGAGTCCACGCCATGGTGTCGATGCGGCTCGCTATCGACTCGAAATGATTGCGCGACTGAATAGCCGTGGGCATTTCCTTATAGTAGGTCGTGGTGGCCCAGTTGCCCGTGTTATCGTTAAACCAGAACGCACTGTTACCGGCATGGCCGCTCATTATCAAAGCCTGCTGCGGGTCAAGCGATATGGAATGCACACTTCCCACGCCGCCTCCGTCGATGCGCAGCTCATCGCTGATCGTCGACACAAGCAACGCTCCGGGCGACAGTGTTTCGGTGGTGAACACCCCTTTGTTTGACGGAGACAGGAAAACTGACACGGGTATCTTTTTCTCCGTGTCAAACTTCGTCGCGCGGTCCACTCCGTTGACCGAGGGTGCCGCGCCGGTGAATATCACAGCCGTAGCCGCCGCGGGGTCGAGCGATGTGCCATAGTCGAGATTGTCTATTGTCACCCCGTCGCGGAGCAATCGGTTGAACCCGTCGGGGCCGAACGTCGAGCGCAACAGATCAATCTGATCCATCGACAGCCCGTCGACCATGACTCCCACCACAAGTTTGGGGCGGCTGCCCGGCAGGGACGCCGACAGTGACAGCGTGACCATCGTGGCCACGAGCGCACAAGCTATACGGGGAACTATGCGGGTTTCTTTGCGGTGCATCGGTTTATGTAAACATATGATGCCGAGCGCATTGCGTCGGCAGCTACCAAAGGGATGAATGCGACATTGCCAACTTGACCGAGCCACGGCCAGACCAACGCCAGCGATATCAGCACCGCAAAGTTAACAAAATGATAGCATAAAACCATTTTTCGGCAACTTTTTAACCAAACCGCCCACGCTCCGATGAAACAGAAAGGGTTGAGCCACGCAAGCAGCCAGTTGGGGCTGGTGGCCTCATGCACCGAGACAAACACAAGGAATGTCAAAACGCACCCCATTAGCCCATACAGGCTAAACAGAACGCAATCAAACCAACGGCTCACTCTGCGTCCGCGTATATCCCTGACAGTCACTATGACGGCAATAACCAGCAGCAGCACACCGGCTGCCAACGGGGTCATATACCACGGTGTCGGACCGGGGCTGACCGAATCGGCGGCCACTGCGACATCCACAGCGTCGCCTGCAGCCACAACCGCTCCTCCGGCGGTAACAGCCCCTGCGAGCATTTCAGGCAAAAGCACCGGGGCAAAAGCAAATTCACGAGATGTCAGCGGATGGTCTATACCGCTGCCGAGCGCGAGATCGATACCAAACTGATACCACGGATATTCACGGTGATACCGGCGCATCACGTCGCGGAAAGAAACCTGTCTGTCAGCAAATTCAGCCGGGACCGACAGCAAAATCGAGTCACCTATAGCGCGTTCTACAATTTTCAGAGGACGTGTCGAACAATTATCCTTAACATAATTGTAGCGATACACCCTGTTCTCGGGTTTAAGGTTCTCCCACACGAGCGCCTTCACCGCCTCCACCTGCTGCGACGTGAGATTCAGAGGTATCTCTTTCACTCCCCTTCCGTGAAAAGCGTAGCCGCCTATGAAATAATCTGTGCGGCACACACCCGCGCTATAGTCGGTCTCCCCCTTCACGAAACGGTAGACGAAACCCGGAGAATTGAAATCGAACAGGCCCCAGTTGACCGTGTAGTCGCTTCCGTCACTGTCGACAATCCTTAGTCCCGCATGACCCTCAAGTTCATATATCTCCGCTCCAGGGGAAGCCACCAAAAGGCTCACCCGCGGCAACGTCTCACCGGCGACCGCCAAAACAGCCGACGCCAGCAAAGCCAACGACGCCATCAATTGTCTCATCATACATCAAACCGATTTAAATCAGAGTGCAAAAATAGCGCGTTGACCGCCGACGACCAAATTTTCACATAGCAACGAATTTACGACCCGCTTTGACATACACACTGCCGGGGATTGTTCGCTCCACACGGCGGCCCATGATGTCGTAGGTTGGAGAGTCCGTTTCATCAGCGTCGTCAGCGATAATATCCCCCGCACCGGCATTCAAATCAATCGGGTCAAGTTGGCCGTCATGCCAGTAGAAAAGCCCGTTGGAAGCGGTGCCTATCCAGATTCCGTCGCCGTCATGCTTGAAACTCCTTATAAGCACATCGCTATCTGTAAACGGAATTTCGATACGTTCTATGTCATCCTTGCCGGTAAACGCATACATGGCGCCTTGGTGAGCCACCCAAACGCGTCCATCCGGCCCGATTTGCGCACTGAACACAGACCCGCGTTTCATACCGTCACCACTCACTATGGGCAGTTCAAACAATTCACTCGAGCCATCCGCCGAATATTTTATCACAGCAGGATATTGCAGACCAAGCCATTTACAGTTCTGAGAGTCAATAGTAATGGAATTATACGAACAGCTACCGTATTTGTCCTTATACGCATCCTCGCCGCTCACGCAATGCCATCCGTCTGCAAAGCAACAATACCCAAATCCGTCTATACGTTGATTAGCCGTCCACCACAACTGATTATCCGCGTCAAAGACCATCCCGGTGTTGATGTAAGCTGCATACATCTCATTTCCAAGATAATCGTAACCATTTGTCCATTTGCCGTTAATAAGTCTATAGAACCCTTTCAGGCCGCAAGCCACCCATGGAGTGCCATCGTTGTCACTTGCCACATATTGGCATATAACGGTTTTCGAACCAGCCACTTTGAGATTTGTCACATCAAATCCTTCACCATCATAGTGCCCGACTCCTGAACGCGAGCAACTGAACCAGACATCACCGACATCCAAAACCACTATGTTACGCACCGATGAAAGTCCATCTGAGTTTTCTTCATCGACCACATATTTCAACTGCTCTCCCGTGGTCTTATCGCGCTTGATAATTGTCGCGCCCTGCGCAAGCCAAATATCATTGCCTACCACCTCTATGTCATTAACTGAATTAATTGTTGTTGAGGAGGCTGCAGGGGAAATCGCAATCATCCCGGCGAATAATAATAGCTGTAACTTTTTCATGATTTTAGACTCAAAATTATGTATTGAAATTTATCACAACCGAAAGGTATGGAATAAATCTGTGTTTAACAAACTTTTGGACTAAAAACAATCGTAATTTTGATATTAGCGGATTTATGGCTAATTTTGAAGTTGTAATTTTGCATATCTATGTTCAAACGACTGACAATATTGCTGTTACTGACTGTGACAACGGTCGTGACCGCTTCGGCGCAAACCACCGCCGAGAAAGCAAAGGAACTTTTTGACGACGGCATATATGAGGAGGCTCTGCCCCTGCTTAAAGCCCTGAACGAAGCCGACCCCAAAAACGGGCGCATCGCGTATATGCTCGGCGTGTCGATGATGGAGACCGGCGACAATGGCGACGCAGCGCAACTTATTGAACGCGGCGTCAAGGCCGGCATCCCTGAAGCATCGCTCGCGCTTGCCGAATGGTCGGTGCGCCGCTACGAGGTCGACGCCGCCGACGAGAGCATCGAGAAATATCGGCGGCACTTCACCGGGAAAAGGAGCAAAAACGCACCAAAAATCGATTCGGAGAGCCTGAACGAATTGGAAAGCCGCATAGAGCGCACCCGCAATATGCTCTCGCGAGTGGAGAAAATAGCCGTCATCGACAGTATGGTCGTTGATGCGTCAACATTCTTCAACGCCTACCAACTGTCACCTGAAAGCGGCTCTCTGCACAGCTCGGAGGCGCTTCCCGCCGGGACCGCAGCGGCGGATCCCACTGTAGTCTACACTCCGCAAAGCGGCGGCATGATGATGTGGTCGGCACCGGGAGCCGACGGCACATTCACGCTCATGTCGGCCTCAAAGCTCGCCGACGGGTCATGGGAACAGCCCCATTCACTCGGTACTGAGATAAACGAAGGCGGCGACGCCAACTACCCGTTCATGATGGCCGACGGCATGACGCTCTATTTTGCCAATGACGGCGAGAACTCCTTGGGCGGCTATGACATATTCATAACCCGTAATGACGGTGACAAATACCTGCAACCACAGAATATCGGTATGCCCTACAACTCCCCTTACGACGACTATATGCTCGCCATCGACGAGACCACAGGATTGGGATGGTGGGCCACTGACCGCAACCGCATCCCCGGAAAAGTGACAATCTACATCTTTGTCCCCTCCGATACCCGTGTGAACTATCCTGACGACACCCCCGGCTTAGCCTCACTCGCCCGGCTGTCGTCGATACGCGACACTCAAGAGGAAGGAGCGGCCTACCCGATGATAATGCGCCGAGCCGACAACCGCACAAACAGCCGCGCCGATCGCGGCCCGACGTTCTCGTTCGCCATGCCCGGCGGCATGACTTACACCTCGCTGTCTGATTTCAAATCGCAAGGCGCGCGTGAAGCCATGGGTCAGTATCTTCATGCCAAAGCCGAAGCCGAAGCCACCGGCAATGAACTGTCGGAGCTGCGTCAACGCTACGCCGAGGGCGACCACTCTGTAAGCGAAACCATTTTGACGCTCGAACGCCGCCTGTTAAGCCAAAGCGAGGAGAGCCGGCGGCTCGCCAACGAGGTGATCAGAATCGAGACCGGCCGATAACAGACTGCATTTGACAAGCCTGAATTTTTTAACAAACATAATTTATAGAATAACCCAATCTAAAAACAAACCATAGGAAAATGACATCATTTCTGATAGCCTTGGCAGTACTCGTGGGTGGATATTTCATCTACGGACTGTTGGTAGAAAAAATATTCGGCATAGACAAAAACCGGCCTATGCCGGCCTACACCCGACAGGACGGAGTGGACTATGTTCCGCTGCCGACATGGAGGGTGTTTCTGATACAGTTTCTCAACATAGCGGGTCTCGGTCCGATTTTCGGGGCCATAATGGGCATAATGTTCGGCCCGGCGGCATTCCTGTGGATAGTGCTCGGCACCATCTTTGCCGGAGCGGTACACGATTTCATCTCAGGAATGATCTCAATCAGAGCCGGAGGCGCGTCGCTACCCGAGATTGTGGGGCATGAGCTCGGCGGAGGCATCAAACAGGTGATGCGTGTGTTTTCGCTCGCACTTCTCATACTTGTCGGGGCGGTGTTTGTGCTGCAGCCTGCCAATCTCGTGGCGGCACTGACCCCCGATATCCTCGACAAGACGTTTTGGGTGGCGGCTATATTCATCTACTACATTCTCGCAACTATGCTCCCGATTGACAAGCTCATCGGCCAGCTTTACCCCGTCTTCGGGTTCGCCCTGCTGTTTATGGCGGTCGGCATCATGGGTGTGCTGATTGTAGGCGACATCGTGATTCCCGACGGATTGCTCGACGGCCTGCACAACCGTTACCCGGCCGAAACCGCCGGAACACATCCTATATTCCCGATGATGTTTGTTTCCATAGCCTGCGGAGCCATCTCCGGCTTCCATGCCACCCAGTCGCCGATGATGGCCCGCTGTCTCAAAAACGAGCGTCTGGCGCGCCCCGTCTTCTACGGAGCCATGGTCGCCGAAGGAATCGTGGCCTTGATATGGGCTGCAGCCGCCATAGCGTTCACCGGGGGATATGAAGGGCTCGCGCAATATGTGGCCGAGCACGGCAACGACTCATCGAGCCTGCTTGTCAACCAGATTTCAATCACATGGCTCGGAGCGGTCGGCGGGGTACTCGCCATACTCGGAGTCGTGGCCGCACCGATAACCACAGGTGACACCGCCTTGAGAAGCGCGCGCCTTATCGCCGCCGACTTTCTTAAATTTGACCAGTCGAAGCTGTGGAAACGTCTTGCGATATCGTTGCCGATATTCGCGCTCTGCTACCTGGTGATGCAGATTGACTTCATGGTGCTTTGGCGTTACTTCGCATGGTGTAACCAGACTCTCGCCGTGTTCACGCTGTGGGCTGTCACCGTCTACCTCGCCCGACACGGCAAGACCTATGTAATCACGCTGTTTCCGGCCTTGTTCATGACCGTGGTCAGCGTGTCATACATTCTCTATGCGCCCCGCCCCGAAGGTTTCGGTCTTGACCTGTCGATAGCCGTTGGCGCGGGATGTCTCACCGCAACCATTTTCGGCGGGTTGTTTTTCACCTACCTGCGCCGACTGCGAGCCAATAAGATAACCACGCAATACTCCTATTGAACGATATGGATTTCAGCGAGTTTCAGCATATAAGAACCTATAACTTTCATTCCCACACACAATTTTGCGACGGGAAAGCCCCGATGGAGGAATTTGTGCGCGAAGCCGTGAGACAGCGATTCACCCATTACGGGTTCTCGCCTCACTCACCGCTGCCGTTACGGTCGCCATGCAATATGTCGCAAAGCGATGTGCCGGCTTATTTCGCCGAAGTAGACCGTCTCAGAGCCGCATACGGTGACAAAATCAAGCTATACGCCGGGATGGAGATAGATTATCTCGGGCCCCAATGGGGACCCGCTCACCCCTACTTCGACTCAATCCCGCTCGACTACCGAATCGGCTCGGTACACTTCATCCCCAACCCCGAGGAGCGGTATATCGACATTGATGGCCGCTACGAGAATTTCCGCGGGAAAATGGAGCAGTATTTCTACCGCGACATCCGCTATGTGGTCGATACATTCTACCGCCAGTCAATCGACATGGTCGAAGCCGGAGGATTTGACATACTTGGGCATCTTGACAAAGTGGGACACAACGCCGCTCACTACTCCCCCGGCATAGAGGATGAATCGTGGTATGTAAGACTGGTCGACATGCTCATAGACGCTGTTGTCGCCAGTGGGGTAATCGTGGAGGTCAACACAAAAGCATGGCAAGACCACAGACGTATGTTCCCGTCGACAAGGTATCTCAGCCGTTTAATCAGCGCAGGGGTGCCTATCCTGGTCAACAGCGATGCGCATTTCCCGTCGTTGATAAACTCATCAAGAGCCATAGCCTACTCGATACTCGACGAAGCGGCTTCAGCAACTAATTAAACATATCCACACCTTACAAACCAATCGGTCAACCACACCGGACAAAAACCCCGCGGCCACATAGTTTGTTATTCAAGGTAAAGAGCGGACTGCACGGATTTGTTCCGCCCCATAACTATTGAACAACGAGCGTAATATGACAGAGGGGAATAATCGGACACATCCCGCAAAAATCATTCTTAAAACAATCGGATGGTTTTTACTGACTGTGACGGCCATAGGCGGCGCGGCCATAGGCACCGCCGGGTGGCTGCTGTCCCCGCGCCGTCTGGCGGCAACGCTCGACGATTTAGCCGA
The DNA here is from genome assembly GCA_947625935.1 of uncultured Muribaculaceae bacterium. Taxonomy (GTDB): domain Bacteria; phylum Bacteroidota; class Bacteroidia; order Bacteroidales; family Muribaculaceae; genus JAJPXC01. The sequence continues at coordinate 47,957 of CANQQE010000003.1, read as the reverse complement.
CAAACACCTCAACGCCGAGATTAAGACAGGGCAGATAAGAATCAGTGTGTTGAAACGTTTCCCGAAAGTCAATGTCGAAATAGACTCGATTGTGCTCATAAGCCACAGCATCGGCCCATCAATCCGCCAGCGGCTCGACACATCGGTCGATACTCTCGCCTCTCTCGGCAGACTGACTGGATCGTTTGACCTGCTGAAAGCCGTCGCAGGAGAGATAGATATTGACCGGGTGGAGCTCACACGCCCCCGCATCAACATGGTGAGCGTCAACGACACGGTCAACAACTACGACATAATCGACTTGACCGACAGCAAAATAACCGCATTCCCCGACATAACCCTCAGAGATTTCGCGATAACAGCCGCAAGGCCATTCACCTACACCAACCTCGCCGACAGCTCTAAAGTGTGCCTGCTGCTCGCCGACTCTAAAATAATATCGACCACAGCCCCCGACTATCACCTGTCGACCGATGCCAAGCTAATCACAACCACCGCCCGCGGCATCAGCATCAGCAACATCTCTCTCGGCCTGGAAGGCATCATCAGATGGAGGCACGACGACCCCTACCGCATCGACATAGACCGACTTGTAGCCCGCGCCGGCGAGGTAAACCTGAAAGGAGCCTTGCAACTGTCGCTCGATGACCCCGTCACCGTCACCGCCCTCAACATCGATCTGGGGCCTGCATCTTTGGAATCGCTGCTCGAATGGTTTCCCGAACAAATCAGATACAGCATAGGGCATCTGGAAACCGACCTCATGGCATCGGCGCGGCTAAGGCTTGTGAAGCCCCACGCCATATCGAGCGGTCACCTGCCGACCGTGGATTTCGACATCACGATCCCCGAGGGGAAAATCACGCGCAACAACAACTACACCGTCGAGCGGTTTGAGTGTCATGCCACAGGACGTTTCAACGGAACCGATCCCGACAAATCCACCATCGACCTGCGGCGTCTGCGTCTCAATGGCCGAGGTGTCACCGCCTCGATTGAGGCAACGATAACCAATCCACTGAGCGACGTGACTTTCGACGGACATTTCGACGGACGCATAGACTTTAACGTAATGCCGAGGTTCATAAGAGCAGTGTTACCCATGTCACTCAAAGGGGAGATGGCAGGAGCCACAGATTTCAGATTTTCCATGAGCGACCTGTGCCTGCAACGCCTACACCGCATAAAGCTCAACGGGAATCTGCGATTGGCGCGCTTCACGGCATTCATCCCCGCCGACACTCTGACAGTGGGATGCGACCGCGCATCGTTGTCGCTACGCTCCCCGACCGACCCGCAAACAGGAGACTCGCTGCTGAGAGCCAATCTGTCAGTCAACCACGGGCGTTTAAAGCTACGCAACCTGTCGCTCGACGCAGCCAATCTGAGATGCCGTGTAGCGACACTTGATGCCCCCACAAGCCCCGACCGCTCGATAATCAATCCTGTCGATGTGACAATAAACGCCGACAGTGTCAGCCTGAAAGCGACCGCATCGTCGCTTAGGCTCAAAAACATAGACTGCCACAGCGAACTCAAACGTTACCATGACCGACTGACCCTGCCGCTGCTCTCGCTAAGACTCAGTACCGACAGCATCGACTACCGCACCACCGCCGCCAACGCCACGCTCGCATCATGCGAAATAGACGTTAACGCACACCTGTCGAGACTCAGCACCGACACCGCCGGCTATGTACTGCCAATCGGTGAAGACCTCGTCGACTTCGGACTCAGCCGCACTCTGAGGCGGCTAATCGCCACATGGGGTGCCCAAGGTTCCATAAAAGCGAGCCGAGGCACCATATTCACCCCATCATTCCCGATACAGGCCAATGTAGCCGCCGTCAACATCAGTTTCACCCCCGATGAGGTGTCGATCAAAGGGATAGACTGCCACGCCGGCAACAGTGACCTCCATCTCGACGGCAACATAAGCAACCTGCGCCGCGCACTGTCAGTCAACGACCGCTCCCCGCTCAAAATCGGGCTGACCATTAAAAGCGACACTCTCGACCTCAACCAACTTGCGAGAGTGGCTTTCGCGGCAAAAAGCGCATCGCCACCATCTTCCGAGCCTACCGCCCCGGAGCAAGCCGACACCGGCGCAATCAAGCCGCTGCTGCTGCCCTTAAACCTGAGCCTCGCTGTCAACCTCGAGACGAAAGCGATTATGTACTATGACGTGATGCTCTATGAACTCGGCAGCGACATAACTCTCAACAACGGACGAATCGACATAGGCCGATTAGAGGCATTGACCGACATGGGCAACGTGAATCTGCAAGCGTTTTATGACGCGCCGAGAGCCGACGCCATGAGCTTCGGGGCCGACGCGAAGCTACAGAAAGTCGACATAAAGCAGATGCTGCATCTGATTCCATATGTTGACTCCATACTGCCTTTGATGAAAGACTTCGGGGGCATGATTGACGCGCATATAGCCGGCTCTACCCTAATAGACACATCTATGTGTATGAATAAAAAATCAATCAAATGCGACATAGAGCTTCAAGGGCACGGACTGACAATAACCGGCATAAAGAAAATAAAGAAATGGGAGAAGCTGCTCCCTAAGCGCGACAGGCCGCTGACCGTCAGGGAACTAAGCGTCGATATAAAGATAGCCGACGGGGAGATGGACGTCTATCCCTATATGATTGATGCCGATGGATGGTTGATAGCCGCCTCTGAAAGCGACAACGGCAACGGAGATATAGACGTGAAACTGGCGTTCCTGCATTCAGCCGTCCCGTGGAAATGGGGTTTTGAGTTTGACCGACACAACCATCATAACCATATCCACTTCTCAGGGCCGAAGCTGGAGCCATGGAAGGTCGCGAGACGATATTCCTTAGCCCCATACCACCTGTCGATGCTCCACTACATCGACAAGGTCACAACCGAAGGAACCAAAGCCGCCCGCGAAGGGCATATCGCACCGGGCCAGACCAACCCACACGGCAAAAGAAAACCTACCGACCTCAGCTATTAACAGAGCCGCATCGGTGATTTTGGTCTAAATAGCGTGAATAATGGTATTGTCCAGAATAATGGTATTGTCCAATTGATTGTAATATAGTAAATTTGCGCCTATATTACAACATAAAGGCAACCACTCAAGGAATCCGCGAACATATGCTACGAAAAATCAGAATCGCATTAGCTTTAGTGTTTTTCATATCCATCACCATGCTGTTTCTCGACATAACGGGATGCACGCGCGCATGGCTCGGATGGATGGCCAAAATACAGTTTTTACCCGCAGTGATGGCCCTTAACGCAGTGGTGTTGGCGGCACTGGTAGCCATCACGCTGCTGTTTGGCCGCGTCTACTGCTCGGTCATATGCCCGCTGGGGGTGATGCAGGACATAATCGCCCGAATGGGACGTCGAGGGAAAAAGAACCGCAACCGATATTCCTATTCCCCCTCCCTGCCATGGATCAGATATGCCATGCTGGGGCTGCTCATTGTCGCCATAGCCGCCGGCATCGGCTCGATAGTTGCGCTCCTCGACCCGTATGGAGCCTACGGACGAATCGCGCAGAATCTGCTCGCCCCAATCTACGGATGGTTCAACAACCTGCTTGCCAAATTGGCCGAGAGCCGGGACAGCTATCTGTTCTACCGAACCGACGTGTGGATACGCAACTCCGTGACATTCACCATAGCCGCCGTGACGTTAGTGGCCATAGCCATCCTCGCCTGGCGCAACGGTCGCACATACTGTAACACAATCTGCCCGGTAGGAACGGTGCTTGGCGCGCTATCCCGTTTCTCTTGGCTGAAACCTGTAATCGACACAAGCAAGTGCACCGGTTGCGGCCTGTGCGCCCGTCGATGCAAGGCCGCCTGCATCAATGCCAAGGAACACCGCATAGACTACACCCGCTGCGTGACCTGCTTTGACTGCATCGACAACTGCCATCAGGGGGCAATCAGCTACCGTCCACGCCGAAAGGAGGAAAAACAGGAACCCGACGTATCGGCGACCGACACATCGCGCCGCAGCTTCCTGACCGGTATAGGCGTGATAGCCGCCACAGCCGCCTTAAATGCCAAAAGCGTGAAAGTCGACGGAGGTCTCGCCGTAATCTTAGACAAGAAAGCGCCCCGCCGGGTTACCCCGATTGTCCCCCCCGGAGCGCAAGGGCTGAGACATCTTGCCGAGCACTGCACCGGTTGCCAACTGTGTGTCGCAGCCTGCCCAAACGGGGTGTTGAGACCGTCGACACGGCTTGAGAGCCTGATGCAACCCGAATCGTCATATGAGCGCGGCTACTGCCGCCCGGAGTGCACCGCCTGCTCAGACGTATGCCCCGCAGGAGCCATACTCCCTATAACGAGGGCCGAGAAATCGTCAATACAGATAGGACACGCCGTGTGGGTGATGGAAAACTGTGTGCCGCTCGCCGACGGGGTGGAATGCGGCAACTGCGCCCGCCACTGCCCCGCCGGAGCGATAACAATGGTACCGTCGGAACCGGGCAACGACAGTTCTCCCAAGATTCCCGCGGTAAACGAAGAACGCTGCATAGGCTGCGGAGCGTGCGAAAACCTCTGTCCCGCCCGCCCGTTCAGTGCTATTTATGTGGAGGGGCATGAACGACACAGAACCATCTGATACCGAAAACATGAAAGCGATGAAACCCAAGAACGACAATAACATAGACCGCCGCTCATTCCTGAAGCGCATGGGCGCGGGAGCGGCCATAGCCACCGCAGCCATGACTGGGTGCGACACAAAGAACGTCACACCGAGTGCCGACGGTAGCCTCGCACAGAGCGACATACCCAACGACAAGATGACCTACCGCACCAACCCAAAGACAGGCGACAAGGTGTCGATACTGGGTTATGGCTGCATGAGGTGGCCCACCAAGAAAACCGGTGACGGCGAAAATGACGAAGTCATAGACCAGGATGAAGTGAACCGACTGGTCGACACCGCCATAGAACACGGTGTCAACTACTTTGACACATCGCCCGCCTACTGCAAGGGTGAATCGGAGCACGCCACCGGGATAGCCCTGAGCCGCCACCCCCGCGATAAATATTTCATAGCGACAAAACTGTCGAACTTCGCACCCGAGACATGGAGCCGCAAAGCATCGATAGATATGTACCACAACTCGCTCCGAGAGCTGCGGACCGACTACATCGACTATATGCTGCTCCACGCCATAGGGATGGGCGATGACGCGATGGACGCATTCAACAAGCGTTACATCGACAACGGCATACTCGACTTCCTCGTCGCCGAGCGCGAGGCCGGACGCATACGCAACCTCGGGTTCTCTTATCACGGTGACATCAGAGTGTTTGACCTGATGCTGTCGCAACATGACAAATACAAATGGGACTTCGTGCAGATACAGCTCAACTACCTGGACTGGAGACACGCCAAAGCCGTCAACCCGCGCAACACCGACGCCGAATATCTCTACGGCGAGCTGGTGAAACGCGGCATTCCCGCCGTCATCATGGAACCGCTTCTCGGAGGACGCCTGTCGAAAGTTCACGACCATATCGTGGCGAGGCTGAAACAGCGCGAACCCACTCGCAGCGTGGCCTCATGGGCGTTCCGATACGCCGGCACCCACCCCGGGGTGCTCACGGTGTTGAGCGGCATGACCTACATGGAACACCTGCTCGACAACCTGCGCTCATTCTGCCCGCTGAAACCGTTGACCGAGGAGGAGATGAGTTTCCTATATGAGACGGCCGACCTGATGATACAGTACCCCACCGTGCCGTGCAACGATTGCAAATATTGTATGCCATGCCCCTACGGAATCGACATACCGGCAATACTGACCCACTACAACAAGTGCGTCAACCAGGGCAACGTCCCTGAAAGCCGACAGGCCGATAACTACCGGGAAGCCCGCCGCGCGTTTCTCGTGGGCTATGACCGCAGCGTGCCGCGCCTACGCCAGGCCGACCACTGCATAGGGTGCAACCAATGCGCCCCTCACTGCCCGCAGTCAATCGAGATACCCCGCGTGTTGCACCGCATAAACGATTTTGTCGAAAAGCTGAAACAAGGCACCGTATGACGACTCCGGGCAGACTCTACGACGAATTGGTCGGCGGCCGACATTCCTTAGCCGTAAACAACGATGACCAGACTCTGTTTTTCGATGGACGCGGCATAGCCGATCTCCACAGAATCTACACAACCGACCCCGACCTGCTGCGCGGAGGCACCGTAGCCGACAAGATAGTGGGCAAAGGGGCAGCCGCCCTGATAATAGCGGGGGGAGCCGTCAATCTTTACGCAGGCACGATCAGCAAAGGCGCCTTGTCACTCCTCAAAGACTCGGAGGTCAAGACCGGGTACGGGAAAATCGTTGACCATATAGTCAACCGCACCGGCGACGGTTGGTGCCCCGTGGAGCGATTGTGCCGCGACTGCGCCACAGCGGCCGAATGCCTTCCCCTGATAAATGAATTTATAAACCAATCCAAGAAATAAAATAGCACATACGATTTATGAAACCGACCGAATCAACCGCAAGACTATACAATCTGAGCTATTCAGAAGCCAAAACCTATCTGTTGGCCACGCTTTTCATCATAGGCAACATCGCAGTGCCGCAGCTCTGCCACCTCGCCTCATTGGGCGGTCCGCGGTGGCTTCCGATATATTTTTTCACACTCATCGCAGCCTATAAATACGGATGGAGAGCCGGGCTGCTTACCGCCCTCGCCTCGCCGGTGATCAACTGCGCCATTTTCGGGATGCCGGCGGCGGCAACGCTGCCTTCGATACTTGTGAAATCGGCTGCGTTAGCCTTCATCGCATCGGCAGTAGCCCGGAAGACCAAGAGCGTCACCATCGCCGCCATAGCCCTGACGGTCATAGGCTATCAAGCCACAGGCACCGTAGCCGAATGGTGCATGACCGGCTCGCTGACAGCCGCTATCCAAGACCTTGTCACCGGCTACCCGGGAATTTTGGTCCAGGTGTTCGGCGGCTACCTGTTGCTCCGCGCCATGAGACGATAATAAACCGCCCGAACGAACCCAAAACTCAGATTAATCGTTAGAAATAAGTGATGCCGATTAAACTTTTGGCCATCACATACATCATAAATAAACAGATTGTCTAACCAACTATATAATTTTGACAAAATGAGATCACGAGGATTTATAATGGCGGTGGCTTTAGGTGCCGCAGTGGCCATGTCGAGTTGCGTAAGCAACAAAAAATACACCGCTCTCAAAAACGACTACGACGCGCTCTACAAGGAATATAACGCATCGCAGGTATCACTGGCCGAGAGCCGCACGGGCAACCAAAGCCTTCAGGCGATGCTCGACGAAGCCCGCCAGCGCAACAAAGAGCTGAAAGAAGACTATGCCGCCTTGCAGTCATCGCTCGACCAGAGCCTGAAACAGGGGACGCAAGGGAGCATCAACATCTCGAAACTCGTTGACGAAATCAACGCATCCAACAAATACATCAAACAGCTTGTCGAGGCCAAGTCAAAATCCGACTCGCTCAACATGGTGCTGACCAACAACCTGACCCGCTCACTCAGCCGCGACGAGCTTCAGGACGTCGACATCAAAGTGCTGAAAGGGGTGGTCTACATCTCCCTCGCCGACAATATGCTGTTCAAATCGGGCAGCTATGAAATCAACAGCCGGGCAATGGACACTCTTGACAAAATCGCAAAAATCATCAAGGACTACCGAGACTACGACGTCCTTGTCGAAGGGAACACCGACGATGTGCCTATATCGCGTCCTAACATACGCAACAACTGGGATTTGAGCGCGCTGCGCGCATCATCGGTAGTGCAAGTGCTGCAAAACAAGTTCGATGTCAACCCGTCGCGTCTGTCGGCGGCCGGCCGCGGGGAGTACAACCCCATCGCCGACAACACCACCGACCTTGGCCGTCAGCGCAACCGCCGAACCGAAATAATCATCACGCCTAAACTCGACCAGTTCCTCGACCTGATCGACAAAGCCCCCCAACAGGAGGAAACGAAATAACAATACAACCAAAAAGCCGCGCCAAAACTGATCAGATTCATTGGCGCGGCTCTGTCTGAAAGCGAAAAGGCCACCATGCGCGGTGACCTTTTCGCTGTTTTACGGTGGTGATCCGGATGCGACTCGAACGCATGACCGTCTGCTTAGAAGGCAGATGCTCTATCCAGCTGAGCTACCGGACCATCTTTCCATGCGCCGCCAAAGCAGGCGGCCGCAATCGTTTTGAGAGCGCAAAGGTAAGCATTTCCTCTGAAAAGCGCAAAATGAAATTTCCAATTTGTGTGTAGTTTGTGAAATTAGACGGCCGGGAGATGATAGCGGGGATTCACCGTTGTCAGTTAAAAACTTATAAAAATGAATATATTTGTTTTAATTCAACGAGCATCGTTTGTGGCTAATGGGCTAAGTTTTAATTTTGTAGGGTTCATAGGTGCCACATTTTCGCGATTTGGAAGCCCGCAGGCATCCATAGTTCACAAAATGTTGCTAACTTTGCACGTTGAAAAATAATGTTTTATGTCGAAAAAACTGCTCTATTTCATCATATCGCTTGTGACCGTGGCAATCCTCGGTTCTTGCAACAAGGACTCTGACAGCGGGGTTATCACTTCATCTTCGTCGACCGTGGTTGTGTCGTCTTTCTCGCTCTCAAAGGACGAGAAAGTGCTGACCGGCCTCGACTCGGTGTTTTTCTCAATTGACCTGACATCGGCTCAGGTGTTCAACGCCGACTCCCTCCCCTACGGCACCGACGTGAGCCGTCTTGTGCCTAAAATCGGAGTTGAGGGATGCTCTGTGGCCGAGCTGCACTTCAGCCGCGCCAACAAGCCCGACACAGTGGTCAACTACCTCACAAACCCCACGGACTCAATCGACTTCAGCATAGGCCGCGTGAAACTGCATTTAGCATCGGCCAACCTTGAAGCCGAGCGCGACTACTACATCAGCGTCAACGTGCACAGAATGAAGCCCGACTCGCTATACTGGAACCGCACCGCGCGCCGCAACCTCCCCACAAGCATAGGAATCCCCGGCAAACAAAAAACCGTTGTCTATAAAGACCACACCGTGTGCCTGACCGCATCGGGAACCAACTATTGCATCGCCACGGCTGACAACCCCGGCGACGACAACTGGACAACGCAAGCGGTGACATTCCCGTTCACACCCGCCGTCGAAACCTTGTCGGCCACAACCGACGCCCTCTACATCACCGACACGGCAGGTAAGCTATACCGATCGACCGACGGAGCCGTGTGGACTGACTGTAACCTGACGCTCCACTACATTTACGGAGGATACGGAAACCGGTTGCTCGCAGTCGAGAAACGCGGAACGACATACTACCACGTCACCTACCCCGCCACTACAGCAACAGCAGTCCCCGATGGATGCCCCGTGGAAGGTACAAGCCAAATCGCCACATTCACCAACGAATGGAGCGACAGCCAACAGGCTTATATGCTCGGAGGCGTCACCGCCGACGGCAAACTCACAGGCTCGATGTGGGGCTATGACGGACGTGTGTGGGCTAAAATCAGCCAACAGGAAATCCCGGCCGGCAAAGGGAGGACAATGTTCTCATACGTCACTTTCAAAACCGACTCGACAAACTGGAGAACCAAGGCTTATACCACACTGGTGGCTCTTGGAGGACAAAACGCCGCAGGTGTAAACGACAAGACCGTATACATATCTCTCAACATGGGGCTGAACTGGAAAAAGGCCGACGCTCTGATGCAACTCCCCGACTACATTCCCGCGATGTTTGACTCACAGGCCATCGTGGCCAACTCGACACTGACTGTCAACAAAGCGTCAAGCCATTGGGAGGAACTGTCTGCGTCGCCGCTGCCTCGCTGGTACCGAATCGCCGCAAGTCCCGCTGACGGCCGCGAACCCATCACCGAATGGGAATGCCCCTACGTCTATCTTTTCGGCGGCAGATCGGCCGATGGCACACTCTACAACACCGTGTGGCGCGGCGTAATCAACCGATTGAGCTTCAAACCGCTACAATAAACGCATTAAAAAGAATCATTCTCTCTCACAAATAATGAAAATAAGCATCAAACGCATCATACAGGCTCTATCGCTGCTTGCGGTCTCACTGCAAGCGGCAACGGCCTACGCCCAGGAAACTTCGGCGCAGCAAGACACCTACAAGTTTGACCTTGGAGGCGGTCTGGGCATGAGCGGCTATCTCGGCGACGCCAACGAGAGCAATATGTACAAGCACCCGGGGTTCGCCGGAAACATCTCATTCCGCTACCTCGCCAACACCCGCTGGACAATCCGCGGAATCCTGTCGGTGATGACATTGAGCGGCAACACCGCCGACTGGGACAACGTGCTGCCGGGAAATCAGAACTATTCATTCAAATCCACCGTGTTTGACCTCGGCGGACGGTTTGAGTTCAACTTCTTCCCCTACGGCATCGGCGAGACATACAAGAAATTGCGCCGTTGCACCCCCTACCTGTCGCTCGGCATCGGAGTTACGATGGCGTCATGCGACGGCAGCTCATTTTTCGCACCGAACATACCGATGGCGTTCGGAGTGAAATACAAACTTAGCAAACGCCTCAATCTCGGGGCCGAGTTCTGCATGACCAAGGTGTTCGGCGACAAGGTCGACGGCGATAAGCTCACCGACCTCTACACGATCAAAAGCTCGTTCATGAAGAACACCGACTGGTACAGCACGCTCATGGTGTCGCTGACCTACGAATTTGGCAAACGGTGCGAGACGTGCCACTATGTGGAATAAAAACCGACAAATAGTAACAGACAGTAAGACAATATGCTGAGCACTTTGAAAGAAAAGATTAACCCCGACTCGCTGCCCGCCCATGTAGCAATAATAATGGACGGTAACGGCCGATGGGCCAAATCGCGCGGCCTTGACCGTTCGGCGGGCCATGTCGAGGGCGTCAACACCGTCAGGCAAATCACGGAAATCGCTTCAGAACTTGGCATAAAATATCTTACCCTCTATACATTCTCGACCGAAAACTGGAACCGCCCGAAAGAAGAGGTCGACGCGCTCATGCACCTCATAGTCGTTGCTATCGAGCGCGAAACCCCCGACCTGATTAAAAACAACGTCAGGCTCACGATGATAGGCGATTTTGACCGTATGCCGGGTGAGGCACGCGACCGGCTCGCACGTTGCATGGACGACACGAGCCATTGCACGGGTCTGACACTCGTGCTTGCCCTGAGCTACTCGGCGCGGTGGGAGATAACTCGCGCGGTCAAGCAGATAGCGCAAGAGGCCATAGCCGGGCATATCACTCCCGACGAAATCAACGACGACACCGTGGCAACGCATCTGACCACGGCCGACATCCCCGACCCCGACCTGCTGATACGCACCGGCGGCGACTTCAGGGTGAGCAACTTCCTGTTATGGCAGATTGCCTACTCCGAGATATTCGTCACCGAAACCTTCTGGCCCGACTTCGGCAAGGAGCAATTCTGCCGGGCAATCATCGACTACCAGCGGCGAGAGCGGCGGTTCGGGCTGACGAGCGAACAACTGAAATAAACCAATCAAAAAATAGACCATCCACCACATCAACGTTATGCGATATAAGCTACTTTCACTTTTCCTGATCACTTGCGCCTCAGCCATCGGCGGCTATGCGCAGGAACGCGTTGACACCATCTATAACCCTCCAGTGATATTCAACGGGATGCCCCGAACCTACGAAATAGCCGACATAAAGGTGACGGGCGCACCAAACTATGACGACTACATCGTAATCGGTTACGCCGGACTGAAAAAAGGTGACAGGGTGGAAGTGCCGGGAGCTGAAATCACAGCAGCCGCTAAACGATTGATGAGACAAGGACTCTTCTCTCAGGCTCAGATAAAAATCGAAAAGGTCGCGGGCGACAAGGCTTGGCTCGAAATAGCCCTGCGCACCCAGCCGCGCATATCCGAGGTCAACTACATTGGGGTCAAGAAAGGTGAGCGCGAAGACCTTCAGGAACGTCTGCAACTGATGAAAGGCAACCAGATAACCCAGAACATCGTCAACCGAGCCACCTCGATTGTGAAAAAATATTATGCCGACAAGGGCTTCGGTAACGCCGATGTCAAAATAGACCTGCGCGAAGACCTGTCGCATCAGAACGAGATGATTGTCGACATAAACGTCAACAAGCACTCAAAAGTCAAAGTCCACAAAATTTACATCGACGGCAACGAAGTGTTGAGCGACAACGCTGTGAAGGGGGCGATGAAAAAAACCAACGAGAAAGGGAAGCTGCGCAACCTGTTCAAACAAAAGAAATTTGTCGAGACCGACTATGAGGACGACCTCAACCGCATAATTCAGAAATACAACGAAAAAGGCTACCGCGACGCAAAGATACTCCGCGACAGCGTGGCACCCTACGATGAAAAGACCGTCGATGTGTTCATAACAGTCGAGGAAGGTAAGAAATACTATATCAGCAACATCGACTGGGTGGGAAACACAGTCTACACCACCGACCAGCTCGACGCCATACTCGGCATACAGCCCGGCGAGGTCTACAACCAGAAACTGCTCGAAAAACGTATGCGCGAGGACGACGAATCAGTGTCAAACCTCTACATGAACCGAGGCTATCTTTTCTATCAGCTTGTCCCGATCGAGAAAAACATCCACGGCGACTCCATCGACCTGGAGATGCGCATGATGGAGGGCCCTCAGGCACGCATCAACCAAGTGATCATCAACGGTAACGACCGACTCTATGAGAAAGTGATACGCCGAGAATTACGCATCAGACCGGGCGAGCTGTTCAACAAAAACGACCTGATGCGCTCAGCCCGCGAAATTGCCCAGACCGGCCACTTCAACCCCGAGAACATGGACATACGCCCCGAGCCTAACGAAGAGAACGGCACGGTCGATATCGTCTTCAATCTCGAATCAAAAGCCAACGACAAAATCGAGTTCTCCATGGGTTGGGGACAGACGGGTATCATCGGCAAACTGTCGCTGACCTTCACCAACTTCTCGATAAAGAACCTGTTCCACCCCGGTTCCTACAAAGGTTTAATCCCGCAAGGCGAAGGGCAGACATTCAACATCAGCGCGCAGACCAACGCACGCTACTATCAAGCCTACAGCGTGTCGTTCCTCGACCCGTGGTTTGGCGGCAAACGCCCCAACTCATTGCAGGTATCGGCCTACTACAGCCGTCAGACCGGCGTCAACTCAAGCTACTATAACAAATCGTGGGCAAACCCCTACGGATACGGCTACGGATACGGCTACAACTCCGACTATTACCAGACGAGCTACCAGAACGCCTACGACCCCAACAAAGTGCTACAGATGGCCGGCGTGACAGTCGGGCTGGGTAAACGTCTGAAATGGCCCGACGACTGGTTCACGTTCACCGCCGAGTTGTCCTACAACTGGTACTACCTCAAAAACTGGGAATACCTTTACTACATGAACAACGGAACGTCAAACTCCATCGTCCTCGGCTTGACCCTCGCCCGCAACTCTATCGACAACCCGCTCTACACCCGTAGCGGTAGCACATTCTCGTTGAACCTCCAGATGACCCCGCCGGCATCATTGTTCAATCCCGGCAAGAACTGGAAGAAACTCAAGGAGGAAAACACCACCGAGTCAAAGAAAGAACTTTACCGCTGGATCGAATACTGGAAGCTGCGTTTCAAATCGCGCACCTACACCCCGCTCACCGATCCCAACGGACAGTGGACACTCGTGTTCATGACCCGCGCCGACATCGGACTTTTGGGCAGCTACAACAAATATCTCAAATCTCCGTTCGAGACATTCTATGTCGGAGGCGACGGCATGAGCGGCAGCTACACCTACGCCACCGAGACCATCGGTTTGCGCGGCTACGAGAACGGCCAGTTCACCCCATGGGGCAAAGAGGGCTACGCCTACACCCGCTTCGGCATGGAGCTCCACTTCCCCTTCATGCTCCAGCCCACGACCACCATCTACGGCCTCGCGTTTATCGAGGGAGGCAACGCATGGACCGAGGTTAAAAACTTCTCGCCGTTCGACATCAAGCGCAGTGCCGGAGCCGGCGTGCGCATCTATCTCCCGATGGTCGGCATGATGGGTATCGACTGGGCATATGGCTTCGACAAAGTCTACGGAATGAAGGGCGGTAGCCACTTCCACTTCATACTCGGTCAGGAATTCTAACCCCACAATTAAGCGAAAACTAAACTTTTAGCCGTTGAGATTGTCTAAATAGTTAAACAGTAAATATAAGTTTGACATGAAGAAATTATCTATCATCCTGATGCTCATGATAGCGACAGCTTTCGGAGCGGCAGCGCAGAAGTTCGCGTTGGTCGATATGGAATATATCCTTAAAAACGTGCCTTCCTATGAGATGGCAAACGAACAGTTGAACCAGATCTCGCAACGCTGGCAAAAAGAGGTCGAGGCTAAATCAAAAGAGGCCGAGACGCTCTACAAGAACTATCAGGCCGACATGGTATTCCTGACCGATGAGCAGAAAAAGAAAAAAGAGGAGGAAATCGTGGCCAAAGAGAAAGAGGCCACCGAACTCCGATATAAATATTTCGGACCGGAAGGCGAGCTCTACAAAAAACGTCAGTCGTTGATGAAACCCATACAGGACGACATATACAACGCCGTTAAAAAAGTGTCGGAAGAACGAGGCTATCAGGCTATTTTTGACCGTGCGTCGTCGGCCAACATAATCTACGCCTCACCCCGTATCGATGTCAGCAACGAGGTTCTGGCCAAGTTAGGATATTCCAAATAAAAGGATTATCTTTGCAGAGAATAACCAAGCAGCAAATAACTCAACTTAACTAATAACAATGATTAAGAAAACCATTGCCGCAATCATGATTGCGATTCCCATGCTTGTTGCCGCACAGGCTCCCAAGTTTGGCACAGTGACAGTCGAACCAATCCTTGAAGCGATGCCCGAGCGCGCAAACGTGCAGACACAGCTCGAAACCGCATCAAAAACCTACGAGGACGAATACAAAAAACTCACCGAGGAGTTAGACAAAAAATATGGTGAATTTCAGAAACTGAGCGAGGACAAGACGACTCCCGACGCTATCAAAGAACGCCGTATGCAAGAAATCCAGGAACTCCAGAAGAAAGCACAGCAGTTCCTTCAGACAGCACAGCAGGATCTCCAGCGTCAACAGGCTCAACTGATGCAGCCCATCGAGGAGAAAATAATGACCGCTATCAAAGCTGTCGGACAGGAAAACGGTTTCACATTCATCCTTCCTGAAGGAGTGGCAGCCTACCAAAGCACCGACGTTCAGGATGTAACACCCCTTGTAAAAACCAAACTCGGCATAAAATAAA
The DNA here is from genome assembly GCA_947625935.1 of uncultured Muribaculaceae bacterium. Lineage (GTDB taxonomy): Bacteria > Bacteroidota > Bacteroidia > Bacteroidales > Muribaculaceae > JAJPXC01. The sequence continues at coordinate 32,596 of CANQQE010000003.1, read as the reverse complement.
GGCTACGGCCTCGACAACCCATAAAACTTGAGCCTGTGTCATAAATGCAATGACACAGGCTCAAGTTTTATATGCCCTACCATCGGGGGACTGCCGTGATTAGGCGGTTTCGCCACAATCCGACCTCATTCCGAATCCTGTCGCAGACTACTATTCGGGATAAACATCCCAGAAAATCGGGACATTGTTGAACGTGAGATTACCCTGACGGTTAGCGTCAATATTGATTCCGATTTTCACCACATCCATCATGCCGAGTGACTTTGAAACATTAACAAACTGCAACCCCGGTTCTTTAAGTTCAATCTTGACAGGGATATCTTGCGGTGTGTCATATCTGAACGCACCACTCGAATCAATGTTATAGACTTGACCGCTGCGATCCACTGCAACCATCTTCTGATTTTTGATGCTGCTGCCAAATGTTGCCGACGATTTTTCAGTTTTGTTGACAACCCGTAGCACGAGATACAGATTGCCCGTATTCTCTGTCTGCGACACTCCGTAAAGCCCAACAGGCTCCACCGACATGAATTGCGCTATCGGGTTGGCTCCCGCCTCACCCACAGCCACGACATTGATACCTGATTTTTCTGAACCCGCTATTTTTTCAGCAGTGTTCTTGGCTTTCCTGATAAGGCCGCCGAGCCCCTGCGCGTTTGAGTAAGGGCAATGCAATAACGGCGCAGCCAAAAGCAGAGACGATACTAAATTTCTGATTTTCATTGGTAATTAATTTTATTGGTTAAAATTCTATTATTCCGTAAGATGTGTAACACTGTTACCCATATGACAAACATCAGCCACTATCTTAACTTCGCAAAGTTACGACCATAGCCGATGCCTGTCAATTACAGATTTCCGTGATTTCTCCATTGGTGATGTCTCTGAATTACCCGCTTATTCGTATATTCGCGCCCGGAAAACAACTAATCAGGCCACTTTCTCTAAAATGATATTAAGGACAATATTGCTGGCCGTGTGGCTATCCATAGCCATAGTCGCCACGGCCCAGGAAGCACAGGTGCAACGCTTCTTCCTTGACCCGACCGACCTTGAGGGGCAGGTGCGCGAACGCCTTGACGGCAACGGCGACCGCTGCGCTCTGATAAAGGTGCAGTCGGCCATCCCATGCGAGTTCAACGGCGACATTGTCGGCAACGTGGCGAAAGTCAAAGGCTCCTATTTGGTGTACGTCTGCGCCAAAGACAACTTCACCCGCTCCATCGACATCATACCCGAGGGATACCTGCCGATGACTGTCACTTTCGCCGACTTCGGAATCAATGAGATAAAAGGCGGACAAACCTACATACTCCGCATCGAGACCATGACCCCGGCCGACTCCAACAGGGCGAAGGATGAAGGAGCCAACTACCTTGTGATCAACATCACGCCTAAAACCGGAGCAATAGTAAAAATCAACGGCCAGCCGGCGACAGTCAAAGACGGATCGGTGTCAAAATTTCTGAAATACGGCACCTACACCTACTCGGTCGAAGCCGAAGGATATGAGCAACAGTCAGGCGAGGTCGCCGTGACTAAAGGGGGGAAGACAATCAAAGATATAAAACTGCGCTCGCTCCTCGCCACACTCACCATTTTGCCCGAAACTCCGGGATGCAAAATATCCATTGACGGCGAGTATAAAGGGGAAGGGCACTGGACAGGCCGTCTCACCCCTGGATTATACCGGGTGGAGTGCTCCAAACCCGGCTACCGCGACCGCGCCGAGAGTGTGGAACTTGGCAAAAGCGAATACAAAGAGATTAAAATAGGCCCGCTCACCCCCTCCTTCGGCAACCTTAACGTCAACTACACCCCGGCGGGTGCCAAAGTGGAGATTGACGGAAAACAAGCGGGAATGACACCCGACGTGTTCCGCGACATCCATTCAGGCAAACACACCATAATAATCTCCAAAGACGGATATGCGACACAACGCAAGGAGATCACCATAACCGAGGGTGAAACCTTGGAACTTAACGGCGGATTGGTCGAAGATGTGTCAGGGAGTTACAGCAAAAGCACAGACGACGGAAACGAAATGGTCTATGATTATATTGCAGTCGACCTAAAACCGTGGTTCCCCGGCGACGACAAAGCCCTCTCAGCATGGATTTCCAAGCACTTGAATTATCCTCCCGATGCCCAGGAAGAAGGAGCCAAGGGTCGTGTCGTCATCGACTTTATTGTCAAAAGCGACGGAAGCATCGGTAGGGTTATGGTCAAACGCAGTAGCGGAAACCGCAGCCTTGACCGTGAAGCGGTCAGAGTAATCAAAACGTTACCGCAGTTCACCCCCGGTAAAAAATATGGCAAGCCAGTCAACGTCTGGTACTCAGTCCCCATCAACTTCCGATAACCCAGCCAATGCACTAATCCATTATAGCGTTCCTTTGGTTGAGGGGAGAGTGTAGTGGAAACGGTCGCGACGAATCGCCATCTTTATTGAGCGGGCGAGAGCTTTGAAGATACCTTCGAGCTTATGGTGCTCATTGGCTCCCTCGGCGCGGATAAACAGGTTCATCTTGGCGGCATCGCTCAGACTCTTGAAAAAGTGAAGAATCATCTCGCAGGGGAAATCGCCGATTTTCTCGCGGCGGAACTCAGCATCCATCACGAGCCACGGACGCCCGCCGAAATCAATCGCCACGGTGCATAGGCAATCGTCCATCGGCAGGACGTAGCCGTAGCGTTCTATGCCCCGCTTGTCGCCGAGGGCTTTAAGCAACGCCTCGCCGAGGGCGAGGGCGGTATCCTCGATGGTGTGATGCTCGTCAACGTGAAGATCCCCTTTGACCCTGACATAGAGGTCGATTCCCGAATGTTTGGCTATCTGGTCAAGCATATGGTCAAAAAAACCGAGACCGGTGGATATGTCACCCGTGCCCGACCCGTCAAGGTCGACATTGATGTCAATATCGGTCTCCCGGGTGACGCGGCGCACAGCGGCTTTGCGCTCCCCGCCCTGAAGGAAGTCGGCTATGCGGTCCCATGAACGGGTAACGAGACCCACGGTATCAGCCAGGCCCTCGTCGGCCAACGACCGCCTCACCTCTGGGCTATCATCGGAAAACAGGATAGCGCGGCACCCGAGATTACGGGCGAGTTTCACATCGGTCAGACGGTCTCCGATGACCCATGAGCGCGTCATGTCGTAGTCGCAGCCGGTATATCGGCCGAGCAACGCGGTTCCCGGTTTGCGTGTCGGCTTACCCTCATGCTCGAATGTGCGGTCAATCACAATGTCGTCGAACTCTATCCCCTCCCCTTTCAGCGTGGTCAGCATTTTGTTGTGAGCCGGCCAAAAAGTATCCTCAGGGAAAGCGTCGGTGCCGAGACCGTCCTGATTGGTCACCATCACTAATTCAAACGGGAGCCTTGCGGCGATAAATCCCAGTCCTGACATTACGCCGGGAATCATCTCCAATTTTTCAAGAGAATCGACCTGAAAATCAACCGGCGGCTCAACTATGAGCGTCCCGTCGCGATCAATGAAAAGTGCGGTTTTCCTATCGTTCATAGTCATTAAGTGCTGAAATTAACAAATCGTTTTCCTCGGGAGTGCCCACCGTCACGCGCAGACAATCGTCGCAGAGATTGACGTTAGTGCGGTTTCTCACCACGATTCCGCGACCGCTCAGATAAGAATAAAGGGCGTCGGCGTCATCGACCTTTACAAGCAGGAAATTGGCCTGCGACGGATAGACGCGCCTCACAGTCGGGAGAGCCGCCAGTCGGGTGGCAAGGTCACCGCGCACCTTGACGATCTCGGCGGCGAGCGCGGCCACCTCATCGGCCCTGCCAAGCATATCCATCGCCTGCGAACGCGTCAAGGCATTTATATTATATGGATATTTAACCTTGTTAAACAGGTCTATAACGGTCTCCGAGGCAAACGCCATCCCGAGACGTATGGCAGCGTTGCCCCACGCCTTAGAAAATGTACGCAGCACGATAAGCCCGGGCAGAGCGTCGAGACGGGAAATCATCGACTCGCCGTCATTGAAATCGCCGTAAGCCTCATCGACTATAACCAACCCGTCGAAACGCTCCAGCAGGGCGCGCAATTCCTCATAGGCGAACGCATTGCCCGTTGGATTGTTGGGGCTGCACACCCATATAGCTTTGGTGTTGGAATCGGTGGCGGCAAGCACCCGGTCGGCATCAAGCGAGAAATCGGCGTTGAGCGGCACCGGGCGATACTCGACATCGTTGATTGCGGCACACACCGAATACATCCCGTAAGTCGGGTCGATGGCTACAACATTATCCACACCGGGGCGGCAGAACACGCGGTAGACCATGTCGATACACTCGTCACTGCCCACGCCGAGGAATATCTGCGAACCGCGGCAGCCGTTTATACCGGCGATCAGCTCCTTGACATCCATGTTGAGCGGATCGGGATAGCGGTTATAGGGGTGCATGAAAGCATTCTCGTTGGCATCGAGAAACGCCCGTGCCGACCCTTTGAACTCGTCGCGTGCGCATGAATAAGGTTTAAGAGCCAGTATGTTGGGCCTCACAAGTTTATTTATATCCATGAAATGTATTATTTTTCTGAACTACCTCAAGTTATAGTTGACACGCAGCGACATCGCATTGCGGTGGGCCATCAACCCCTCCGCCTCGGCCATCGCCTCGACCGCAGGGCCAAGCGACCTCGCGCCCTGAGGGGTGATATGCTGGAAAGTGATTTTCTTACAGAAGCTGTCGAGGTTCACCCCGCTATAGCTGTGGGCGTAGCCTGAAGTAGGCAGAGTGTGGTTAGTCCCTGAAGCATAATCGCCCGCGCTCTCAGGCGTGAAATTACCGAGGAACACCGACCCGGCGTTACGCACCTTCCGCGACAAGGCTTCATAATCCTCACAGGCGATAATCAGGTGCTCGGGGGCATACTCGTTGGCAAAATCCATCATCTCGTCACGGTTGTCGAACGTAATGACGCGGCTATGCTCAAGCGAGCGGCTGATAAGCTCCTGTTTCGGAAGCGACGACATCTGACGCTCTATCTCTGCCGGCAGTGCAGCGGCAACCCCGGCCGAACAGGTGAGCAATATCGACTGGCTGTCGGGACCATGTTCGGCCTGCGACAGAAAATCGGCGGCGATAAACTCGATCGGAGCCTTTTCGTCGGCGATGACCATGACCTCCGACGGCCCGGCGGGCATATCGATGGCCACGCCATAGCGGGTGACCTGCTGCTTCGCCTCCATGACATAACGGTTCCCGGGCCCGAAAATTTTGTAGACCGCCGGTATGCTCTCCGTGCCGAAAGCCATGGCCGCTATAGCCTGCGCGCCGCCTGTCTTGTAAATCTCCGTCACCCCTACAGCCGAAGCGGCGTAAAGAATGGCCGGATGAACCTTCCCGTCGGCACCGGCGGGGGTGCAAAGCACTATACGCCCGCATCCTGCGATTTTTGCCGGGATGGCAAGCATCAGCACCGTGGAAAACAACGGCGAGTTGCCGCCGGGAATGTACAGGCCCACACGGTCTACAGGCATCTGGCACTGCCGGCAGGTGACCCCGGAAGTCGTTACGACCTCGACAGGCTCCATGACTTGCGCCGAGTGAAACTTCGATATGTTGGCGATAGCCGTGGCGATAGCCGATTTCAGCTCATCGGAGACCTCTCCTGCAGCCGCGGCTATCTCAGCCTCAGTCACCGCAAGCGAAGTCAGACGCGCGCCTGTGAATTTCAGCTCATACTCCTTCAACGCCGTGTCGTCGCCGCGGCGCACGTTGTCGATGATTTCGGCCACCGTCTCGGCCACTTCGGGCTGTTGGGTGGACATGGCGCGCTGACAAAGCCCTCGCCAACTGTCGCGCGGCGGATTCTGATAGCTCTCCATCACAAAATCATTTTTTCTATATCAAGCGCGAGAATACCCTCCGCGCCCTCGGCCTTCAGTTTACCGATAATCTCCCAGAACCTTTTCTCCTCAAGCACCGTGTGCACCGAACACCAGTCGGCGTTGGCCAGCGGCAACACCGTGGGGCTTTTTATGCCGGGCAGCACCGCCAGCACGCTGTCGAGTTTTTCCCTGGGGACATTCATCAGTATGTATTTCTTACCTTCGGCAGCCTTTACCGCATCGAAACGGAACAGCAGCTCGTCGAGCAGCGCGCGCTTCTCGGCCGAGAGCGGGTTGGCGGTCGAGCCTATCAGCACCGCCTCCGAGTCCATAACCTTCTCGACCTCCATCAGGTTGTTGCTCACCAACGTAGACCCCGACGAAACGATGTCGAATATCGCATCGGCAAGCCCTATGCCGGGTGCTATCTCCACAGAACCTGATATGACGTGGATGTCGGCCTTGATACCGTTACGGCTCAGGAAATCAGCGAGAATCACGGGATAGGATGTCGCTATTTTACGATTATTGAACCACGACAGCCCCTGATAGTCGAGATGCTGCGGGATGGCCAGCGACAAGCGGCAACGGCTGAATCCGAGCGGTTTCAGAACCTCCACCGCCTTAGCCTTCTCCATCACCTCGTTAAGACCCACAATCCCTATGTCGGCGGTGCCTGTCGCTACAGCGTCGGGGATGTCGTCGTCGCGCAGAAACAGCAACTCCACCGGAAAGTTTCTCGACGGCACGAGCAACGTGCGTTTAACCGCCGTCAGCTTGATGCCGGCCTCGGTCAGGAGCTGCATTGTCTCCTCATACAAGCGGCCCTTTGACTGCACCGCTATCCTTAGTCTTGTTTCCATCATATCTTGAATTTTTTATTCTCTTAAAAAAAGAAAAATACCGGTTTCCCGCAGTGGTTATAGGGAAACCGGCAAACTATATCTTAACATTCTTCTTTCAGCCGTGACACACACATCAGTCAATGCCTCCCTAATCTTTGCAACCCGGGTGGTGGTGATGGTAATGGTGACGGTTAAAAGAATATTTCGCAATCATTTTGCTATCAAATCATCGTTTAACGCTGCAAAGTTAACACATTTTCCGAAATAAAACAAGAAAATATCAGTTTAACACATTGCCACGTCATGCCGACGCTTATCATGGGCAACATTTGGCGATATAGCGATTATTGCTTAAATTTGTTGAATCATGAACGACGACGCCCACACACTGAGAGAGGTGGCAGCCGGGATGACCCGGCGGCTCACTCCCCTTTACGGCGAGCGCGAAGCGCGCGCCATGACCGACATTTCCATCGAGCACACTATGGGCTACACCCCGGTTGACCGCGTGTTGAAAAGCCGCGAGGCCGTGAGCGGATTCCGTATAGGGCAGCTCAATGCCATAACCGACCGTCTGCTCAAAGAGGAGCCGCTTCAATACATCCTCGGCGAAACTACATTCTACGGTATGCGCATAGCTGTCAACCCCGCGGTGCTGATACCCCGCCCCGAGACCGAGGAACTCGTCGACATGATAGTGAAACAGAACCCTGGAAGCGACCTGAGGGTGCTCGACGTCGGAACCGGGTCAGGGTGCATAGCCATCGCCTTGGCCCGCAACCTGCGGTTTGCCTGCGTCGAGGGGATCGACATATCTGACACCGCGCTTGAAACAGCGGCAGCCAACGCCGCCGCGCTCAAAGCCAACGTGAAATTCCGAAAGGCCGATGCCCTCCGCCTCGCTGACAAACCGGCCGCGCTAAAGTGGGACATTATCGTGTCAAACCCGCCATACATAGCATGGAAAGAGCGCGACGCCATGAACCGCAACGTCATCGACCACGAGCCGCGGGGAGCATTGTTTGTCCCGGACAGCGACCCGCTGATATTCTACACCGCCATAATGGAGTATGGTGCTGAAGCCCTCCGTCCCGGCGGTAAAATCTACTTTGAGATAAACCCCCTTTTTGCCGACAATCTCAAGGCCGGCGCACGGCGCATATTCCCGCAAGCACAGGTCGACATCGAAAGGGATATGTATGGCCGTCAACGGTTCGCTATAATCTCAACATCTGCATCATGATAAGGAAACAGATTTCCGCAGAAGCAGCCGCGGAACGCGCAGAAGCCCTATGCGCCAGAGCCGAATACTCCCAAGCCGAGATTATGAAGAAACTCACCTCGTGGGGCGTGGCGCGCGGCAAAGCCGAGGAGATTGTCGGCGCGCTTGTCGATTGCGGGTTTATCGACGACCGGCGGTTTGCTCTCGCATTCGTCAACGACAAAGTCGAATTGGCACGCTGGGGTCGCCGGAAAATCTCAGCCGGGCTTTACATGAAAGGCATCAGCCGCCACATTATCGACGAGGCCATTGACACAATCGACAGAGCTACATATCGGCGCAACATCGTGGAGCTTATAAAAGCCAAGGGCCGAACTATCGACGACCCCGGCAGCTATGAAGGGAAGACTAAAATACTGCGGTTCATGATGTCGCGCGGATTTGAAAGCGCTACTGTCATCAAACTCCTTAACAGACCCGGTTTATGGGACTCGGAGGATTAGCCCGCTGGGGTCGCGACCTCATTGACGCTGTTTTCCCCCGGGTCTGCGAGGTGTGTGGCGCGACACTCGTCGAGGGCGAAGACATCATGTGCCTGCAATGCCTCATCGACCTGCCGCGTACATCGCTCCACAGCGACAACTTCAACGCCATACATGAGCGGCTTGCCGGGCGAGCCCCCATCGAGCGCGCCGGAGCGTTTTTCTACTACTACCGCGGCAACCCCTACACGCGGCTGATACATAAAGCCAAGTACAACAACCTTCCTGCCATCGGGCGCAAACTTGGCGCGCTATATGCCAAGGAAATAGTCGGCGACGGATTTTTCGATGGCATAGACATGATAATCCCGGTACCGCTCCACTGGATGAAGCAGCTCCGCCGCGGCTACAACCAAAGCCGGGAGATAGCCCGCGGAATGGCCGAAGTGACCTCACTGCCCGTCGGCGACAACCTGACGGCGGCAAAAGGCCACTCGACTCAGACGCGGAAAAACAGCTTCGACCGATGGCTCAACGCTCAGAACATTTATCAGGTTGTGCGCCGCTCTGAATTAGAAGGCAGGCACCTCCTCATCGTCGATGACGTCATCACTACAGGCGCGACCCTGCTCGCCTGCTGCCAAGCCATAAAAAAAGCGGCTCCCACCGCTAAAATCAGTGTAGCCGCCTTATCATTGACCCGTCTCAGCTAAAATGCCGGAGGGGAAAGATAACCCGCATCAAAGCACGGTCGTAGGCAATATCTCCATATCAGTGTCGGTCGACGTTTTAATGAGCCGACCGTCGACAGCATAATAGAGGTCTGTGTCACGCTCGCCGCGTTTCTCCACCTCGATTACATAGAAACTGTCTGCGACGCGTTCATAGAAATCAACATCATCGACTGTCCACATCGAATAATCGCTCGAAGCGAATGATTCCGTGACGGCGAGAGGCAGTGCCGATACATTGCGGTCATAGTCAGTGACAGTCATTGCCCACGACGCGCCATTGCCGAACCATGCCTCCATTTCATGGCCGTCGCGGCGGAAATCAGCTACCATATAACCCATCTTACGCTCCCATTCCGACACCTTGACGCCGGGGAACTTTGACTGGAACGCCTCGGTGTACTCCTTGGGGACATCCTTGACATCATCGTTATCATTATCATCGTCGCATGAGTAGAACAGCGGCAACGCTACAGCTACCGCCGACATAAATAACAGACTCTTTTTCATCATACTTAATCTTAGTTTCTTCGTTAATCTTATAATGATAACAGATTAGCGTCCCGTTTGTTCAACGTCCTGATACAAACCGGGTTAAATAATCACAAATCGAGAGCGACCGAAATCAGTGCGAAAGGCACCACATGGATAAGAACCAGCAACAAACCCAATAGCCCGGCCCATACAATAAATGTCAAAAATGCGACGGCATAATTCCTGATGGGAAACGCGCGCACAACCGACAGCACTCCGATGACGCCGCACCAGACTAACAGTATGGGCGTCGTAATACGGGAATCTAACAGCGACAACGGCGACAACAGAATCTGTATGGCTATCGAAGCGTCACAAAGATACACTCCCGCCGTGAAATATTCGGCGAAATTATATCGCCTCGAATTATATCTGAGGTAGACCACATAGACCGCAAGCGAAGCCGCGACTGTGACCACAAGCGACTGCAGAATCAGGGAGTCGAAATAAAAACTGATGGCCGACTGCGCGGCACGCGACCAAAAGCTGCCAATCCCGCCGCCGACATTGACACTCACTGTCGGTTCAGGCGAGTTATCGATGAGCGAATCGCCAAGAAGCGAGAACAGGCACAGCACAATCAGCATTTTAACAGGAGCGGCATACGCGACACGCCGCCCCCCGATATAATCCCTTATGACAATCCATGGACGCGTTATAAGCAGCGAAACCGTGTAAAGAAACCCTCGGTCAACTCTGGTTAGGGCCGACACGCTGTCCTTCGCCGTCGATTTGAAATTAAGACGCCCTATCGCGGTCGGCTGGCCGCAATGACGGCAATAATTGCCGCTGACCTCGTTCCCGCAATTCAGGCAATACTTCCGCTGTGGCTCCATTCCCCCTACAATGTTATCTGCGCCGCGCTCACTGCTCGTCCGAGAAATATGGTGGCCATTTCCGAGAACTTCGCCGCGCTCTCCGTGGTCAGATATTCCACCGTGCCCCCCCGGGAGCAACGCGCATCCATCTCTGGATGACGGCGCAGGTAATCGACAAGGCTGTCGGCTATGATCGCGCCCTGCGACACCACCCTCACTCCGGCGGGTACATAACGCTCTATTTTGTCTATTAGCAGCGGATAATGGGTGCAGGCTAAGACTATAGTGTCAATCTCAGGGTCTTCCATCATCAGCCGGTCTATCTCCTGCTTTACGAAATAATCGGCGCCCCCCGACGCTGCCTCCCGGTTTTCCACAAGCGGGACCCACATGGGGCAACCGTGGCCGGTAACGGTGTAATCCGGGTGGAACTTCTCGACCTCGATGTTGTAAGAGCGGCTGTTGACGGTACCCGGAGTTCCGAGAACCCCGATATGCCCGTTAGCGGTAAGCTCATGCAGCATCTCGACAGTGGGGCGTATGATGCCGAGCACGCGGCGCGACGGGTCGATCTCAGGGAGGTCATTCTGCTGAATGGTTCTCAGAGCCTTGGCCGACGCCGTGTTACAGGCGAGCACCACCAGATTGCAACCACGGTCAAAGAGGTATCTGACAGCTTCGAGAGTAAAACGGTAAACGATGTCAAACGAGCGTGTCCCGTAAGGCGCGCGGGCATTGTCGCCGAGATACAGGAAGTCATAACCGGGCATCGACTTGACAATGTCGCGCAAGATTGTCAGGCCGCCGTAACCCGAATCGAAAACACCTATTGGTCCGCTGTTCATCTTTTGTGATTATGATTCACGCGAAGTTACTCAAATAATCGCAAATGATGAAACCCGCGGTCAACGCAAGAACTTCGGAGCAAGGAAAAACAGGCCGAACGACAGACCGCAATTCCAGTTTCGGGCCGGATAGCTCTGATAATTGCCATAAAAACTAAGCGATGCGAACGGGAAATTATAGATTATAGCCATTTCACCGAAAAACTGAGGGTTTGAAAACTCATGGCCGTATCGCGCGCTGTAGCCGTCGGCGGCAACCATGATTTTCTTGTAAGGCAAAAAGCAGTGGAACTCTCCCCTCAGTTGCAGGCTCTCGCGAGGTGACCACACGGGGATAATGCCGCCGGCCACAAACGAGTTGGCCCGGAACGCCGGATTAAACGCGTTGTAGCTCGACGGAGTAGGGTGAAACACGGGGGCGTTGACTATGGCCGCATTGTAGTTATCGACAAGATTACGGGTCGATGCCATGATGTCGACAGAAGTTCCTACTGCGAAACGCCGGCCGACGTTAAAGAAGTTTTTGGCTACGACCTCAACCTGGCCCCACACCGGTTTGGAATACTCCCCCGGTATATCGGCATGATAAGGCGTGTAGTGATACTTTCCCGCAACACCCGTGGCCGTTATGTCATAGTAGTGCCCGCTGGTCGGGAAACTGTTGTTGTTTAAGGTATTGCTCTGATAGTTCAGCCTGATTTCCGCAAGATTGTACACCGTGCGGTCGCGTCCCGAATCGTGATAATCGCCGCGGTTGTTCTGGTAGAAACTGTCAAAAAGGTGACCGCCGCCGAAACCTAAAGAAACCTTTCCCGACCGTCCCGCAGCCATGCTGTACAACACGCGCCCGAACACCTCCGTGTTAAGTATGAAAGTCGGCATCTTGTCCTCATAAAACAGCGATGCGCTCTCATAGAACTTCTGGCGCGAAACCACAAACTGCCCCTCTATCGCCGACGGATTATGGGTCGGGATAAACATCCGGGCGTTGAGCGCGCCGGCCATATAGCTCTGACCTATCCAACCGTTGATATTGGCCTCAACTCCGCGAAACGACAAAGTGTTGTAGCCCCCCGACAGAAAAATCATGCTGTTGGTCGACGAGGTGATATAGCCGCCGAAGCCCACCTTGAAATTATCCTTGACCGTCGCTTTAAGGTCAAGGGTGAACAGCCCCGTCTCCTCATTGTAAACTGCGCGGGGGACCAGATTGCGCAGGTTACCAGGTGTGATGGCCTGGTAGTACGATGCGCGCGCCTTCGCGATTCCGAAGGTATCAGGTCGGTTTTTGGTGAACAGATAACGCAGATAAGCGTCCTGGCTACGGCTGCCGCCCTCCACTTTCACCGAGTCAAAGCGGACGTAAGGAGTCTTCGACTTGAACACTCGACGGCTAAGCGTACGGGCCTGAGCCGGGACACGGCTCGTAACGCGGCTCTTGATGGAGTCCATCATCGACATCGCATGGTCATAACCCACCTTATAGATTGCCTTTGCCTTAGGGAAATCAAGAAGGCTGAACTCCTCAAGGTTTATCTTGATTTTGATACCTTCGTCGGCCGGCAGCGCATAATCGTTGTTCTGGATAATCATATCCTCAAGCTGGTCGATGAGGTCGCCGGCCTTAGGCTTGCCGTCGGGCGACGACACATCTACACCGATCATTATGTCGGGGGCGAAATCCTCGCGCATGACGTCGACCGGAAAGTTATCATAGATTCCTCCGTCATAGACAAGCACTCCGTCCATCTCTATCGGCTCGAAAACCGTCGGAAAACTCATGGAGGCCCTGATGGCGTCACCCAAGCTGCCGCTGGAACATACTATCTTATGCTTGGCATAGACATCTGAGGTCACACAGCGAAACGGCACATAAAGATTATTGAAATCGCCGCCACACTGGGCCGTATAGGCCGAAAACAGATCCATGAACGCGAAATTCATCGGCAGCGGTGAAATCATGCTTGTCGGGATTATCGAGTTGACACGGGTCGAATCGCTTTTGGAAATCGGAACTGAAATCAATGCCGGCGTTGGCGAGGGCTTTGAGAAATAATAGACAAGGTTCTCGTCAATCTTCCCTGTCGACCAGTCGGCAAACCCTTTGGAAAGAATCAGTTTCATCATCTCGTCGGGGGTATAGCCGGCAGAGTACAGACCGCCAACAATAGCGCCCATCGACGTCCCGGTAATGTAATCTATCGGAATATCATTATCTTCCAAAGCCTGAATCACGCCAATATGCGCGATTCCCTTCGCTCCCCCGCCACTCAATACGAGACCTACCGACTGATGGCGGTCGGCGGCTGACGGCAGCATATAACCGACAATCGCCGCCAATGTAAGGAATAATATTTTCAATCTCATAAATATACAGCTTACAGAAACAACAAACGACATGGGGTTTTGGTTGTGCGCCGACATCGCGCTACCTCACCCCGTGTCGTTATGATTTTCGCGGGTATACGGCCTCCGAGGTCAATGGCTGTCGGTGATAAACGAATCCTTAAACCCTATGAAATAAAGCACACCGTCAAGACCGATAGTCGAGATTGACTGCTCGGCGGTCTGTTTCACCTTGGGCTTGGCATGAAAAGCAATCCCGAGTCCTGCCGTGGCGAGCATCGGCAAATCGTTAGCCCCGTCGCCTACCGCTATGGTCTGGGCTATGTTGACATTCTCCACCTGCGCTATGAGTTTCAGAAGTTCAGCCTTACGTTTGCCGTCGACTATCTCACCGAGATAACGGCCGGTGAGCTTGCCGTCGACTATTTCAAGCTCGTTGGCATACACATAATCTATGCCATACTTCTGTTTCAGATAATTTCCAAAATAGGTGAAACCGCCCGACAGTATCGCAGTCTTGTAACCGGCGCGTTTCAACACCTGCATCATGCGCTCCACCCCCTCGGTGATGGGAAGGTTTTCCGCGATTTCTTTCATGACGCTTTCGTCAAGACCTTTAAGCAGGGCGACGCGCTCGGTGAAACTCTCACAGAAGTCTATCTCCCCGCGCATGGCCCGCTCGGTGATGGCGCGCACCTCGGCGCCCACCCCGGCGCGCTCGGCAAGCTCGTCGATGACCTCAGTCTCGATTAGCGTGGAGTCCATATCGAAGCACACTAAACGGCGACAACGGCGGTAGAGGGTATCCTCCTGCAGAGAGATGTCAAACTCACCCTCCGAAGCGAGCTGCATGAAACGCTTCTGCATAGCCTGATGGTCTAATGGATTGCCGCGGACCGAAAACTCCACACACGATTTCGATTTGGGGGTGTCGGCATCGGTCAGAGGCTGACGGCCGGTAAGACGCTGTATTCCGTCGATGTTCAGATTCTGACGGCATATTTCATCGGTGACCAAAGCGATATGGCGCGCCGTCAGGCGACGGCCGAGGATGGTTATGATCCAGCGGTTTTTACCCTGTAGCGAAACCCAGCGGTTATACTCGTCGATTGCTACTGGCGTGAAACGGATTTTGACATTCAGCTCATAGGCTTTGAACAGAAGGTCCTTCATTATGTCGCCCGACACATCGCTATAGGTCTTGAACAATATGCCAAGCGACAGCGTGTGGTGGATGTCAGCCTGGCCTATGTCGAGAATAGCGGCGTCGTAACGCGCGAGAATCGCGGTCAATGCCGATGTAACGCCCGGGCGGTCATAACCCGAGATATTTATGAGAATCAGTTCTAATTTTGGTTCATCTTTCATTTCTACTCGTTGATATAAGGCAATAGCAAGTCGCGCCAACGAAGATAGCCGTCACCCATCACATGGAGTCCGTCATTGGTATATCGGCGGTCAAGATTCCCTTCTCCGTCCGCGAAAATGGAATGAGCGTCAATCCATGTGAAACCCTTATCCTTGGCCATTGCAGCCAATTGACGGTTGATGTCGAGAATCACCGGATTCTTACCGGTCATGGCCTTGTAACGGCCAAAGGTATCGTTGACTGGTAGCAGTGACTGGACATAGAGCTTCGACTGCGGTGACGACACCCTGATGTAATCTATGAGATTACCCAAAGCGGTGGCGATTGAGTCGGCGGTGAGATTGTGCGACACATCGTTGGTGCCGCATAGCAGGAATATCTTGCGGGGGTGTCCGTTGACAACACAGTCGATGCGGTCGCGTATACCCTGCACTACATCGCCTATGATGCCCCGGTTTTTGATTTTGGGATTGCCGAAAAGCTCATGCCATTCACAGATCTGAGTCAGACTGTTGCCGACAAACACAATGTCATCCTCCTCCACCGGAAGTTTATCAAACAGACTCGCCCGCTGATAGTAAAGCTCATTGTATTTATAAGGTTCATCGGCAAAAGCCATCATTGAAACGACAAGCGATAATGCGGTTAAAAATATCTTTTTCATTGCAAAATTAGGCATTATTATTGATGTTCGCGATAAGCGTCAACCGCTTTTTTAACTGAACCGTGCATAAGCAGCAATCGTTTGGCCTCATCATAAGGCAGGCCAAGCTCCTCTGAAACCATTCGGGTGCCGCGGTCAACGAGCTTGGCGTTAGACAATTGCATATTTACCATCTTGTTACCTTTGACGCGACCCATCTGGATCATAACAGAGGTGGTAATCATGTTGCAAATCATTTTTTGGCCGGTGCCCGATTTCATCCGTGAGCTCCCGGTGACATATTCAGGGCCGACAATCATCTCTATGGCGATGTCAGCCGCGTGCGAAACAGGAGCGTCGGGATTGCTGGTTATAGCCGCGGTCAGAATCCCATGCTCGCGGCAAGTGTTGAGCGCGCCGATGACGTAGGGGGTAGTCCCCGAAGCGGCGATACCTATGACGGTGTCACGTTCGTTGACCCCGAATTCCTGCAAGTCTTTCCATCCTTGCTCGGTATCATCCTCGGCATTCTCCACCGGGTTGCGCAAAGCGGTGTCGCCGCCGGCGATAAGCCCCACAACCCACGAGGGATCCATGCCGAATGTCGGCGGAATCTCCGATGCGTCCAGCACCCCGAGACGGCCGGAGGTGCCGGCGCCCATATAGAAAATGCGCCCTCCGCGTTTCATGCGCTGCACTATTTGCGTCACAAGTTTCTCAATCTGGGGTATTGCCTTCTCTACGGCCAATGCCACTTTCTTATCCTCGGTGTTTATGTCATGGAGCAGTTCGCTCACCGATTTCTTCTCAAGATCGTTATATAGCGACGCACGCTCACTTATTTTTTCAAATGCCATGATGTGTTATAGTTAAATGTGTTGTTCAGCGAGTATATCAGTTGTTTAGTGTTGGGAATGATACTTGACTAAGCCCTCCATCGGCGATTGTATTATTGTGCCTATGGTGCAGTCCATCGCCGACGCGGCCTCACTCAGTACATCGCGGTAAAAATAGGCGACAGACCCTACGAAGTTAACCTGATGGTTGCGGTAATCGGCGTAGTTGGCTATGTTGCGAACGAAAAACGATTTAAACGAGTTGAGCACCAAACGATGGATTGAAGGCTCCTCGATGTTCTCAATCAAGAACCGGCTGACCGATGCAAGGAAGCGGTTGGGTTGAGGCTCCTTGTAAACGCGGCGTATTATGGTCATGCGGTCAAGCTCATATTGGGCGAGAAACTTGTTGCACAGCTCGCGGGGTAACTGGTTTTTAAGGACATCGCCGACAAGAAGTTTGCCGAGAACCGCGCCACTACCCTCGTCGCCGAGTATGTAGCCTAATGGCGACACATTATCGACTATGGTGTTACCGTCGTAATAACATGAGTTGGACCCGGTGCCGAGAATACAGGCGATGCCGGGGCGATGGCCGCACAGAGCGCGGGCAGCGGCCAGAAGGTCGGTGTGGACCTCGATTATATCGGCCTTGATGCTCTTCGATATGGCTTGGCGTACATTGCCACACACCTCATCGCTAACGCATCCCGCTCCGTAGTAGTACACCTCATCGACCGAATAGTCGGCGATTTGCGGAGCCAGCTCACTCGCGACGCGCAGCTCCATCTCCTCCTCGGTCAATAGCAGGGCGTTCATTCCACAAGTAAAAATCTGTTTGACGATTTTACCCTCGTCAACAAGGCACCAGTCTATCTTGGTGCTACCACTGTCAGCTATTAGTATCATATCTTTATATATATTTTTTTCTTATATAGTACATATCCGAAACACCAGATCACAAAGACAAAGCCGAGAGCGAATATCAACGATGCCAAAGTAGCGTCACCGCCACACATCGGCATGAGTTGCTCGGTGTAGATCCACCCTTTCACCGACAGTTTGTCACTGACCTTTATATTGCTAATCAAAATACTCACCACGGCGCCAAGCACATACATGAACAGCGGATTGATACCGAACGATTCAAAAAAACGGCACCATCCTTTTTTACCTTTTATGTCGATAATCCATATCAACAGGCCAAGGAAGCTCGAAGCCAACCCACAGGTGGTCAATACGAAAGTCGGAGACCACACTTTTTTATTGATGGGTATCCCGAAGTCGAGCAAAAACCCGACAAAGGTAAGAATTGTTCCCAAAATAAACAGCTTGTTGATGCGCGAATTATTGTCGCGCGTGCCGGTGATAAGCATACCGCACCAAAAGCCTATCAACACATGGGCGATCGAAGGGATAGTGCTAAGAAGACCCTCAGGATCAAAATGGAGAGTCAAGCCGTCTATAGTGTCCTTATACATATGGTCAGGGCCGAGCACCTTACGGTCGATAACCGAGATAACGTTATGGTCGGCAAACTCAAACCCGTTGCCTGTCAGCAGTATAACTGCATAGACAACAAGCAGAAGCACGATAAAACCCGGCAGATAACGGTGATTCAGAATCAATGCCACAAGCGACGCGGCGCAATAGCAGATGGCCAACCGAGGCATCACACCGAGTATGCGTATATGGTCAAAATTAAGCACAGCCTCCCAGAACGTGGCCTCGTTGACTATGCCGCGCATGAACAGGCTGAACCATGCGATGGCAAGACCTATGGCGAAGATGACCACCGTGCGGCGCACTATCTTCCATAATGTCGGGCCGCTCCAGGCGAAGTTGAATTTACGAAGCGAGAAATATGTGGAAATTCCCATTATGAACATAAAAAACGGGAACACAAGGTCGGTCGGCGTAAGACCGTTCCACGACGCGTGTTCAAGTGGAGCGTAGATATGCCCCCACGAGCCGGGATTATTCACAAGAATCATCCCGGCTATGGTGATGCCGCGCAATATGTCGAGAGCGAGCAAGCGGTTTCCGCCACCCTGTTTCGCTTTGGTTTTACTGTTTGTTTCATTCATGGCTATTACTGTTTTTTGCTTACCGTACATTCATCAACGAGATAAGCTATCGACTGATACGGTATCCCGCTGTTGGTCGTCAGACCTATCTCACAGGTGCGGCTGTTTGAAAAGCCCCGCGTAGCTCCCGAGGCCACAATCTGCGGGCGCAGTTTGCGCAACCCGTAGCGGTTAAGCTCAGGAAGCGTGAAGCCCTTGTCGCCCGCAAATCCGCAGCAGCCCACCTCAGCCGGCACAATGACCTTGGTAGCGCACCTCCCGGCCAGATTTATCATCTTGTCGGCAAGACCCATCCGTCGGCTTGAACAGGTTATGTGGATGGCGACCGTCTCATTAATTGGAGTGAACGTGAGATATGGGGCGAGAAAATCGTTGATAAACTCCACAGGCTCATAAAGCGGCATAGACTTTATATGGTCGCGCATACGGTGTAGACAGGGGCTTTGGTCACACATGACGGGATATTTGCCGCCCTCCGAGGCTGCGAGCAAAGCCTGCTCCAATTCGCGGAGCTTTGAGTCGGCGATATCAGGCATTCCCTTGCTTTCCCATATCATGCCACAGCAGAGGTGCTGCATACCTTCGGGGAAAACAATCTCATACCCGGCTTTAGCGCAAAGCCTTTTTATCACCGCCATCAAGTTTTCCTGATGTTTCTCCCCCTTCCGGGGAGTTACCCCCATAGTCTGGTTGATGCAACTCGGGAAATAGACCACCTTACGCGGCAAAACATCACCACTGCCCCCGGCAGCCTTGGGTGCGTGAGCCGCTGTCGGCAATGCAGGAGTCCATAAGGGCGCGCCGATTTTATGCAGACCCTTCCCTATCGCGGTGACTGCCTTGTCTCCTATCACGCTTCGGGTCGCCGAAGCCATCGACAGCACGGGGCGAAGCACCCCTTTGATAGCACGCAGGTCTCGGGCGGCAACGCGCCCTATCATGTAACCCGCACGGGTCAGATGTTCGTTGCGAAGGTCATGTATCAGATCGGCGGTATTGATTCCCATCGGGCACGAAGTGCTGCATAACCCGTCGCCGGCGCAACTCTCCTCTCCCAAAAAACGGAATTGCTTCTCAAGGCGACGTAGGCGCTCATCATCCTCACCTGTGGCTTTCAAGCGAGAGATTTCTCGTTGCGCCACTATGCGCTGGCGTGCCGAGAGCGTGAAACCGCAGCTCACACAATTGACCTCACAGAAACCGCACTCGATGCAGCGGTCCACGTTGGGATTGGTCATCGGCATAGGTTTCATGCCGACGATATAACAATTAGGATTGTTGTTGAAGATCACACCGGGATTGAGTATCCGCTTGGGATCGAAAATATCCTTCAGCCGGCGCATATATTCCCATGCGGTGGTGCCCCATTCATTTTTGACAAACGGTGCCATATTGCGGCCTGTGCCATGCTCGGCCTTCAAAGAGCCGTCATACTTGTCCACCACAAGTTTTTCCACCGATTTCATCAGTTGCTGATAGCGTTTGATATCATCTTGCGTCTCAAAACCCTGGGCTATGATGAAATGGTAATTTCCTTCAAGCGCGTGGCCATAGATGCAGGCATCGTCATATCCGCAGTCTATAAGCAATTGCTGAAGATCAGCCGTGGCGTCGGGCAAATCCTCGATATGGAACGCCACATCCTCTATCAGCACCGTCGTGCCAAGACGGCGGGTACCCCCGACCGAGGGGAAAATGCCGGAGCGTATCTTCCAGTACTTCCCATATTCTTTCGGGTCAGAAGTGAAACGGGCCGGAGTATACAGCTTGAACGGTTTCAGAATCTCTAAAATCTCGTCGATGTTGCGTTGCAGCTCCTCAGGGCTATCAGCCTTGGTTTCTGTCAAAATTGCCGTAAGCCCCTCGCCGGTAGTGTCGTTTACCGCCGAAAGCGATTTTTTGTCGAGCAGCTCCGCCCCGTGGACTGGGCCTTTCTTCATCGCCACCACCGCCTCGCAGGCCGTGCGGATGTCATCGAAATAAAGCATCGCGCTGGCCGAGCAGGGATACAAATGGGCAGTCCGGGCTGTAACCTCACTCATAAACGCGAGCGTACCCTCCGAGCCCACCATGCAATGGGCCATGATATCAAACGGGTCATCATATCTCACGAACGGAAGCAGATTCAGGCCCGTGACATTCTTGATGCTGTATTTATAATTGATGCGGTCCACAAGCTCTTTGTCGGCTCTGATGTCGTCGCGCATTTCCTCTATGGACGCTATGAACTCCGGGTGCGACTTGCGAAATTCCTCCCGCGAGGACGCGTCGCCGGTATCGACTACAGCACCGTCGGCGAGAACTATGCGCATCGACTCTACGACCTTGTCGCTGTTGGCGTGCGTGCCGCAATTCATGCCCGAAGCGTTGTTGATTACGATACCACCAACCATCGCCGAATTTTTTGATGCCGGATCGGGCGAGAAGATACGCCCGTAAGGGGCGAGATACTGGCTGACACGCGCCCCTATTATGCCCGGTTGCATCGTTATCGTCAACCCGTCGGGCGCTATCGTGTACCTTTCCCAGTTCTTCCCGGCCACAATCAGAATCGAATCACTAATGGCCTGTCCTGACAGGCTCGTACCTGCGGCGCGGAATGTAACCGCAAGGCCAAGCCCCGATGCGGTTGCCAACAACCGCGAAACCTCGGTCTCATCGACCGAACGCACAACAATTTTGGGAATCAGACGGTAGAATCCCGCATCGGTGCCCCACGCAAGACAGCGCAAGTCATCAGTGTAGACTCTCTCTGAATCCACAAACTCACCGATGCGTTCCAAAAACAATTTATACTTTTTATCCATTAGCAATTTCTACGAATCATGATTAGGTTTGATTGCCATTATTTATAAAGATGGTAGCGCGACTTCTTCATTTTGAATTTAGCGTCATCTTTAGTCCAGTAGTCGAAGATGTCGTCCACCTTATAGTTCTTTGTGAAACGTTTGCGTATTTCGGGCGAACCCGTCACCTTGTCAAAGGTCGAGAATCGCTTGCTGTCGCAGATTTCAAACGGTTTTTTGTCGGGATACATCTGAGCCAGTTCCTGCATGATGTAGAATTGGGTCAGCGATAGCGGGGCCGATTCCTTGTCGGTGATGTAGATTTCCACACCCGATATGTTTTCACCTTTGAACGTCGAATAGAACGGCTTGACTGAAATTGGACGGAAATAAAGGCCCGGTAGTTTCAGTGCGTTGAGACGGCGCGCAAGCTCCTGACCGTCGACCCATGGCGCGGCCACCAACTTGAACGGAAGCGTGTATCCAACCCCGATTGACATACAATAAAGCTCGCCGAGTATGCCGGTCACGGGATAAAGCAGCCCTATCTCCGCGTTAGGGATATGAGGCGACGGAAGCACCCAAGGCATACCGGTCTCGGCGAAAGTCATGTCGCGGGTCCAGCCCTCCATGGGGACAACCTCAAGATTCACTTTCTTGCCGCTGTCGAGCAGACCCTCCTCGTTGAGATACATGGCCAGCTCGCCGGGCGTAAGCCCATAGAGATAAGGGATAGGGAAACGGCTGACGAATGACTCATACCCTTTCTCCACGAGGTTACCCTCCACCTTGTTGCCACCCACGGGATTCGGGCGGTCGAGCACCATGAAATCCTTCCCAAGCTCGGCGCAAGCGTCCATAGCCTCACCCATCGACGAGATGAATGTGTAGGAGCGGCAGCCTATATCCTGGATGTCATATATCAGCACATCCACATCTTTTAGCATCTCGGGCGTAGGCTTGTGGGTCTTCCCGAATATGGAGTAGACCGGGACGCCGGTGGCGGCGTCAACCATATTCTCCACGTTGTCTCCGGCGTGAACATCGCCCCTCACGCCATGCTCAGGGGCGAACAGTGCGGTGAGTTTGACCCCGGGGGCCTCATGGAGTATGTCGACAGTCGATTTGAAATTGTTGTCGATCCCCGTTGGGTTCGTGATGAGCCCCACCCGTTTCCCTTGGAGCGAGGCGAAGCCATTGTCGCGAAGCACCTCTATACCCGGTTTCACCTGCGCGGTCATCGTCATCATTCCTATCGCCAGCGAGGCGGCGGTCATAAATATATTTTTCAGTTTCATCATTTTTGCTGTTTTCTCTGTTTTGTTTGAATATTATGTACTTGCGGTCACTTCTCGACCTTGCGGCCGAAATTGGGGTCGATTTTCAGGAACGCGCACACCCCGATGGTGGCGGCGCAACAGATCATCGTCCAGATAAAGAAATGCAGATACCCTATTGTCTCCTGCAGCCAACCCGCGGCCATGCCCGGCAGCATCATGCCGAGTGCCATGAAACCGGTGCAGATGGCATAGTGAGCCGTCTTGTACTTCCCTTCCGAGAAATATATCAGATAAAGCATATAGGCCGTGAATCCGAACCCGTAGCCAAACTGCTCTATGAACACGCAGATGTTCACCGTCAACAGCGAGTGATCCTGGAAATAGCTCAGATACACAAATGTCAGACAGGTCAGCGACATACTCCATGCCATGGGCCACAACCATTTTTTCAGACCGCCGCGGGCGGCCACGATGCCGCCGATGATACCGCCGATCGTGAGACCGATGATGCCCACGGTGCCATACACGAAACCCACCTGACTCGTGGTAAGACCCAGACCACCCTTGTCGATCGGGTCTAAAAGGAACGGGTTGATAAGTTTCACCAACTGCGCTTCAGGCAGGCGGTAGAGAAGCATGAACGCGATAGCCACCCAAGCCTGAGGTTTCTGGAAGAAAGTGCGGAACGTCTCTATGAACTCACGGAAAATCGAGCCGGCCGATGCGCCGTTCTCTCGGTTGCCGTCACTCGCGGGCCGCGGCAGCACCCAACTGTGATAAAATGCCACAGCGAAGAAAAATATCGACAGCGTCAGAAACACGACAAGCCATGCGAACGGTATATTGCCCGATGCCCCGGTGAAAGTGGCGGTGGCCGCCGACGTGAGTTTATGGTCTATCTCATAGTAGAGATAGGCGGTCTTGTCCCAGTTGTCCTTATTGAACTCAAAGCGAGTGGAGAGTTTGTTTTGTTCGAGTTTGACGCTTTGGTCTCCCTCCTTGTAAGTCACGTTAAGTATATAGGTCTCCCCGTCGGCGGGTGCCTTGTTCAGTCTCACGCCAGCGATGGCGAAATTGTTGGGCACCTCGTCTACAGCCTCGCGCTCCTCGCCGAAGTTATCCCTCACCCAGTTGGTGAAGCTGTCGCCGAGATTGCTCAGCCATCCCCCGGCCTCAGACTGCGTTGATTCTGTAGGCTTGTCGGCTTTACGCTCGGCCACTACAAAACCGTTGGCCTCGTTCATCATGGCCACTGAGTCGCGCATCATGGCGGCATACGCTCTGAACGGAATCACCGTGTCGGCCCCGTTGATGTTTAATGCTACGGTTGCCGGAGCTTTGGTGGCGACATCGGCCCGTGGATGGGTGTAGAGAAATTGCACCTCCCCCGCATCATCCGCCGGCGTTGACGCTATAGCCGTCAGTGTGTTCGGCGACCATTCCACTTCCGGGTTGGCGTTGACACTCATGTCCACGGGAGCCAGACCCGAATTTGTCTCGATCAGTCCGGCGATAATCACCAGAAGACCCTGGCCGGCCACGGTAGCCACGCGGTAGAATGTCGAGCGTATCCCGACGTAGAGCGACTGCTCATGCTCCGTCAGTGCAAGCATATAGTAGCCGTCGGCCGCGATGTCGTGGGTGGCCGAAGTGAAACCCACCAACCAGAATATGGCGAGCGTGACCTGAAAGAAAAACGGCGTCGGGATGGTGAAGGCGATACCCGCAAGAGCGAACGCCAGAATCCACTGCATCGACAGAGTCCACCAGCGTTTGGTGCGTATGATGTCCACAAACGGGCTCCAGAACGGCTTGATTACCCAAGGGAGATAGAGCCATCCCGTGTACAGGGCGATGTCAGTGTTGGATATCCCCAGACGCTTGTACATGATGACCGAGATTGTCATCACGGCGACATAGGGAAGACCCTGCGCGAAGTAAAGAGTGGGAATCCATGCCCACGGCGAACGTTTTTTTGTTGATTTCATTGCGGTGATTTACGGTGATTGGTTTTAGATTTTAAAGTTAATAGAGGCGGCTGCACTCTGCGTCTATGAAATAGTGCGACAAAATTTCTCGGTAGCCATAACCCTTGGCGCCCATGACGGCGGCACCTATCTGGCATAGGCCGACCCCGTGCCCCCACCCCGCGCCATGCAGGGTGAACCTCGATGGGATTCCGTCAGCGTCAGGCGCGGATTTTTCCACTACAAACGCCGAGCTGTACAGGTGCGACGGTGATAACGTGCGGCGTATCTCAAGCTCTTTGCCGATCACCAGCGAACGCTTGGTCCCGACTATTTCAAGTTTCCATAATCGGCCCGAAGTGCCGCGGCTCACGGGGACTAAGTCCTTTATACGCCCAAAGTCGATTCCCGACCTGTTCCTTATCAGTTCCGAGAGCTCATCCTGGGTGTAGCTGACCTGCCACCTGTAGAAATCGGTGGTCTCCTGGTCATAATTGTTAAGCACCTGGCCGAGTATCTCCCTCGAGACGGTATCACAAAATGCTGACGGACGGCCCAGAATCCATTCCTCGGCGTTTCTTTCGATTGTAAGGTCGGGAAATTCCTCGCTGTTCTCGCCGTCGCGCCGCGGTTGAAGGTAAGGATGCTCGACCACCTCCCAGCAATTCTCGAAACGCTCGAAAACGCCGCCGCAGCACTTGGAGAAACGTGCGTCGCAAAGCTCCCCCTGATACTGTAGCACCTCCCCGCGGGTAGCGTCGACGGCTTCCGCCACTGCAGGGGTAGTCTGGCGCGTCACCCCCTGGTAACGCTGGCAGTGGTCGTCGGCGCACACATCAAAATTCTTATGATCCTCGCGGTCATACCACCTGATCAGCTCTTCCGTGTCGCTGCTCTCTGGGGCGATGTGATCGCAATGGCTATCCTCCGCGCCCCGGTTTCGCTTCTCGATTTGGGCGAGAAGCCAGCTGCGCGATATGACGGCGTGGGCCTTCAGCAGCTCAAGCGATGCCGTCGCGCTCATCTCCGACGAGATGACACTGCGCAGATAATCCTCAAGCGGGAGCACGTTGACGGCCGTGACTTTCCCATCCTCGGCGATCAGGTGGAGTGCGCCGGTAAACAGTTGTGTCTCGCGGCGTTCCCAATGGAAGTTGACCCCTATGGTCACGTCGCGCAGCTCTATCAGAGAGTCCTCCGACGATGGCTCAAACATGAAATCGCAACGGTGGTCACCACCGATGGTGATGCCTCCATCCTCAAACCGGGCAACCATTTCGCCGCCGACTTCCGACCCCTCATGGCTGAAGCCGCCGAGCAGCGAAAACTTTATCTCAGCCCCGCTGACTATACCGACCTTTATCTTAGGTTCTTCCATTCTATCCTGTCCGATTATCTTTCTTATTGAACTATTTTACATTTTAGATTTCAGTCTGTCGACAATATCGGCCACATCATGGAGGTCCAAGCATAGCTCATCATATATCTTTCTGACCAAATCGGCGTCCATGCGTTTGAAATCTTTTTCGAGCGGTGTGATAAACACTCCACCCATATCGACCGAGGCCGGGCTGAGCAGCATACACCCCTCCCCCTCTGTCCCGTAGAACGACGGACGGTGGCGTTTGCGGGGTATGACAGCCAGGTTGACCGTGTCACCCTGCTTGAAACACAATAGATTCATCATCGGTTCCGCCTCACCCGCCGGCACAGGCAGCGCGTCATACAGTCGGTCAAACAGCTTCTGGCCATACTCGAAATCAATCGCGCTGATCAGAAACATATTTAGCGGTAACCCGCGTAGAGCCGACAGATTGCCGCGTCTGTCCACGATGATAGGATTGCGGGAACTGATTTTCAGCGCATCGGCAAGGGTCAGGAAATCCGAATTTCCAGCCTGAAAGTGCATATGGTCGGGTGCCGAAGCCCCGCATTTCGGGCCGTTGTAGAACACCGTGTAACCCTCAAGTTCACAAGCCAGCCTCATCATATCGGCCACGCGGCCTTTGATTAGCTGGTCCACATGGCTTCGGTCCGGGATGGTGAGATGACGAGGGAAAATAGGGAACGGGTTGATCAAGACCACATAGTCGCACCACTCTATCCCCGACTGCACTGCGGGGCGGTTAGCCTCGCATAGGAAGCATTTGCGCTCTTTGAGCGATTTCGCGTCGACTTTGGCCGACGACGACACTATCCTGGCGGGGTTGAACTGCACCTTGACCTTCATCCCGTCGACATCGAGCGTCTTCACCTTAACTCCGGCGAGAGCCTTGTAGTTATCTGCCGCCTGCGGCCACTCTACGAGCTGCGACGCTATCAGCTTCTCTACGTCGTGAAGTAACTTTTTACTTGCCATCACGCTTGTTTTTTGATATACGGGCCTGAAGCTCCCAGGTGCGTATGCGGTCTTTATAGAGATTGTTGGCGTTCATTTTGTTGCGGTCCAACACGGCGTCCGAGTTATCTTCCCAGCGGCGGCAAAGATAGATGGGATGCCAGATGCGGCCTATCTGATAGTTACGCGACACGGCCAATCCCTCTGCGTAGTCCTCCCCATAGCTTGTGTTGGGTATCGGCAGACGGCGCAGCAGAGGGGTATAGAAAGCGCGCGGCGCGCCAAGCCCGTTGATGCGCAAGGCGTTGTTGCGACCGTTCTCAGGAGTCCACTCCTTGTGGTCGATGACACCCGGCGGAATCATCTGCTTGTTTATGTCTGTGAGCATATAGGTACCCACAACCATGCCGCAGTTCTGTTCATGGAAAGCCTTGACAACGGTTGCGAGCGTATTCTCGTCGGCATAAACGTCGTCGCTGTCAAGCTGGACGGCAAACTTGCCGCACTTGGGGTGATGCGCCCCGACATTCCAGCAACCCCCGATGCCGAGGTCTTTACGTTCGGGGACGATATGTATCAGACGCGGGTCATCCTTGTACTCATCTATCGCCTCTGTCGTGCCGTCGGTGCTGTGATTGTCCACGACAATCAGGTTGAATGGAAAATCGGTCTTTTGGGCGAGGACACACTCGATGGCGTCGCGGATGGTGCGCACGCGGTTCCTCACGGGAATCACCACCGATGCCTCATACTCGAAGTCACCCTGATTGAAATCTATCTTCTCAAACACCGGCTCAAGGTAGCCCCCGACGGCTTTGAGATGTGCGGTGCAAGCCTCCTCCATCTCTATCTGCACGCCGCGGTTCTTAGGGTCTACATAATCAAATATTTTCTCTCCGCTGCAGCGATTGTCAAGCTCTACATCGTCATAGAGGTATTCGTTGATGTGGACTATCGGAGCCTGGCGCGACAGCCTTAGGCGCAAGTCATAGAGTCCGGCGGCCTTATATTCTTTGTCGATGCCGGCAGCGGCGGCTTTCAGGCAACGGGTGCAGATGAACAGCAGCGACCCGAAATCGAAGTCATCGCGAAGCGAACCCGTTTGATAGTCGATAACGGGAGCGTTCACGCGCTTGCCATCGGCCACGGCGTAGTGGTCGGCATAAAGCATGGAGGCCATTGAATCCTCGGCTAAGGCTACGAAACGCTCGAGCGACAGGTAGCCCAGAACGAGTTGGTTATGTTTCGTGTAAAGCAGGGTATATTTACCCGTTGAGGCTTCTGCTATTTTTTTCATCGTGGCCGAGCTGTTGAGCGTGTCGATGACAATCAGCTCGCACCCGTCTATAGGCGTGGTAGCCGAATCCGTGGTCAACAGGTATATTTTGTCCACTAAAGCCGATTCTTTGAGCTGTGCTACTGTGCCTTGCGCCTGCGATGCGTCGGCATATGGGATGAAACAGGTGATAATAGCGTCCATCATGATAATTGTTTAAAGTTTGATTATTTATTTTTTCTTTTTCTTCTTTTTTGATTTTGACTTCGCCCCTTTCGACGTTTTGCCGACTTTGGAGCCATCATTCGGGCTCACAACCTTCGAGCGGTGGGCCGACGAGAAAAACGACAGAACCTGCCTCATCAGATTGTTGCGCTCGTCACGCGATTTTATGGTCTCAAACGGGAAGCCGATAGCCACAACCTTGCGTACGCCGTCGTCCAATGCGGTCCCCGCTATGAGGTTGTTTTCCGTGTACCTCATGAAGGTGCAGCCCACGGTTTTGTCGGCGGGATAGAACGAATCGGGCGACTCGACGGCATAGCAGTCGGCGTTAAGCGTGTTGCTGAACTCATACCTCCCCGACCCGAACGACTTGAAGCGGGTCGGCACCTGATATGCACCCCCGGTAACCGAAGCCTGTCCGACCCTCCATTTATATCCTAAAATATCGGCGGCGAATGCCTGGTCGGCCTTCTTGACTTCAGGCGATGACAGGTCATTGTCCCACAAATCACTTGCTATGTATGAGCCTGTGACAAATATGTCGCCGCCCGATTTTGAAAATTCCGTCAGCTTGTTTTGTAGCGCGAGCGGAAATGTCTTGTAGCGCGACCCATAAACACCGCGACCTGCGACAATCTCCTTCTGCTTGCCCAGAATCAGGTCAAGCACACCCACCGATGGTTGCGGACGGCTGTCCATATAGGCTTCAAGACTCATGGAGATAAACGGATAACCTGCGGCGCGGATAGCTTCACCGTGGGTCAGCACATAGTCCAGCGTGTTTCCGGCGATCACTTCCGTTTCATAATTGGCGCGGCTCGCCCCGAATCCGGCAGCGTCGTCATCCATCCACGGGATATCCCGCCTGAACTCAAACTGCGAGCCGATGAAACTTATGTCGCGGATATACGGCACCCCGTGGTCACGGGCGTCATAAAAGCCCGCTATATCCCCCGAATCAAACGTATCCGGTCCTGAGATGCGGGTGAAACCGTTCACTATAAGCACCGGGGTCTTGTCCGACGGCCACGCG
Organism: uncultured Muribaculaceae bacterium; assembly: GCA_947625935.1. Lineage (GTDB taxonomy): Bacteria > Bacteroidota > Bacteroidia > Bacteroidales > Muribaculaceae > JAJPXC01. The sequence continues at coordinate 3,069 of CANQQE010000003.1, read as the reverse complement.
CACATGGCGAGCGTCTCCCCCGGGAAGCTGCGGCCCCCGTCATTGACGGCGACAACGCGGAATGAATGGATTTCATCATCTTTGACGCTGAACGCCCATGCCTCGGTATCGACCTCGGCGGCGCGGCGGAAAGCGCCGTTGCCCACGCGCTCCTCAACGATATAGCGTGTCGGCATTGCCGACGGTTCAAGGCTGTCGACGGTCGCCTTCCACGAGAGACGGTAAATCCCGTCGCCCGCTACGGCAATCTCCATTCCTCCCACCGGCAACGGCTGCACCACATAGGGGCGCCCGTCACGCTCGGCGAGGAAACGCAGCATACCCTTATAGATGGCGCGGCTCACCGTGAAACGGAAACCCGGGTCAAGCCCATATTTCATGTCGGCGAAATTCTGATGCGACAACAGTTCGAGCAACATCGCTGGCACCTCCGGCACACGCGCCTCATAGTAGCTCTTGTCCCACATCTGCCGGCGGGTCCACTTAGGCTCATAAGTGGCTCTGACATCATTGACTATCGACGACATGACCATATCTGTCAGCACACCCGAAACCTTGCGGTCTGTTCCGTTGGCATATTTTCCCCCCTTGTCGGTGAAATAGATGCCCAACGTGCCTATGATTGAATCGTTGCGGGTCGTGCCGGCGTCGGAATGAAAAGCTAACGACAAGTCTATCGGGATATTGAGGCCCTTGCGGCCGGGAAGCACCGAGGAACCGCCCGCGAGATAATTGACCCATTCCCCGCGGCACTTATAGTCGTCGGTATAGTCATTGACATTCCCCGACGGGGTATAGACACTGTCCGGGACGCCCGCCCATTGCAACCAATAGCGCGCACCCTCGGTGAAACGGGGATAGCCGCTCACCACATATTGATAGTCGATATCGTCAAGAGGCTCCTTGACGATGCGGGCCACATTCCCCATGCCGCCGCCGATTTTGACGGCGTCCGCGGTTACGACCCCATCCCCCGACGAAACATTTGTCAATTCCACTATCGGGAGATCACTACCCGCCGACAGCGGAAAATGCCCTAAATAGACCCACGTTCCGCCACCCATACGCTGGTTGACCCTGAACTCTTTTGGCCCCGCGGCGGTATTGACCGTATAATGTGCGTCATCGACGCTGTTAGGTAGTGTCGCATACGACACATAGACCGCGTAATCCCCGGCGGCGGGAATATCGGCCGACCAGACTGCCGTCGACGCTCCGCTGCGGTCGCCGACTGCGGCGACACGGCGCGAACTACCGTCAGTAAAGGGATTGTCTCCGTTTTTAAGCGGCGATTTCTTATAAGCGAACCCCTTCATCCCCGTGTCAGCCCAACGATTCACGGCGTTGCTCTCCGTGTAACGGCCCGTTGACAGACCCCCGTCATTGTCCACTACAGCCTCGAAGACCGACGTGTCGCGCTCGCGGGGACTCATCACATACGCCCCGGCGTTCTCAAGCATCGGCATCAGGTAAGGGATAACGTAACTTTGTGTATAGAGGTCTTCTACTGTCTGGAATATACGCGCCCGCTGCCACTCCCAGCGGTTCAGCTTCGGCTCAAAATACCACCCGTGACTCTGCCACACAGCGATATTCTTACCATCAAGCCCCTTGGGGGCCGATGGCTCACCGACGCGCGCGACAAACGCCACACTCTCGGTCGGACGGTTGAACGTTAAACCGTCCAAGCCTCCACCGTGTGCGGTTGCGCTGAGCGCGATTCCGATCGTAAGAATTGAATGTTTTAAGGTCATCAAACTGTGTTTTATGCAAAAGGCAAATTGGTATTCGACAAAGTTAATATAAACCTTTTGATAAAACTACTGTTTTAACCCCTCATTAAGCCAAATTCAACAATATTTAATATTTAAATATATTTTTTCAGATATAAACATCCCACATCATCTTTCCGCAGCATCTGTCGAGTGGTACTCCACAAGGCCGGGCATCGAGCAACGCACTATCATTGAAATCTCAGCTCCGAAATCCGAAGCCACGCGCCTGAGCACGTCCGAATAGTTACAAGCCGTCGACCCCACAAAGCAGATAGGCACCCCTTTGTAATCATACGAAGCTATGTTACGGGTGAAAAACTGCATGAATGCGGTATAGACCAGTTGATACACATACTCGTTGTCAAGATGCTCCGACAGGAAAAACGAATAGGTCGACAGCGAGCGGTTGGGCAATGGATCGGTGTAGACGGCATCCATCACATTATCGCTCGTGATGCGGTACTTATCATAAAACTCCTCGACAAGCTGCTTCGGAGCTATACCCTTCAGACAATCAGCCACAAAGATTTTCCCCAAATTCGCGCCCGAACCCTCATCGCCGAGTATGAAGCCCGCAGGCTTGACATTGGCGACTATCGTCTTACCGTCATACATACAGGAGTTGGAACCGGTACCTAAGATACAGGCCAATCCGGGCTGACGCACCAAAAGGCCGCGTGCAGCACCCAGAAGGTCACTCTCCACCGTAACAGGAGTCTTGAACTGGGCCACAAGCGACGACTCCATGATTTTGTTCTTTTCCACATTGGCACACCCGGCCCCATAGAAATAAACGTGCTCCCAACGTTTTCTGAAAAACGCGTCGGGCAACTCCAATCTGATGCTATGGCTGATTTCGCGGCGGCTCTGGAAATAAGGATTAAGCCCCTCGGTAAACGCGTGCTCGACTATCGTCGCGCCGTCAACGAGCGTCCATTCTGTGCGGGTGGAACTACTTTCAGCTATTATTTTCATCTATTTCAACAGGTATTGATTTACATTACGCGTTTAATCAATCAGTCCTTATTTCTCACAAGGCCATGCACGAAACCCTGCAGCATTCTGAATAAACGCTTACGACACACAAAAATAGTGAAACTTTCTCAGCCAACAAAAATATAACGACTTTATCACAGTTTTTTTCGCCGACAATCGACCGCCACCCATCACGACACCCCTGCTTCACCGCCACCCATCATGGGGCTATTGCCCGGTAGGAGACTGTCTAACAAGTTTGGGCAGTCTCTTTTTATAGTTCTTTTTATGGTTCTTTTTATAGTTTAAGCAGGCTAAA
>CANQQE010000002.1 GCA_947625935.1 uncultured Muribaculaceae bacterium | reverse complement strand
CTCCTACAGGATTCAAACCTGTAACCTTCTGATCCGTAGTCAGATGCTCTATTCAGTTGAGCTAAGGAGCCATCCTTGTTTTGGATTGCGAGTGCAAAGTTAAGGTAAATTATTTATTCGGCAAAACTTTTTAGAGGATATTTTACTGGATGTTTTGTATGTGTCTGTCTTGTAGCCTATTGAGAATTGATAGATGTGATCGTTATTTTTCATCGGACGACCTGTGGGTTTGTAAGTTGTTGGTTTATTAGCTCGTTTTTCGTATCTTCGTAGCATAACACAACATCTAACCCTGATATGCAACAATTCATACTGAAGTCATTAGCTGTTGCTTTCATTGCAACATCAATGAGTGTCGCAGCCCGCGGCGAGCGACTTGTATTGCTCCACACCAACGATACACATAGCCAGATTGATCCGCTCGACAACGGAAAGGGTGGTGTGTTCCGCCGTAAGGTGCTCATCGACAGTGTAAGAGCCGCAGAACCAAATGTAATGTTAGTTGATGCCGGCGATGCCGTTCAAGGCACGCTGTTTTTCAATCTGTACGGAGGTGAGACCGAGCATAAGATGATGAACCTTTTAGGATATGATCTCGCCATACTCGGAAACCATGATTTCGATAACGGTGTAGACGCTCTTGCCAAAAATATCGAAGCCGACAGCGCAACATGGATCACTACCAACTATGATCTGAAAGGGAGTGTGCTTGACCGTTTTTTCCAACCATATTACATCAAGAAAGTCGGTGACAAAAAAGTGGGATTCATAGGGGTGAATCTTGACCCTAAAGGGATGATTGCCGAGGGTAATTATGACGGTGTCAAGTATCTTGATGCGATAAAAGCCGCCAACGCCACGGCGTGGCATCTGAAGCATAATGAGAGGGCAGACGCTGTTGTCGCTGTCACCCATATAGGCTATGAGCCGATACCCGGACCTGGAGACGTTGATCTCGCACGCCAAAGCGAAGATATCGACCTCATCATAGGAGGCCATTCGCATACGCTTATAAATCCGGCCGATACAGGCAGCAAATATCGGTCAAAAGTAGTCAATGCCATCGGTGACACTGTCGTAGTGGCCCAAGTGGGGAAATCAGGCCAATATCTCGGCGAAAGTGTGATTGATTTTGACAAAGGCAAAATCGATTACCGCGTGATTCCTGTCGATTCACGGCTTGATTCACGCATTAATCCGGCATGGGGCGAAATGTTGAAGCCATATCGTCAGGGAGTTGACTCTCTTATGAATGTTAAGATCGGCTCAACGCCTGTAGCCCTTAAAAACGATGAAGCTCCGTTGCTCAATCTCGTCAGTGATTTTGTGAAAAGCCGGGGAGACGGCATAAGCGACAAAACTGTTGACCTTGCCATTGTCAACAAGGGCGGTATACGCCGCAGTCTGCCGAAGGGATCTGTCACAGAGGGTATGATAATGATGATGATGCCTTTCAACAACTCGGTGTTAGTCATGGACATAAAGGGCAGTGATCTCAAGGAGGCCATAGACATCATGGGTATCAGGGGCGGCGACGGTGTGAGCCGTGAAGTCAATGCGACAATGGGTTCTGATGGCAGGTGCACGTCTATTATGATTGGCGGTAAGCCCATAGATCCGGAAAGGACATACAGGCTCGCAACCATCGATTATTTAGCCAACGGGGGCGACTATATGGAACCACTGACCCGAGGCAAGGTTATTTCCCGCAGTGACAGCGTGCTTTATGACGATCTTATCGACTGGTTCCGCATCACCAACAAGGGGAAAAAAGTTAAAATAGACTCAACCCAACGTATGCACCACTAAGTTAAACGATTATGAAACGCCTTTTTCCGCTCTCATTGCTGTGTCTTGCGGCGCATTTTTTTACCTATGCGGCTGAGCCGTCTCTATTGCGGAGGGCCGATACAGATGCCGGTCGCCGTTGGGTCGATTCGGTCTATAACACATTGTCGCCGCGCGACAGGATTGCCCAACTGTTTGTCCCGGTTGTCAATCCGGCGTCGGGGGAGATGAGCCGCAATTCCATAAAACTTCTTGTCGGCAGCAATCATGTCGGCGGTTTGCTGTTCAGTGCAGGGACGATAGCGCAGTTTGCAGACATGACCTCATATGCCCAGTCGCTTTCATCGGTTCCGCTCCTGATGACTCTCGACGGAGAATGGGGGTTGTCAATGAGAGTGAAAGACACACCTCGCTTTCCTCATAATATGGGTTTAGGCGCTATTGCTAACGAACGATTATTGTATGACTATGGCCGGGAAGTAGCCCGCGAGTGCCGTCTAATGGGCATATCCGTCAATTTCGCTCCGGTGCTCGATGTAAATTCCAACCCCGCAAATCCCGTGATAGGCTATCGCTCATTCGGAGAAAACCCATCAAAGGTCGCATCGCTTGGAATAGCCTATGCCAAAGGTCTTCAGGATGGAGGGGTTATGGCCGTGGGGAAACATTTCCCCGGTCACGGTGACACTTCGACCGATTCTCATAAAACGCTCCCCACTGTTAACCATGATCGGAAACATCTCGATTCAACCGATCTGCTCCCATTCAAACGCTACATCGACGAGGGGCTTGACGGTGTCATGGTGGGACACCTTAACGTCCCGGCTTTAGATGCCTCAGACACTCCTGCATCCCTTTCCAATAAAATCACGACAGGGCTGCTTAAAGAACGCATGGGGTTCAACGGACTTCTGTTTACCGATGCCCTGGCTATGAAAGGGGCCGCCTCCAATCGAAATAAATGTGTAGCGGCTCTGCTCGCCGGGGCAGATGTGCTTCTCGGGTCGGATCATCCGGCTTCTGATATCAAGGCTATCGAGAAAGCCATACACGATAAACTCATCAGCCAAAAGACTATTGATGATCGTTGCCGCAAAATGCTCGCCTACAAATATGCGCTCGGACTGTCCACTCCGTCAACGATTGCACGCCAAGGTCTCGAGAGGGCGATTAACTCAACCCAAGCCGATGCCGTCAACCGACGTTTGGCCGCAGCGTCAATGACCGTCGTACGCAACGATGCCGACTTGCTTCCCATCAGCGACCTCGCCGATAAGTCGATAGCCGTTGTCAGCCTCGGCGCGGCCGCCGACAATACATTCTCAAGATATTGCGCCAAGTATGCGGGAGTGGACAATTACGCGAGCGACGGGACTGCTTTCTCGTCGACCAAAATCTCGCAAATCAAGAAACACGACATAGTCATAGTGGGTATTTTCAATGACCACGCTTCGACCCGCCAGCTATTGTCGCAATTGCATTCGGTGAAGAACCTGATACCGGTGTTCTTTGTCAACCCGTACAAAATGGCTAAATTTTCGGCATCACTACAACACACCAAGACATTGGTAATAGCCTACGATGACACCCCTTATACACGGGAGTATGCCGCACAAGCCATTTTCGGGGGAATAAATGTCACAGGACGATTGCCGGTCAATCTCAAAGGTATCGCTCCTATGGGCACCGGGGTCAAACTGTCGAAAAACCGTCTCGGCTATACATCCCCCGTGATGGAGGGATTGCAGGCTTGGCTTACAGACAGCATTGATGCGCTCGTCAAGACGGGGTTGCGCACCAAAGCGTTTCCCGGTTGTCAAGTTCTTGTCGCCAAAGGTGGAAACGTCATGATCAATAAAAACTATGGCACGCTCGATTACCTGCATCGCGCTCCTGTGACCGACGGGACAATCTATGATCTCGCATCAGTATCCAAGGCTGCAGGAACACTTCCCGGAGTGATGGCGGCTTATGACGACAAACTGTTCTCGCTCGACGACCGAGCATCGAAACATATCCCCGGGCTAAAAAACAATGACAAAGAGGGGATAACCGTTAAGCAATTGCTCTACCATGAATCGGGAATGCCTGCCTCGCTCAATATGTTCCAGACCATGATGGACACAGCGAGCTATTCGGGACAACTCATCTCCGCGAGGAAAACAGCCGCAAACCCAATCAAGATAGCCAATAAGGCTTACGGCAACGCATCGGCCCGATTGCGCCGCGACATAACCTCGCCACGTCACTCGGCCTCCACTCCGATTGAAGCGGCCAAAGGTATTTTTGTAGGTAGAGCAGCTTACGACACAATAATGAACCGCATCTACAGTGCCAAGTTGCGTCCCAGCAATAAATACAACTACAGTTGCCTTAATTTCGCATTACTCACCGATATGGAGCAGAGATTAACCGGCATGGAGCATGACCGTTGGGTGGCCCGGCGCATTTTCACTCCACTCGGAATGTCGCATACCTCCTATAGGCCAATTGACAACGGATTTAACTCGGCTGAGATCTCGCCGACCGAGCATGACACCTTCCTACGCCGTCAGACTCTCCGCGGCTATGTGCATGACGAACTCGCTAATATGTCGGGGGGCGTGCAGGGCAACGCGGGCCTATTTTCGACCGCCGACGATCTCGCCAAGCTCTGCCAGATGTGGCTTAACGGCGGCACTTACGGCGGTACCCGTGTTTTGTCGGAACCCACAGTCAAGCTGTTCACCACAGGAAAAAGCCCCAGTTGCCGCCGCGGTCTCGGGTTTGACAAGCCTGATGTCGATAAACCGCAATCATCGCCGACCACAGAACTGGCTTCACCATCCACGTTCGGGCATTTGGGATTCACCGGCACCTGCTTTTGGGTTGACCCCGAAAATGATTTGATTTTCATTTTTCTCACCAATCGTGTCAATCCCACCCGCGATAATGCCGCATTTTCAAAATTGAACATACGTCCTCGCTTGTTTGAGCAGGTATATCGCGCCCTCCCGACGAGGTAACCTGTTAATTCGGCGTTTGAATAGAAACAACTCGCAGGCTTTATTGTTATAAAGTTGGTGAAGCGATTTAAACTTGTCTAAATTTTTATTGTGAGCGGGTTTAAACAACTTCAATAAAGTTAACTTAAACCCCTAACAGACATGACCAAAATTTATTCAAGTCTTATCTTCTCAATCGCAATGATTGGGGTAACAGCGGGGATTGATGCCTCAGCTCAGGACCGCGCTGACAGTTCGCATCCGTCAGATATTCCGGAACGAACTTTTGTAATCACCAACGGCGATACAAAACTCCCTTACGAGATAGTAGTTTTGCTTTATTCGCCCAACGACCTGCATTTTCAAGATCCCGGCGCCCCACGGTTCTTGTTCCTTGACCGTAAAGGGAAGCTCGCACTGGGCATAGGCGGCTACGTCAAGGGACAAATGATGTATGACTTCGACGGGGCGATTGACGACAATGGATTTACCACTTATAAGATTCCAGTTCCGCTTGATCCGGCTGAACGCAACCGTTTGGGTGCTGATGCCTCACACTCCACCATCTATTTGAAATTGGTAGGACAAACCTCGCTCGGCTATCTTACCGTCTATGTACAGACCAATTTCTCAGGTGAGGATGACAGCTACGGGATGCAGATAAAGCAGGCTTATGTGTCGCTCGGCAATGTCACAGCCGGTCTCGCCCGAAGCACGTTTGTCGATGCCTCGGCCCAACCCCCGACAATCGACTGCCAGGGCCCGTCGGGCGCAACTTGCGGCAAAAACGTGTTGCTGCGCTATTCCCGTAGATTTGACAACGGTTTCTCAGGCGCAATCTCGGCCGAGTTCCCGAAAGCGTCATATACGCTCAACGAGCATGTCGAGAAGATAAACCAAAGGTGCCCCGACATCCCTGTTAACCTGCAATATGCCTGGAACAATGACAAGAGCCACGTCAGACTGTCGGGTATGATTAGAAATCTGTCATACCGCAATCTCGTCAAAGAAAAGAACGAGTGGAGTTTTGGCTGGGCCGTGCAGCTCAGCGGAATGATAAGATTGTGCGATCCCCTGACATTCTATTATCAGGGAGCCTATGGTAAAGGTTACGCTCAATATATCAACGATGTAAGCGGTTTTGACATGGATTTAATCCCCGATGGGGCAGACGGAAAGATGAAAGCCCCCGCGGTTATGGGCGTGCTTGGCGGTCTGAAGTACAGTTTTTCAAAGAAATTCTTTGTCTCGGCTTCCTATAGCCAGTGCCATGTCTATGACCAAGGCAGTCTGGGCCATGAGGGATACCGCTATGGCCAGTACATTGTAGCCAATGGCTTCTATAATGTCCTTCCTGATATGCAAGTAGGTCTTGAATATCTCCATGGCCGTCGAAACGATATGGGAGGCGCGAGCGGACACGCTAACCGCATTTCGGCGTCAGTCCAGTACAGTTTCTGACACTCAGTCAAGTATCATTCTGATTATCAAATCGAAAGATAGGCTAAAATTTGCAAAAACGGATTCATAAACCACAACCTTCGCTTGGCGTGGCACGTTTATAAATCAAATTAAAAATCAAAATTCAAATATAGCTTCAATATGGAACGTATCATAGGACTATCAAAACTGCAAGCAGCCATTGACGAGGCTTACAAACAGTTTAAATCAGAAAGTTGCGGAACCGTTGATTCCCACATCCCCGATGCCGATGTCAATGATTTTGGTATAGCCGCCGTTTTGACCGACGGCACCCAGTTGGCCGCAGGAGAAGCCGGAAAGCCTTTTGCAATGGGAACAATCGCAAAAGTCCCTTTGTTAGAGTTGCTTCTCACTCAGCATTCTATCGATGATTTGCTGAAGATGAGCGGGCGTTGTGAGTGCAAGAAACATGACAAACCATCAATAGCGGTCAGCCCTCATGGAATCCGCGCCACAAGCGCAGTGCAACCGGTCGGTGATCCTGATGCTAAATGGGACTTGATTATCAATAACATAATTGATCTAATCGGAACCGCTCCCGAACTTGACGATAACCTCTACAAGAAGCTCAAAGAAGAGGTTGAAACTGACGGAACAATAGATACTATCGCTAAGACCGGGTACTTCTTATATGATGACACTGCCTTGGCAATCGACCTCTATTTGCGTCAGTTATCATTGAAGGCGTCGGCGATGCAGCTCGCATCGATGGGTGCTACGATTGCCGCCGACGGAGTCAATCCGCTCACTGGCAACATTGTCTATGACGGCAAAATATCACAGAATATAGTGGCGAGTATGGCAGCTCACGGGCCGCACAAAGCCAACAAAGGATGGCTTGTGGCCACCGGTCTGCCGGCAGTGTCGGGATTTGGCGGCGGCATAGTCGGAGTGTTCCCCGGCCTGATGGGTATAGCGGCCTATTCTCCCGGATTGACTGAAAAAGGATATTCAGCAAAAGCGGCTGAAGCCTTACGCTTTGTGATGAACAAGCTCGACATCAGTGTTTTCGGGAGCGCACATATCCATTTTGATAAAAATAAATAAGGATAAAGGAAGACGTTGACTCTTCCGATTTGTGACCCATAACTATAAGCGACCACCGCGTCACTATCCCCGGATGGGGAGTGGCGCGGTGGCAATATTTATAGAAACCGATTATTTTTGCGGCAGTTCTTTTAGCAACTCAGTGACGGCGCGTCGCAATTGCTCATCTTCACCCGTCACGATGGCCTCAGGTGAGTTGGCGATTTTTACGTCGGGTTCAAGCTGGAAATTCTCAAGATAGTTTCCTTCGGCTGTGCGGTAGCCGATGACGGGGATTCCATAGACCATAGTTGGGTCCTGCATTGTCACCCAATTGACGCTTGTCATTGTTCCCGGGACAGGCATACCTACCAGTTTGCCGATACCTTTGTGTTTGTAGACCCACGGGGTTCCGTGCGCATTGCTATAGCAAGCCTCTGACATCAGCATCACGCTCGGTTTATTCCAGCGGCGGCTCGGCATATCACATACATCCTGGCCTCTGATTACCTGGGTGAGATATTTTTCTCCGCTGAGCAATACCTCGATATCTTCATGCAGACGGCCACCACCGTTCCAGCGTATATCGACAACCATCCCCTCGCGGTTGTTATATCGGCCAAGCATCTCGCTGTAGGCCCGGCGGAAACTTTCGTCGTCCATCGACGAAATATGCACATATCCGAGCCTTCCGTTTGACCATCTATCCACGTCGGCCGCGCGTGCTTTTACCCACCGTTCGTAAAGCAAATCGCTCATTTTGCCTGAACCGACCGGTATCACAACTTCTTCCCAACGTTTGCCATTGGACGGGTCATAAAGCCCAATGAGGGTTTTCTTTCCTGCGAGGTCGGTGAATAGTGTGGCGTAATCGGTGTCGCCCGCCAGAACCTCGGAATTGACGCTCTCTATGACGTCGCCCGGTTTCACCTTGGTTGTCGCTGTCGCAAACGGGCCGCCCGCTACGATTTCGACTATTTTAAGACCGGGGCCTTCATAGTCCCAGTCATAGAGCAACCCAAGCGATGCTGTGCGATCCGCGCCGGTTGTGGCGGGACGATAGCGTCCTCCTGTGTGTGACACGTTCAGCTCGCCCAACCATTCACTAAGCAATTCGGCGAAATCATAATTGTTGTCGATGTGTGGGAGGAACCGACGGTAAGCAGCCGTCATGCCATCCCAGTCGACACCGTGCATATTTTTGTCGTAAAATCGCTCGCGCTCTTGGATGTACGCATCGTTGAACATATACTCACGTTCCGCGGCAGCATCGAGTTTCATGACGGCGTTATATGTCACAGGGCTTATTTTCTCACCCTTCAGCTCCATCTTCTTTATCGTGGACGGCCCTGCGATAAACAGGTTCTTACCCTCGCTGTCGGGCAAGAGGAGGCGGGCATCGTCGCCTACTTTTCCGACAAGCTTAGCCTCATGCTTCCTCAACGAGATTTTCCATAAATCGAGACCTTTTTCAAACTCGGTCAGATAATAGAGCGTTTCGCCGTCGGGCGTGATATATGCGTCACTCATGGGCGACGATGCCGGAGTGAGTCTGACAAGTCTGCTGTCAAGCCCGTCAAGCTCAACAATACTTTTTTTCACCTTGTTCTCGTCGTTTCCATCGGAAGCCGCTCCATCTTTGACACCTTTTTTCTTGGATTTATTTTTTGCGTTTGTTGTTGATGCGGGTTTCTTCTTGGTCGCTTTCTCTGCCTCCTTTTTGATCGCGTAGTCTTGCTCGCTGAGGTTGTAACGGTCGAACGCGTCTTGGTTTAGGAACAGCAACATTGCATCATACTGGGATCCCCATGACGCATGGTTTCTCATTCCGTAACGTTCCGAAAGAAATAGTATCGCCTGGCCGTCCATAGCCCAACGGGGCATCTCGTCGAAGTATCCTGAATGAGTCAGATCGGTCACCTTGCCCGATGCGACATTGATTAAAGCGATGTCGGTGTAGGGGTCGCGCCCGTTCATGACGGCTTCCATCACTATCCACTCGCCATCGGGACTCCATGAATAGTTGACTTTGCCGCTACGGCGCGGTGTCATTGTGGAATCGGTCAACTGCTTTACCGATTTACTGTTGACATCCATCACCATCAGCCGATTACGGTCTTGTATAAAAGCGAGCTTCGACCCATCAGGGCTATATTGTGGCTGGGTGCGTTCCACCCCGTCGTCGGCGAATAGCGCCACCTCGGTTATTTTGGTCGCATTTGGAAAATCAGGGTCTTCCTTGCGTGCCAATGTCGCCTGATATATATTGTTTAACCCTGAACGGTCGCTTGCATAGACAATCGAACGCGCGTCAGGCCCCCATGAGACATGGCTCTCGGCCTGAGGCGTTACACTCACCTGGCGCGTTGTCGGGTATTCCACTGAAGTTGCGAACACCTCCCCGCGGGCGGTAAGAACGAGCGATTTTCCGTCGGGAGCGACAGCCAGCGAAGATGTCCCCCTCTTTATTGGTAATTTTTTGATTGGTTCTCCCCAGTCCTCCACAATCTCTATATTAACTTTTTGCGGAGCTGAATTGCTTCTTTTTATGTATATCTCACCATCATAAGCCATGGCCAGAGTGCCGTCAGACGCTCCTGACAGAAATCTTACCGGGTGGGTGGTAAATTCGGTCAGTCGTGTAGCAGCCGAGGGATTATCAACAGGGAATGAATAAAGGTTCATGGTCCCTCCGTCACGTTCGCTTAGCAAAAAGATTGTTTTGCCATCAGGTGAAACCAGAGGATTGCGGTCCTCGCCGCTGCGTGAAGTCAAGTTGGTGTGTTTCCCGGTCGAAAAATCATATCGCCAGATGTCTCGGGTCACCGATGAGGTGTGGTGCTTGCGCCACTCGTCCTCAAACCCTTTTATATCCTGATATACCATCCATTTGCCTTCGGGCCCGAACGCCGGCATCTGAGCCGGAGTGCCAAGCACTTGCTTAACGATCCCTCCATTAACCGGTACCCGGTATAGTTCGGTCATTCTGGCCGAAGGGTGCATCGCACTCTTTGCCGGATCCTGTATTGATGCCGAGAACAACACAGCCGTCCCATCGGGAGTGAAAGCCTCGGCTATCTCGTTAGATGAATTAGATGTAAGCCTTTTGGCTTGCCCACCTGTGGCATCCATGATAAAAATATCAAAGTTACCATGCCTGTCACTCGAAAACGCTATTTTGGCTCCATCGGGTGACCACACGGGGTTGGACTCATAGGACGGTTGGGATGTGAGTCGCGTGGCGCGGCCACCGTCTACACCAACTTTGTATATATCACCCCGATAGGTAAATGCAATTTCTTTGCCGTTCGGCGAAATCTTGACATCACGCATCCATAACGGCGTGAGGGCCTGTAGCTGCATTGCGGCCAATGCCAATGCCGCCAATGTAACCGCTCTGTGCTTATTGTTCATGGGTTTAATAATTTCAGATTAAATTAACACTCCAAAGTTACAAAATTTTTGTTATCTTTGTGAAACTACATGACCCTAAATAAAACACTACCCCATGTTAACACCTCAAGATCTCGAACAACTATCCCAGAAAGGGATTACAATTGAAAAGCTGCAATCGCAGCTTGATCGCTTTAAAAGCGGATTCCCTTATATGCGCATAAAATCGTCGGCGGTGGCCGGGAACGGAATCAAACGTTTAACGGCTGATGAGGAGGCTTCGGCCATCAATCGATGGCGGCGATATCTTGCCGACGGTGGCGATGTAATCAAAATGGTGCCGGCTTCAGGAGCCGCATCGCGAATGTTCAAGGCTCTTTTCGCATTTCTCGACGGCGAGGCTTCCGTGCCACAGCCCGGCAGTCCGGTCGATGAACTCATCAGCAATATAGACCGCACTCCCTTTAGGGCTGAGCTAGACACCACATTACAACGCATCAATGGCCGTTCGCTTGATGATTCTCTGACTGAAAAGCGTTATAAAGATATTATAGCGGCATTAATCGGCGTCGACGGTATGAACTATGGCAATCTTCCCAAGGGATTGCTTTCATTCCACACCTATGCCGATTCGACGCGTACGCCACTTGAGGAACAATTAGTCGAGGGAGCGCAGACTGCACGCAAAGCCGACGGTACCGTCAGAGTGCATTTCACTGTCTCACCCGCCCATCACGATCTCTTTACTGAAAAGCTCTCGACGGTTATTCCTGCGATGGAAAAATCGCTCGGTGTGAAATACGACGTCACTCTCTCAGAGCAAAAACCATCGACCGACACCATCGCCGCTAACATAGACAACACTCCGTTCCGTGACGAGAACGGTAATCTCGTGTTCCGACCCGGAGGCCACGGTGCATTGATCGAAAATCTGAATGACCTTGACGCATCGGTCGTTTTTCTTAAAAATATTGATAATGTCACTCCCGACACTCGCCGGGCTGACACCGTGAAATATAAGGAAATCGTTGCCGGATATTTGATTGAGGTCCATGACAAAATTGTCGATTATCTCGGAAAACTCAACTGCGGCGCCTATACGATCGATGATTTGCGAGAGATGATTCATTTTATGCATGACACACTCAACCTCCGCAATCCGGAAATGAAGTCGATGGAGGATGCCGAGTTGGCACTCTACATCAAACGAAAACTTAACCGTCCTCTGCGTGTGTGTGGAATGGTTAAGAACGAGGGCGAACCCGGTGGTGGCCCATACATAACCTATAATCCCGATGGAACCACGTCGCCACAGATTCTTGAGAGCAACCAGATTGACAAAGATAATCCCGAATATATGGAAATGATGAAAGGGGCGACTCATTTCAATCCCGTGGATCTTGTCTGCTACATAAAAGATGCCGATGGAAACAAATATGACTTACCCGCCTATGTGGATGACCAAGCGGGTTTCATATCCTCCAAATCATTTCATGGCAAGGAGTTGAAAGCTATGGAGCTTCCCGGTCTATGGAACGGGGCCATGAGTGACTGGAACACAATTTTCATAGAGGTGCCGATTACTACATTCAATCCGGTCAAGACTGTCAACGACCTGCTGCGTCAGGCTCATCAGTAACCGATATGAATATAAATTCCGATTAACGCAGGTGATTGTCAAAAGACAGGAACTTGCGTTAATCGGTTAACACATCGTTTATCACTGTTTATGGCGGCGTTTGCCGATATTGGTAAGAGCCATCCCCCCGATGATTACGGCCATTGCAGCAATCTGTACCCATTTAAGTTTATCAAGCCCCATCAGAACCGCTGAGGCTGTAGCGAACGCCGGTAGTAGATACTGGTAGAGTGAAACCAATTCAGAACCGATTGATTTGATTGCCGGCTGAACGAGAAAATAGGCGATAAAGGTAGGGCATAGCAGAATAAATGAAATTTCGAGCCATGGCGCCGCGGCATCGGTGTGTAGAATCGGTAGCTTGTCAAATCCGATTGTTAGAGCGATGGCCGGTATGGCGGCGAACAGGAATACCCATCTCAACATAGAAACCGGCTTGTACTTTCGTGTGGGTTCTTCGAGTATTACAAGATAGAACGCATAGCATATAGTCGAGGCTACTGCGAGAGCATCGCCAAGCAGGTTGTCGCTTCCCGCTTTTCCGTTTCCGCCGGCTGTGATGACTATTACCGCTCCGGCGAAGGATATGACTACTCCCACAATCTCTATTACCGATGGACGATGATGTTGAAACAGAATACCCATCAGAATCACAAACATGGGTGGGAGTGTCATGATTATTGACACGTCGATGGGATTGGCGTATCGAAGCGACATGACGAACAGATAGATGAAGCCAAACAGTCCAACGAATCCTCCCAAAAGCAGATTACGCCAGTCTTGGCGGTCGATATGGGAATTTTTTATGAACAGTGACGCTATCCAGAACAATACGCAGCCCCCTATAAGTCGCACGGCTGAAATGCTGTCGGAAGTCATCCATTGGGGAATAAGCGCCTTGGTGAACGACACGTTTATCCCCCAAAACATCGTCGCGACAAGTATGCAGGCGTTGCCGACCAAAAAGCGGCCTGTCGATGGAGACTGATTATTGCCTGACATTTTATCGTCGCTAATAGTTTCGTTTGACATGATTATAATCGTTTTGCGGTAGATAACGATATAACAATTTGGCAGTTGCAACGGTTTATTTCAGGGATTCCAATCCTCAGTCGCGTCTTTATCGTACAGTGAGCAACTGCGGGTATTGTTTTTTCGCTTTCAGCGTCATTTTTTTCACGACCTCGCTATAGCTGTGTCGTATGAGTGATTCTGTGAGTTCCCTTGAAAGAGTTCCTTCCATACTTAGCTGATTCCAGTATCGCTTGTTCCAATGCCATGCAGGCTCAATTTCAGTGTGACGTTCCCGAAGACTGATGGCATATTCAGGGTCGCATTTCAATACGAAATAATCATGGCGCGAGAGGCCGACGCAAGCGAAAATCTTTCCAAGTATGTTGAATATGAGGTACTCCTCGCCGAATCTCATATCTTCCTCGACCATTGGCAACGAAAGGCAATAGTCTCTAAATTCCTCGATGTTCATGGGGCCGGAGTATGACTGAGTTAATCTGTGGTGGCCGAATTCAGAATTTCAAGAAGTTCCTGACGGGAATTTATGCGTATTTCGTTCTGGTCATATGTGATGATGCCGCGCTCACGCATGGAATTGAGCGTTGCGAGAAAAGATGTGCGTTGAACCCCGAATAGAGAATAAAGGTCTCGCTGGCGGCAGGTCAAGGCTATATCGTGGCCGCGTCGTTGGGTCAGGGCCACAATCCAGAAAGCTATGCGTTCTTCGAGGTTGCCGGTGGTCACCGCCAGTATTCCCTGAGTGGCTTTCTGAGCGTTCATTGACAACGTGTTGAGATAGTTGAACAGAAATATCTGGTCGGTATTGAGAATCTTCAGGTAATCGGCTTTTGATATTTGCAATATCCCTGTCGGTTCGATAGCCGTTCCTGAACACGGATAAGCTGTTGCGCTTCCAAATAGAAATTCCGGGGCTATTACATCGGGTGCGTCGAGTGTTTGCGACACCTTGAATCGTCCATCGTAGTTGGCCACGCTAAAACGCGCTTGTCCCGAAATGATAAATTTGATGTGGGAACACGGCTCTCCGGCTGAAACGATAGTCTCGCCCGGGAGATATTTCAGGAAATGGAACTTAGCCATCCCCACGATTTCAGAGATGCGCTCTCGGCTGACCCCTTTGAACAGAGGAAGACCCAGCAGAATTTCATACATACTATCCATGACTAAGGTATTTTTATACTAAAACACTCGGTTAAAGAATTTTGTTTTAAAAATTCACATTTAGCCTCGTTTAGTTCTAAAATAAAGTTGCAGTGAGTTAATTGTATTTTGCCATGCGACATAAGCGGCAGGCGCCACCGATGATATCGGGCTAAGGAATGTCAGAGCCATCCATATGGCCAACACAGTGTTTTTCTGGCCAAGACCTTGCGCCCCGGCAATTTTATCGCCGCATCTGCGTCCCACTTTGCGCCCAATGTAGAATTGCAGACAGCAGGCTATTCCTGATGTTATGGCGAGAGCAATCATTTCAGGAACGTTTTCGTGGTGGGCAATCATGTAACTGACAGCGCGGCCCACGACAATGAATAGCGACACAGCCCATATGTAGAACGATAAAGATTGGTGAGTCGCAATAGCTTTATGAGCTTTAGGCGTTATCTTGAGCATCAGAAACGCAAGCAGCAGCGGGGCTACAATCAGCGGAAATACACTTCGGAATATCTGCCAAAACACTGAAAAAAGGTTCAGTGAGTCGCCCTCCACCCCCATGAACGTGAACAACGGGGGGGCGAGCAAGGCAACACTCATGTTGCTGACAATGGAGTAAGTGGCAACCCTTGTTATGCTCCCGCCAAGCATTCCCGTGATTACGGGTGCGGCTGTGGCCGTCGGGCAAAATACGCATATGAATGTCCCTTGGGCGACATCGGCATTGATGGGCAGTATTAGAAAATAAACAATCAATGAGCCAAGTAGCTGCACCAAAAGCAACCGATAGGTTAGCCCTGTGATTCTGAAATCGCTGGGTCTGACTTTGCAAAATGTGATGAGCAACATCACAAAAATCAGATAGGGAGCCACAGGTGCTATTATGTCGATGAAGTCGTGGAACAACACACCGCATAACATGGCGATAGGCAGCATCCACGGTTTCAGCCGTTGGCGGAACGATGATATATTCATGTCGCGAAGTTACTGCTAATATCCCATTGCGAGGAGATATGCACAGAGTCATTTAACTTAAAATTTGCAAACTGCGCAGAGCGTTTCGCGAATCATATAGCTATAGTCGGTGTGTTGATATTTTTGTCATATGGGAAAAATATCGTATTTTTGCCGACGATATGGTATTCATAATAGGGAACACGGTGAAAATCCGTGACAGTGCCCGCTGCTGTGAGTTCCACAAAAAGGGTTGTGGCAACCGCCACTGGAGTTGAATCCGGGAAGGCGTCACAATCGGAACAAGTCAGAAGACCTGCCATAACAACATATGAACAACGCCTGCGGGATTTTAGGTGTGTCACAGATGTAGAGCCTGAGGCTTTGCGTCTTGAGTGCATTAGACCCCCGTGAGCGTGTATAATTACCGCCTGGCGGGAGTTTTTTTTGTTTCTCATGAAGAAGCCGATGAATCAAAGTGAAATAACCGATAGATGCCGTAAAACCGTTGGCTGTCTGATTCGCAGATTGACGTTAGCGGTGTTGACGGCCGATTTCTCGCTGTCGAGTGAGGCCGTAGAGGTCAGTGACGCTTATCTCGATTCGGTTTTCAACATGAATGAGGTTGTGGTTACGGAAAACCGTCGGCGGGAGATTGTGCCGTCTCAGACTCTTGAAGGAGACCGGCTCGAAAGACTCAATTCCCAGTCAGTGGCAGATGCCCTGCGATATTTCTCGGGAGTCCAGATCAAGGATTTCGGTGGCGTAGGCGGTATAAAGACTGTCAACATGAGGTCGATGGGTAGCCAGAATGTCGGAGTGTTCTACGATGGCCTGCAACTTGGAAATGCTCAGAACGGCCAGGTAGACCTCGGACGTTATTCCCTCGATAATATTGAGGAAATATCAGTCTACAACGGACAGAAAAGTAATATCTTTCAAAGTGCGAAAGATTTCGGTCCGGCAGGGGTAATATATATACGCACCCGTCGCCCTCGATGGAATGGTGACAGCGATAAGTCGAGATTCACGGCCCGTATGCGTTTCGGAAGTTTCGGTCTGGCCAATCCCGATGTCGTGATGGAACGACGGTTGAGCCACAGCGTGAGTCTATCGGCCTCGGCCGGATACACCTACGCCAATGGACGTTATAAGTTCACCTACAGGCGCAAGTCGGCTGAAGGGGGGATGGCTTATGATACTACCGCCACCCGCCACAATGGAGACATCTCGGCATTCAGAAGCGAGGTGTCGTTGTTTGGCTTCTCAGAACGCGGGAGCTGGTCGGGCAAGGTCTATTACTATGATTCTGAGCGGGGCATCCCCGGGGCAATTGTCAACAATGTGTTACGCAACGGAGAGCGTCAGTGGGACCGTAGCTTTTTTGTCCAAGGGGGAGGGGAATGGCTCATGACCCCGCGCTATCACCTGAAAGTTAATGCGAAATGGGCCTGGGACTATACTCGTTTTTTGCGGAATGACCCGTTAATGCTGCAGGTTGATAATAATTATTATCAGCAGGAATTTTATCTGTCAGCGGCTCAAATGTTTAAAATCAACTCGTGGTGGCGTGTCACGCTTTCGACCGATTTCCAGTGGAACAAACTTAACGCTGATCTGGTTGATTTCCTTTACCCGGTGAGATATACTGAAATGGTGGCTGCGGCGACATCTGTGTCGGTAGGCCCTTTTGACGCTCAAGCCGCATTGCTGGGCACATTCATTCAAGACAGGGCCGGAGGCACCCCTCGTCAGGCGCGTGAGAGCATAGGGCGAAACAGATTCACCCCTTCGGTGTTCTTGTCATGGCAACCGTTGTCGGGAATCGGGTGGACCGTCAACGGCTTCTTTAAGCGCGCGTTCAGGATGCCGACGTTTAATGACCTTTATTATACCGATGTCGGGAATAAGTATCTGAAACCTGAGATGACAACGCAGTATGATGTCGGTATGGCTTACTCAGTTAACTTTTCTCGCTGTGCGGTTAAATCAATATCAGTGCAACTCGATGGCTATTACAACCGTGTGGCCGATAAAATTGTGGCCTATCCGTCGGGGCAGCAATTCCGCTGGACTATGCTTAATCTCGGGAAAGTCGATATATTGGGAATAGATTTATCGGCGGGAATGCGTGCGTCCATTGGTAATGTCAGTGGTGATCTGCGAGTCAACTATACATATCAGCACGCTATCGACATCACTGACCCGCTTGACACCTATTATAAAGACCAGATTCCGTATGTGCCGCGTCATGCTGCGACAATGGCTGCCACGGTCGATTGGCACGGATGGAATCTCAACGCAAGCGTCTTATATACGGGAGAAAGATATAACGCACAGGAAAACAAACCGTCGAATTATGAACCGGCGTGGACGACGACCGATGTTTCTCTGTTCAAGGAATTCAAAACCATGCGGGTTAAATGGCGCGTCGGACTTGAGGTCAATAATCTTTTCGACCAAAACTATGAAGTGATAAACTGCTACCCCATGCCGGGACGCAACTATAGGATAAACTTAAAAATAACCATATAAAAATCAGTAGCAATGGCAAAAAAAATGTTTGTAAAATTATTATTCCGTTCAATACTACCCTGTGCAGTCGCAGGCATGGTGTTGACCGGCTGTGACGATGACAAGGAAGTGACACCCCCCGAAGGTGATTTCGTTGTCAATCCGTCAAAGAATGACTTGAAAGGCGTCTATGTGCTCAGCGAGGGAAACATGGGTACCAATAAGGCGTCGATTGACTATTTCGACGCTTCCAACGGCTATTACGTCACAAACATATACCCGTCGCGCAACCCGTCGGTGGCCCTTGAACTTGGCGATGTAGGCAACGACCTTAAAATCTGCGGAGATTATCTTTATGCCGTCATCAACGGTTCCGCCAAGGTCGAGGTCATGAAAGCCGATGATGCGGTCAGGGTTGGACAAATTGATATTGCCAATCCCCGTTATGTGACCGATAATGGCGGTTTTGTCTATGTCTCGAGCTATAAATCCGGAACCAATGGGTTAGGGTCGGTCTATAAGATAGATCCCGCTACGTTGAGTGTGGTGGGCCGTGTTGATGTCGGGTATGAGCCGGAGGAAATGGCTGTGGCCAACGGGAAACTCTATGTGGCCAATTCAGGCGGTTTCCGCGCTATGGAAGGTGGCGTCTATGACCGCACTGTGTCGGTTATAGACCTCGCTTCGTTCACGGTTACCAAGAACATTGATGTTGATGTGAATCTTCATCGTCTGCGTTCCGACAACCGCGGTCGCATCTACGTCAGCTCACGCGGCGATTATGGTGCGACTCCTTCGAGCCTTTATGTCATCGACTCGGCTACCGACAGGGTCATCAAACACATTGATTGCGGGGTTTCAGATATGTGGGTTCATGCTGACAAGATTTATCTCTACAATGTCTCTTACGATCAGAACTGGGCTGCCACATATAATTATCGCACAATCGATCTCAACAGCCTGACAGTGTCATCGGCTAATTTCATCACCGACGGCAGCGATTCGCGTATAGTGGCCCCCAACGGCATAGCTGTAAACCCGGTTACGGGTGATATATTCATCGCTGACGCCCGCAATTATGTTTCGGCCGGTGCCGTCTATTGCTATGGCAGCGACGGCAAACTCAAGTGGTCTCACAATTCAGGCGACATTCCCGGGCATTTCGCCTTTAAAACACGCTGATTGTGGCTGACACTTATCTGACGCTTGCCGCTCCGTGCGAGGGGATTTACAAAGAAAAAATGAGTAAATTTCTTTCATTCGCATTTCCTGTCGATTCGGTTAAGGAGGCGAAAGAGCATATCGCGGCTGCGGCCAAACGCTATTTCGATGCGCGCCATGTGTGCTGGGCTTATATGCTCGGCACCGCGCGCACTGATTTTCTCAGCAGCGATAACGGAGAGCCGAGCGGTACTGCCGGAAAACCTATCTTGGGTCAGATAAATTCATTTGGTCTGACTAACGTCGTTATTATCGTAGTGAGGTATTTCGGCGGTATCAAGTTGGGGACATCGGGGCTTATCGTAGCTTACCGCGAGGCGGCCCGCGAGGCAATACAGGCCGGAGAGATAATAGAATGTCACGAGATGTCAAGCATCAGTTTCACGTTCCCCTATATGGTGATGAACGAAGTCATGAAACTTGCCAAAGGCGCTGACGTGAAAATAATCGAGCAACAGTTTGACAACTCTTGCTCGATGACATTGTCGACCAGGGCCGATAATATGCCGACCCTGCGAAATAAATTATTGTCGATTGACGGCGTGACGGTAAGCGCGGACTGATATTACGGATTATTTGATAACCGGTCGATCGAAGTAAGGACTTTTCGACGAAACAGATACGAGGATTGCCACGACCTGACGGCAATCCTTTGTCATGCCCATCATTTGAGCCGCGAGACCGGCCGAATACATTACGCGGGTGTCGACCCGGCAATCGGCGGCGGTGGCGCAGGCTGACCCGACTGCGATGCCGACATCAATGGAGTTGAAAGCACATGGTTCGCCGCATGGCTTGCTCTCGCAGGTCGGGTGTCCGCAATATCCGCAGTTAAGCCCCATGGGATTCGGGCGGGTGCCAATCAGCACGACGCACTCCGATTGCTCTACATTGCGTGCGTCGCGGATAAATGACGGCCGTGACGTCTGCTCGCCGTAATTGTGCATCTGTTTGCTCAGCGCAATTAGGTCGTCTCCTTCGATGGTTAAAATCTCTATGATGTCAACGCCCTTTGCCTTAGGTGCGGTGCGGGCGGCTGTCATCATCAATCGGGCGGCTGTGATTGCCGCTTCGTGGCGGCATCGGCGTTCGTTCAAAGTCATAGGCTTAGATTATCAGCATTGCGTCGCCATAAGCGCCAAAACGGTATTTCTCTTTCACTGCTTTGTTGTAGGCTTCCATAACGAGGTCATATCCGCCAAAGGCGGCAACCATCATGAGCATAGTGGAGTAGGGGAGATGGAAGTTGCTGACCAATGCGGTGGTGACTGTGAAATCATAAGGGGGGAAGATGAATTTGTTGGTCCATCCGGAATAGGTCTTCATGTGGCCCCCCATGCTCACTGCGCTGGCAATACCGCGTAGTACGGATGTCCCTACGGCGCAGATCTGCTTTTCGGCATCTTTGGCCGCATTCACCCTATCGACCACCTCCTGCGAGATTGACATCTCCTCTGAGTCCATACGGTGTTTCGTCAGGTCTTCCACGTCAATTTCACGGAAATTCCCAAGCCCACTGTGGACAGTGATATATTCAGGTTGTATGCCTTTGATTTCCATTCGTTTTAACAGCTCTCGGCTGAAGTGCATTCCGGCTGCGGGAGCAACTACAGCGCCCTCGTTGGTCGCAAAAATTGTCTGGTAACGTTCAGCGTCCTCGGGTTTAGGCTCGCGTTTGATATACATTGGCAGCGGAGTCTCGCCCAAGGCGTACAGAGCTTTTTTAAATTCTTCGTGAGTGCCGTCGTAGAGGAAGCGGAGTGTACGGCCGCGAGAGGTGGTGTTGTCGATAACCTCGGCCACCATCGATTCATCGTCACCGAAGTAGAGCTTGTTTCCGATGCGTATTTTCCTTGCAGGTTCGACGAGAACGTCCCACAGTTTGTGGTCGGCGTTGAGCTCTCGGAGCAAGAACACTTCGATTTTAGCCCCTGTTTTTTCTTTATTCCCATAAAGGCGCGCAGGGAAAACCCGGGTGTCGTTGAATACAAAAATATCGCCGTCGTTAAAATAGTTGATGATTTCTTTGAAAATGTGGTCTTCAATCTCGCCTGTCTTGCGGTTTATGACCATCATGCGCGCTTCGTCGCGCTGTTCAATCGGATCCTGAGCGATAAGTTCCTCGGGTAGTTTGAATTTGAATTGTGAAAGCTTCATAATCTGCGGTTAACGAACAGTCGTTTTTTTTATTCAAATATGTGTTATTGTTTCTCGTTTTGGTCATTTTCGTCGGGCATTACAATCTCGACCGATTCAAGATGTTTCACGGCCTCGTCGACAGTCATGCAGCGGTCAATGCCGATGTTGCCGACGCGGGTGCGGCGAAGTGATGTCAGATGTCCTCCTGAGCCAAGAGCCTCACCTATATCACGGGCGAGGGCGCGTATATAGGTGCCTTTGCTGCACACTATGCGCAGGGTGATACTGTCGGGTTTGAAATCAATCAGTTCAATTTCGTCGATCACCAGCAATTTGGCTTTTAGGTTGACTTCATGTCCTTTCCGCGCCATTTTATAGGCCCGTCGCCCGTCAATCTTGCATGCCGAAAATGCCGGCGGCACTTGTTCTATCGTTCCAATGAATTTGGTGATTGTGGATTCCACAAGTTCACGGGTGATGTGGTCGGTGGGATAATGGGCGTCAATTTCAGTCTCAAGGTCAAAGGAGGGTGTGGTTGCTCCGAGGGCTATAGTCGCGACATACTCTTTCACTCCGGCCTGTAGCTCGTCGATACGCTTTGTCGCTTTCCCGGTGCAAACAATCATCACGCCGGTAGCGAGAGGGTCAAGAGTCCCTGCATGGCCAACTTTCATCTTTTTGATGTGCATACGCCTGAGCAGTGTCCCCCTTATGCGTTTCACTGCGTCGAACGACGACCAACGCAATGGCTTGTCGATGTAGAGAATCTCTCCGTTGATAAAATCCATTGCCATGATGACCTATCAATAGAAAATGCAGACGAGTCCTACTATCACGCAATAGACCGAGAACCAGACCAATTTGCCGCGCTTGACAATCTCAAGCATCCAGCGGCAAGCAATGCAGCCCACTATAAATGAGGCTATAAACCCTACTGCGATGGGAAGCAGGCCAATGGATTGGGTTGCGGCTTCGGGATCATCGGTGATAATCTTCTTCAATCCCAATAACGCTTCTCCGAGAATTGGGATTATAACCATGAAAAATGAGAATTGCGCTACTTTCTCACGCTTGTCGCCAAGCATGATACCGGTGGCGATAGTCGTGCCTGAACGACTCAGACCGGGAAGCACGGCGACTGCCTGTGCGCATCCGATAATGAATGCGTCGAGCCATGTGATGTCGCGAGGTTTGTAGGTCTTGCCTGTGAGTTTATTGGTTTCAAGAGGCTTTGTACGGAAAAAGTAGGCGAATGCGAGCAAAGCGGCGGTGACGAGCAGGCAGATGCCGACAATGAGCAGACCGCTTCCGAAAAATTGCTCGACAGTCTCTTTGAAACACAAACCCACTATGGCCACCGGGATGCACGAGAGCAATATCTTGTAGACATATCGGGCGTTGTCATCGTTGTTAAAGGTGAAAAACGATTTGCACAGTGGCACGAACTCACGCCACAACACGACTATGGTACTAAGGACGGTGGCTACATGAAGCGTCACGTCAAATTGCAGAGAGTCGGCACCGTTGAGATTCAGTCCTAAAATTTCACGGAATATTTCAAGATGGCCGCTGCTGCTGATGGGGAGGTATTCGGCCAGTCCTTGCACGATGCCCATAATCAGGGCGTCTAACCAGTTCATGATTGTGTGGGTTGGGGATAATTAGATGATATTAAAATTCTGATATAATCTCTTGAAGGCGTTTAACTCAACGCTGTTTTTTGGGCCGGTATATTATGCCGAATCCCATGAAGATGAAACCGAGGAATGATATAATGGGGCCTACGACAATGCGGCGGGCGCTGAATATGTCGATATTGAACCCGTTGGCTTCCGATGATCCGGGGCCGAGCATCAGAAGGAATCCGATGACGATGGCTGCGGCAGCTATTCCCATCAATATGAAATTGGCTTTTACAAGCGGAAATTGGACCGCTTTTTCTTTTTCGATTTCCGATTCGGCCATCTTTTGTGAGTTTATTTTGTCTGACATTGTTTCTGAATACTTATTTGAACATATCGTCGTAGCTGAGTCTCAAGTATCGGTTGGTGGAAATGAGAGCCGAGATGAAACAAATCAGCACGCCTGTGATTAATATCCCGGCGAATACCCAAGCTGCGTCGCGCCATGTAACGGCATAGGCGACAAAAGCATCGAGAGAATGGGAGTAGTAGAGCAGTCCGGCAAGTATCGCCGATGCGACAACTGCGGCTATTATGCCGTGGACGATATTATTGATTAAAAATGGTTTTCTGATAAATCCGGGTGTCGCGCCGACGAGTTTCATGGTGTGTATAGTAAACCGTCGGGAGTAAATGGTAAGCCTCACGGTGTTGTTGATCAGCATGAATGATATGAGCAGCAATGTAGCGGCTATTATAATCAGCACGATGGCCACACTGCGGATGTTGCGGTTGATTGTCTCAACCATTTCGGTGTGTACTGATATTTCACCGACGGCAGGGTCTGCTTTCAACGTTTCAGTGATTGCACCGATGCTGTCGATGTTGGCGTACAGTTCCTTGACTTTGACATCAAACTCACCGTAAAACGGGTTCACGTCCAACACGCCGCTGAGGTCTTCGCCCGTGTCCTCTTGCCATTGGCGCAGAGCATCGTCGGCTGAGAAGAACGAATAGCTTGAAACGTATGGCGATTGTCCGAGGCGTTGCTTCAAGTTGTTGACGGCCTGGTCGGCGGCGTCTTCCGCCAGTATTATGTTGAAGCCCATGTTCTCTTTGATGTCCCGGGTAACCGAGCGCGCCGCGATGCCCATCAGTGCCACGACGCCGAGCACAAGCAATACCAACGCCACGCTGATTGTCGACGTGATTTGTGCGCTGAACGTAGAGATGAGCCGATTCTGTTTTTTGTTCATAAATAGTTTAGATAGGCACTCTTAACCTAATATTGCGCGAAATTAATACATTCCCACCCCCCTTGTCAAGTATTTGTCCAAAAACTTTGCGTAGGAGTTCGTATTTTGTTGCTTAGGCAAGCTCGGCGATAAGTGTTGCCGATGAGGCGTCGATGACACGGATTTTTACCGTATCGCCGACACGGTAGTTGCCGCGCGGGAAGACGGCGGTTTTGTTTTGCTCGGTACGCCCCACCCACTGTTCGCGGCTGCGTTTTGACACGCCTTCGACAAGGACATCGAATGTTTTGCCTATGTCGCGTCGGTTAGAGGCGAGGGAAAGTTCGTTTTGCAGAGCTATCATGCGGTTTAGCCGCTCTATTTTCACATCTTCAGGTATATTGTCGGGCATAGTTCTCGCGGCGAGGGTCCCGGGACGCTCGGAATATTTGAACATGAACGATGAGTCAAATCCTACTTCCCTCATCAAGCTGAGAGTCAACTCGAAATCTTCCTCGCTTTCATCGTGGAATCCGGTGAACAGGTCGGTCGAAATGCCGCAATCGGGAATGGCCCGGCGTATGGCTTTCACTCGGTCGAGATACCATTCTCGGGTGTATTTGCGGTTCATGGCCTTCAACACCCTGTTGCTGCCCGATTGCACAGGCAGGTGGATATGGTCGCACACATTTGGATAGGCCGCTATCACATTGATTATCTCGTCGGTCATATCTTTGGGGTGTGAGGTGGTGAATCTGATTCTCATGTCGGGTGCGGCCTCCGCCACCATGGCGAGCAGGCGGTCAAAACCTATTATCGTCCCGTCGGATTGCTCGAAACGGTAACTGTTGACGTTTTGCCCCAGCAGTGTAGCTTCCTTGAATCCTTTTTCGCGCAAATCGGCGAGCTCATTAAGTATGCTTTGGGGCTCACGGCTGCGTTCGCGCCCTCTCGTGTAAGGCACGATACAGTAGGAGCAAAAGTTGTTGCACCCCCTCATTATGCTGATGAAACCGCTGACACGGTTGCCTGTGATGCGGCTTGGGATTACCTCGCGGTAGGTTTCGGTGGTGCTCAGTTCCACGTTAATGGCTTTTTCACCGGCCTCGGCTGCGGCGAACAGATTAGGGAGGTCGAGATAGGAGTCCGGCCCCGCCACAATGTCAACCCCATGATTGTCGATAAGCTCGTCGCGGACTCTCTCGGCCATGCAACCAATTACTCCTACAATGAGCCTGGACCCTTTGCGCTTGCGCCGTAGCGAAGCGAGATAAGCCAGCCGTCCGATAATTTTCTGTTCGGCGTTGTCGCGTATGGAACAGGTGTTGAGCAATATAGCGTCGGCTTCTTCTATGTCATCGGTCGCAGAATATCCGGCCATGCCAAGAATCGAGGCAACGACTTCGCTGTCGGCCACATTCATCTGGCAGCCGTAGGTTTCTATGAATAGTTTGCGGTCTGTTTGTTCTGACCGTATCATATCGTGGTGGTTGTTTGTCATCGCGGGAATGATTATTTTGCCAATTTATCTATAATCATAGATATAGTGGGCTAAAAATCTTGTTAATAACTAAGAATTTGTCTAATTTTGCGCAAAATTACTGAAAACAGAGTTTTTAGCAAAACCAAATTAACCCAATTTTATCATCATAATGGCATTTAATTACATCACTGCCGATGAAGCGGCAGCCATGATTAAAGATGGCGACACCATTGGCTTGTCGGGGTTCACTGCCCCCGGTACCCCTAAAGCAATTCCCGAGGCTTTGGCAGCTAAAGCAGTTAAGGAACATGAAGAAGGTCGACCTTTTAAAGTCAACCTGTTCACCGGAGCGTCTACAAGCGACCACGTCGACGGAGCCTTGTCGCGTGCCAACGCCATAAACCGCCGCGCTCCCTACCAGAACGTGCCTGATTTGCGCAAGCGTATCAACAGCCACGATACCCACTACTGCGACCGTCACCTTTCAGAAATGGCTCAGGAAGTGAGATATGGCTTTTACGGCAAAATCGACTATGCCATTATTGAAGCAGCCGATATTACTCCTGATGGTGAGGTGATTCTTGGCACGGGCGTTGGCAATGTGCCCACCTATGCCACTCTCGCCGACAAGATTTTCATCGAGCTTAACGAAGCGTTGCCTACAAACCTTTGCGGTATGCACGACGTTGTCCTGCTGCAGGATCCCCCTCGCCGTCGCGAGATACCTATCTATGCCGCCAACGACCGCATCGGCTCTCCTGTGCTGAAAATCGACCCCGGCAAAGTTGTGGGAATCGTTAAAACCAATTTCCTTGACGGTGTGAAACCGTTCTCGGCTCCCGATGAGGTGTCGAAACAGATTGGTGCCAATGTGGTGAGATTCCTCCTTAGTGAGTATCGTCGCGGTGGCATACCTAAAGAATTTCTGCCATTGCAATCTGGCGTTGGCAATGTGGCCAATGCCGTGCTATATGACCTTGGGGAAAGCACCGAGATTCCTCCGTTCATGATGTATACCGAGGTTATTCAGGATGCGGTTATCGAGCTGATGAAAAAGGGTAAATGCACGTTTGCCAGCACCTGCTCGATGACATTCTCCGATGATACAGAGAAGAAGTTATTCCCCGATATGGCATATTTCGCCGACAAGATTCTGATGCGCCCCGCCGAAATTTCAAACAATCCGGAGGTAATACGCCGCATAGGTGTCATCGCAATGAACACCGCTCTTGAGGCTGACATCTTCGGCAATGTCAACTCCACCCATGTGCTTGGCACGAAGATGATGAACGGTATCGGTGGATCGGGCGACTTCACCCGCAATGCCTATATCTCGATATTCTCTTGCCCCTCGATTACCAAAGGCGGCATGATCAGTAACATCGTTCCGATGGTAGCCCATGCCGACCATAGCGAGCACTCGGTCGATATCATAGTGACTGACCAGGGTATTGCCGACATCCGCGGTCTTGATCCGGTGGATCGCGCCAAGTGCATCATCGAAAATTGCGCCCACCCCATGTACCGCGAGCTTCTCATGGATTACCTCAAAATGGGCAAAGGTGGACAAACCCCTCACAGCCTGAACGCCGCGTTCGCGTTCCACAACGCATTCAATGAAACCGGAGATATGCGAAACGCCGATTACGCTCGCTACGGTCTCTGATTTCTTAGCCGTAAAACGTTCGTATCTAAATACAGCAAGCCCTGACTCCTACACAAGTCAGGGCTTTGCTTTGTCTAAACGGTTTTATGGATTTATTGTGGAGGGCTTCTTTTTACCATTCATCGAAGTCACAGGCATCGTTGAAGTCATCGAAGCCGTCATCAAAACTGTCATAGCCTAAATGGTCATAGTAGCTATTGATACCGTCGTAATCGCAGTCACAATCGCAGTAGTGGCCGCCCCCACCGCAATATGGTGGCAGGTCGCCGTCGGATTGCCGGGGAAACGATGTGCTGTCGTCGCTTCGGTGGTTGGATGAGCCGAACAGCCATTTAAACACAGTCCATTTCCACCAAAAATCCCAAAAAGACATCTTTTTATCTCCTATCCCGTTATTTGAAATTAATATTTATGGTCGTTACCACGCATTTCGGCCGGAGTTATCGGGCGGCGGTCCATGCGATACCAGGCATAAGCGATGTAACCTGCCACAACTGGGATAACGAACGATACGATGGTCATGACGTTGAGGGTGAACTCCGTCGATGAGCTGTTGCGGATGGTGAGTGACGAGGCCGGGGCGGTCAGAGAAGGATAGTAGGGGGTATTGTTATAGCCTGCCACAGCAAGCAGCGAGATTACGACAAGTACAGTCCCGATGCCGCTCCACCAGATGCCTTTGGTGTAGTGACGTCCGAATATCGTGCGGCCTATGCCGTAAAGCACCATAAGCACGCCCGCAAGGAACAACACGCCAAACCACCAGAGGTCAATCATGTTCCAGAAATATTTACCTTTTACAATGGATATTGTTCCGTTGGCTTCGGTCTGGTATCCGTCCCAAGTGAATAGCACCCCGACAAAGGCGAGGAATAGGGCTACGAACACTATGCCGTTCATCAGCACCCTGACTTTGTTCATCACGAAAAATTTGTTGTCAGCGTCGATATTGTTTATAAAATAGAGTGCGGCTTGTGTGCGGGCGAGGAACAGAACGGTGAACCCGAGCAGCAGATTGGGCCAGTAAGCGATGGCTTCAAACCCATGTGTCGGCGCCCATGTCGAGATAACGGGGGCGGCGTTGTCGAGAATGTTGCCTTTTTGCACGGTGAACTCCGCTCCGAAAAACATCATGCCCACGGCCACGCCGAGCAGCACACAGCCGACACATCCGTTTATAAACAGGCAGGTGTCGTAGGTGCGTGTGCCGAATATGTTGCCGGGTTTGCGACGGAACTCATAGCTTACCGCCTGGATGACGAAACTGAACAGAATCAGCATCCATAGCCAATAGGCTCCGCCGAAACTTGTTGAATAGAACAGGGGGAACGAAGCAAAAAACGCGCCGCCGAACACAACTAATGTCGTGAACGTCAGTTCCCATTTACGTCCGAGCGAGTTCACCATCATCGTTCGGTCAATGTCGCTTTGGGTGGTCAGCAGCATGGATTGTCCGCCTTGTACCAGCAGCAGGAACACAAGCAGAGCGCCGAGCACGCATATAAGCAGCCACCAGTAGTCTTGAAGAATATCTAAATTAGCCATTTTGAGTCACGGTTGATTAATGTTTGACATCGGTTTTAATGTAGCGTGAGATGTACCTCACCATTATGCTCGCTTCGGCGACCAACATCAGGGTGAACACTCCGGCAAACATCCAGAATGTTGTGATAACCGATGAGGAGGATATGGCCGAGATTGCGGCGCGAGTCGGCATGAGGTCTTGGATCACCCAGGGTTGACGCCCAACCTCGGCTACAATCCAGCCGCTTTCGCTGCATATCCACACCAATGCTATAGATGCGAGTCCGATGTAAGCCACCCAGCGGTTTTCAAGCCACCGTGTGGCACGGAATGAGGCGTAACCCATGAATGCGAGGTAGACAAGCAGAAAGCCGCCAATCATCACCATAAGTCGGAAGGCGTAGAAAGTCATGCCGACAGGAGGCACTATTTCTTCTGGATTGTCGTAGTAGCCGTAACCGAAATAGGGGAAATCCGCTTTCAGGTCGGCTTTGGCTGCGGCCATAGCAGTTTGGTCTCCCTCGGTCATGGCTTTGTCGAAGCGGCGCAGGGCTTCATGGGCTTGCTTGCCGCGCGCTATTCGCTCGGCATAGCTGACTGTGTGTATCGTGTCGCCTGCCGGTGTCAGTTCAATGCCGTCAATGAGGTCGTTGATTCCGGGGATGAAGCTGTTAGCGTCATGTTTGGCGAGAATCGACAACCCTTTGGGTATATCTATCGAGAAAAGCATCTCAGGCTCATTGTTATCAACTTCCTTGGCGGGATTGAGTATGCCGAACCCTACGAGGTCTTGCCCAATGGTGCCGTGATATAGTCCTTCCATCGCAGCTAATTTCATCGGTTGTACGCGTGAGACCACCACCGCCGAGCCGTCACCGGTCCAAAGTGTCAGCAGGATGCCGGCCAGCCCGACCACCGATGACACCTTAATAGAACTGTTCGCGAGATCGAGATGGCGTTTCTTCAACAGGAACCAGCAACTGATACCGACCACAAAAACCGCTCCAAGAACCCATCCGCTGAATACTGTGTGGAAAAATTTGTTGACGGCTACCGGGGAAAAGACCACGGCCCAGAAGTTGTCCATCACGTTTCTCATCTGAGCGGGGTCAAATTCCATTCCCGCCGGATATTGCATCCAGGCGTTGGCCACAAGAATCCACAACGCCGACAGTGCCACGCCGACTGCGGTCAGCCATGTAGCAGCGAGGTGGAATCCGCGCCCCACCTTGTTCCATCCAAAAAACATCACGGCGACAAACGTCGATTCGAGGAAAAACGCGAAAAGGCCCTCGATGGCAAGCGGCGCACCGAAAATGTCGCCGACAAACCAACTGTAGTTGCTCCAGTTGGTGCCGAATTCAAATTCGAGGATGATGCCCGTAGCCACACCACAGGCAAAGTTGATGCCGAACAGAGTCATCCAGAATTTTGTGAATTGCTTCCACCGCTCGTCGCGTGTGCGGTAATAGATTGTTTCCATGATTCCAAGAATCAAGGACAGACCGATTGTCAGCGGGACAAACAGCCAGTGGTACATGGCTGTCAGTGCGAATTGCCATCGCGACCAGTCTACCACAGTCATCAAGTCATCCATAAGTCTCTCAAATTAGGTTTAATTTATAGGTAAGAAATTTTGATGCTATCTAATGCCGGTTGCCGTCGGTCAGTGCCTCCCTTACGGCTTGGGCCCGGCTTTCATCGTCGGGGTAGTCGCGTTTAAGTATGTCGGGGAAAAACAGAAGTTTGAATACCAGGAATAAAACGGCGACTTTTATCAGAATCAGAACCCACAGCGAGCGGCCAACCGTCATGCTCCTGAACCCGTCGGCATAAAACCCCCATACCGAGCGGCATAATCGAGCCGTCTTGGCTAAAAAACTGGCATTGCGGTTGGGATGGTCGTTGTTCATGGCGGCAGCGTATAGTTAGTTTAATAACTATAACAACAAAAGTAGAAAAAAATCTTTCCCTTCCCAAAAAATCCCTACAAAAACCGCAGGTTTGTGTCTGCTACTTTTCTAAATGCGTTAATTATCGCCGATGTAGATGTTATGGGGTAAAATCTATCAGTAACGGCGGCTGAGGGCGTCGGTGAACGGGGCGTGGCGTTTGAGCCAGACGTTCAGTGAGTCGCGAAGGTCGGAGCGGTTTTTGTTTATGGCCCACGATTGGAACTGGGTGAACGATATATCTACCGAGAGGTCGAGGCGGGGATATTGTTTGGCCATCGATTTGGCAATCTGTTCGTTGACCACGGCGCGAGGTATGTCGCCGAGTGCCACGAGCATCACCAACTGCTCTGAAGCGTAATCGGGATCTTCAAGGATGTAGATTGTGTCGCCTATTTCGTGTGACAGGTTAATCAGGCGATCGCGGAAAGGGGAGCCTGCGGAAATCCACACGGTATCGCCGCGCAAGTCATGTTGTGTTGTAGCCTTTATCTCGCCGTTCACGGAGTCTTTGAGCTGCACAAGCACTTCGCGGTCGAGGGTTATCGGGTCGGTAAACAGGAACTTCTCTTTCATGGAGGTCGTGACCGGCAAATCGGCTATCACAATGTCATATCTGCCTTGTTCGAGCCGGTAGAGAGCATCATCAATCTGTGAGAAAGGAACGAATTTCACAGGTAGTCCTTCGCTGGAGGCTATGTGTCTGATGAGGTCGTAATAGAACCCTCCGAGGGTGTCGGCGCGCGTCGATAATGATATCGGGGAAATCTCTATGGCTATGTCGATGGTGTCGCCTCCGGATTTTGCGTCGTTTTCCGATGCGGTTTTGTGACTGCAATTTTTTAGCATAACCATCGCTCCCGCTGCGATGACGAGCAGTAGCATACAGAGAGGCAGTCGCCCTTTTATCGGCTGGAGTGATGTCATTGGCATGGCTGTGTTGACGTTAGTTGGCGAAATCGACGGAAACTCCGAGCAGGAACCGGCTGGGGTTGAGGGGATAGTGGGGCGATGAGAAATAATTGTCGCCTCCAAACATCCCTTTGTTAAAATGGGAGTAAAGCAGGTAGAACCGGGCTTTGCTTAGTTTCATGTTGGCATAGAGGTTCATGAACGGGTAATTGCCGAGCTTAATCTCTTTTTGTGTGTGGAAACTCATCGTTGCCGGTTGGTAGGCCGGGGCGTAATATTCGGTGTAGTAGTCGCAATCCACTCCGAGCTGAACATAAAGCGTGGCTATCTTGAAAAGCACATAAAGATTGGAGTAGACGGCGAATTTCGGCAACGGGATGACGCTTTCTTCCGATGATGTCTGATAGGTGAGGCGGTTCTCCCAGTGCAGGGCTCTGAAACTGAAATTCTGATTGACCGTCGCACTGAACACCTGCACGCTGCCGCCATGTTGGGTCGGCATTGAATTGTCGCCGAAATAGATGTAGTTCTGGATGTTTTCCACCCCGATGTTTACTTTAGTCTTTGAAAATGGCACATCGAGGATACCGCCCGCTCTGAATCGTCGCTCCTTTCCGAAATCATTATCCCAGATGAAATGGTTGCTGACATAATGGTTCATTAGGTAAGGGGCCTCGCGGTTGGTGAAACTGCCATATCCTGTGATTGTTACCGAATCGCGCAGCAGGTGGAAACGGGTCGAGACGCGCCCGTCGACTTTCAGGTCGCCCGCAACCGGCCCTACGACGCCTATCTCGGCTGTCGCATCATAGGTCAGTAGCGACCCTCGCTGTTTGGTGAGCTGTGCTCCCACCCATATCAGGTTCTCGTTGGATTTCTCAGGCACTTTGTCGACGGGGTAGGGGGAGAGTCCTTCGGGCAACACCGGCAGTCGGTCGATTGTGTCGGTTGTCTGGTGGTACTTTCTCAATTGGTGTGTGACATATGCGCCGAGGCCGGCTTTGGCGTACTTGTGGAACCCTTCGAGCAAAGATATTCCGAGTGTGTTGGTCAGGGTGCTGTAGGTCGTGCGGTCATAAGTCCCGCGGTCGTTGAGGTAGGTGTGTTCCCAGAATTTTGCGGCTTCACCGGGGGCGTCGTTTTTGAATATATGCTTCGCTTCGTTGTATTTTAGAGTCCAGATGAAGCTCGACACGGGGATGTAAGTGCGCCGTGTCGTAGTGTCGTCTATTTCTTCCTCGTGCCAGTATCCCACTTTATACCGGTTGTTGAGCAACAGTTCGGTTCCCACTACTTTTGAGTGTGCCGCGGTCAAGTTGGTGGGTATGGTCTTGGCGTTGACGTTGGTCGACCCGCCTTGTATCTCAGCGGGGTCGGTGATGTATCGGTCATCGGTGATACCTCCGTTTTCCTTGTTTAGCAGGTTGTAGTGGTTGAAGTATCCTTGAAATTCATATCGGTCGCCGATGTAGCTCCCTGAGAATCCCCAGATGAGATCTTTCGTGGCCTGATAGTTGTAGCTGCCTTTGGAGTAAAGATAGTCGATGAGCGCGCCCACTTGCGCCTTACTGTTTATGTTGCCTGAGAAAGTTCCGCTCAGTCGGTCTTGAGCCGTCTCTTTTGAACCACCGGTGTTGTATGACAGCAGGGTCATCGGGAGGCGGGTGTTGTAGAACTTCATGGTGCTTATCGAAGGAATCCATGCTCTGAGCGCATCCCTGAAGAAAAAATCGCTCATCGGCTCCCGCTCGAAAAATATCATGTTGATGCCTTCCGCCCCGAGATTGCCGGTGGTGGCATAAGCGGCTGATATGGCAGACGGCACGGCCTGACGGGAGTAGTCTATGTAGTTGGTGTCGATTGAGGCGGGTTCGTGCAGCCCGAGCGGCGGCATCATTTTCCATGCGTATGACGGAGCGATGACCTGCTTTTTAGCGGCATAAGAGTTTGTGCCGATGACCAGAATTAGGGCGAACGGCACAATTATCGTTCTGAAAACTGAACTTATTTTCATAATCGCCGCAAAGGTAACGGTTTTACTCCAAACCGTCAAACCATTGGGGCGAGTTTATATATCGGTAGCTCTTATTCCTGACCGCCTTGAGTCATCGGTTTTCGGTCGGTGAGCGGTCAACATTTTCTTGTTGCGATAAGCAAAAATCCCTGTGGCATTGCGATGAAAAGCCACAGGGATTGATTATGGATTGCGTTGTAGACGTGTCTATTTCATAAACACAAAGTAGACTGCGAGGATTAGGCAGACGAACGCTGCCAGATGATTCCAGTGGAGGCTTTCACCCTTGAACATCATCGTGGCGATTATAGTGAACACTATGAGAGTCACGACTTCCTGGATTATTTTTAGCTGCATGAGCGAGAACGGGCCACCATTGCCTTGGAATCCAATGCGGTTGGCCGGGACAAGACAGCAGTATTCAGCCAAGGCGATTCCCCACGAAAACAGGATGATGCCGAACAACGGCCAGTCGCTCGTGATTTTCATCTCCTGAAGTTTCAGGTGCCCATACCATGCAAATGTCATCAATATGTTTGACACGATGAGCAGCCCTATAGTCAAAGCCGCTTTCATTTGCTTTGGCCGGGTTTGAGCCATTTGTCGGCCCATCGGAAGAACAGACGCTGCCACATGATTGCGTTCTGCGGTTTGAGTATCCAGTGGTTTTCGTCAGGGAAAATGACCATTTCTGCGGGGACGCCTCTCAGACGGGCGGCGTTGAACGCCATCATTCCTTGCGAGGCGAGGATGCGGAAGTCATATTCACCGTGGGTGACGAGAATCGGGGTGTTCCAGCGGTCAACATAGCGGTGAGGCGAGTCGTTGAACGAACGTTGCGCCACCGGGTTCTCTTTATCCCAAAACGGGCCGCCGAGATCCCAGTTGGCAAACCACATCTCCTCTGTTTCAAGATACTGGGCTTCGGTGTTGAAGATGCCGGCGTGGGCGATGAAACAGGCGAAACGGTTGTCATGGTTTCCTGCAAGCCAGTACACCGAAAATCCGCCATAGCTCGCTCCTGTGGCGCCTATGTGGTCGGCGTCAATCCATGGCTCTTTTTTCACGTCGTCGACCGCACTCAGGTAGTCGCGCATATTCTGTCCGCTGTAGTCCCCTGAAATCTGAGCGTTCCATTCAGTGCCGAAACCCGGGAGCCCGCGGCGGTTGGGGGCTATAATTACATACCCGTTTGAGGCCATCAGTGCAAAATTCCAGCGATAGCTCCAAAATTGGCTTACAGCCTGTTGCGGGCCGCCCTGACAATAAAGCATGGCCGGATATTTCTTGCTCTTATCCATTTTCGGGGGCATGATAATCCAGGTGAGCATCTCTTTCCCGTCGGTGGTCGGAACCATGCGCTTCTCTACTGTCGGCATTTCAAGCTGATCAAAAATCTCTTTGTTGACAGTGGTCAATTGCTTGGTTTCGCCACCCTTAACCGAGAATATCTCGTTGGGGTAGAGCATCGAGTGGTTCATGGTGATGAGCGTTTTGCCATCCACGGGAGCCAATGATGTGAAATCGCAAACTCCGGTGGCCACCGTCTTAACCTCGCGGTTTTTGATAGAGATTGAGAATACAGGGGTGACTCCCTGATGGTGGGCTATGAAATATAGCGATTTGCCATCGGGGTTCCATGCGATCTCGTTGACAGTGTAGTCCCAGTCGGCGGTCAGATCGGTTTTCTCGCCGGTGGCGCGGTTCATGATGAATATGCGGTTTTTGTCTGATTCATAGCCGTCATGCTCCATGCTGAGCCAAGCCACATATTTGCCGTCAGGCGAAAATGCGGGGTTGGTATCGTAGCCCTCCATCCCTTCGGTGAGATTGGTCGTGGCTTTCGTTGCGAGGTCATATAGATATAAATCGGAGTTGGTCGACACTGCGTAGTCCATGCCTGTCTTTTTGCGGGATACATAGATGAGCTGTTTCGAGTCGGGCGACCATGCAAACGATTCGACGCCGCCGAATGGACGCATCGGAGACTCATATGGTTCGTCCTGCATTATGTCAATCACGTTGCTGACAGTGTTACCGTCGAAGTCGGCTAAGAAGGGATGAGGAATTTCTGTTACCCATTCGTCCCAATGTTTGTACATCAGGTCGTCGATTACACGGCCTGTGGCTTTTGGCAGGTCAGGATAAATATCCTGTGCCGTGCGGGAAAATTTGATTGGCGATACGAGCACCACCTTAGTGCCGTCGGGCGAGAAAAGAAATCCTTCCACACCTTTCTCAAGTGAAGTTACAGCCTTACGGTCGCTACCGTCGGAGTTCATCACCCAGAGCTGCTGTTTTTCGCCATCTTTTGTTAGAAACGCGATACGTTTTCCACCCTCAATCCACACCGCGCCGTTCTCTGAGTCGGCGGTGCGGGTCAGACGTTTTTGCCCGCTGCCGTCTATGTTCATCACATATAGGTCACGGTTGCTTTTGTTCTGCTCCACGCTTTCGTATGATATGCCGTAGAGTATTTGTTTTTTATCGGGCGACACTACCGGCTCGCTCACGCGGCCGAGGGCTTCGAGAGCCTCGATTGTAAACACTCCGTCGGGACTTTTGAAGTCGGGACGGTCGATGATAGGCGCTTCAGCGTCAGCGGCTATAGCCGACGTGGAGGCCAATAGCATTGTTGACATCGCTATCGTTTGTAAAAAATTGCACATAATGCTTTGTGAGTTGAAGTTTTATGCAAAGATACGAATAAGTCGAGAGCAAAGCCAAATTTTATTTGAGCTTTGCCGAGCGTGTGTATCTGAGACGGCAGTCAAAGGGTTGTTGTCTTAGCTGTCACACAGGGATTACCATCATCGGTATGTCGGCGTGGAAAAGCAGTTTATGGGCGAGACTCGGGTTGAACAGGCGAGCGAATATGTTTTTCTTCTTATTGGGCACAACAATGAGATTTATGGGCTGTTGTGCGGATATTGCGTTGAAATCCTCAACGATTGATTGCAGTTTGACATCTTTGACATCGAAAGCATAACCTGTGTAGTGCTTGCGGCAATACCCAAGTAGTGAGTCAATGGCTTTGGCCCTGGTCTCATCACGCTCTTTTTTCCCGGGTATGTGCACGATGGTGACGTTGAACGCCGAGTCGGGGAATAGTCGGTGGAATGAGTCGAGAGCCAATATGTCATCCTGCTCGAGGTTGCTGAAAAATATGATATCCCTGATATTTTTGACTGACGAGAGGGTCGCCGATTCCGGGACAGTGAAAGCCGGTGTGCGGCATGAGTCGAGCACCTCGGCTGTGACGCTGCCGATCATCTCCCGCTCTTTTTTCCCGCGCCCCCTTGTGCCCATCACTATCAGCGATGTGGGGTTGGTGCGCGTATATTCCAAGATTGTTTCTTCAGGGACTCCCTCGGTCACTATTGACGAGAATTTTACCGGGGGGATGTCGCCGTTTTTAATCTTGTCTCTCACCTTGTTCGTGAAATCGTTCATCAACCCGTTGACTTCCGATTCCACTCTCGTGCGTTCCTCGTCGTCAATCGAGTCATAGCTGAAAGCGTCGGTGAGCTGTAAGTTACCCGTGCGGTATGGGTCAATATAGGAGTGCAGAAAGACTATCTCGGCTTTTAGTTTGTGGGCTATTTCAAACCCGATTGAAGCGGCGCGTGACGAATAGTCGGAAAAGTCGGTTGGCACAAGGACAGGCGCGACCTTTCTGGCGGTGCGTTGTTCGGTTGGAGTGGTGAAAATTTCGGCATTTTCAATGATTCGCAAGGCCAGTGGAAGGTCGCGCTCCTTGATTCGTACCCTGACTCCCGACGAGACGACGGGCTGCAACAGGTTCACGTTTTGCAATGCGACATCTATTCCCTCACTTTCCAGCATTGTCTTGAGCATGATGGCCTTCTCGTAGGTGTGGATAGCCACTGTGATTAGTCGTTCTTCGCTCATTGGGATTATGGAGTTGAAAGATTGTTATGATTTTAATACGCTCGTGGCGTGTGGTCACAAGCCTATTGTTTTTTAACGTCGCAATGCCTCTGATGGTTGATGATAACGATTATTTTTCTTGTTCCTGAAGTATCTGGATTGCCATGTCATAGATGGTTGTGTCGTCGAGAACTACGATGCCACCGTCGGGTCCCGGTTCAATATGTACGCCACAATTTTTACCAAACTGATAATTGCTGCCTCCAAAATAGTTGCGCACCGTCTGCGCGGTTATATTTAACTTATCGGCGATCTGGTGAATCGAACCATCGGGGAGGCTGTCTTTGAGACGGCGAAGATCGTTGAAAGAAATAGTTTTAGTCATGATACTATTAAGTTTGAGTTAATAAATCGGTTATCGGTTTTAATGTGGAGTTAAATGTAGGATGTTATTTTGTAATCACCAAATTTTTTCGGCAAAAAAGTAATATGTTTTAAAACATATATTTGTGCCTAAACAAAATCGCATGGCTATAACCATGCGATTTACAGTTGTTTAGATGGTTTGCTTGATTCTTTTTTCAAAATTATATGCGTTCGGTGTCGCTTTTTGAAATCCATGCACGGTTAGCATTGTCGACTCTCACGTCAAGCCAGACAGGATTGACCGTGTCGGCAGGTGTTGCTACCGAGTCTATGATTTCAACCACTGTTCCTTCGTGGAGCAATATGGCCTGTTCGGTTTTATCTTTTGGTTGGCGTGGCGAGGTGCTTAATTGGGTGGAAGGCGCGATGACTACCGCGCGCTCGGTAGTTGTGGCTTTGTCGGCGGCGATAACCGCAAGGATGATTCCCGCTATTGTCAGTGCGAGCAAAGCGAGTCCACCGAAGAAGCTCACCTTGCGCAAGGCCACGTTGTCAGAGAATATATAGACTGCGATGGCTCCAAGCAGCAGAGTGAAGCACCCGATGGCCAACCAGCTCCAGGTGTTGGAGTGGGCTGATGAGACAGTGTCATCTACTATTTTGCTCATCACCGACCCGCGGTCGCCGGGCCGGTCGATGATGCGTGAGTTGACAAACGCAAGATTTGTACGGGCATCCTCGTTGGCCGGGTCAAGTTTTAGAGCGCGCTCATAGTTAAGTACGGCCTTACCGAGTTGCCCCATACGGTAGTAGGTATTGCCGAGATTGTAGAACAGTGCGCTCGATGTCCCTTCGGTTTCTGCAGCCTTGGTATAAAGCTCTGCGGCTCGTTGGAAATCATCGGCTGTATAGGCCGAATCGCCTTGTTCGGCAAGTGACGCGGCTTGCGCTGTCAGTGCCGCTAACGCTATTATTAGTAATGAAACGATTTTTTTCATGACAGTGTGATAGGGTGGTGATGATTATCGTTTTGACCGTTTGATTCCGGCCATCTCGTTCATGGCCGACGATGCTTGCTGATAGATGTTTTCAAGCTGGTTCTCGCTCTCAGTTGGGGTGTAACGTGCCATTTCGCAAGTGTCGAGCACGTCGATGAAGCGTTGGGTCAACTCGTCGGGCGCACCGTAATCTTTAAGTTCGTTAGCGATGTTTTGCCGTGTCAACTGTGATGCCGGAATCGAGAGCTTGTCGCTGAGATAGCCCCATACGGCCTTGAGGGTTTCTTCATAGAATTTATCGCTCTGCCGGGATTTCATGAATCCTTCGGCTGTCTTGAGTCGGCGCCTGGCGACTTTGTTGGCCTTGGCGAGCTTGCGCCCGGTCACGTCGGCATTGAGCCTTATGCGTTTAGCGGCTATGATTACTGACACCGTCAGAATGGCGGCGAGCAAAATGTAGATTGTCCAGTACCACCATGTCCTGACTATGAGAGTATGGGTGGGCGACAGAGACTTGTCTCCGAGTTTTATGTGCAGAATGTCGGTGTTTTTCGCTTTGACATCCTGTTTGTCTACTGCGGAGGTGCTGGTTCCTACACCTTTGGCCACGTCGAGATTATAGGCTGGTGTGGTCAGGGTCACATATTTCTTTGATGACGGGTTGAAGTAAACGAATTTGTCAGCTCCGATGGTGAATTTGCCCACGCTCTGCGGCACAAATGTGTACTCTACGGTCATAGAGCCGGTTACATTTGACCCGCTGACTTTCGATGAAATGTCGGTTTTTGGGGTGTATTGCTCAAATTCCGTAGGGAAGTCGATTGATGGCTCTTTGAGATACTTGATATTGCCTGTTCCCTTGATTGTGTATGTCAACGATGCGGCTTCGTTGGTTCGGAACGATGTGCCGTTGAGTTTGCTGTCGATGGAGAATTGACCGACGGCTCCGTTGAAGCCTTCCGGTTGCGGGTGGGGCAGTTCGAGAATGTTGACCGAAGCGGAGTTTGAGTTAACCTGTATCTTCTTTTCAACGGGGCGCGTGCTGCCGAAAAATCCCATGTTGACACGCTCGTATTGTACCACTGTCAGATCATATCGGCCGGAATTGATGGTCAATTTGCCCGACTTTTGGGGGAAAATGATGCACTTTTTGAGAATCGCGGTCATATAGTTTTGGCCGCGGTAATGCTCCATTTCGTTCAAGGCAGGCTGCACGTCAGCTTCGTCGATGAGAAATCCGTCGAAACTCGGTTGTGTAGTGGGCATGAACGAGCTTATCTGGTATTTTGTGTAGAGCTTAATCGTGCATTCTATCGCCTCCTGTTCGTATGCCTGGGATTTTGAAAGTATGATGCGCACGAACACATCATCGTTTGTGACTTGACGGTCGGGCGTTTGTGTGGTGTAATCATCGACCGATACCTGCGGGCGTTGGCCCGATTGCTGCGCGTCGGCTGGTAGAACTTTAAACTGTACCTCTTTGGTGCGTAGCGTCTTGCCACCCGCTACAATCGACGCACTCCCGATTGTGAATGTCCCGGCCTTGTCGGCGCGGTAAGTGTAAGTGTAGTCTATGGTGGATGTGGATGTCGCTTGACCGTTGACTACCTGATAAGACTGCATCGTGGACGTAGATGGACCATAGAGCAATGTGCAGCCGTTGATTTGCGGAGCGTTAAGACTGCTCCCCTCGGCATTTTGCAGGCGGAAGGTCACGGCGAACCTGTTGCCGGCTATGACCTGCCTCGGCGGTATTACTGTAAACGTGGTCTCGGCGAGAGCTGTGACCGCGACCGAAACCACTAATGCTAATATGACGAATAAGCGTTTCATATCGTTCAGAATTGCTACCACGGTTTTAAAATGTTGCGTTTAGATGCCTTGGCGTCGCTTTCCTGTTTCTTGGCATTGACGCGTCGGCGGGTTGCGTTCTCCTCATTCTCCATGGTCTTCAAGATTTTTTCAGCATTGGCATCGCTTATGCCTTGCGGCTGTTGATTCTGTTTTTGATCTTGCTTATCTTTATCTTGATTACCTTGGTTTTGATCTTTGTTTTGGTCTTTATCCTGATTCTTGTTTTGATCTTTGTTTTGATCTTTATTTTGATCCTTGTTTTGATTTTTATTTTGATCTTTATTTTGATCCTTGTTCTGGTCCTTGTTCTGGTCCTTGTTCTGGTTCTTGTCTTGATCCTTATTCTGTTGTTGCTGTTGCAGTTTTAGTTGCGCGAGGCGCAGATTGTCGCGGGCATTATCGTTGTCGGGATTGCGCCGTAGTGCGTTTTTATACATCTCGATGCTTTCTTGATATTTTTCATTATTGAAAGCTATGTTTCCGAGATTGTAGAATGATTTTTCGGCAATTGATGTCGATTGAGCCGATTTAGCCAATTCGGTGAGCATTTTCATCGCTTCGGCCATGGGGTTATTTCCGCTGTTTGGATCGGCGCTCCCGGCTTGTTTTATGAGAGACGATGCCAGATTG
Organism: uncultured Muribaculaceae bacterium; assembly: GCA_947625935.1. Taxonomy (GTDB): domain Bacteria; phylum Bacteroidota; class Bacteroidia; order Bacteroidales; family Muribaculaceae; genus JAJPXC01. The sequence goes on along the minus strand of CANQQE010000002.1, from coordinate 137,399 downwards.
TAAGCTGCGGTCTCCGAAGCTGCGTTCTCCTCTAAGGCTTTTCGGTAGGCAACCTCAGCCTCGGCGTAACGTTGCTTGGCGTATAGGGAGTTACCCTCTTTTATGTAGTTTCGCTCACGCTTGGTGGTCGGTGTCTGGGCCGAGATCCCGACAGCAATTGCCAGCGCGATTGACAATATGGTGTAACGCAGATGTTTCATCGGTTAGAAAATTAGTGCTACTTTGTGAAGAAGTTGATTTTTTTGAGCCACCCGATTTTACGGTCAAGGATGAATATGTCGGCGAGTAGAAATGCGAGGGCTATCCACCCGAACAGAGGAAATTGCTCTGCGCTCGCCTTATACGACACTTTTTCAAATTCGGTTTTCTCGAGTTTATCGAGTGATTCGGTAATCTCGTTGACTGCCGATGTGCTGTTGCCTGAGGCATATATGCCACCGCCGGCTTGAGCTATCTCACGGGCCATGGTTTCATTGAGGGCTGTAGTGACCGGTTGACCGGCTGCGTCTTTCAAGTAATCCCCGCGTGAGGCATTCAGCGGGATAGGTGCGCCTTTACCCGAACCGACACCGATCACGTCTACCTGGATACCCAACTCCTTTGCCTGGCGTGCCATATCGACGGCGTCACCTTCATGGTTCTCACCGTCGGTGATTATTATTATGGCTTTTTGCATATCATCGTTAGGGGTGAAGCCGTTTATCGCCATTGATATTGCCTGACCTATGGCTGTACCCTGAGTGGGAACCATGTCGGGGGTCAAGCTGTTGAGATACATTTTGGCCGATACGAAGTCCGAAGTAATCGGAAGCTGGGTATAAGCCTCGCCGGCGAAAACGATTAACCCCACTTTGTCATTGTCGAGTTTGCCGATGAGTTTTTCAAGCATATGCTTGGCCTGTTGAAGTCGGGAGATGCCGTTGGGATCGTCGTTGGCCGAAGCAAGCATTGACCTCGACACGTCAAAAGCTATCATCACCTCTATGCCTCGGCTTTCCTCGACCTCCTCTTTTTCTCCGTAACGGGGCCGTGCCAACGCTACTATTAGAGCCGCCAAGGCCACCATCTGCAGGATGATTTTTATCCATGGCTTGTAGCGCGAGGCATCTGGCATGAGCGGTTCAAGCACATTGAGCATTCCGTAGCGTTGCAGCTTGCGGCGGCGTGAAAACCGTGCGAGCAGATATAACCCGATGATTGCCGGTATCAGCAACAACAGGTAAAGCAATGATGGATATGCGAAGCTAAACATAGTAGTGAGTCCTTTCTTAGTCGTTTTTTAGGGGATTGTGCGCAGCCATGTCTGGCGCAATACAATCTCAAGAGTAAAAAATCCTAACGCCAGTATCGCCCACAACATATAGTTGTCTTCGGTGTGAGAGAAGTGGCGTATATCCATCGACGTCTTTTCAAGTTGGTCGATTTCCTCAAACACCTCTTGCAACACGTTGTTGCCGGTGGCTCGGAAATATCGGCCGCCGGTTACCGAGGCGATGGATTTCAGCGTGGCTTCGTCGATGACTACGGGTTGGTTGACATATTCTATACGGCCGAATATATTTTGGGTCGGGTAGGGGGCCATACCGTTGCGGCCTATTCCGATTGTATAGACTTTGATGCCATATTTGGCGGCGATTTCAGCCGCTGTCACCGGGGCGACATTGCCTGTGTTGTTTGAGCCGTCAGTGAGCAGTATGATGCTTTTTGACTTGGCTTTGCCGTCCTTGATGCGGTTGATAGCTGTGGCCAGACCGTCGCCTATGGCAGTTCCGTCCTCGATCATCCCGGTCTCGATGCTTGAGATGTAGTTGGTCAATGTCGGGCGATCCATTGTCATCGGTACGGCCGTGAAACTCTCGCCGGCGAATATGACTAAACCGATGTTGTCGCTTTCGCGTCCGGCTACGAATTTAGTGGCTACCGCTTTTGCGGCTTCAAGCCTGTCGGGCTTGAAATCGCGGGCAAGCATACTTGACGATATGTCGAGCGCGATAACGATGTCAGTACCCTCGGTGTTCGACGTGCGCCAATTGTCATGTGATTGTGGTCGGGCTAAGATGATAATCACGCAGCCTATTGTGAGAAGCCTGAGCAAAAATAGCCCGTGCAGGCAGCACTCTCTCATAGAGCGGCGCAACCCTGCGAATGGAGCCACGGTCGATATTTCGAGTGGTGCGTGGGCGTTGCGGTGTTTCAGGATGTACCATGCAATCAAGGGCACATAAATGAGAAACAACCATAGATATTCGGGATGTGCGAGTTGCATCATTGCTCCTTTCTGTTTTTGTCGTTAATGGTGGATTCTTCTGAACCCTTGGGGCTTTCAGGTTCGGGCAGCGGACGCGTATCCTCGACAAACTGCATGGCCGAGCTGAAAGCCTTGACGTTATCGTCGGGCAGCGGGCGCGCTTTGGCGAATTTCACGAAGTCGGCGATCTCCAGTATCTGCTTCATATAGCGGTTTGGCAGCTTGGTCTCAGCGTTCGATTCCAGTATCGACACGATTTGTGACGATGTCATTTCCATAGCGTTGATACCAAAACGGCGTGCGAGGTAGTCGCGGAGTATTTCGGTCAGGCGCGTGTAAAATTCCCGTTCCTGTCCGTTTTCACAAAGATGTTGCTCTTTAAGCTCGTTGAGCTGACGCATGGCAAGCTCATAGGGAGGCACTGGTTTCTTGGCGGGGAGAATTACGGCGCGGCCCTTCTTGGTGATGAGAAGATAGCCGACTATTCCTCCGGCAATCAGGATTGCAGCGAGTAAATACCATCCCCAGTAGTCGGTAATCCAGTCGGGCATAAAGTCATACCATCGGCTTTCCCCTTCCTCAACTCCGGCGTAGGTATGGATTGTCGCCAGCGAATCGACCGAAACGGGTATCACTTTAAGCGTCAGCCGGTCGGTGGCCGACGTATCGCCCCCCGATGCGTAGAGAATAGGAGGCAAGGTGTATAACCCTGAGTCGAAAGACTGTATCAGCAGGTCTCGCTTGATTTGAACCCGATTGTTGCCTAAGTCGGTGGTGTCGGCTTGTGACATATCTATTACCTCAACCTCCTTGACAAGAGTGTCGCCCTTTATTAACAGTTGTCCGGCAGCGTCTTTGTCCTCGATGATTTCAAGGTGAAGCCGAGTCTGACGGCCCATCAGCAGGTAAGCCGAGTCGAGCGATGCTTTCACGCTGTGGGTAGCTGCTGAGGATGTCATTGACGACAGCACCGCTGAGACTGCGATGATAATATGTGTTAGTCTGATTTTCATATCGCGTTCGGGTTTTATGGGCTTAACGTGTGCCTCGGCGTTTAAACAGACCCATCAGTGATTTTACATAGTCTTCGTCAGTAGCCACCGAGGTCATATCGACTCGGCAACGGCTAAGTGTCGATGTCATCTGTTGTTGCCGTTCATACCACCATTTATTGTAGACTTGTCGGGCTTTCGCTGATGATGTGTTGACCCAACGGTCACGTCCTGTCTCGAGGTCGGTTACCCGCATAAGACCCACATTGGGAAGCTGTGCGTCGCGCTTGTCATAGACTTGGATGCCGATCACGTCATGCTTGTTGCAGGCGATTGACAGGGCTTTGTAGTAGTCGTGGGTGTCGATGAAGTCTGAGATAAGGAATGTGGTGCAACGTTTTTTCAATGCGTCAGTGAAGTAACGTAACGCCATCGATATGTCGGTGCCTTTGCTTTCAGGCGTGAAATCGAGAAGTTCACGGATTATAAACAATATATGTTTTTTACCTTTCTTTGGAGGAATGAATTTCTCGATTTTGTCAGAAAAGAAAATAACCCCGATTTTATCATTGTTCTGTATAGCCGAAAATGCCAGTGTGGCAGCGATTTCCGCTATCATCTCCCGCTTTTGGACGCCTACAGCTCCGAAGTTGCGGCTGCCTGACACGTCAATCAGCAGCATCACGGTCAGCTCGCGTTCTTCCTCATAAACCTTGACATATGGCTGGTTGTGGCGCGCCGTGACATTCCAGTCAATGTCGCGCACGTCATCGCCGTACTGGTATTGACGCACTTCCGAAAAGGTCATACCTCTGCCTTTGAAGGCCGAGTGGTACTCTCCGGCAAATATATTGTTGGAGAGCCCGCGAGTCTTGATCTCTATTTTCCTTACCTTTTTTAGAAGCTCGTTAGCGTCCATTGGTCAATTGAATCATTAATAATTGCGGTTAGTGTCTTGAATTTATTGCGGTAACTGCGGCGGTGCGTTATTGTCAGCATTCACCCGTTGCAATATTTAGGGCACTTCAACCTTGTCAAGTATTTCTGAAATAATCTCGTCGGTAGTGATGTTGTTGGCCTCGGCCTCGTAGGTGAGACCGATGCGGTGGCGCAACACGTCGTGACACACGGCGCGTATATCCTCCGGAATCACATATCCGCGCTGACGCAGGAATGCGTAGGAGCGGGCGGCACGGGCAAGACTTATCGACGCGCGCGGCGACGCTCCGAATGCGATGATGCTTGTCAGGTCATTAAGATTATAGTCTGACGGGAAACGTGTAGCGAACACTATGTCGACGATGTAACGCTCTATTTTTTCGTCAATGTAGATTTGTTCGACGATTTTTTGTGCCTCGATGATTTCTTGTGGTTTCAACAGAGGGACAATCTTCTTTTTCTCGTTGGATATATTCTGACGTATGATAAGTTTCTCCTCATCTTTGCTTGGGTAGCCAATCACGACTTTTAGCAGGAATCGGTCGACCTGCGCTTCGGGAAGCGGATAGGTGCCTTCTTGCTCGATGGGGTTTTGGGTCGCCATTACAAGGAACGGCTCATCGAGAGCGAACGTTTTGTCGCCGATTGTGACCTGACGTTCCTGCATAGCCTCAAGCAGTGCGCTTTGCACTTTCGCAGGGGCGCGGTTGATTTCATCGGCGAGAACGAAGTTGGCGAAGACAGGGCCTTTTTTCACCTGAAACTGTTCTTTCTGCACGCTGTAGACCATAGTGCCGACGACATCGGCGGGCAACAGGTCTGGGGTGAACTGTATGCGGCTGTATTTTGCGTCAATCAGCTGTGCGAGGGTCTTTATAGCGAGTGTTTTCGCAAGACCGGGGACTCCCTCAAGCAGTACATGGCCGTTGGAAAGCAACGCGATTAACAATGACTCGACGAGGTGTTTCTGACCAACGATGGTCTGGTCCATTCCGTGTGTGATGAGGTTGATAAAGTCGCTTTTCCCGGCGACGAGATCATTAAGCTCTCTGATATTTACCGATTCGCTCATAATAATATATATGTGTCAGATTTTTAATTTCTCTATAATATGCGTCAATTTATCTGTTGCGGATAATACCCCTCAACATTCACCACGCAAAATTAATATTCTAACAACTGAAATGTGAAATTAAGTTGTTAATTTTATATATCACACGTTTATCAAGTTAAAATTTAAATTTATTTTTGATAAGGAGCATAGATTTCCTCCGCTTTGATGGCGGCCTTTCGGAGCGATTGCGGATCATCGGGATTTATGTCATATTTGCCGGCGGGCGGTATGTTTACTACAGTACCCGGAGCTATTCGGTCGGGGTCACCAAGATGCGATGCGTTCTCCTCATAGATGTACACCCAAAACTCATACCTGCCGTAATATTTTCTTGACATTGTGGTCAGAAATCGGTTGCGCCCTATGGTATCTGTTACTGATGATGGCCGGCTCTCGAGGGGCTTTACAGCAGTGGCTGCGGCCGATTGTCGGGCTGTGTCGTTGGCTGAACTATGGTCGAGAGAGTCCCGTGATTCCTCTAATTTGTCTATGTCGGGTATGGTAGACTCATCTTGTGCCGGCAGCAATGGCTGGTTTGGCTCTACAAATTCATAAGGAGCCGCCATCCATAGCGATGACACCCCATCTTTGATGGCGGGGAGCAGGTATCCCACGACTACACCGGCAAGCAGACCTGCGGCAAACATCAGCCAAGGGTTTAATCCCTTTTTTTGTGCCGATGACGGCCGGCTGTCATTGTTGTCGTCATGTGATGGCTCATCAATAGCCTTGGACGGTTCAGCCTTTTCGACCTCAATGACTTCGGCTTGCTCCTGAGCGGTCTCGGAATCTTCATCCCCCTCGGGCAGCAAATGTTCTTCCACTTCGGACGGTAACGCGGCCTCGTCGCTTGTGTCTACAGCGGCTGCGTCGGTCGATGCCGAGGTCTCGGTTTTTGGCCCTGCAACCTCCTCCGTCTCGGATTCCTGCACTGGTGCCGGTTTGGCGTCGGCTGCCGCTAATTCCTCCTCTGTCAAGTCATCGTCGAGTTCCACAGGCTCAAAAAAGGCGAACGGGTGGTTGACCGCCTCAGCCAGATCGCTGTCTGGCAGAAATCTTATCTCTCCAGGTTTTAGACCGTCGAGAGCGAATGTGCCGATATTTTTTATCCTCACGTTTTTACCGTCGGCGAGTGCGTCACTAACAGTGTTGAAAAATTCGGCGAGAAACTGTTGGGCTGTAGCTTCGCTGCTGTTGGTCGCAACCGAGAGCAGCTTGACGAGTTCGGGCAAAGTTATCGTGTGGTTCATCGGTCGTTCTCGTTGATGCGTTTGCGGAGCAATGTGCTTGGTTTGAAGTTAAGTGTGATAGCCGGTGGCATCATGATACGTTTGTGTGTGACAAGGTCTGGCACAATTTTTTCATCTTCTTTGACCGGCTCGAAAGTACCGAACCCCGGGATAGCCACTGAGTCAAGCTCCCCGCAGCGCTCTTTAAGCACTTGAGCAAGGCCCTCGATCAGAGCATTGATGTCGCGGCTTTCTCTGCCCATTTTTTTAGCTATTGTCCCGACTATTGTCTTATTGTCCATGTTTTATTACCGAAATTTTGAAACAAAATTACAAAAATAGGCCAACGGCGCAAAGCATATTGGAAAATTTGGTACTTTTGCACTTATGACTCATGGTTTAGTAATCAAAAACACCGGTAGCTGGTATCTCGTCAGAACCGACGATGGCAGTGAGGTTAATTGTAAGATAAAAGGTAATTTCAGGTTAAAGGGGATTCGCACTACCAATCCAGTGGCGGTCGGCGACCGCGTTTCGATTATCCCCAACGAAGACGGTACGGCATTTATCAACGGTATCGCCCCCCGGCGCAACTATATAATACGCAGAGCGAGCAATCTGTCAAAAGAGGCTCACATAATCGCTGCGAATCTCGATCAGGCGTTGCTGGTAGTGTCGCTCGTTCACCCGGTGACCTCCACCACATTCATCGACCGTTTCCTTGCCACTGCTGAAGCGTATAGAGTTCCGGCGGTGCTCGTCATCAATAAAATAGACCTCATGGACGATGATGACTCCCGTGAATATCTTGATGCGGTGTCTTATCTATATCGGTCGATTGGCTACACGGTTGTCCCCATATCGGCAAAGACGGGAGAGGGGTTGGATAATCTTCGTGGATTGCTCGACGGAAAGGTCTCTTTGCTGTCAGGCAATTCCGGCGTCGGCAAGTCTTCTTTGATTAATGATCTTATCCCCGGATTGGAACTGCGTACGGCTGAGATTTCCGCGACTCACGACACCGGGATGCACACCACAACTTTCTCTGAGATGTTTCAGCTCCCCGGTGGGGGGTACCTCATTGACACTCCGGGAATAAAAGGTTTTGGCACGATAGATTTCGACAGGAACGAGGTGGCGCATTTTTTCCCTGAGATTTTCCGCTGTTCGGCCGATTGCCGTTATGGAGATTGCACCCACACCCATGAGCCGGGTTGCGCTGTCCGCGAAGCCTTGGAGCGGAACCTGATAGCCCAATCTCGTTATGCGAGCTATCTCAGCATACTTGAAGACTCTGAGCCTGACAAATACCGCAAGCCGTTTTAAATTTATTTCGGGCTGTCAGAATTTAGTGTTAATTTTGTAGAGCATAATGTGCTCGCACATTCAGTGAGTCAAGTAAAAGAACTGTTTCAATAAAATAAACTAATCGAAATTATAAAATACTATTCGCTATGGCAAGTTGGTTTGAATGCAAAGCTAAATATGAAAAAATGATGGAAAACGGTGCGGTTAAGAAGGTGTCGGAGCCATATTTGGTCGATGCCTTGTCATTTACCGAAGCCGAAGCCCGCATTATCGAGGAGCTGACTCCTTTTATCTCGGGCGAATTTACCATCGACAGCGTAAAGCGCACCCGCATAAAAGAGATATTCTGGGATGATTCAGCCGATAAGTGGTATCAGGTTAAAGTCGCTTTCATAACTATCGATGAAAAGACCGCAGCAGAGAAAAAATCGGTTCATCTTGCACTTGTGGCGGCCAACGATTTCCGCGGTGCGCTCGACTCGTTTATGGAGGGAATGAAAGGCACCTTGGCTGATTTCGATATTATAGCCATAACCGAGACTCCGATTATGGATGTCTACAAAGTGAAGCTCGGCGAGGGTTCCAAACCGGCCGAGTCCGCTAAATCTGAATAACCTGCATTGACTATGGGGCATATCGCCGAAAAAATACAGTACTATCGCTCTGCGCTTCCCGAAGGGGTGGAGCTGGTAGCTGTTAGCAAGTTCCATCCGGTTGAGTCGCTGCTGGAGGCTTACGATGCCGGTCAGCGTGTATTCGGTGAAAGCCGTGTGCAGGAGCTTGTGGCCAAGATTCCACAATTGCCTGATGACATCAACTGGCATTTTATCGGGCATCTGCAGACCAATAAAGTCCGTCAGATCATAGGCTGCGTCGCTCTCATCGAGAGCGTCGACTCCGAACGTCTGTTGGGGGTGATTGACGATCTTTCGGCAAAGGCCGGAGTTGTCACCCGTGTGCTCATGCAGCTTCATGTCGCAGCCGAGGAGACCAAATTCGGATTCGCTCCCGACGAGCTGCTCGAATTTTTTCGCTCCCGGCGTTTTGAGTCGCTCAGGGCGACACATATCTGCGGCGTGATGGGCATGGCCTCCAATACCGATGATACAGAGAGGGTCAGAGCTGATTTCAAACTCATTTTTGACACATTTAGCTCCATCCGTGGAGATGATGCGCTTGGCCTTCGCGGCTTTGACGTCGTGTCGATGGGAATGAGCGGAGACTATCCGATCGCAATCGAATGTGGGAGCACTCACGTCAGAATCGGGACCGACATTTTCGGTATCCGAGAATATTGACGACACTGTTTTTAACGCTGAATCAGTTTAATAAATTTGTAAAATAAATAACTTTAAATCAATGAAAACTAACACTGTTCCGCAAAAAGGGAATCTGATTGCTATCATTGCCATGTTTTTCCTTTTCGCGATGATTGCGTTCGTCACAAATCTCGCCGCGCCTCTCGGCACCATCTGGAAAGGTACATACGATTGGTCGGGTATGCTCGGTAACATGATGAACTTCCTTGCATACCTGTTCATGGGAATCCCCGCCGGCAACCTGTTGGTGCGCATTGGCTACAAAAAAACTGCTCTGCTTGCTATGGTTGTGGGGCTTGTCGGTCTTGCGCTTCAATATCTGTCGAGCCTTGTCGGAGGCGATGTCGCCGTACTCAATTACGGCGGTCAGCCCGTGATGTTAAATCTCATCATTTATCTTCTTGGCGCTTTTGTCTGCGGTTTCTGCGTGTGTATGCTCAATACCGTGGTCAACCCCATGCTCAATCTGCTTGGAGGCGGCGGTAATCGCGGTAACCAGCTCATCCAGATGGGCGGGTCGCTTAACTCACTTGCCGGGACACTCACACCTCTTTTTGTCGGTATGCTCATCGGTTCGGTCACCGCATCGACCTCGATGACCGATGTCGCTCCGTTGCTTTGGATTGCTATGGGCGTTTTTGTGGTCGCCCTTGTCATAATTTCATGTGTCAATATTCCTGAACCCCATATACGCCGCAAAGGCGAATTGGAGAAACGTCGCAACTCTCACTCTCCCTGGAGTTTTCGCCACACTGTGCTCGGAGTGGTCGGCATCTTCTTCTACGTTGGTCTTGAGGTCGGTATTCCCGGTGTGCTTATTTTCTATCTGAGCGATTCTGTCGCGTCAGGCATCACAGAAAACGCTATGGCTATCGCCGGAAGCGTAGCGGCTATTTATTGGTTGCTCATGCTTGTAGGCCGCTTGGCTTCGAGCTTCGTGTCAAAGTGGGTGTCGAGCCGTATGCAGCTGATCATCGTCGCCTCAGTGGCCATTTTGCTCATAATGTTTGCCATCTACATCCCCAATTCTGTGACAACTTCAATGCCGGGCTATAGTGTCGAAAACGGCTTCACCATGGCCAAAGTCCCCATGAGCGCATTGTTGCTCGTGCTTTGCGGACTTTGCACGTCAGTGATGTGGGGCGGCATATTCAATCTTGCCGTCGAGGGCCTTGGCAAATACACCGCGCAGGCCTCAGGCATATTTATGATGATGGTTGTGGGCGGTGGCGTGATGCCCCTCATTCAGGAATGGCTCGCCGGCAAAGTTGGATATATGTCAAGCTATTGGCTCGTGGTCGCCATGCTGTTCTATCTCCTTTACTACGGTTTGCTCGGTAGCCGCAACGTCAACAAAGATATTCCCGTCGAGGATGTCCCCGACCCCAGAGACCTCTGATAAATAAAGAGACTGTTTATAAACTGAACTGCACCCCAAAAGTAGGATTATAACTTTTGGGGTGCGGTTTATTTATTATATGATATGACATAATAAACCTTATATCGTATTTGTATCTATTGTTTGGCATGGAAAAAGATGAGCGCCGAGAGATTGTTCCCGGCGCTCAAAGTGTATTTATTCTCTATGCGATAGCTATTACAGGATGCCTGAGAGGTTGTAGCGGCTGAACTCGACATCGGTGCGGGCGCGATCAGCGAGTTTTGAGTTCATGCGGACGGCCTGACGAAGATTGGTCTTGACCATCTGGTCATTGTTGGTTCGGGCTCCGACAATCGCCATCAGATAATAGGTGGTGTCGTCGGGGTTGGTGATGCTCGACAATGTTGTCTTCGCTTTAGCGTAATCTTTGTTGAGAATCTGTGCGATAGCGGCGTTGTTTGACTTCGTGTCGCCGAATGTGTTGACGGCAGCGGCGGTATTGCCCTGGAGCAAGTTATAAGTTCCGAGTGCGTCGGGAAGCTGTGTCGCGCCTGCGGCTTGACCGAGCTTGCTGTTTGCGGCCGAGAGGTCGCCGTTGATCATGTCAAGTACCCCAAGGTTCATTTCTGACTCGGCGTTGCCGGGGGCAAGTTGGGCGGCTTTCTCAAAGTTGGCCTTTGCGGCGCGGTAGTCGCCATCGGCGAGCTGTGTTGCGCCAAGATTGTTGTATGTGCGGTAATCGTTGGGGTAGAGGCGAGCGGCTTTGTCGTAGATTGACATACGTTTTGCGTTGTTGTCGGTGAGGGTGGCTGCGTACAGAATTTCGTCAACCGACAGAGCCGAGGGGTTGGTATCGAGGAGGTTTTGGATTTCCTCGTCGCTCTTTCCGATGACACTAACAGTTGCCGTGAGACGTGAATAGCGTAGCTGTGGCAGGATTTCCTCGGCGAGTTGGTCAAATACCGACGAGAGGTTGCGGATCTCGCGTTCGCGCTGTTCCGGGTCTTTATACATGGACAGCACGCTTAGAATCAACTCTTTGTCCTGAATGTTGCTTTGCGAAACGAGTTTCTGGAACCCTTCCCAATCCTGGGCTGTAAACTGGGCGGTCAGTTCGCCGAAGTTTGTTATTTTGTCTTTTTTGAGTTTGTCTTTTATGTAGGCCGATGTGTTTTTCTCGCGGCTGGCGGCAAGACGTTCGTTAAGCTCCACGCCGCCCTCGGGGGAGGCGTACGATGAAATGTTGATTTCATCGATGCGGCGTGATGAATCGCGGCTCGCTTTGGCTACCTCGTCGTTAAACTCTTTCATCTGTTCCGATCGGAGCTGGTTGTCGCGGATGTTGGCCTGATTGATGAGGAACATTATGTCGGCTGCATACTTTTCGCTGATTACTTTTTGGAACTTGTCGGCAGCGATAGCGGGCTGCACGTCGGTGGCTGAGGCCAATGCGGCTGTGGTTAGTATCCCTTTACCGACGGTTACAGGCGCGAGGGCGTAGGTTTTGTTGCCCTGTTTGGCGGTGAAGTCGAGCGATAGGGTCGCATCTTCCATCCCCGGTTCGAAGTTGTAGTTGACGGGGACGTTCATTGAACCACCATATTCAAAATTGATTACCGGGTTGTTGGCGCGCACTTTCTCCCCCTGGACTGTCACCGGGGTGCCTTTCAGCTCTTTGCCGTCGAACGACAGCACGGGTGTCACGGTCAGCTCGGCGTTTTTAACGAAATAGCCTGCGGGAAGTTTGCCCTGCACGTTGCCCGGAACGTTTGTCCCCACCACTTCGAGCGGAGAAGGGTTGAGAGTGAAGTACTCTGCTTTGGGCTGCGCTAATTTCTTAGATCCGCAGCCTGCCAAAACAATTAACCCTCCCATCGCGAGGGCATAGCTGAGTTTGCGATTCATAATGTGATGTGTATGTTTAAAATGGATTATGTTTATGGGTTTCAGCATTTAATGTTTTTGATACTGCAAATTTATGATTTTTCTTAGAGTTGTTAATAGGTTAATGTGATTAATTACGGAATTATGACTAATTTTGTTGAGTTTTTTGATTATAACTCAGAGTTCGGCGTTTGGCCGGCTCCCTAAACAAGTATCTTTTGCCCATGAGAAAATGGCGTGTGGAAGACAGCGCGGAGCTGTATAACATTAACGGGTGGGGAATGAAATATTTTTCCATCAATGATCGCGGTCATGTCGCCGTCACCCCTCGTGATGGTTACGCTTCGGTGGATCTGAAGGAAGTGATGGATGAGCTGCAGGTGCGCGATGTCACGTCGCCGGTGCTTTTGCGCTTCCCCGATATTCTTGACAACCGGGTCGAGAAAATATCGCGTTGCTTCAAGCAGGCTTCTACCCAGTATGGCTATCAGGCTCAGAATTTCATCATTTACCCCATCAAGGTCAATCAGATGAGACAGGTGGTCGAGGAGATAGTGTCGCATGGCAAGAAATTCAATATCGGTCTTGAGGCCGGATCCAAGCCCGAACTTCACGCCGTGTTGGCAACCAACATCGTTGAAAACGCTTTGATTATCTGCAATGGGTATAAGGATGACAAATACATCGAGCTTGCTTTGCTGGCGCAAAAAATGGGCCGTCGTATTTATCTCGTAGTGGAAAAACTCAACGAATTGCGGCTTATTGCCGAGATTTCCAAACGCATCGACATTCGCCCCAACATTGGAATCCGCATCAAATTGTCAAGCTCAGGCTCCGGCAAATGGGAGGAGTCGGGCGGCGACCAATCCAAATTCGGACTGAACTCCAGCGAATTGCTCGAAGCGATTGACATTCTCGAAAAATCGAGAATGACCGACTGCCTGAAGTTGATACATTTCCACATAGGAAGCCAGATCACAAAGATACGCCGCATAAAGAACGCCCTTCGTGAGGCCATGCAGTTCTATGTACAGCTTTCAAAAATCGGATTTGACATAGATTTTGTTGATATAGGCGGTGGTCTTGGAGTGGACTACGACGGCACCCGCAATTCTGCCAGTGAAAGCTCCATGAACTACTCCATACAGGAGTATGCCAACGACTCGGTCTCGGCTCTTGTCGATGCTTGTGTCAAAAATGACCTGAAACAACCCAACATCATCACTGAGAGCGGTCGGTCGTTGACTGCTCATCACTCTGTGCTGATATTCGAAGCTCTTGAGACGACATCGCTGCCCGTGTGGAAGGACAACGAGGAGGTATCGCCCGACGACCACGAACTTGTCAGGGAACTCTATGAAATATGGGATAAACTGAACCAGCCGCGTCTCTTTGAGAGCTGGCACGATGCTTTGCAGATTCGTGAGGAGGCTCTTGACTTGTTCAGCCTCGGTATGCTCGACCTGCGCACACGCGCCATGATCGAGAAACTGTTCTGGTCGGTGGCGCGCGAGGTAGGGGAGATGGCAAGCTCCATGAAGCACGCCCCTGAGGAATTGCGCAAAATCGCCAAAATGATTCCCGACAAATATTTCTGCAATTTCTCATTGTTCCAGTCGCTGCCTGATTCATGGGCCATCGACCAAGTATTTCCCATAATGCCGATATCGAGGCTCGACGAAAAGCCTACTCGTACGGCCACGATTCAGGACATCACCTGCGACAGCGACGGAAAGATAACAAATTTCATCTCCGACCACGGCACATCCCCGTGGCTTCCCGTACACCCGGTAAAGCCCAACGAACCCTATTATCTCGGAGTGTTCCTGGTGGGGGCATATCAGGAAATCTTAGGGGATATGCACAACCTTTTCGGCGACGCCAATGCTGTTCATATCAGCGTCTATAAAGACCGTTATGAAATTGATCGTATAATCGACGGAGAAACGGTGGCCGAGGTGCTTGACTATGTGCAGTTCAATCCCAAGAAACTTGTGCGCAACGTTGAGGCTTGGGTTACATCGTCAATGAAAGCGGGATCCATCACCCCTGAGGAAGGCAGGGAGTTCTTGAGCAATTATCGCTCGGGGCTATATGGATACACCTATCTTGAACGAGATTAACCGATAGTCGTAAAGGCGATATGCGTTATTTCATGGAACTTGCCTACCGCGGGGCGCGCTACCATGGGTGGCAGACCCAGCCGGGGGAAATTACCGTTCAGTCGGCAATCGAGGACGCTCTTACCAAGATACTTCGCCGTCAAGTGAAAATCACGGGAGCGGGGCGCACCGACACCGGGGTCAACGCATCGATGATGGTCGCGCATCTCGACCTGATGGATGGCGATCCCCGCCCCGACATCATTGTTAGGGGGGTTAATGCCATTGTGGGCCGTGATATATCCGTCTATGGCATCACGCCTGTGGCCGACGACGCCCATGCCAGGTTTGACGCGACATCGCGAACATATCATTATTATACACATCGGATTAAATCTCCGTTCATATACCCCCTGAGTTGGCAGGCCCCTCCCGCACTCGACTATGAGGCTATGAACAGAGCCGCCGCTTTGTTGCCCGGAGTTGACGATTTCACCTCGTTTGCCAAGTTGCATTCCGACGCGAAGACCAATATTTGCCGGGTAAGCAGAGCCGAGTGGTTAGACGCGGGTGATGGACGGATGGTATTTGTGATTACCGCCGACAGGTTCTTGCGAAACATGGTGAGAGCCGTTACCGGGACGCTTGTGGATGTGGGTCGAGGAAAACTCACCATTGATGATTTCGCTGCGGTTATAGCCGCCCACGACCGTTGCGCTGCCGGAACGTCAATGCCGCCTGACCCGCTATTTCTACACTCCATACAATATCCCTATTACAATTCGGTGCGCCCGCCGCGCCTATGGGCCTATTGAGGCTATCGTTTGTGGTAATTTGTCATATGGACTGTAATATGATTGTAACAAATTGTAGATAATGGATAACCTAATATAATATAGGTATGTCGCTATATAATGATGTTTTACAACAACAAAATATGGCGTGTGCCGATTAATATTTGAAGAAATATTTCATTAATTCGATAAAAATAACTTACTTTGCATCGCAAAAATTGAATTTACTAATTATAAATTAATTTATCATGTCAGAAATTGCATCTCGTGTTAAAGCCATAATCGTAGACAAACTTGGCGTAGATGAAAATCAAGTAACAGAAGCCGCTGCATTCACCACCGATCTTGGCGCAGACAGCCTCGACACCGTTGAGCTCATCATGGAGTTTGAGAAAGAATTTGGCATCACTATCCCCGACAACAAGGCAGAGGAAATCAAGACTGTAGGTGACGCTATCAGCTACATCGAAGCTGAACAGAAATAAGAACCCCCTCTTCTCTCTATAATATCTTAAATGGAACTTAAAAGAGTAGTAGTAACAGGACTCGGTGCGCTTACCCCCATCGGCAACGATGTGGATACGACTTGGGCTAATGCCCTTGCCGGAGTGAGCGGAGCGGCTCCTATTACCCACTTTGATGCCTCCAAATTTAAGACCCAATTCGCTTGCGAGGTCAAAGGCTTTAACGCCGCCGATCATTTCGACCGCAAGAAAGCTCGCACTCTCGACCTGTACGCCCAATATGCAATGGTCGCCGCTGAGCAGGCTGTGGCCGATTCGGGTCTTGAAAACGACGAGACACTCGATAAAAACCGCGTAGGCGTTATTGTGGCAGCCGGTATCGGCGGTCTTCACACATTTGAGGAAGAAGCCGGTTACTATGCCATGAATGCCGAAAACGGCCCCAAATACAACCCATTCTTCATCCCCAAGATGATTGCCGATATAGCATCGGGCCACATCTCGATGCAATACGGTTACCATGGACCCAACTATGGCACTGTGTCGGCTTGCGCTTCATCCAACAACGCTATCATATCAGCGTTTGACCTGATTCGTCTCGGCAAGGCCGATGTGATGGTGACCGGTGGAGCCGAAGCCGCCATCTGTCCTGCCGGTGTGGGTGGTTTCAATGCGATGCACGCTCTGTCGACACGCAATGATTCCCCTGAAACCGCATCACGTCCGTTCAGCGCCTCGCGCGACGGTTTTGTGATGGGCGAGGGTTCGGTGGTTCTCATCCTTGAGGAGCTTGAACACGCCAAGGCTCGCGGTGCCAAGATTTATGCCGAGATAGCGGGTGGAGGTATGTCGGCCGACGCCTATCACCTCACCGCCACGCATCCTGAAGGCTTGGGCGCCATCCTTGCGATGAACAATGCCCTCAACGATGCCGGCATGAAACCCGATGACATCGACTACATAAATGTCCATGGCACATCGACCACCGTAGGCGATATTTCGGAAGTCAAGGCAATAAAGGAAGTGTTTGGTGACCACGCTTACAAACTCAACATCAGCTCTACCAAGTCAATGACCGGCCACCTCCTCGGTGCTACCGGCGCGCTTGAAGCAATGTTCAGTGTGAAAGCCGTTCAGAACGATGTGGTTCCCCCGACAATCAATCATGCAGATGATGACCTGGATGAAAACATTGATTACGAGCTGAACTTCACGTTCAACCGTGCGCAAAATCGTCCCGTCCGCGCAGCCCTTTCCAACTCGTTTGGTTTTGGCGGACACAACGCTACCGTTATTGTAAAGAAATACGAGGAATAAAATTTCACTCCTCGTTCCGCCTCACAATGCGATAGTCTCGCGCGGCTGAAAAATAATTTTTAATCTGCCTGTAAGGATAATCCTTGCAGGCAGATTTTTTTTATTTGATAAAATATATCGGTTTATGGGGATAAATTTTGTTGAAATTTTTTAAACTAATTCCCGATGGATGTTGTTAATAGTGTAAAAATCAAGTAAAGCAATCTTTAACCAACTATTGTTTATGAAAATAATGTATTTAATGATTGCCCTCATGTTAGGTAACGTGGCGGCTTTCGCTCAGAAAATCGACAAGAAAGAGATGAAGCAGCTTCAGACTTTCTTGGCGCAACCGGCAGAAAAGGACGGGACAAATGCACAAGCTCTGAAAATCACCGATCTTAACGCTCCATCGACATGGGAAGGCGTGACCGTGGCTAACGGTCATGTGACCGCCATCGATTGGCACGACAAGCACCTCGCCGGTGATTTGAACCTCTCGGGATTCACCGCATTGACATCGGTCAATGTTTCCCGAAACAACCTCCGACAGCTTTCTGTTGCCGGTGATGCCGCACTTGCGGATCTTAACGCTTCCCGCAATAAATTGACTTCAATCGACTTTGACGGTTGTGCGGCTCTACAGAAAGTTTCCATCTATCACAATCGTTTGACTGAACTGACTCTTAGTGACACACCGCTGATAAAGAATCTCAATTGCTCCAACAACCTGTTTGTCGAGCTTAACGTTTCGGGCAGCACTTCTCTTGAAACTCTCAATTGTCAGGGTTGCCACCTTGAATCGCTTTTGGTTGACGGTTGCACGGGTCTCAAAAATCTCTATTGCGGTTATAACAAACTCACTAACCTCAACCTTTATGGTGTGGAAAACCTCACGAATCTCAATATCGACGACAACCAAATCTCCAATATGATTGTCTCCGGGCTTCCGACTCTGAGTACATTCATCTGTAGCGACAACAACATGACGACTCTTGCGGTGCGCGATTGCAATGCTCTGCTCGATTTGGTCTGCTCCTACAACAATCTTACTGAACTCAGCATCGACAATTGCCCCAATCTGACATTCGTGGATTGCTCCTATAATGATTTGACCACCCTCAATCTTTCCAATCAGACCTTCCTGCAGCGTCTGCTCTGCGACAACAACCAGTTGACCACTCTCGATGTATCATTTGACCAGGCTCTTGTCTACATCAACTGCCGCTACAACATGATTGTCGATTTGCGCACTATGGCTTGTCCTAACCTCCATCAGATTGCCTGCCAGTGGAATTATTGATAAAATATTGATACACTCGACTTGACCGCGGTCCCCGCTTATCACGGGGATTGCGGTTTAGTTTAAATTTGACTATATTCGCGCTAACTAACTTATGAAAAGTAAATATATGAAGAAAGTTTTATCTGCCGCTTTAGCGGTTTTGTCCTGTGCAGCCGTTTTGGGCCTAAGCTCTTGCGGAGGCGCATCTAAAGAATCTGCCGTCAGCGATCAGGCTGACTCGGTCGCTGTGGCCGAGCCTGTGGCTAAATCAGATGACAAAGTAATTGATTTGACTGTTGCCGATTTCAAATCGAAGGTTGCTGATTACTCAGTAAACCCTATGACCTATGTGGGTACTGAACCGTGTATCGTTGATTTTTGGGCGACTTGGTGTGGCCCGTGTGTAGCATTGTCGCCTGTGCTTCACGAAATATCAAAGACTACCGGCATCACCATCTATAAGGTAGATGTTGATAACGCTCCGGCAATCGCTGAGGCATACGGCATACAGACCATCCCGGCGTTGTTCCTGTGTAAAGACGGCAAAATCACTCCTTACACCGGCGACCGCACTGATGCTGATTTGTTGGCTACCGCCCGGGAGCTACTGAAATGATATAGTGCCTATACGCATGATTATTGAAATAATCCCAATCCGTTCTGCGATTGGGATTATTTTGTCATATGTTCCATATAACTAAAATCTCCCCAGGCCGCATATGTGCTATGCCCGACGGCAGCGTAAATTGTGGGTTGAAAGTGAAATGTGCCGATTTTCTTGGTATTGCCGTGATATTGCGCTAACTTTGCACCCCGTAAAAGAGAGTGTTTGTTATGCAGAAAATTAGAAATATAGCCATTATCGCCCATGTCGATCATGGCAAGACGACAGTGGTAGACAAGATGCTCCTTGCGGGACATCTTTTTAGAGACAATCAGAATGCGGGTGAGCTTATTCTCGACAACAATGATCTCGAACGCGAAAGAGGCATCACAATCCTGTCAAAAAATGTTTCCATAGATTACAAAGGTTATAAAATCAATATTATCGATACCCCTGGACACGCCGACTTTGGCGGGGAAGTTGAGCGTGTGCTTAACATGGCTGACGGATGCCTGCTGCTTGTCGATGCGTTTGAAGGGCCTATGCCACAGACGCGTTTTGTGTTGCAGAAAGCGATTCAGCTCGGTTTGAAACCGGTTGTGGTGATAAACAAAGTCGATAAACCTAATTGCCGCCCCGACGAGGTGCAGGAGATGGTGTTTGACCTGATGTTCAGTCTCGATGCCACAGAGGACCAGCTTGATTTCCCGACAATTTATGGCTCGGCAAAACAAGGTTGGATGAGTACCGATTGGCGCAAACCGACCGACAATATATTGCCGCTTCTCGATGCCATCATCGAATATATCCCGGAGCCTAAGACGCTTGATGGCGACCCCCAGATGCTTATAACATCGCTTGATTTTTCAAACTATGTGGGACGTATAGCCGTCGGACGCGTGCACCGTGGAACCCTCAAGGAGGGTATGGACATCGGCCTTTGTAAACGCGACGGTTCTGTCGTGAAACAGCGCATTAAGGAGCTGCATACCTTCGAAGGTATGGGCCGCAAAAAGGTTGAGAGTGTGGATAGCGGCGATATTTGCGCGCTTGTAGGTCTCGAAGGGTTTGAAATAGGAGATACTGTGACCTGTATTGACAATCCCGAACCGCTTCCGCGCATAGCCATCGACGAACCTACAATGTCGATGACATTTACCATAAACGATAGCCCGTTCTTCGGGCGCGATGGCAAATATGTAACCTCACGCCACATAGGTGACCGTCTGACTCGCGAGCTCGACCGCAATCTTGCTTTGCGCGTGGTGAAGGCCGATCATGAGGATGTCTGGACGGTGTTCGGACGCGGCGTCCTTCACTTGTCAGTGCTTATCGAGACTATGCGTCGCGAGGGGTATGAGCTGCAGGTCGGCCAGCCGCAGGTTATCGTCAAGGAGATTGACGGTAAGAAGTGTGAGCCCGTGGAGCTGCTGACCATAAACGTTACTGAGGAGTATTCGAGCAAGATAATAGATATGGTTACGCGCCGCAAGGGTGAGATGGTGTCGATGACTGCTCAGAATGATCGTGTGCACATGGAATTTCACATACCCTCGCGTGGCATAATCGGCTTGCGTAACAATGTCCTGACAGCATCGGCCGGCGAAGCCATAATGGCTCATCGTTTCCTCGAATACCAGCCTTGGAAGGGTGATATAGAGCGGCGTGTCAACGGCTCGCTCATAGCCATGGAGGCCGGTGTCGCCTATGCCTACGCCATAGACAAACTCCAGGATCGTGGCCGGTTCTTTATCTTCCCTCAGGAAGAAGTCTATGCCGGACAGGTTGTCGGTGAGAACGCCAAAGACAACGATATTGTGGTCAATGTGACCAAGTCAAAGAAATTGACCAATATGCGTGCGTCGGGAGCCGACGACAAGGCCCGTATCATTCCGCCTGTCGTGTTCAGCCTTGAGGAGGCGTTGGAATATATCAAGGAGGATGAATATGTTGAGGTGACGCCCAACCACCTGCGCATACGCAAGATACTTCTTGACGAGCTTGAGAGAAAACGCGCCGGCAAAAGCTAATACGATACCGTCAGCATGAACGAGAATCCCCCCGTCGCAAGCAATGATACTGCCCGTCCCCCTTGGTGGCGGCGGGTTAAATTATTGCCGTTGATACTGGGGGCTATCCTCCTCGGTATTGGTGCGGGATATGTGTGTCCGCTTTGGTTGGCCCGATACTTCGCGACTTTTAACGCCATCTTCAGCCAGTTTCTCGGCTTCTGCATCCCCTTGATTATTTTGGGATTCGTCGCTCCCGCCATAGCCGACATCGGTGTCAAGGCGGGGAAAATGCTTGTCACCACTGCGGCTTTTGCATATATCTTCACTCTGTTTGCGGGATTCCTTGCTTATTTTACTGGCGTGTTGGCGTTCCCGTCGATGATTACCCCCATGGAGTATGTGGCTTCTGAATCAGCGGGTATTTCCGTCGCCCCTTATTTCACAATCGAGATGCCGCCGCTTATGAGCGTTATGTCGGCTCTACTCGTGTCGTTCATAGTGGGCCTTGGATGCGCCTTTGTCAATGGCCATGCCATAAAGTCGATTCTCGACGAGGTAAGAGCGATTATCATGAAGGTGATTTCAAACGTGATTATTCCACTGTTGCCGGTATATATATTCGGAATTTTTCTTAACATGACCGTTACGGGCGAAGTCGGTTCGATTTTATCGACATTTGTTAGCATAATAGCTGTGATTTTCGGCTTACACATATTTGTGTTGCTGTTTCAGTATTGTCTGGCCGCTCCATTTTCGGCAACATCTAAAAATCCGTTCAAACTGTTGTGGACTATGATGCCGGCTTATTTCACCGCTCTCGGCACGCAATCATCAGCGGCGACTATTCCTGTGACTTTAAAGCAGACTATAGCCATGGGGGTGGATAAAGATACGGCAGGTTTCACCGTGCCGTTGTGCGCCACTATCCATATGTCGGGCAGCACATTGAAACTGGTGTCATGTGCGCTTGCGCTGATGATTGCAAAGGAAATGCCGCACGACATCGGTATGTTCGCCGGTTTTATAGCGATGCTTGGCATAACGATTGTAGCCGCTCCAGGAGTCCCCGGCGGCGCGGTCATGGCAGCTCTCGGTTTGTTCACCTCCATGCTTGGCTTCAGCGAAGCCGATTGTGCGTTGATGATTGCGTTGTACATTGCTATGGATTCATTTGGCACTGCCTGCAATGTCACTGGTGACGGTGCCATCTCTATCATAATAGGACGTATTTTCGGGGCGAAATCGACCGTTAAATCACACTGATTTGCCGATATATTATCCCTCTGATAGTCAAAATTCCGGCTTTTATAGCAAAAAATAGCTATTCCAGTGTTATTTTTTGTAAAAATTTATTATCTTTGCGCCATATTAGTGAACCAAAAATGATGGTAAACATTTAAATTAATGTCTAACAACGAAAACTATTGAAAAATGAACGTTGAAACTATTGGAAATTGGGCAGGTCTCGTGTGGAACGCCCTCAATGAAGCAGATGTATTAGGTGTAAAACAGCTTAAAAAGATGACCAAGCTCAAAGATAAAGAAATTTTTGCAGCTCTTGGCTGGCTTGCGCGTGAAAACAAAATTACAATTGAAGAGAATGCAGAGGATAAGGAATACCTCGTTGCTCTCGTTCAGGAATAATTCTCTCTACTGATACAACGAAAACGGTCACCTTTTAAGCGGTGGCCGTTTTAGTTGTTTGTGTATGTCTGCCTCAGAACCCGAATACAGATTTACCGAGGGGAGTCAGGTAGTCATAGAGCTGATAAGGGGCTACCGTGACCGATACTTGTCCGGCTGCGTACGGTGCTATCTCATAAGGTTCGTAAACAAATGTTATGTTGCCTGGGCTTACATAGAAATTCTCGAATGACTCGATTTCTTCTGGATCGACCATGGTGTCGAGTGAGGCATATTGATCCTTAGCGGCCTGACGCAAAGTGTTGATGATTTCTGTGCGGCTTGAAGGCTCAAAAAGGTTGGCTGCGGTCAACAACTGTTGCTCAGGAGTGTAGTAGTTGACATATGTCGTGCCGTTCATGCCATGGGCCGCTCCGTAGGTATATATATACTGGTATATGGCGAACGACAACAGGGAGTTTGTCATAGTCTGGACAGAGATGATGCTGTATTGCTCTGATCCTGCGCTGTCGCGTTGTAGCGGGAGTGTCGCGCGGGTAAGCGAGTCCCCCTCTTCGGCAAGTGCTGAGTGGGTGCTGAGGTATTCGATGCCCTGAGCTATCGTACAGTCTTGTGTCCCGTAGGCTGCGGATAGTATGGCGTTTTGGAGGGGTTTAAGGTCTGTGTCACCTAATTTGACGGGGAATATGCCGCTTGCAATTATTGCGCCGTAGGCTGGTTTACCTACGATTTCTGACATTTTGGGCATATTCATAACTGTTGTGTCGCTAAATTCGACAAACTCTATAGCCGAGCTGTTTTGTAGCCCGGCTGTTATATCATCACTTTTGCGGTCGTTGTGACATCCGGTCAAAGTAGCCGTTGCCAATATGATGGCCGAGGCGGCAAATAAAGGATAGTTTCTCATTTTTTATAAATGGTTATGGTTTGTTTTATGCAAATATAGTTAATTTTGTGTCGTAACACCCGTTTTAGATATAACACAAAACTATGCGAAATGGATTTATGAGAGTCGCGGCGATTGTGCCCGAAGTGAAATTGGCTGATTGCTTGGCCAATGCATCCGAAATCATTTCTTTGGCCAAGCGGGCGTCGGCCGATGGTGCGAAAATCGTTGTTTTCCCTGAAATGTCTGTTACGGGCTATACTTGCGGAGACCTTTTCCACTCATCGACTTTGCTTACCGATTCAGATAAGGCCATATCATTGATAGCCGCCGAGACTGCCGGGTTGCCAACCTTGCTAATAGTGGGTGCGCCGGTTTTGGCCGACGACGGGATGCTTTATAACTGCGGTATCGCTATTGCCGGCGGCCGGGTGCTCGGGGCTGTGCCTAAAAGCTATCTCCCAAACTACAATGAATTTTATGAGAAACGTTGGTGGCGGTCGGGTATCGGAGTCAGAACCATGGCTGTCATTGCCGGACGGCCTGTCGATGTGCGCTCCGATATGCTTTTTGAAGTTGATGGGGTTAAAGTCGGAGTTGAACTTTGCGAGGATTTATGGACTGCGATACCGCCGTCGTCGCGCCATGCGCTTGCGGGTGCCGAAATCATAGCGAATCTTTCGGCTTCCGATGATATCATAGGCAAGTATGATTATCTCATGGAACTTATAAAACAGCAGTCGGCCAGAACGCTCTGTGCGTATGTTTACTCTGGTGCCGGTGACGGTGAGTCATCGACTGATTTGGTCTTTGACGGTAAGGCCGTGATCGCTGAAAACGGTGCGTTGTTAGCTCGAAATGAACGTTGGAATGTTAAGTCACAGACGGTTGTCGCCGATGTGGATATAGAAGCGTTGCGACGTGACCGCCTGCACATCGGTTCGTTCGGCGATTGTGCTGCGGTTGAATGCCGGGCTGATTCATACCTCGTTGTCCGTTCCGGGTTCCCGGCGGCAGATGAGGTGGCGACTGGACTTTTGCGTTTCGTCAATCCTTGGCCGTTTGTGCCGTCAGAAGAGGCCGATATTGACCGTCGTTGTACCGAGATTGTCAACATACAGGTATCCGGTTTGGCCCAACGTCTGAGAGCCACAAGCTGTCGTTCGCTCGTAATAGGTATATCTGGCGGTCTTGATTCGACTCTTGCACTGCTTGTGGCTGCAAAAACCTTTGACTCTATGTCGATTGGCCGCGAGGGTATAACCGCTGTGACCATGCCCGGATTCGGGACGACGGGCCGCACCTATAATAATGCTATGACACTCATGAAATCACTTGGGGTGACAATAAGGGAAATTTCTATCGTTCCTGCAGTGCGACAGCATTTCTCTGACATTGGCCATGATGAATCGGTGCATGACGTGACATACGAAAACTCGCAAGCCCGCGAGCGAACGCAGATATTGATGGATGTGGCAAATCAGACGGGCGGTATGGTGCTTGGCACCGGCGACCTTTCGGAGCTTGCGCTTGGCTGGGCTACCTACAACGGCGACCATATGTCGATGTACGGGATTAATGCCGGTATTCCCAAAACTCTGGTAGGGTATCTTGTAAGGTGGTTTGCAGATAGAGCGGTGGATGAAACGCAGAAACATTCGCTTGTCGATATAATAGGTACCCCAATAAGTCCCGAATTGATTCCGGCGGATTCAAAGGGGAATATCTCTCAAAAGACCGAGGATCTTGTCGGGCCATATGAGCTTCACGACTTTTTCCTATACTATACACTGCGATACGGTTTTTCTCCCGCTCGCATCTATTTCCTTGCGCGTCACGCCTTCGCCGGGACGCACCCCGACGATGTCATAAAGCATTGGTTGGGTGTGTTCTTCAGGCGTTTCTTCAACCAGCAGTTTAAACGCTCCTGTCTACCCGACGGGCCTAAGGTGGGAAGTGTGTGTCTGTCACCGCGCGGGGATTGGCGTATGCCGTCAGATGCGTCGTCGGCAGCGTGGCTTTCTGAGGTGAAAAATTTATAATAACTCAATAATGAAAAGATTAACTATAATATTTGCTATGACAGCAGCATTGACGCTAACGGCGTCGGCACAGAAGCTGAACTATCCGGCGGCTCCGACTGCCGACGTGGTTGATGACTATTTTGGAATTAAGGTAAGTGACCGTTTTCGCCCTCTTGAGAATGACACCTCGGCTGAGACCGCGGCCTGGGTTGAAGCTGAGAACGCTGTGACCCGGCGTTACCTCGACAAAATACCTTTCCGTTCCTCTGTAAAGGAGAGATTGACCGCTCTAAACAATTACCATAAGCATGGGATGCCGTTCAAACGTAAGGATGGTAAATATTATTTTTATGAAAATGACGGCCTCCGCAACCAGTCCGTCCTTTATCGAATGGACTCTATCGGAGGCACGCCCGAGGTATTTCTCGATCCCAACACCTTGAGCGACGACGGGACGGTGGCATTGACTGGGGTTTTCTTCTCAAACGATAACCGTTACGTCGCTTACACGATTTCGCGCAGCGGTTCTGACTGGAGTGAAATTTACGTCATGGATGCCCGCACTAAAGAGTTGCTGCCCGACCACATCCAATGGGCTAAGTTCACCGGGGCGGCATGGCATGGCGATGGGTTCTATTACAGCGCTTACGACCGCCCAGAGGCTGGCAAAGAGTTCTCCAATGCCAACGAAAATCACCGCATCTATTTCCATCGGTTGGGTACTCCGCAGAGCGATGACATACTCATCTATGATGACCCCGCTCATCCGTTGCATTTTCACTCGGCCCAAGTGTCGGATGACGAGAGCCTGCTATTTGTCTACGGTTCCGGTGAGGGCCGCGGTAATTCGCTAATGGTCAAAAAACTCAACGACCGCAATGCTGAATGGGTCATTATTGAGCCATCACAGGATGAAGAACTTTCGGTGGTCGATGTCATCAACGACACCATCTACATGGTCACCGCATACGATGCGCCGCGTTGTCGGCTTGTAACAGCTACGGCCGACAAGCCCCAGCGCGAGCATTGGAAAGATTTGATTCCCCAACAGGATGCTGTGCTGACCGATGTCAGCATGGCCGGCGACAACATGATAGTCACTTTTGACCGCGACGCAGCAAATCATGCCTATCTCTATCATCGTGACGGCTCGCTCATCCGCGAGATTCAATTCCCGGCTTACGGTTCAGCGGGGTTCTCGTCATCACGTCGCCACAATGAGGTGTTTTATGTGTTCACGTCGTTTGTGTATCCGAGTGCGGTGTTCCGCTATGATATGGCGACAGGCGAGAGCACACTTTACCGCGCACCCGAGATTGCCGGTTTCAACCCCGACGACTATGTGACCGAGCAAGTTTTTTATCCTTCGGCCGACGGCACAAAGATTCCTATGTTCCTAACCTATAAAAAAGGTCTGAAACGCGACAAGAACAACCCGGTATTCCTTTATGGCTACGGTGGTTTCAATATCACCCTCAATCCCGGTTTCTCGGCAAACAGATTGCTGTGGTTGGAGAATGGCGGTATCTATGCTCAGGCTAATCTCCGCGGTGGCGGCGAATACGGGGAGGATTGGCATGAAGCAGGCACAAAAATGAAAAAACTCAATGTGTTCAACGATTTCATTGCCGCCGCCGAGTATCTGATAGGGGAGGGATGGACTTCACCCGAAAAAATCGCTATCGTGGGTGGCAGTAACGGCGGTTTGCTCGTAGGAGCTACTGCAAATATGCGCCCCGATCTGTTTAAGGTCGCGATTCCCCAGGTTGGTGTTATGGATATGATGCGCTATCATCTGTTTACAATCGGCTGGAACTGGGCTCCTGATTACGGCACAAGTGCCGACTCTCCCCAGATGGCAAAGTACCTGCTCGGATACTCACCGCTTCACAACATAAAGAACGACGGCACGTCTTATCCCGCCATACTTGTGACTACGGCCGACCATGACGACCGTGTCGTACCGGCCCACTCGTTTAAGTATGCGGCTCAACTACAGGCGTCTGATACGGGCGATGCCCCCAAACTTATCAGAATCGACTCTAAGGCCGGTCATGGAGGCGGGAAGCCTATCTCAAAAGTCATTGATGAGTACGCCGATATCTACTCGTTCATATTTTACAACTTGGGTGTCACACCTGTCGTTAAATGATTCGTCTCGTCAAGCAGTTTACAGCTTTTCTGACGGTTGCCGCAATGCTGCCGCTTGCGGGGTGCTTCACAGGAATTGAGAGCACCCCCAAGATTACGGCCGATGACGTCAAAAAACAGAACATTGTGGTCACCCCCGAACAGAAGTTTATCTCAGACATCGGTGAGACCCCGTTATCGGAATGGTCAATAGGTAAACGTTTCCTTGTTACCGACGACCGCATAGCTCTGGTTTTCGGAGCTTCTGCCTGCGGTGTGCCATCGCTATGCGGAGAGGAGCTGACATATCGGGGCTATGACTCTATTCCGGCCATTACAGGCGATGGTGCCACCCTGCTGGAGTTATCCACATCGAAAGGTGACAAATTGAAATATAAAATCGATGCGCCTGTCCGCTCGGTGCTTAGCCGCCGGTTTGTCGGGATTCCGTTCACTATCGACCTCGATGTGGTGGCTGCGGCCTGCGAGCGTCTTGCGACAAAGCGTGTGTATATAATCACCTCCATGTGGTTTGACCGGGATGGCCGACAGGAGGCGGGACGCAAGTTTATCCCCGTCACGATTACCGATGTGTCTCCCGGAAATGTGAACTATCCGCTTTATGTGAGCTTTGTCGATGACGGAGGTAAAGCGGGGGGTGTGTATATGTCGCTTGGAGCCTCGCGCCAGTCGACACGCAATTTCGACACTTTGTTCTCTTTCACCGATCCGCGTTTGCGTTATCCCAACGTCAGCGATGACAATTGGCAAAACATCATAAACGGAGTAGTGGCGTTGGATATGACCCGCGAGGAATGCCGTCTGGCGCTCGGATCTCCAAAAGAGATTGACCGCCGCCCCGGTTACGGAGGTGTGGCGGAGCGGTGGACCTACACCGATGGCGTTTACCTATTGTTTGAGGACGGTTTGCTTCGTGATTTCAGACGTTAGAATATGATTTGTTTTTATGGAACTGATATTTTTAGGCACTGGTACTTCAACAGGCGTTCCGCAACTGATGTGCGATTGCGCCACTTGCCGTTCCGATGACCCGCGTGACAAGCGTCTGCGCGCCTCTGCGTTGGTCAAGGTTGACGGCCTGAATCTTTTGATAGATTGCGGACCCGATTTCCGCACACAGATGTTATCCTACGGCGATAACGGCAATCTCGACGCTCTGTTGATTACTCACAGCCACTATGACCATGTTGGCGGCGTTGACGACTTGCGCCCTTATTGTACGCCCGACGGATTCCCCCTGTATTGCAAGGCTGATGTGGCCAAAGATTTGCGCGACCGCGTCCCTTATTGTTTTGCCGAACATCCTTATCCCGGGGTTCCCCACTATGCGATTCATAAAATAGATTCCGAAAAACCGTTTTTCATAAAGGGGGTGGAGATAACGCCTCTCCCCGTCAATCACTATAAATTGGAGATTGTAGGCTTCCGCATCGGTAAATTGGCTTATATCACCGATGCTAAACGCATATCTCGGCAGACCGTCAAAAATGTGTCAGGGATTGACACTCTTGTCATCAACGCTTTGCGCCATGAGCCACACATATCTCACTTCTCGCTGTCAGACGCTTTGGCGTTCATATCCGAAGTCTCACCCCGGGTCGCTTATCTGACACACCTGTCCCATCAGATGGGTCGCCATGCCGATGTCGAACCGAAATTGCCCGAGAATGTGAGAATTGCCTACGACGGCATGAAAATTTATATTTGACTCTAAGAGCCGTTAACATTCATTGTCGAACCGGCCCTAAACTCAATCAAAGTTAATTTGTTAAAAATTATAATTGCTTTATATTTTTAATGAATTGGCTTAAATCTCATCTGTCGGAAAAGGCGGTCATGTTCATCATAGCATCGACTGTCGGGCTGTTTTCGGGGATTGCCGCCCATCTGCTCAAACTGATGATAGGCGGTGTGTCCACTTTCCTGACATCGAGATTTGACCCCGAAGGTATAAACTGGTGGCTGCTTGCGATTCCGTTGGTCGGCATTCTGCTCACCCAGGTGTTCATGCGTTATGTCATACGCCACGTCATATCCCACGGTGTGAAGCGGCTCATGGTCAGTCTTAGAAACAGAATCTACCGTCTGGGGGGGTATTTGCTCTATTCCCCTATGATTGCAAGTTCTCTGACTCTCGGTTTCGGCGGTTCGGCCGGTTCGGAAGGCCCGATTGCTTACACCGGGGCAGCCATCGGCAGCAACATGGGACGACGGTTTGGATTGCGCCCGGATTTGGTGCGCGTCATGGTGGGGTGCGGTGCGGCAGCGGGTATAGCCGGGATTTTCAAAGCTCCGATAGGGGGAGCGTTGTTCGCCCTCGAAGTATTGCATATGGAGTTCACCACTCTCTCGGTAATGGTGTTGCTCGTTACGGCCCTGATCGCCGGCCTGACAGCTTATATCCTGTCGGGGTGTACGATGGATATAGGCTTTTTTGCCCATACTCCGCTTGGTTTTGACGTGTATCCCTATGTTCTGCTGCTTGGCCTGTTCTGCGGTGCCTATTCCATCTACTACAGTTTCATAATGAAATGGGTCGAAGGTAGGCTCGATAAAGTTTCTAACCGTTGGATAAGTGCGGTTTTGGCGGGTATGATTCTGTCGTGTGCCGTGTTTATCTTCCCCTCTATGTATGGCGAGGGATATGAGGTCATCGGAAGGGTTATAAATGGAGCGTCGTCATCGGTAATCGACGGGTCAATTGTGTCGGAACTTCCGACAGATGGATGGTGCTTGGTGCTTGTGGCCGGTGGAATATTGCTTTTGAAGTGCTTTGCCACCAGTGCTACTACTTGCGGCGGTGTGGCCGGTGATTTTGCGCCGGCTTTGTTTGCCGGATGTATGGCCGGATTATTTTTCGCTTCTTTGCTTAATCTCTTGTTCGGACTTTCGTTGCCCGTGGGTTTGTTCGCATTGTTCGGTATGGCCGGGGTGATGGCCGGTGCGATTCGCGCGCCGCTGATGGCCATATTCCTGACGGTAGAGATGTCGGCGGGATATGACTACCTGCTACCGCTCACCATTGTCGGTGCATTGTCGTTCGGCGTCGTGAGGCTGTTCACCATGGACAACTTCTTCCATCGCGGAGCTGACCGCAACAATGGCATAATATCATGGTTGCGCACTGAGCTTACCCATAATAAAAGAGGATGAAACCGGGTCGGTTCCATCCTCTCAATATGTTGCTCTTGATATTTTCAGATTACTTTACGGGCGGGGTGATAACGGGCACTGCGGGGGGTACGATGGTGACCATCGGTTTAGCCTCCCAGCCGAGCGCGCTTGCGCCAAGCACAGCGGCATCAGCCTCTTTCAGCTCTGAGAGCAATATTTTGACCTTACCTTTGAATATAGGCATCATGTTCTTTTCCATGGCGTTTTTCAGAGGTTTCATCAACAGGTCGCCTGATTTTGCCAAGCCACCAAATAATATGATGGCTTCTGGAGATGAGAACACGGTGAAGTCGGCGAACGCTTCGCCGAGTATTGTGCCGGTGTACTCGAAAATATCCTTTGCTAATTTGTCGCCTGCTATGGCTGCGTCATAGACATCTTTTGATGTTATATCTTCGATGGGTAGGTTGCGAAGCAATGACGGCTCAGTGCGCACTTCGAGAAATTCGCGTGCGGTGCGCGCAACGCCTGTGGCGGAGCAGTAAGCCTCAAGACACCCGGTGCGGCCACATCCACACAGACGGCCATTGTTGCGTTTCACTATGACGTGACCGAGTTCGCCGGCGAAACCATCGTGCCCGTATACGAGCTGGCCGTTGATTACGATACCGCTGCCGACACCTGTGCCAAGCGTGATCATTATGAAATCTTTCAGGCCGCGGGCCGCGCCATAGGTCATTTCGCCGATTGCCGCTGCGTTAGCGTCGTTGGTGATAGCGACCGGAATGCCGAATTTGTCGCTGACTAATTGCGCCAGTGGTATCGGGGTAGGCCACGGGAGATTGACTCCGTCCTCGATAACGCCTGTGAAATAGTTGGCGTTGGGTGCGCCGATGCCTATGCCGTGCACTTTGTCGACAGCATCGTTGGCTTCAAGCAGGCGCATGGCCTCGGTGTATAGCTCGTCGATGTAATCGTTGATATTGTTGTGTTTAGCAGTCTTTATTGATGCGCTGGCGATAACTACGCCGCGTGCGTCAACAATTCCAAATACGGTGTTGGTACCGCCTATGTCGATACCAAGTACATAGGGTTTGCTCATGATATATGAATTTATAAATTAAGAAGTTTCTGTTCGTTATTGCAAAGTTATTAAATTCCGACAAAATTATTTGTGTTATTGGTCTAAAATTTGTTTAGAGGAGTTTTTTAAGCTCGTTTTGTGGAACGGTTTGTTGCTCCCCGTCGACCATATTTTTAAGCGTTACGGACCCGTCGGCGAGTTCAGAATCGCCGATTATGGCGACATACGGTATGCTGTGGGCATCAGCCCAGGAGAGCTGTTTCTTCAGTTTAGCGGTGTCGGGGTACACCTCGACGGCGATACCCTCGGAGCGGAGTTCTTTAGCCAATTTCATTGAGGCGGTAGCTTCAGCGGCCCCGAGGTTTGCGAACATCACTCTGGTTGTATGCAGAGTGTTGTCGGGGTAAAGATCGAGGGCGTTGAGCACGTCGTAGATGCGGTCTGCTCCAAACGATATGCCTACGCCCGAAACCCCCGGCATCCCGAACACGCCGGTGAGGTTGTCGTAGCGGCCTCCGCCGGTTATGCTCCCTATGGCCACGTCACGGGCTTTCACCTCAATAATTGTCCCGGTGTAGTAATTCAGACCTCTGGCAAGCGAGACATCAAGGTCAAGGTCGGCTTTAAGACCGAGAGCCTTGGTTCCGTCAATGACTTCACGCAGCTCTTTAACGCCGAGCGAACCCTCCTCAGAGTCAGCCAGCAAGGTCTGCAACGAGTCGAGGCGTTGGTCAATCGTGCCGTCAATCTCAAGGATAGGCCGCAATGCGGCTATGGCTTCGTCGCTAAGACCGCGGTTACTGAGCTCGGCGTTGACATTTTCTATGCCGATTTTGTCGATTTTGTCGATGGCCACGGTGATATCGACCATTTTGTCGGGTGCTCCTATGTATTCAGCTATGCCGGCGAGCACTTTGCGGTTGTTAAGTTTGATGGTGATTCTGATGTTCAGTCGGTTGAACACCTCGTCTATTAGCTGTAATAGCTCTATTTCGTTGACGAGCGAATCTGTCCCCACCACATCGGCATCACATTGATAGAACTCGCGGTAACGCCCTTTCTGTGGACGGTCGGCTCGCCATACAGGCTGAATCTGATAGCGTTTGAATGGCATCTGCAACTCACCGCGGTGTTGCACGACGTAACGTGCGAATGGTACCGTCAGGTCGTAGCGTAATCCTTTTTCAGCGATTGACGGGGTAGCCTTGACCGAGTCCCCTGCCTCAATCGCTTC
Source organism: uncultured Muribaculaceae bacterium (assembly GCA_947625935.1). Taxonomy (GTDB): domain Bacteria; phylum Bacteroidota; class Bacteroidia; order Bacteroidales; family Muribaculaceae; genus JAJPXC01. Next base: position 104,291 of record CANQQE010000002.1, on the reverse strand, counting down.
CTTATTGGATTTAAGCAGAAAATCGCCTGAGTTCAATATCTTGAAAAGCAACTTGTCGCCCTCCTCGCCGTATTTTCCCATAAGCGTCGACAGGTTTTCCATCGAAGGGGTCTCGATGGGGTTGAACCCGTAAAGCCGGAATACACTTCGGATGGTGTCAAAAATGTAGTTGCGGCGCGCCATCTCAGATGATGAAAAGTCGCGTGTACCTTTGGGTATGGAGGGTTTCTGAGCCATTTGCTTTATCAATTGGTTTGCGTTATTGATTGGTTTGAAATCACTATGGATTTATAAATGAAAAGTCGCATCGGCAATTTGGCCGATGCGACTGCAAAGTTACAAAGAATTTTCTTAGGTTAGAAACTATAAGTCACTCCGATTGACGGGATGACGGCATTTACCTTGTAGTCAGCTGTGAATCTTTCCTCTTGCCCGGTCAGCATATCCGTGTAGGAACATGAGCGGTTGTCGGCTCCAAGTCCTGCCACATAAAGGAAAGAAGCGTCGATTGAAAGCCTGTTTATTGGGCGGAACGAAAGCCCCACCGACGGCTCAATCTTGGTCATGCCGGGAGTCTCCGGATTGTAATGATTCTTGTCTACCGGTGATGTGTCGACCATCAATCCGGCGCGTATGTCAAAACGGTCAGTCAGGTTGTACTCGCCACCAAGGTGGAATGTCCATGAATCACGGTACTTTTTGGTCAGATGCTGGTCAAATTGCGCTACTTGCTCGCTCAGAAACTCGATGTCGAGGCGTTTATATGCGCTCCATCCCGTCAACTGGGCGTCAAACGCGAGAATAAGACGGTCGACAGGCTTGTAGCTGACGCCCCAGGTGTAGACGGCAGCGCAAGGCATCTTGGCGGTGAAGTTGGCGTTGTTTATGAGGTTCAGCTTTGATTGCATCAACTGTTCTGCCATGTCGTTGGCGTAGTTTACGGTGGCTGTGCCCGATTTCACTTTCATTTCCATTTTGGAACGGAACGAAAACCCGACAGTCCATTGCTGGTTGATGTCCCACATGGCGCCGATGTTTATGCCTACACGCGGTTTCGCCTTGCCGTTGAGGTTGACCGATGCGGGTACTGTCTCGCCGAAGCTATAGGGAATCTGCATCATTGAGAGCATTGCGTCCATGCTTTGTGGGGTGATGAGACCTTTATTAAGATCGACATTTCCCCAAGTCACCATCATGCCTGCGCCGACCGACAGATTGGGGAGTATTTTCCAGGCTACGGTGGGTTGTATGGTATATGTGGAGAGTTTCACCGACTGATTCAACACCGCGCCCGGCCAGTTTTTTGTCCAGTTTATATTGCTTCCGTAGGGGGTGTAGAACGATAAGCCGACTTTGAGATTGTCATACACTCTGAAACCCAAGTTCAGGCTTATCGGGGTGCTTGCGTCGTTGTCGGTCTCATACTCGCGACCCTGATATTTTGCTTTGGCTGTGGCGAAAATACCTGTCACACTGCCTGAAAAATCGAGAGTGCCGTCCATCCAGGCCATGCCGGCGGGATTGAAAATCATACTTTCCGACTCAAGTTTGAGTGCTGCTCCGGTGTGGCCCATACCGTTTTGTTTTGCGCTAAGGGTATTGACCTGATAGCCCTCTGCTGCGGCCGAAAAAGCTGTCACAGCTATCGCCGCGCTCATCAAAATTCTATTCATTAAGAAACGCTTAGTTAAAAATTTCCGCAAAGATAACCATTTTTTCCGAGAAATCAACCAATTTCCCTGCGGCTCGGTTTCATTGGCATCATATCTCTGACGCTATTCGCGGTAATATATGCGTTTGACGCGGGTGGAGACTGATGATAATATTTCGTAGGGAATCGTGTCAAGCGTGTCGGCGAGTTCGGCGGCAGGAATCTGATTGCCGAATATCTCCACTGAATCACCAACGCTGCATGGCGCGTCGGTCACGTCAATCATGCAGATGTCCATGCAGATGTTACCGACAGTTGGGCAGCGGTGTCCGTTAACCATAAAACTTGCATGGCCATTTCCGAGATGACGGTCTATTCCGTCGGCATATCCCACTGGTATGGTTGCGATTTTAGAGTGACGTTTCAGCAACCCGCGGCGGTTGTAACCGATTGTCACACCTGCCTCCCATTCTTTGATTGAGATTATGACCGTGCGTAGTGTCGAAACAGGGCGCAGGTCGCCCTGAGAGCCGTCGTTCATAGTGGGTATACCATAAAGACATATCCCTAATCTGACCATCTCGCATTGATGTTCGGGGAAGCGCGTTATGCCCGTAGAGTTGAGAATGTGACGCAGTATTTTGTGATTGAACCCGCTCTGTAGCAACTCGGCCGACCGATGGAATATCTCGAATTGCTCGTTGGTGTAGTCGTCCATCGACGGGTCATCGGCGGCTGCGAGGTGTGAGAATATGGAGCGCGGCGTTATGACATTTTGCCCGGCGAGTGTGGCTACCACGCGAGGTATGTCGGTCTCAAGAAATCCCAGACGGTGCATCCCCGTGTCGAGCTTGATATGCACGGGATAGTCGGTGATGCCGCATTTTTCGCCTTCGCGAATTATTTCGTCGAGCATATCAAGCGAATATATCTCAGGCTCAAGATGATAGGAGAACAATGCGCGGTAGTTGACCACCTTGGGATTCAGCACCATTATAGGCATAGTGATTCCGGCTTCGCGCAGGTCGACCCCCTCGTCAAGTACGGCGACGGCGAGATAGGCGGCTCCCTGTGACTGCATGGTTTTGGCTACCTCGTAAGCCCCGGCTCCGTAGCCTGAGGCTTTGACCATGGCGACAATTCCGGTGGATGGTCTCAGACGTGAGCGGAAGATGTTGTAGTTATGAACGACGGAATCGAGATTGACCTCAAGCACCGTCTCATGTTGGCGCGCTTCGAGTATGTCGCTTATCTTTTCAAAGTGGAATGGTGCCGCACCCTTCAGCAATATCAGCTCATCGACAAAGTCGCTCGGAGATACAGCGGCGAGGAAGTCGTCGGTAGATTCGTAAAAAGATGTCTCGCCATAGAAATAGCGGCTATGCCGCGATATTTCCGACCCGATACCGATGATACGTTTCACCCCTTTGCGACGTAGCAACGTAGCTGTGGCCTTGTACAATTCAGCCGGTGGAAGCGTTTCGTGCATGAGGTCAGAGAGTATCACTGTCGATGTGCGCGATGTCGTTGCGCGGCGTCCCATGAAATCGAGGGCAGGGCGCAGTGAGTTGAAATCGGCTGTGTATGAGTCGTGGATGAGTAGGCAGCCGTTGACCCCTTCCACGACGTTAAGCCGTGTTCCCACAGGGGTGAGTCGATTCATGCGCTCCGCGATAACTTCGGGTTGTCGGTTAAGGTAGAGCATGGCGGCAAGAGAGTGGATAGCGTTCTCTATGTCGCTTGGCGATGTGAAAGGGATGGTTATGCTGCCCGGCGCCAATAAATATGAATAGTCGATGTGTGTCGAGCCATTCCCCTCGGGAGTGATGGACGTGATGTAGAGCGGGCATTCGGGCGACGTGCGCGACCATGCTAACTCCTTGGCCGATATGAATGCCTCTCCGACAGTCTCGCGTATCATATCATTGTCGTGGTTGTAGATGATGCAGTCGCAGCCGCGCAGCAATTCTACTTTTTCCCGGCATTTTGCTTTTTTTGATGGGAATCCCTCATGGTGTTCGTCTCCGATATTGGTGATTATCGCCACGGTAGGTGCGATTATCGACTGGAGTGATGTCATTTCGCCCGGCAAAGATATTCCCGCTTCAAATATGCCGAGAGTGGTGTTTGGGTCAAGCTCCCATGTCGATAACGGCACTCCGATTTGCGAATTGTAGCTACGGGGACTTCTCACTATGTTATAATCGGGTTGTAGCAGTTGATAAAGCCATTCTTTGACTATCGTTTTCCCTCGGCTGCCCGTTATGCCTATGACAGGTAGTGAGAAACGCCGGCGGTGCTCGCGGGCGATGGTCTGGAGTGCTTTGAGTGTGTCGGGCACTACGAAAAAGTTGGCCAGCGGAAATTCAGCCGCGAGTGGTGGCATCTTTTCGACGACAAAGTTTCTTACACCTTCGCTGTAAAGTTCTGCAAGATAACGGTGGCCGTCGCCCGACGGTGTCAGCAGTGCGAAAAACAGTGAGTTTTCAGGATATGTCACCGAACGGCTGTCGGTGAGCAGTGCGTCGATATTATAGTCGGGAAAAGCGGGCTCATGTAGATTGAGCGTCCGGGCTATTTCTGATGCTTTGTAGGTCATTAAATCAGGGATTTAATACGTTCTAAGGCCCTCCTTGTTTGGGGGTAGGCCGCTATATGTGAATTTATAAGGTTGTCGATTTCTGCCCGCTCCGTTTTGAGAGCGGTTGCGTCGTCGGTCATGAATCTGTGCCGCATACGGCGCGTGAGTCGCCTTGATTGTCGGGCGAGTTGGCTTGTCTGATCGTCGAAAAACGATTTTGCGAATATATCATAGATGTAGTCGCAGGCAGTCTCCGACGGGTGTATCATGTCGGCGGCGTAAAAGCGATAGTCGCGCAGGTCGTCCATCATGATTTCGTACGACGGGAAGTAGATGGTGCCTTTTTCGCTGTCGGCAAGTTGGTGGGCGGCTTCTATGAGACGGGCTTTGTTGAGCGAGTTGCCATCGAGTCCATATGCTTTGTGTCTTATGGGGCTGACGGTGACAATTAAAGTCACGTCGCTGTTAATCTGCCGCACATTGTTGATAACCTGCCGCCAGCGGCAAACAATCTGTTCGGGCGATAAAGTGGCCACTTCAAACCGTTCCGATGGCAGTTTGTGGCAATTGGCCGCGCAGTGGCCTGTGAGTCGGTCTATATATGCGGTGGAACTGCCCCATGTCACAATCAGGACACTTGCACGTCGCAAAGTTTCACTTCCGTTGCGCAGGCCGCGGTTAATCAGTTCAAGAGCGCGTTTCTTATCGGAGCTGCATAGCGATGAGTGATGGTCGAGACTGCGCCAAAGTCCTTGATGTAGGAACAGATCTTCTGCGGTATACTCCCTCGCTGAAATCATACGGTCGATGGCGTTGGCGATTGAGAGCGGATTGTAGAGGGTGCCTGAAGGGTTAGCCGTGACATCAAAAAGATCGTCGGCAAGCCGGGAGCTGACATTGTCGGTAAAACAGGAACCGAGCATCAGCAAGCCGGTGTGGTGGCTGATAAGCCCTTGATGGCGAAGCGGAGGAACGACTGTTCGGAACTCCATGACTTTGACGGGTTAATACATCTGATAGTCTATGGACAGAACCTGGAACTCTGTGCGGCGGTTAATCTGGTCAGCGACTTCCTGGTCTTCGGGCGAGAGATTACCGACATATTCCTCGTTGAGTATATCACCCTCCTTGAACTGCGGATGCTCGCGGGCCAGCTTCTTGGTTATCGTCTTAGGCCGCGATTCGCCGTAGCCTTGATACTGCAGGCGGTCGGGGGCTATCCCTACCGAAATGAGATAGTCGATGACCGACTTGGCGCGGCGGTGCGAGAGGTCGAGGTTATATTTGTCATCGCCCCATCGGTCGGTGTGCGACGCCATCTCGATGGTAATGTTGGGATTGTCGCGCATCACCTGGGCCATTTCGTCGAGTGCGGTTTTTGATTCCGGGCGCAGGGTGGCTTTGTCGAAATCATAGAAGATATTTTCTATGACGACAGGTTTGTTGATTGACGCAAGTATGAAATCGACGCCATATTCGGCATCCTCCTCTGCGGTGTCCGAGGTAAATTCCTGTTTGGCGTTGAGGTATCCCTTCGCTCCGGCAAGCATGACATAACGGACACCTCGCTGTAGCTTGAATTTGAACGACCCGTCATCGCGGGCCACCTCTTTTTGGTTTGAACCGTCGTCGCCTACAATGCGTATCACGGCGTTAGGCACAGGCTCCTCGTCATGGTCGAGTACCCATCCGCTTAACCATATGTTAAGCTCGGGAAGCACAAAGGAGTATATGTGGTCATATCCTCGGCCGTCTCCTCGATTTGAACTTAAAAAACCGCTCTCTCCGGGACCGAACGTTATGCCGAAATCATCGCCGGGTGAGTTGATTGGCGCGCCCATGTTGACGACGCTCCAGCCTCCCGAGGAAGTTAGTTCGGCGCGGAATATGTCAAGCCCGCCAAGACCGGGATGGCCGTTGGAGGCAAAATAAAGCACACTGTCGGTACGCACATAGGGAAACATCTCGTCGCCCGGAGTATTGATGAACTCGCCGAGGTTTTCAAGCGAGCCGGCGCGTTCCTTCAGGTTTATGCGCCATATGTCGCGGCCACCAACGCCGCCGGGCATATCGCTGGTGAAGTAGAGGTATGTGCCGTCGGGCGATACGGCCGGATGGCCGTAGCTCGATATGGTGTCGGCGGTTATTTCCAATTTGACGGGTGCGCTCCATTTCGCGTCGCTGCGTTGCGACGTGTAGATTTCCACACCTGTATTGGCGTTTGGCTCGCGGCGGGCCTTTGTGAGATACATTGTCTGGCCGTCGGGCGTGAACGACACGATGCCTTCGTCGCGGTCAGAGTTCAGTTCCCCTTCCACCGGTTCGGGACGCTGCCACTCGCCGCGTTCGTTTTTCTTCGAGAACCATATGTCGCCCTTTTTCATGCCGGTGATTTCACTCTTTTTAGTGCCGGTAACTTTCTCGTTAGTGGTGGTGAAATAGAGCTGGTCATACTCCTTGTCGAGATACATCGGGGCGAAGTCGGCGCGGCGCGAGTTGAACAGTTTGGCCTGTTTAACCTCGTAACGGCTTTTCCGTTTGCGGCTTTCGTTGGCTATGCGGCTGCCGACAAGACCGTTTTTGGCTATTGCCGATTTCGGGTCCTTGGCGAGATATTCCTCATAGGCTTTCATAGCCGGGACATATTTGCCGTCGGCTTGCAGCATTTCTCCGAGATGGAGCAACGCGGTTGAATCCTCATAGTGATAGCGTATGGCGTTCTGGTAGGCTGCGGCGGCTCGCGCGCTCATGTTTAGCTTGCGATAGCATTCTGCCATTTTAAATGCTACTTCTCCGCGTAGTTTGCGGTCTTCTTTTTTAGTCAGCTTGTTGTATATTTTGCGGTAGGTGCGCGATGCGTCGTAGTACTCCCCGCGTGCCAATTGCTCGTTGGCGGTCGACATTTTGGCGCCGCCGCACGACGTTAAAAATGCTAATGCGAGAATTATGGATAGGGGTGCGATGATTTTCTTCATAATAAATTAACGGATAACCGGCGGAGGTTATTTTTCAATTGACGCGAATTTACAAAAAATAGCCCACTTCTTCCACCATGTCCCGGCGTGGAACTGGATTTTTTGTTACCTTTGTAGATAGATTCTACCTCAAAAACAGTTCACATCCGATGATACCGTTTAATAGCGATGAAACTTTCGCCGAAGTGGTTTTGCCATTGCCGCTTCATGCCACGTTCACCTATCGTGTGCCGTTCGACATGAGCCGTAAGCTGCGGCAGGGTCATCGCGTGATTGTGCCTTTCGGGTCACGCAAATTCTACACCGGCATAGTCACAGGGCTGTCTTCACGTCAGCCGGTGGGGATGGAGGTGAAAGAAATCGCAATGCTTCTTGACGAACGGCCTGTGGTGAAGTATCCACAACTGAAATACTGGCAATGGCTGGCTGATTATTATATGTCGCCATTAGGGGACGTCTATAAGGCCGCTGTACCTGCCGGATTGAAACTTGAGAGCGAGACCTTTGTGGAAGTGAATCCCGACTATGATTGGTCCGATCAGGAAACACCATTGACCGAACGCGAGATGATTGTGACCGATTTGCTTCGCAACGGTGGTAAAATGTCGCTTTCAGAGGTTGCCAAAAAGACGGGATTCCGCAATGTGGAGGCGTTGGCCTCTAAAATGCTTGACAAAGGGGTGGCTGTCATTTCCGAAAAGGTGGTGGAGCGTTATCGCTCGCGGAAAGAGAGCATGGTCCGGCTGACGTTTGACCCGGCGGATAAGGATGCCGTCAGAATGGCGTTTGATGCGGTGAAGGGTGCGAAGAAACAAGAGACAATGTTGCTTGCCATGTTACATCTGTCTGACGCTGTGAGACGTGATAGCGAAACCAAGGACGTTAGCCGTCAGGCTTTGCTCGATCGGTCGGGATGTACATCTGCTATTTTGCTTGCTTTGGTCAAAAAAGGGCTGGTAGAGGTGTATAAGTGTGAAGTCAATCGATTCTCGTTCACAGGGAATCCGACAGGAGTTCTGCCTGCCCTGAGCGAGGCGCAGCAGACGGCCTTGGACTGCATCCACCGCTCGTTTCTTGACCATGATGTTTCGTTGCTTCACGGGGTAACTTCGAGCGGTAAAACGGAATTGTATATACATCTGATAGACTATGTGATGCGCCGAGGCGACCAAGCGTTGCTGCTGGTGCCTGAGATAGCCTTGACCACGCAGTTGACGCGAAGGCTTCAACGCGTCTTTGGCGACAAAGTGGTGATATACCACTCCCGTTTCAGCGATAACGAACGGGTCGATATATGGCGGCGTATGCTCTCCTCCGAAGATCCGTGCGTCGTGATTGGGGCGCGTTCGTCGGTTTTCCTCCCGTTTGCCCGGTTGGGGATAGTTATAGTCGATGAGGAACATGAGGGAAGCTATAAGCAATATGACCCTGCGCCCCGCTATAATGGTCGCGACGCGGCTATAGTGCTTGCCACTATGCACGGAGCGAAAACGTTGCTCGGAAGTGCGACCCCGTCGGTTGAGACATATTATAAAGCGCGTTCGGGAAAATGGGGGCTTGTGGAACTAATGGAACGTTATGAAGGTGCTGAGTTGCCTGATATAGAAGTTATTGATATGACAAGGGCGCGCCGCGGCGGTACTGTGGACGGAGCATTCGCCAGATCTACTGTCGAGATGGCCGATGCGGCTTTGAACCGCAAGGAGCAAGTCATATTTTTCCATAATCGGCGCGGCTATGCGCCGATGGCCAGGTGCAAACAATGTGCTTGGACGCCTAAGTGTGAGCACTGCGATGTGTCGCTCACGGTTCACCGCCGGCTCAATCAGCTCGTGTGCCACTATTGCGGGGCTATGTATCCAATACCGTCGGTCTGCCCTTCATGTCGCGAGCCTTCCATCGAAATAGTCGGCTACGGCACCGAGAGGGTGGAGGATGAGGTCGAGGAGCGTTTCCCTGCGGCCAAGATGCTCAGGATGGATCTTGACACAACCCGCAATAAAGATGCTTACGAGAATATTATCGAAGAATTTTCGGCGCATAAAGCCGATATTCTCGTCGGCACTCAGATGGTCACCAAAGGGCTTGATTTCGCAGGCGTAAGCCTTGTCGGGGTTCTTAACGCCGATGCCATTATAAATTTCCCCGATTTCCGCTCAACCGAGAGGGCTTTCAATATGCTTGCTCAGGTATCGGGAAGAGCTGGCCGACGCGGGGGATGCAAGGGTAGGGTAGTGGTGCAGACGGCGCAACCCGCTCATCCGGTCATAGGCTTCTTGAAGGAGCATGACTATAAAGGATTTTATGACTATGAAATAGCCGAGCGCGAACAGTTTCAGTACCCCCCCTTCACCAGAGTGATCTACATTTATCTGAAGCATCGCGACCCGCGTGTCATCGACGAGCTTTCGGTGCGTTATGGCTCGATGCTGAGGGGATTGCTCGGCAACCGCGTTTTTGGCCCTGAGGAACCCTATGTGGGGCGCATTCAATCGATGTATATACGCAAAATCATGATTAAGCTCGAGACAGCGGCCTCGCCTAAGAAAGTGAAGGAAATTCTGCGACAAGCGCAAATTGATTTCTATGGCAAACCTGATACGAAAGGACTGACTGTCTACTATGATGTGGATCCGCAATAGGAAAATTTCGATATGAAAACTGAAGGACTTGAACTAAGCATAAGCGGGAGCGATGTTTCATCACGCCTTGAGCTGCAGTATGCCGACGGAGGTGTCAGGGCGGGTTTTCCGTCGCCTGCGCAGGACTATGTGGATGAATGGATTGACCTGAATCGTTATCTTGTGCCTCACCCGTCATCGACATTTTATGCTCGTGTGTCGGGCGACTCTATGTGTGAGGAGGGGATTGACGATGGCGACCTCCTTATAATCGACAAGTCACTCCAGCCCGAGGACGGGGATTTGGCCGTGTGTTGCATTGATGGCGAGTTTACTCTTAAACGGCTGAAGCTCACACGCGGCAATCGTCTCTATCTGATGCCGTCAAATCGCAAGTACAAGCCTATCGAGGTGACAGAAGAAAATGAGTTTATGGTGTGGGGCATAGTGACGACAACCATAAAGCGTAATCGCCGGCCGCGCGGTCGGCATCGTGGATGATGCTATGATAGGTCTCGTTGACTGCAATAACTTTTTTGTCAGTTGTGAGCGTGTGTTTCGCCCCGACTTGCTTGGACGGCCTGTTGTGGTTCTGAGCAACAACGACGGTTGCGCTGTGGCGATCAGTGAGGAGGCAAAGCGTCTTGGCATTACCCGTGGAATGCCTTATTTTAAATTCCGTCCAATGGCCGAGCGAAATGGTGTGACTGCTATTTCAGGCAACCACCGCCTGTATGGCGATATGTCATCGCGCGTGATGGCCACCCTTCACTCCATGGTCGATGACATGGAGGTCTATTCTATTGATGAGGCGTTCCTTGCTATTCCACGGGAAGTGGACGACTGTATCGGATTTGGGCGTGAAATTGTGAGGCGCGTCAGGCGCGATACCGGAATCCCGGTCTCGCTCGGACTCGCCGCCACTAAAACATTGGCCAAGCTCTCGGCGCGTTTTGCCAAGAAATACCCCGGTTACCGCGGAGTATGCATGATTGATACCGCGGAAAAAGCGAAAAAAGCGATGTCGCTGACGGCGGTTGGCGATGTGTGGGGAATAGGTCGTCGTCATTCCGTGCGGCTGAACGAATGCGGAATCACCACCGCATTGAAATTCGCCGAGTTGTCCAAGGACACCGTCATGAGATGGTTTGGGCTTTCAGGCGTGCGGACATGGAACGAGCTGAACGGTATAGCCTGCATTGAGCGCGACGCTATCGACACCGGCCACCAGAGCATCACGTCGTCAAGATCGTTTGCCCGTGATATTTACGAGTTCGACGAAATCCGTGAAGCGGTGAGTGCATTTGCCTCAAATGTCGCCCGGAGGCTCCGGAAACAAAACGGCTTTGCCGCGTCACTGTCGGTATTTATCGCCACAAACCGTTTTCACGACGGAAGTCGACAATATTTTAATACAGCTAAAGCATCATTCCCCGACCCCACCGACGACTCTCTGACAATCGCGGCCATAGCCACCGGAGCCTTGAAGACGATTTTTCGGGCAGGGTACGGTTATAAAAAAGCCGGTGTGACAATCACAGAGATTGTCCCGGCCGAGGCTTGCCAGCGGTCGTTGTTTATCGACCCGGTCGAAGTGGAAAAACGTTCGCGTCTGATGAAAGCCATCGACGCCATAAACAGCGGAGCGTCATCTGACCGCGTGCGCATCGCTGCCGCCGGCAGCATCTCAGCCAAGATGCGCCGCGAAAACGTCTCCCCAAACTACACCACCTCCCTCAACGACATCATCACCGTCACCGCCCGCTGAACCCCTGACAATGCGGCTTTGAGCAAGCTATTCCGCAGACGCATACCCGTGGCATTAATGCAATGATAAAAACCTTTGTCTCGGCGAGAATGTTTTCTAATGTTTATTTGCGTGACATTTGCTTTATGTATTCATCAAGAGAGATCATGTCCATTTCAGCTCGGCGAATATCAACATTTTCCGGCTCAATCATTTCTGCGGGTACAAAAATACCTTGTTCATTGACATTTCCTTGAGAACCGTAGACTTGTGGTTTGCCTAATTGTAGCGCAATACGGTCTTCCATAAGGGCGATTGTCTCTTTAGGCAAATCTCCGTTCATGGCGGCATCCTTAAAGATTGGTAGGTATTTTTGTTGATATTTCAATGGGGAATGCTGAATAACAAGCCATAATGCGATAGATTCGTCTCCCACTTCTTCCTTGCCAACGAAACCCTGCGAATCAAGGATACTGCAAACTTTAATAAGATTGATACTATCTGCACGCAATACTTCAGCCGCTATTGAACGATGTAATACAGTATCGGCCGGGTGTTCATTCCATGCGGCGACAATGCGGTTTCGAGGTTCTTGGTCTGTGCGGATAATACCAGCAAGTTCTTTTTGTAAAATGTTGTTAGCTTTGTGCTTTTTAATCTGTTGTCCAAGAAAATAATTCTTTATAGTGACATCGCGTATGCCGTCAATCCAATTGGAAACAGGTATTATGTTATGTAAGTCAGTCACATCGCAAGGTCGTTGCCAATACCAAGGGGTTATTCCCAATTTATCAGTCTTTTTAGTCCGTGATTGAATTATAGTTATTTTTGCGACTGGTTTGTCTGCGTAGTGAAATTTATCCACAATCAGGATAAGTTTCAATTTCTTGTCTAAATACGAATTAGTGTATATTTCTGCGTTGTTCCTTTGCCCTTCGGGTACATCAATTTTCCATACCCATGTGGTATAAGGATGTTCATTCGACATAGAAGATGTGATTGCCTGAGGCTCACTATCGATATAGTTTTCAGGGAGTTCAACAAAAAGCGCATTCTCTGTTGGCGAGAAAAAAAGTATCTTTCCTGTACCAAGTTCACATTTTCTTAAGACGCAATAGAGATATTTGTCCAGACCGGGATACTTGGCGATAGAATCAGTGTTATTAAATACTGCCATATCTGGATTGATACAGTCTCCAAAACAGAATTTGTAAGTTGAGTCTGAGTTTACCAAAGTTGCGGATTCCTTATCCACGTGCCATTCATAATTGGCAAATGTCAGAACCTTGTTTGGAGTACAGCTTGTTATGGTACAAGTTATGAACCACAAAACAAATAAGACCGGTTTAATATACGGTTTCATATCAAAGCATTTTTTTATAGTTCAGAATTAGACTCTACATTTAGTTCGTCTTGTAGTACTTCTTTGCTTTTTCAGGCGAAGAAATCCTTATATTTCCTGAATCGCCGTTTATTATGTAATAACAGTAATCCCAGCTTCCTTTTGTAAACTTGAATTCCGCAGGCAACCTTAAATTTATGTCAAGAACCCTTATTGTGTCGTTTACCACTGTCATTTTGATGCCGTTTGGATCCCAATCGCACAACGCAGGCTGATTGCCCGTGACATACACATCACCATCTACTGATGATCCACTAAGTTCAATGTGAACGGGATATAGTTTGTCATCATTGAATACCGGCTCATGCCTATATTCTGCGTATTGTTTCAATGTAAGCAGATGTGCGGGGAGGACAACCTCATTGTGTGAATATGCCGGCATTTCATCTATTTTCAAAGTTATATTTTTCGGCAGCGATTTATCGACGCAGAATTTTTTGACTTCATTCCAACTTTCTCTCCATTGGCTTGGAAAGCCTAAAATGTCATTGTCGAGCCCTTCGTTAGCCATCGTCATATAAATAAAGCGTGGACGATTGTCAGCAAAATCAAAATTAATGATTTTAGCGGAATAATAGTCATTGTCCCATGCAAAATTAGGCGATATTGCGATTATATCGTCGAACATATTATCGGTAGTCAATGCATCGATCACGAAAGAGGCTCCTAATGAATGCCCAATAGCCAGTGAATGGCCTGATGTGCGATAATTTTTCTTGATGTATGGAATTAACTCTTTGGTTAGAAATTGTTTGAACTGATTTAGATTTCCGTAATATGGCGTTTCCATCTTCCAATTTCTTGGGACAGGGAGAAAATCATTGTTGCGACAATAATTTATTTCGAGATGAGTTGGCGAAGCCACTCCCACGACGATATACTGTCGGTCATTATTAGGCTGCTGAATTCCGAAGTGAAGCAGTGAATGCACCTCGTCAAAATGAGAGCGTGTCTGTGCGTCGAACACGTATATTACGTCATAATCTGATTGTGTACACTCATCATATCCCTCCGGAGTATATACGAGTACCGGACGTTTGAAAGGGAAAAATTGAGAGTCAAATTCTTTAAATTCAACTCTGGCTATCTCCTGTGCCGAAATTTCAACTATTGAGAAAAGCACTAAAAGAATTGTAGAAATTATTTTTACCATTTTAATTCCATTATTTTTGATTTTTGTCGCAAAGTTACTGCCGTGGAAGATTCCTTACCATATCCAAAAGTATATGATTGCACCTGTCGGCGGCTGTGGGGCGTAGATATATACTTTTGGAGATATATACTTTTGGATATGGTGCAGTTCTGTGGCTATTCCTAATTTTGCTGTGGATTAAATAATCTGATATGACTGACGAAGAAAGGTATATTATTACGAATATCATTTAATTCTTCAACTGAAATGAAACCTAAATCTGCCGCAATAATGAGCTGGGTAAGAGATTCCATTAAGGAGCCGTAAGCAATTTCAAAAAATGGGATCTCTCCTTTAGCGAGAATCTGCCACAACCCCTTAGCTATGTTTGAAGGGCCTGAAACAACAGCCCTGCTTAACTGACTTGAAAGTCCGAATCTTTCGTGAGAAGGAAAATTATCTATCAACGTATAAATCGATGCGACAAGTACACGGGATTTTTGCCATACTTCAAGTTTTTCAAACGTAAAGAGACTCATATCTTTCTGATTAATTGTACTCCATTCTCCACTGTCACAACAGTTTGTTGTTGGTTGCCGCCACAATCGCCTCAGAGATATTGCGCACATCAAGTTTCTCGAAGATGCGCTGGCGGTATTTCTTGACTGTCACCGGCGAGAGGCATATGAGGTCGGCAATTTCTGTCATTGTGTAGCCTTGGATAGATAGGACAAGCACTGACTTTTCGCCGTCGGTCAGCACAGGCATCTGCCGTTTGTTCCAGCGACGCGTGGTCAGGTTGTACTCAAAGAAATCGGACGAGCCTATGCGGTGCATCTCTATATGTCCGGCGTCGGTGTGGGTAGATGCCGAAACCACGCAGAGTGCAAGCCATATCCGCCCGTCCGAGGTAAGGGCCAGTGGCGTTAGCTTGTGGTTGACAAGAATCCTTCGACTCTCGTTGAGTATATGGAAATCGTATGAAATATACCAGTCTTTGCGCTCATTGAGAGGAATATCGTTGTAGAACGAGAAGCCGGCTTTGTTGAGCGTAAGAAGCATCGGCTGTTCTTCCTCTGGCACATAACCAGAATAGAAACGGTAGCCGAGTGCCGTCATCCGTTCCGGCGACAGTCCGCAGAGGAACATCGGATTGGGTGAAACGTACAGAAAATTCTGCCTGAAATAATCAATGATGTAGACGCTTTGATAAGTCGAGCGCGAAAACGCCTCTGCCGACCTCACATATTCCGACACACGGCTGTAGTCAAGTTCCTCATAGAGCTTGACCTCATTATCAGGAATGAAGAAATCGTCGGTTGTTTTCATTTTTATATTTAGAGTAAGGTGTTGATTATATGTCTGGGTGGCGATTAAATTCGTTAGAAAAATGGATAGTCAAGTATCTCAATAGGGTTTATTTGAAGTTTTGTCTATTCCAGTTTATTCATTATAATAGAGGGCTTTGTTTTTCTCGATATGTGATTCGAGTATTTCTGCGAACTCTAACAGATTCATTTTGTAGCCATCAATTGTTTGGTGGGTCATGGATGGGGTGCTGTCCTGATGTATCACATTGTTTCGTATTTCAATTAGTGAGTTGATTTTCATTAAAATATTTTTTGTATCAGATTCTTCAGTGAAGAATGGATTTAATCCATGCCGTGAAAACATTTTTTCTATCTCCTTTTGCCCATGTTTACCGTAATTGAATTTTAAGGATGGTCTGATTATGTGGAGACCTTGAAGCTTTGTCTCATGGGTGTTGAATAATGTCACGATAGAAGTCAAATATTGACGCTTTTTATCCTTATTCTTTTCATTTATAATCGACTCGGCTGCGGTGGTTGCGTATGTCTCTTTCAACTCAGTCGGAAGTGTCAGATTAGTGTGGCCTTCTAAACATCTCAAGGAATGCTCTTCTATGAAATCCTCTAAAAATACTTCAAATTTAGTTGACAGGAGGACTATGGCGACTTTGTTGAACAGTTGATATTTTTCAATGTCAGACTCGTTGTCCTTGGCATATTCCAGCAAAGTGTCTATCTCTCGTAGATTAGATTTAAAATGGTCAATACTTTCCATTTTATTCATGGTCGGGTGATTATTTTATTCAATTCGTCACACCATTTCTTCAGACGGTATGTGATAACCTTTGTGTCGGATGTGCCTATTTTTACGCTGTTTCTAAACTCGGTATCATTGACTATCAGATTCCTTAGCGTTTCATTTATTTGTTCCTTGTGTGGCATGAGCTCCTCGATGGAGTGTTGTGCCGTCGACAGCATAATTACATCCATCAATGCCCGGTTGATTGAGTTCTCTCTTGAACCGTCGAGATTGATTCTTTTAAAAGCGTTCTCACCATATATATTCAAAACATTCTCTACTGTTTCATCAAAAAAGCTTCTCCAATTATCTGAATTTTTTTGGTCTATGTTCTTGTAGGTGTTCATGAAACCATTTAAAAATGACTTCATCCTTCCTTTATAGTTGGTTATTTCGCCTTTTTCTGCATCCCAATGTTTAACGATTGCGAGAAATCTCAACGCAAGTTCTCTGTCTGCCATGCGTTTGTGAGGTCCGTTTAACCCAATGAGGGTTTGCCATCTCTTATTTTGTGTCAGTTCTTTCAATAATTTATTGAAAGAGCCGCGATACAGACAGTTCCTTAATTCTTGTTCGGTCAGATGTACGGAACCGGTATTTAATCTCATGAATACGTCATATTTAATTTCCTCGTTAGAGTCATGGGTAATCATTATGACGCGCAACAATCCATTCTTTAACATTCGTAAAGCTTTTGGATTTAACGTGTTAATGTCCTGCTTGTTGAGCTCTGAAAGGATTTCCAACCCGCTTAGTTTGAATTTGCCGTCAAAAAAGCGTTTGAGTGAGTTCAATCGTTGCAGTCCATCGATTACAGACCAACTGTCGTCTTTCTCTTGTGATACATAAATTACTGGTATGGGTACATTAAGTATGATTGATTCTATCAGCATTGACGCTTTCTTATTGTCCCACACATAGTTGCGTTGGTAATCCGGGTCAAGCTTGATATCTTTGTCTTCAATCATTCTGACGATGTCAGATACACTTTTATCGTATGCCTGTGTTGTTATTTTACGAACTTCCTGAGGGATTTCGTATGGAATTTTCGACTCATTGTCAGATTCGTCATCATATATGAAATCAATCGTAGGTTGGTTGTCCATAATTGTATGTTTATGTTGTGTGAGATAATATATGTTATCAATACAAATATAGTCGATTTATAGCTATTCACAAATTTATTCAATAATAAATTGCTGTTACTCCTATGTGTGAAGATAGTAAAAAAGTAGGCCGTGAGCGTGCACAGCCTACTTTTGCTATTAGTTTTTGGTTCCCGGATTAGCGGCCCGAAGCTTTGATCATGTCGCGCAGACGGTGGTTGAACGTCTCTTGACCGAGCATATTCTCCATCGTGAGGTGCATACGGTAACGCCAGTAGTGGCGCGGGTTGGCCGGTACGTTGATTTGCTCCTCAAGCGGATTTTTGCGGCGCAGCTCGCCGTCAATCGAGAGCCAGTCTTGCAGCGGCAGGATGCAGAGCATCGACGGCGATGCGAGATGCTGACCGACGATTTTCTCGCAGATCCAAGGCTCGGCATAGTAAGGAGCCGCGCCCATTGCGTGGAGCACGTCGTTGTAGAATCGTTGTGTCTTGTCGCGGTTTTCTTCCCACCATTGGCGTATGCCGCCCATGTCGTGGGTCGATGTGGTGCACACCGAATAGTAAGGATAATTGTAGGTGTTGCCAAACTCGGCCCGCGGGTCCTTGGGCATACGCTGTATCTCAAGCGATAGAATTTCAAGGGCGCTCATCACGGCGGGGACACAGTCGGGAATCATGCCGAGGTCTTCTGCGCAAGTGAGCATATCGGTTGCCTCGATCAGTGGGGGGAGTTTCCACATCGCCTTGCCATACCAGAAATCGTTGTGGCGGTGATAGAAGAAGTCGTTGTAGAGGCGGTCGAAGCACCATCTCTCATAGTCGGTCAGCGAACGGTAGATGTAGGTGTGCTGCGCCGAGATGCGGGGATGGTATTTACCTTTCTCGTAGGGGTCTTCCACAAACAGCACGTCGTCAATCAGACCGAGCAGAGCGTTGCAAAGTTTGTTGTTCTTATCGTCTTTATCCTGGGTGGCGAAATAGTCGGCTACTTTGCGCTGTGTGTTGAACTCGGGGCGCAGTTTGTAGCGGCCATATCCGGCGTTGACGAGGAAACGTTCTTTGGCCTCGGCAGTGAACTCGCCGAAGAAATCGCCAAGGAAGTAGTCCATGATGTAGGGGGTGGTCTGCAGGTCTACGTCGAGCCAGAAATCATAGTTGTATTTAAGCTCGTCGGGAGTGAACGGCAGGGCGGGGTTGAACACGCCGAGAAGTCCGTGCAGAGCGTCCATGGGGATTTGCCAGATGCGGAAGAAGCCGAGCACATGGTCGATGCGGTAAGCGTCGAAATATTCCGACATTTTGCGGA
The DNA here is from genome assembly GCA_947625935.1 of uncultured Muribaculaceae bacterium. Taxonomy (GTDB): domain Bacteria; phylum Bacteroidota; class Bacteroidia; order Bacteroidales; family Muribaculaceae; genus JAJPXC01. Next base: position 85,659 of record CANQQE010000002.1, on the reverse strand, counting down.
AACGGGCCTTCCACCATGCGAATCCGTCGCGGTTCATCTCCTCCCAGTTGTAGGTTGGGAACCCCCAGTTCTGACCGAGCACCGAGAAGTCATCGGGCGGCGCGCCTGCCTGGCAGTCAAGGTTGAACAGGCGGGGCGAAATCCAAGCGTCGACGCTCGTGCGCGAGATGCCGATGGGTATGTCCCCCTTGATGGCCACACCTTTTGAGTGGGCATAGTCGCGTACATGGCGCATCTGCTTGTCGAGATGATATTGCACATAGTACACGCGGTTTATGTCGTCGGCGTTATCCTTGACGAACTTTGCGATTGCCTTTTCGTCGTACACCGCATATTGCCCCCACTTCTCAAACTGAGGCGTCTGGTTGCGGTCGCGCAGCACGCAGAATGCGGCGTAAGGGGTGAGCCATTCAGCGTTTTTCTCGACAAAAGCCTTAAACTCTGGAGAGTTGACCGTGGCCTCGCCTTCCTGACGGAAAATCTCGGCTACAAATTCATTTTTGGCTTGAGTGACGCGTTCATAGTCAATCTGCTCAAGAGCGTTGAGTTCGCGGCCGAGGTTGTCATAGTAAGCCTGACGGTCAGGGTCGTTGAGGCGGCCAAGCTCGCCAAGACGCAGATACATCGGGTGGAGTGCGAAGGTCGAGTTGGCGTTATAGGGGTACGAGTCGGTCCAGGTGTGAGTCATGGTGGTGTCGTTGATCGGGAGAATCTGTAGGAAATTCTGCCCGGTCTCGGCCGCCCAGTCAATCATCTTTTTGAGGTCGATGAAATCGCCTACGCCGAAATCGTCCTCAGTGCGCACCGAAAATACCGGGAGGGCCACACCCGCGCCTCGCCAAGGGGTCATCGGGTTGATAAAACGCATCCCGCTGACAACGAGAACCTCGTTCTTGCGTGCCGGGACTATGTTGAAGATGCGGTTGTCGCCACCTTCCCATGCCACGACCGCTCCTGTGGTCTTGTCGAGTATCAGGAATTTGTATTCAAACGGAGTTTCAAGTGAAGCTAACTCAAGATTTACGTTCCATACCGGGAATGAAGCGTCGTTCATCACGACGGCTTTCGCCGGGTCCCACTCCCCAAGGCCTGGACAACCGCCGCTGATGGCGAGAACCTGATTGTTTTTGACCATCGGAGCGGCTATCGAGATCGAGAGTATCCCGTTTTTCGGTGTCAGCTCCTTCTCGCGTTCGGGTCTATAGCAGATGCAATCGGTGAATGCCGACGAGTAGTAGGGCTTGTCCCACGGTTGGTCTTGCCAGCGGTCAAATATCTCATAGAATTTTGAACTGCGCGCGCGGCGGAAGCGGTGAGGCCGCCCCCATTCGCGTTTTGTGTATCCGTTTTCGTGACGTACAAAATAGGAATATTCAAAATCGGGTGTGCCATCGGCCACATCGATTTCTGTTGACCACGACTGATCGCCGTCGAGGGTGAGTTTCACGGCCTTGCTCAGGTCGCCGTTGCCGAGTTCGGGGATGTTTCCGGTCAAATATACCGCTTCGCCCCAGTTGGTGCGATAATCGATATTAAATGATAGGTTCATAAATCAAGGTTTTTATATTAAGATGTTATAATAATCATTCGTTGTGGTGCTGTCGAAAACGACGGTATAAATTTAGGCAAAATTTGTAACAGAAAAAGCCGATTTCTGAATTTTTTTCAAAAATCGGCTTTTCATACCATAAAACTATGTTATATAGCAGAATTTATCCGCATTTTGAGGTGCCGCATGAGGTGCATATCAAGCAGCCCTCCTGATAAATCAGGGTCTCCTGCCCGCAGTTGGGGCATTTCTGACCCGAAGCCTGGGTGCCGTTGGGAAGATATTTCTTCAGCGCGCGTTCAACGCCCATCTTCCATGTGTTGATCGACTGGCTGTCGAGCTCGAGTCCGGCCACCAGTTTCATCACCTGGTCAATAGGCATTCCGTAGCGCAGCACTCCCGAGATGAGTTTGGCATAGTTCCAGTATTCAGGGTTGAACTTGTCCGACAGGCCCTCGATTGTCGTCTTGTAGCCGCGCTTGTTGACAAACTGGAAGTCATACCTCTTGTTGCCGTCGGCGTCGATAGCCTTGATTATTTTTCCGTGAGTGACCGACTTGGGGCAGAAGATGCCATCCTCGTCATCGGCCAGACCCGTGAAAATCTCATATGGCCTACCGTCGACAAGCCCCACGAACGCGATCCACTTCTCCTTGTTGTTCTGGAATCTCACCACGTCAGACTCAAGCTCTATGGGGCGTTTGATGATGTGGGGTCTCACGTTGGCCAGCCCCGGCTTAGGCGCGATTTCGCTTTTCTTCTCGATGGCCACGAGCACGCCCGAGCGCGAACCGTCGCGGTAGACGGTGCATCCCTTGCACCCCTGCCGCCAAGCCTCCACATAGAGCTTGTTGACCATCTCCTCGGTCACGTCGGCGGGCAGGTTGATGGTCACCGAAATCGAGTGGTCCACCCACTTCTGTATGCGCCCCTGCATCTTCACCTTCTCAACCCAGTCAATTTCGTTGGCCGTGGCTCCGGCATACGGTGAACGGGCCACCAATTCGTCGAGCTCCTCCTGGGTGTAGTCATTCTTTACGGGAATGCCGTTGACGTTCATCCAGTACAGGAACTTGGGGTGATACACGATATACTCCTCAAATGCGTCGCCGGTATCGTCTACATAGTCCACGCGCACATCGGTATCGTTGGGGTTCACCTTGCGGCGGCGTTTGTAGACAGGCATGAACACCGGCTCGATGCCCGAGGTAGTCCGCGTCATCAGGCTGGTGGTGCCGGTCGGGGCTATGGTGAGACAGGCTATGTTGCGGCGTCCGTGACGCACCATCGCCTCATACAGTTCCGGCGAAGCCTCGCGCAGTCGGTTGATGTAGGGGTTGGCCTTCTCGCGTTCAGCGTCAAACACCTCAAACGCCCCGCGCTCCTTGGCCATCTCAACCGATGAGCCGTAGGCCGCCAATGCCAGCGCGCGGTGCACGCTCTCCGAGAAGTCAGTGGCCTCCGGCGTGCCGTATTTCAGACCCATGGCGGCGAGCATATCACCCTCGGCCGTGGTGCCGACTCCCGTGCGGCGTCCCTTCGATGTCTTATCCTTTATTTTCTGCCACAGATGGCGCTCGGTCGATTTAACCTCCTCGGTCTCGGGATCCTCGTCGATTTTCTTCAGGATGGCGTCGATTTTCTCCATCTCAAGGTCGATTATGTCGTCCATGATGCGCTGCGCCTTGCCGACGTGAACCCTGAACAGGTCAAAATCAAATTCAGCCTGTGGGGTATAGGGGTTCTTGACATACGAGAACAGATTGATGGCCAGCAGGCGGCAACTGTCATAGGGGCACAGCGGTATCTCGCCGCAAGGATTGGTCGAGATAGTGCGGAAACCAAGGTCGGCATAGCAGTCAGGCACCGACTCGCGGGTGATGGTGTCCCAGAAAAGCACCCCCGGCTCAGCCGACTTCCAAGCGTTGTGTATTATTTTGTCCCAGAGTTTCGACGCGTCCACCTCTTTGGTCACCAACGGGTCTCCCCCCGAGGTGGGGAACGTCTGCGTGTACTTCTCACCGGCCACCGCCGCTTTCATGAAATCGTCGTCGATGCGCACCGACACATTGGCGCCCGTCACCTTCCCCTGAGTCATTTTAGCGTCGATAAACGCCTCCGAGTCCGGGTGCTTGATGCTCACCGTGAGCATCAGCGCGCCGCGCCGGCCATCCTGAGCCACCTCGCGGGTCGAGTTGGAATAGCGTTCCATGAACGGCACAAGCCCCGTCGAGGTCAGAGCCGAATTTTTGACCGGAGTCCCTTTGGGGCGTATGTGCGACAGGTCGTGTCCCACCCCCCCGCGGCGTTTCATGAGCTGCACCTGCTCCTCGTCGATGCGTATCACTCCCCCATATGAATCCGGAGTGCCGTCAAGCCCGATGACGAAGCAGTTTGACAGCGAACCCACCTGATGATTGTTCCCGATTCCCGACATTGGGCTTCCCTGAGGCACGATGTAGCGGAAATCCTTCATAAGCCCGAACACCTCCTCCGCATCCATCGGAGCCGGGTAACGCTGCTCTATGCGGGCTATCTCGTTGGCGATGCGGCGGTGCATATCATCGGGGGTCTGCTCGAAAATATTGCCGTAGGAATCCTTGAGGGCATACTTGCTCACCCACACCCGGGCGGCAAGCTCATCGCCGTCAAAATATTTCAACGACGCCTGGTAGGCATCGTCGTAAGTATAAGTTTTATTTTCCACGATACTGTATTTTTTGGATTTGCAAATTTTGTAAAATAATCCAACTTGACAAAATATTCGCCCGATAAGTTATCAACACTATGCTCAAATTGTCCGATTTGTTTTGATAATATCTTTATAATCAGTTGAGTATCTTTTTAGGCGTTTGCGCAAAATTGTCAAAAAAATAAATATCCCTGCTGTTTTGATTAACCGTTCGCGGTTTTGGCCGATTTGAGTTTATTGATTACTTTTGGCGGCATATTACCGATTATTAAATGACAGAAATCATGGACACAAGACAATTCTTTCTTAACCGCTCCACCCGGCGGAGCTACACCCGCCGCGACATCCCCGACCCGGTGCTCAACGACCTGTTGCTACAGGCTTCCCACGCCCCGACGACCGGCAATATGCAGCTCTATAGCGTCATCGTCACCCGCGACCCCGACCTCAAGCGTCAGCTCTCTCCGGCCCATTTCAACCAGCCCTCGGTCACAGCCGCCCCGGTTGTGCTCACATTTTGCGCCGACTTCAATAGGTTTGTGAAATGGTGTCGGCAGCGCGGGGCCGATCCCGGCTACGACAACTTCCAGTCATTCATGACAGCCGTTCTCGACACAGCCATCCTTGCCCAGCAATTCTGCACCGTGGCCGAGATGGCCGGCCTGGGATGCTGTTACCTCGGCACCACCACCTACAACGCCCCTCAGATAGCCCGGTTGCTCGACCTTCCACCCATGGTTGTCCCCGTCACGACACTCACTGTCGGCTATCCCGACGGTGATGGGGTAGAGGTTGGCCGCTTGCCGCTCGACGGATGGGTCCACTCCGAGAAATATGTCGATTATACCCCTGCGGCCATCGACTCCATATATGCCGCGAAAGAATCCCGTCCCGACAGCCGGCGTTTTGTGGCCGAAAACGGCAAAGACTCGTTGGCACAGGTGTTCACCGACGTGCGCTATACCCGCGAGGCCAACGAACTGTTCTCAGCCATTTTCCGCGACTTTATCGCGCGCTCAGGCTTCCCTTTCCCCGACTGACTGTCCTCCACACCACCATCCCTCCACCAAAAAAAATAGCATGAAAATGTTGCAGAACCCCCTGTCAAATCTCTGACTCGTCACGCGATAACTCATATATCGCTGCGAGTCAGCCCGGTAGGGCTTGCCCACGGGTAAGCCGCCTATATGCGCTATAGCCCTCCATCCCCATGTCAAATGTCTGACTCGTCACGCGATAACTCATATATCGCTGCGAGTCAGCCCGGTAGGGCTTCCCCACGGGCAAGCCGCCTATATGCGCTATAGCCCTCTTTTCATCTTTTTATGAATTTTAATTTAAGATTATTGCTGTTTTTCAAATTAAATAATGCGACATACATTCCTTTTTGCAGATTATCCACCCTTACGGAGCGTCCCGAAGGGCAAAATCCCACTTGGCGGCCTGTTGTGTCGAAGATGGTTATCGCGGTTACATTGTCGCCGTCGCCCGAGTATATCACCTCATTGTTATTCACTGACAAGGTCTCGGCCTCCGTGTCTTCCTTGCCGAGCTGATAAGTTTGATTCCCCCTCTTCTGCCTCCCTCCTCTGAGCCGGGATAATTGATTCCCGATCTCCCGACCTTCGAATATATGCTGCTCCAGAACGAGTCGATCACCAACTCATCCCTGGCAATGGTGGGAGATTCCGGTCTGACAATCCTGAAAGACCCGTCCTCCATCAAGACCTCAAACTGCCACTCGGTTTTAATCGGATAGATAAACCTGCATTTGTCTTTATGTAGGAAGATATGGCTGCTGTCAACGGCTCCCCCATCAATTAGCTCTATTTCAATCTCGTGTGCCGCCGCCGGTGATAAAGTGGTTACAAGAACGCAGTATAGTAGAAGTAACTTTTTCGTTGCGTTGACGGTTTAATGATAATTTGGATTTACGCAAAGTTACCGCAACCGCAATGTAAGAGTCAAATTTTCACTCAAAATAAATTTGTTTTTTCGACTTTGTAACCATGTGGCAATTAACATACTGTCATAAGAGTATGCGAAAATGTTGTTTATTAGATTTTGATTTGTGGCTCAGACCTACTATGTCGGTCGAATCAAATTTTAGGGTATGCGGAGTCGTTTAGCGGTTATCGCAATCATCACTGAATTGACGGTGTTTGCGAGAGCTAAGATTGTAATGAAGAGATAATCTCCTTGACGTATCTGATCGGTTAAAATAGAGAAAATCGGGGTGCCGATGGCCAATATGATGAGCCACAATGATTTCTTGACGTTATTTTTTGTCGGCGTCTTTTTATCCCCGCCGCGGGGAAACACCGCCAACAAAGCGATTATCAGCGAAACCGACAGGCAGTAAGTGGAAACTTTCCCGGAGTATTCTCCCAAACAGCCGTTCAGGAAGTAGGCTGCGCTTGCGATTGCCAAAATAACGCTCAACGCGCAGCAATATTGAAAATTGTGTTTCGATTCCATCATGTTGTTTTTACCATTAGTCATTAAGCCCCGGCGGTCATTGCAATCGGCTTTTTGCTGAGTTGCCAGCTCCTGTGCCTTTGTATCGGCTCCGCGAGGTGTTGAGATTATAGGTTACTGTGACCACGGCGCATCGGCTGTCGGTCTTTGTCAGCGTGGTGCTGTAGATGTTGTTGCAGTAGAGGCGCGTGTCGCTGCTCTGCCGGTCGAGAATGTCGTAGACTGACAGCCGCAACCCCCACATTCCTTTGTTGAACTCTTTATAAGCGCTGAAATAAAGCTCGGTTTTATCTCCGTTGAAACGGTTGTCGGAGTTGCCGGCGGTTTCGTAGCCGAGTCTTAGAAACAACCATAGTCGTCGGGGTAGCCTGAACGAGTTGGTGACCTTGAACACTCCCATGGGGTTGTTTAGCGATTTTGGCTTGTTGCGGAATAATGTCGTGACTCTTTGCGCCGACAATCCCGCTGTTATATTCCCGGTCCAGACACCTGCTTTTATTTTTGTTCCGGCTACCACGTCCCATCTTTTAGCCGTCGGGAAGTTGTCCCATGTGATGAGTGTGACATTGCCGTCCTCGGCGTAGGGTACGGTGGTGTTGTAAACAGGATTACTGATGCTTGAGAACCCCGCCTGCAGATAGCTGTCTTTCCACATTGCCGTAAGCTCCACTGAATGTGTTTTTGTGGGTCGTAGGCCGGGGTTCCCACTTTGATACTGCCAGCGGTTGAGATAAGTTATGTTGCCGTCGAGCAGGCCGAATCCGGGGTGGCTTGTGGTGTGGCGGTAGCTCAGAGATACGCCGACATCCCCGAATGATGTCGATACAGATGCCGACGGCAGCAGGTCGTTGTAGACTCGGTGGTCAGACCCGGCGGTCGATGTGTAGCTGTGCGCGATATGCTCGTATCTGATGCCGGCGGTTATCTGCCACCGGCCAAGGGTCAGGGCGTACTCGGCGAACACCGAGTTGTTGTCCTCTTTTGTCAGGCTGCGCTCGTCGGCTATCAGTCCCTCCACGTTGTCATAGCGGTTCTTGTAACTTGACCGGCTGTATTCCTGTCCCGCCTCTATGTGCGATGAGGCGAAATCGTAGCTGAACGTGAGCTTCTCGGCGGTCAGCGAACCCTCGGTGTGAGACCTTGATGTCACGGTGTTCACTGTGCCGGCGGGATCGCCGTCTATGTCGCGCGAATCCTTATTGGTGGTCATCCCGTAATATTCTATGTTGAAATCGATTCCCAACCGGCCTACCGATCCGTTATAGTAGGCGTTCACGTTGTGGATGGGTGCTGATAGCGAGCTGCCTTTGCTGTCGGTGTCGACAACCTCACAGCTCTCCGCCGCCGGCCCGGTGGATGATGACTTTGACGCTGATTCCGTGTCGCCCTTTACCCACATATACTGGTAGTATGCGCCCGCCGAGTGCTTGGCGTTGAAATCGTAGTTCGCCCCGAATTTTCCAATCCATGGACGGCTTTTGGTTATTTCCCTCTTGTCGAGCCGTATCTCATCGCCGTTTTCGTAGTCGCGCTGGTCGTAGTCGTAGTGCGAGCGCGTCTTTTGAGTGCTGAAATATCCCAGACCGAAAATTTCCAGACTGTTGTGGCGATACTTGACGTCGAGCTGTTCGGTGTTGCTGTAGTAGCGGGCGAATGTGTTGGCCGACCGCGCGTAGAGTCCTAACCCGTCGCCTTTGATTTTCTTGGTGCGTATTCTGACTACCGATTTCACTGTCGACGGGTACTTGGCTCCCGGGTTTGTGATGACCTCGACGCTCGCAATGTCGGTTGATCTCAGTTGCTCTAATTCGGCTTTGTTTCTCATCGTCCGTCCGTTAATGTAGATAAGGGGTGTACCTTTTCCGAACACCTTGACGTTTCCGTTGCTTACCGACACCATCGGAATCCAGTCGAGCACGTCGATGGCTCCGCCGAGTTTCGACAGTTCGGTGTTGGCCACGGTGGTTATCATCGAGTTCCCTTTAAGCCTGGTCATTGCCTGAGGCGCCGACACTGTTACTTCCGATAGCTCCGCTACCTGTGGTGCCAGAGCGATATCGCCCATACTGTCATGGCCTGTGACAGTATTCGATTTCTGTACATATCCCACAAGCGTCAGCCGCAGTATGGCTGCCCCCGGGGCGTTTAGGCCAAACCGCCCCGCCGAGTCGGTCATGCAGCCGTCAATCAGCGTCGAGTCGGCTCTGAGTGCAGCTACGTTGACATATTCAAGCGGATGTCCGTCGTTTGCGTCAATCACGCGCCCCGCGATAGGCGAGGCTTGGATTGCGGTGGTCATCGCGGCGCATAATAACGTGATAAGAGCTATCGGTAGGTTGGGTAATCGGTATGTTTGCATCTCTTTTTAGTTTCTAAAATTATAAGGTAGCCTTTCGACTTGAACTCCTTCGGTGCGGATGGGTTAAGGACATAGCGAGCTATTTCATGTGCCGGAATGCTTTTTACAGTCGCTATCAGCTCGACGCCGGCAATGTCGAGCCGTTCGCCATCGATTATCACCACCGATTTTTCCATTTTCTCCTCGCTATAGCCTCCCCATTCCGCTAATGTCGATTTGATTCGCTCATAGGCACTTTGTGTCGTGTCAATTTCGCACCCTTGCCGGTAATCATTGGCTATAGAGTCGCAAAAGTTGCGTTCGGTGGGTGCGGGTTGATTCTCTGCGCTGGAGCCGTAGGTTGCACAATAGGTCGTCGGTACGCCCCATATTGTGGCCGCGATGATTGCTAATATCGTTTTATTCATATCTGAACGATTGAGTCGTTTCAGGGCAAAGTTACAGGAATCGTTGGCCGTGTGCAAATAACGGGGCAAAGATAATTTGTTGCGGCTCGTTTGTAACATATTGATTATTAGCAGGTTGTAAATGTTAAATCTTAAAAAATCTATCACTATTTTCGATCCAAAAAATATAAACTGATTATCAGGCAGTTAGCCCTATTTTGACCTGTTTTTGAGCTTAACTTGCTGATAATCAGTTTTGATTTTTAATCCCGGCCTGTTTGTATCTCATATTTGTGATAGTCCTGGATGGGGTTGACGCTGTCGTTGACTTTGATGCGTTTGCCTCCTCGGAAATGCCACACGACTTTCAGATTGATGCTTGGCGTCTTTGTCGCGTTGTTATAAACGGTGGTGAACTCAGGTGTGTCCGTGACAGTCTTGCGGCCTTTGGCATAGGCGGTAAACCCGACGACAAATTGCAGGTAGTTGTTCATGAATGTCTTGTAGAAGCTGCCTCGCAGTGACCACACCGAGTGCATCTTCATGTTGCGGAAGGTTGACGTCGGTTCGTAGTTGGCTCTGAGTGTGCCGCCGAGCGATTTGCTGAACCTGAAACTGTTGTTCAGCGACATTTTCCACATTTTCTGGTGTTTCACTCTGTATTCCGTCATGTCGGCCCAATAAAGGCTGTAGGTTAGCGACGGTTTGGCTTTCCACCATTTGGTAACCGGAATCAGTCCCTCTATGCTTGTAAAGCAGAGGGTCTCGTATTTTCCGTTGTTGGCCGTGTTGGCCATGACCGTGTTGTCGTCGGGGTCGGGTGACGTGAAATATATGATGGGGCTGTCGGTGCGGTACATCCCTGTCGACAGCGTCAGAAAGCTGTAAGCTCCGGCTAACATCAGCTCATCGTTGACGGGCGACTTTAGCGCGGGGTTGCCTGCGGTGTATTGCAGCGGCGTGACGTAGTTTCGGTATGATGAAATCACGCTGTAGGGCAGCTCGTCGACGGTGCGCTTGTATGATGCCATCACCATGGCTTCCTTCTCGGGGTCAATCATGTACATGAGATCGATTTTGGGGCACAGTTTCCACACATCCTTGTTGTCGCGCGCACCACCCGCCGACACACGGGTGAAGCTGCCCTGGATTCTGAGGCCGGCCTCATACTGGAATTTGCCGGCCTGTCCGCTGTAACCGGCGAACGCTGCCGGGCGGTAGCCGTTCATCACGGTCCATAGCGTCCCTGATGTCGCCACCATCCGGGTTGTCAGGTCGGTGTGTCGCGCATACTGCATATCAATTCCGCTGTTTAGCGAGCCGCCCCACATGGGCACTGTGGTTTCGGCCTTGCCGCGCAGCAGGTTGGTGTTTGTTCTTGATTCCGTGTCGTTTGTCGGTTGCCCTGCGGTCAGGTCGGCCATTGACTCCTCGCGCCTACCGTGGCGGTAGATGTAATCGGCCGACACTTCGAGCGATGCGCCGTCCTCATTCAGCGTGCGGTTGTAGTTCCCGGTGATATGAGCCATGTTGGACCGGTGCGGTGAGCTGATTTTGGCGAACGGATTGCCGTCGGTGTCATTCGACGACAGTGTCTCATCGTCAGACGTGTGGCTGAACATGGCTGAAAACAGCAGTTCGTTTGATTCGTTGAACTCGTAGCCGGTGTTGATCTGTTCGTATGCGTAAGTCGACCAGTCTCTGTAACGGTCGCGGGTTGCCGCAGCGTTGCCGGTCGTTTTGTAGATGGTGGAATTGTCGGTGTCCTCGATCTGCAGCGAACGGTTGTAGGACCCTGAGTTCGACACGCTCAGTTTCCCGGTGCGGTATCCGATGTAGTTTGTGAAACGTTCGCCGGTATAGCCGTAATCGGGCATAGCCTCGGCTCGTCCCGTCACGTTGCCGATAAATCCCCCGTCGGCGGCTCTTTTCAGTCTTATCCTGATCACTGCGCCCGATGCGTTGGATGCCTCGCCGACTCCGGCGGTGTAGGCGACATCGACGCTTCTTATCATCGAAGCGGGGATTGCTTCGAGCTGTTGCGTGTCGGTCACCTTCACCCCGTCGACATAGATGGCGTAGGGTGGCCGCTGCAACACGCTTATAGTCCCGTTGTCGTAGCTGATGAGCGGTAGGTAGCCGAGCAGCTCAAGCGACCCTTTCCCCTCGGGGAGATTGCTCCCCGCGAGGTTTACCGAGTAGCCCGATGCCCGCCGTTTTATCTGCGTGGCGCTCACGGTCACCTCCTTGAGCCGGTTTGGGTTAGGAGTGAGGACTATGACGGCTTTGTTGCCGGGCCGGCACGTTGCGGAGACGGGCGTATATCCGAAACAAGTCACCGTTGCCCGGTAGTCACGGTGGCTGAGATTGTCGAATGTGAAGTCACCGTTTTTGTCAGATAGCCCCGCAGCCACAAACGCCGAGTCGGGCAGTGAAATAAGCGCGATATGTGCGTCGGCTATTCCTTTGCCGTCATTGCCGGTCACCGTCCCCGATATATCCGCACCGAGGCAATATAAGCCACCGATTACCGATAGGGAAGCTGTAAGTATGTATTTTCTCATTAGTTCATTGTTTTCTTGTCATCTGATAGATTATGGGCGCATGATGCTTTACTATGTCGCTTTTGGCGATATCGCCTAATATCTAATGTCTCATCGGGAGTCAGACACTTCGTTATATTGCTGGTCTCCGCTTTCGATTGATTTGACTTTGACTTTTTTGCCGCCGTTGAACCACCAGTTGACGGTGATTCCAATGCTTTGCACCGGCGATGTGTTGCGATACACAACCTCTCCACCGCCGGGCAGATGGAGGTCGAGTTTGCGCTGTTTGCCTAACGGCGTTCCGCTCAACACAATTTGCATCTTGTTTTTGAGCAGATATTTGTAGGCGCGCAGGTCGATGCCGTAGACTGCGTGGTACGTTCGGTCGTAAGTCCTGAACGTAGGCTCGATTTGCGCATTCAACGAGCCACCCCACCCACCTTTGAATGTGAGGTTGTTATTGAATGAGATAAAGCTGCGTGTCCTCGTCATGCCATAGTGGACACCTACAATTGTCATGTCTTCGGGATAGAACGAGAACCGCCCGGTCAATTTGAATCTCCAGAATTTCACAGGCTTAATAGTCCACTCAGCGCGTAGCCCGAACGAGTGGTAACCTTTGACATTGACCGGCCTGGAATAATAAATGTCGGGGTTCTCAGGGTCTTGACGGGTTTCCCAATAGATCCAGTCTTTTATGTGGGAGTAGAATGCGCCGAGGTTGATCTTTCCGCCGAGCAGGCTGAGTGACAGGTTGGCGTAGTCGGTGGTCATCGCCTTCAAGGCGGGGTTGCCTACGGTGTAGTTGTAGGCATCGAGCCAGCGTCGAGCCGACGATATGGCTGAAAAGGGTATGTCGTCGAGCATACGTTTGTATGAAACTCTCATCATAGTGGCGCCCGATGCGTTGAGCGGCACCCTGAGCTGTACTGTCGGGTGTATGCCCCATTGCGTGTTGTGGCTGTCGGCCCCAAGTGCGGAATATTCTATGCGGTTTAGTTGCAGGTTGACCCCGGCACCATATCCTATGCGGCCTATCGTCCCCGAGACCTCGGCGTAGCCTATGGGAGTGAACCCCTTGGTGCTGCTTCCGTATAGCGCGGCTCCATCAAGATACCCTTTTGGCGTGTATTCAGAATCAATTAACTGCGCCGAGCCTCCCCATTGCAAGATGAGCTTTTCAGTAAGCGGGTGAACGAAATCAGCCGACAGTTTCCACATATTGCTGTTTTGTCGCTCGCGGGTGTTGCCTCTCAGCGACCCGTCGAGACCGTAGACGGCTTTTTGGTCGGTGTTGCGGTTCAGGTAGTCGCCTGATATGGTCATATCCCCTCCGTTGTCGTTGAGCGTCAGGTTATATCTCACGGTGACGTTGTGTGTCGCCATCTCTGTGCGCTTTCCTATTGTGGACGTTTGACCGTCGAGCACCGACTTTGACGCCGGGCGGTCGCGGTTCGCACCGGCGTAATATCCCGCTGCTATCGACGAGCGGCTGTTTATATCCTGAGTGAGACTGAAGCGGTTGCTGAAGTCAAAAGAGTGACTACGCGTCGACTCGTCGATGTAGTCGGGTTGACCGTAGGCGTCAGGCACGGATTGCTCCGATGAGACTTCATATTGCTTCCATCCGGCATACATATAGTCGTACAGGCTCAATCCTTTTACGCGGGAATATATCATTCCTCCGAGTCCCTCGTTGCCGAATCCGAAACTCTTGTCGTAACGGGCTGAACCGAAAGCTACACCATAATATCCCATTTGTGGCGGCTTGCGCATGATTATTGAGATAGTGCCGCCTGACGAGGCCGCGTTTTGGCTGCTTCCGGCGAGATATGTCACCCTGACTTTGTCGAGCATCTCGGCCGGTAGTTTTGACAGCTCGGAGGTGTCGGTGAGTTTCATCCCGTTGAGATATATCTCACTTACAGGCAAGCCGTCGATTTTCAACACCCCGTTTTCTTTGGTCACCCCCGGCATTAGTTCCAGAGCCGCGTCAATCGGTTTACCCTTGGCGATGTCAGACCCGCGCAGGTTTGTGACATATCCGTTGGCGGTGTTTGTCGTGCGCGAGGCCACGATCTGAACCTCTTTCAGGTTTACGTTTTTCTCGCCGTCATCAGCGTGAGCCGGAGTCGCTCCAATAGCTGATACGAGCAGAGTGATGTGAATCAATTGTTTGAGAAATTTCGTCATGAATATGATTGGTTTGAGGTGTTTGTCAAATCGCTGTAGTATTTATCTATGTTTGCAGAAATATCTTCATTAGAAATTTCTCCCTGAGGACATATTCCAGGGCTATCTTTACGCTGTTGATAGCAGATGTTGCATATCGGTAGCATCTTACATTCTCCGCATTCTTTATAGAATCGTCTGGGGGATGATTCAGATGACTGAGCGTCATCAAATACTATAGTTCCGTTTTTCAATATACCTATCCTGTTGCTCTTTTTGAAATCACGTGCAGTACACCTAAAGATATCTCCATTGTAATTGATAACCACACTGTTTAAATAATCGGCATAACATGGCGACAGATTGACAACTGCATGACTGCTTAGGTTAGATGAAAATCGAAATTGTTTCGCTATTGTTTTAAATTCCGACATATGTTTAGTTAGCAATTCCGAGTCTTTTTCTTGCCAAACACGATGAAATGAAAATTTTAAATTCTTATTTTCGTGCAAATCTATAAAATCTTCTACTAATTCTGCAAAAGAAATTAAATTAGTTGCGGTATAATTGCATCGAATGGTTGTGAATATGCCTTTATTAATAGCATATTTCAAATTTGATACAACAAGGTCGTATGTTCCGTCGCCATTTGCAAATTTCTTAACATTGTTATGGGTGGATTTTCCTCCGTCGAAAGCAATTTGTACGCTTACATTATTCACTGTTTCTGTTAAATCATCTACAATATGTCTTGTTAGGCATACGCCATTTGATGTGAAACTGACTAATATGGCTTTCCCATTTCGTTTGCAGGAATCACAAGCTGATATGATTATAGGTTTAACAACGCTGTTATATCTTAATAAAGGCTCGCCTCCGAAAAAAGATAGTATTAGATTCTCCATAGTGGGGGATTCCGCAGCTTTTCTTATGTAATCACATACCTGTCTAATCATAGATTTATCCATCACACTCCCTGTCATATGATTTTCATAGCAATACCAACAGCGTAAATTGCAATCCATAGTTGGATTTATGGTTAATCTTACCGTTTGGTCGGAAGACAGCTTCTGATTTATTTCATTTAAGCATAAAATCGTTTCGTCGCATTCGTCAGGGATGATTATTTGGCGCTCAGCAAGACAATTGTATAACTCAGGATGGATATCTCTAATGTTGTCAGGAGTATCAATGTTGGTCCTTATTAAACTCGCAAGTCGCTTGTCTAAATCTATAATTTCATTTTGTCGATATGCAAACAAGACTTCTTTATCATTGTCTTCATGCTTAATAAATTGAATATATTTGCTAAATTTCATGACACATTGAAAATAGAATATATGATGGAATTAAGAGTGCTGCGATTGCTGTGATCTCAGCAATCGCAGCACGCTTGGTTTGACTATCCTTCTATTGGGACATCCTCAGGATTGGGCTTAGGGTTTATTGGGGGTTCAATCTCACCACAAGCTTTGCACCTACCTGTACAATTTGTATTGGTATCACCTTCTCCATTTCCCAAACAGTTGATGTTCTTGTTCCCATTCCATTCAACAGGTTTGATACTTTTTGCAGAGAAACCGCCATGGAGTTTACCTGATTCATCCACAGTCAGTGGGCTAAATTTGTCGTCTTCCATACTAATGAAATTTTTTGTTAATAATTGAATTTAGTTTTGCATCGTGTTTTACATTGTGATGCCCAATGACATTATATAATGATTTTTCTCGAGTCTAAACGTTTCTTAGAAAGTCAGGTAGCCGGTAAAAGCTATTCCATGATCGGTACAGCAATCGATGAAGTAGGTGTTCGCGGTGCCGGGGAGTGCCACTCCTTGGGTTTCGGAGTAGATGATGGCTTGGTTGGTTGCACCGCTTTCCTCGTTGCGCACCACGACGCTCATCGACATTGCCCCTTCGGGAAACGAGAAGTAAAGCTCACCGTCCTCATACAGGCATGACAGTTCGTAGTCGCTCGGTACTCGCGGAGCCGATGGGCTTGTGCTACCTGAATATCTTAGCTTTATTTTTTGATCTCTGTTTGTTGTTTGTGCGGTTGCGGGCAACGACAGGCTTATAGCCCATACGGATATAAACACAGTTAATAATTTTATTACTTTATTCATGATATTTGCGGTTAAAATTCAATACAAAATTACTGATTATGAAGACAGAACCATCAATATCAGATAAAAAACATTTCTATCAATGTGTTTGTATGTGATTGATATATAGTAACTTATATCGATGCAAAATGACAATAATCTATCAATAATGAATCTGTTCTGTAATTTACTGTATATGAGCCTGTTATTTCGTTGTATCTGTTAAGTTTCTGATTTATAGGGATATATGTGCTGAACTGATTAATTTGAGCTATTTTTTTGTTAAAACTTTGAGAAAACGATCTTTTTCGGGATAATCCGATTCCTTTATTTTCGCTTTTATTCTTGACTTGCGATTATAGACATTGGTAATGCGTTCATCCAATAGCACGGATATGGTTTGATCAGAAAATCCAATGACAACATATAGAAACACTCGTTTGTATTGTACTGCCATGTCATCAAACGCATTATTGAAGTCTGAAATGATGTTGCCGTTTGTGGAGTCGGCTAATTTTTCGAATTGTGATATAGTCCCTGAATCGTTTCTGATTGATTCAATTTGCTCCTTGAGCTTCTTATGAAGCAGGCTTCCTTTTTGTATAGCCGCTGATTCATAGTATGCCTGACTCAGTTCGTTTAGTGCGTTTAGCCTTTGACGCATAAAATCAGCCATTTCCGTCCCTTCTGATGCTTGCCGTGACAGGTTGTATTCCAAGTCGGCGGCGACATTCATCAGACTCTCGATTTTTTGTCGCTTGTTTTTAAGTGTTACGATAAGCGCATATACTAACAGAGCTATCGTTATGATAGAAAAAGAGATAACGACCAGCGTGTATCTCCGCTGGACTTTTATCTGGTTGTTTTTAGATTCTTGTATGTCTTCGTAATATAGATTGCACGTTTGTGTCACTGTCTGGGAGTTTATTTTTTCGATTGACTTGTTTTGATTCTCTATGTCCCATGAGAGATATTCAAGAGCCTTCTTGTAATCGCCCAACGACTCGCTTGTTTCATATCCTAAGGATTTGTCTGATGAATCACACTCTTGTATCAGATTCCGGCATCTAATCAATCCATTGATGTCGTTAACAGCCCGGTAACATCTCCCGCGGCAATATAACTCATCTGTGGTTAGAGGTTTGATCTGCAATGATTCCAATTCGTTGTAGATTTGTATCGCTTTCCTGTGGTTGCCTGTTGCGACATTTGACATGGCAAGAACTCCAAGCGAAGTGTGCAATAACGGTTTCTCACCGCTGGCTCTTGCAAATTTGACGACCGAGTCACAGATCACAATACTGCTGTCATAAAATTCCGCATCATTATACGCTAACCCCAGTTCATAGTAGGCGTATTGTATGTAGTTTGTGAGGCCGGTTTTCGTGAAGTGCCGCAGTGAGAGTTTGGCGTATCTGATGCTTTCGGGTCCGTTCAGTATGTCCAAATAGATTCGTGATATGTTGCGGTAGATTAGTCCGAGATTGTAGTCGTCGCCGATCCGTTTGCCTATGGTTTCGGCCTCAAGCAGCGAGACGAGGGCTTCGGCGTATCGTCCGGCGTTGAGAAGTATGCGCCCGCGGTAATAGCGCGCGAGCATCAGCCGGCGCGGGTCATCGTCGGTGTCGGCATAGTAGTCGACGGCTATGTTGATCAGCGAGTCGTTGTCGGTGTCGATGTAGTTCTTGTCCAAAGCCTGGGAGAGGAGCAGGGCGTGGAGGGCTCGTCGCCGCCCGTTGATGGCTGCAGGGTCGATGGAGTCGAGAATCGCGAGTGCTGAGTCGGGAGCCGACTGCATCGCGGCCTCGGCGCGGGCCAGGGCGGCGTCGGTGCGCCGGTCGCCGGCGCACGAGGCGGCAAGCGAGAGCAACAACAGCAGTGTCGGCAATATGAATGCGTGAAATTTCTTCATCGGTCAGAATGTGCGTAAACGATTGTCACCGCAAAGATAGCGATTATCGCCGACAATCCACCCCACCGACCGGCGATAGTTTTGACACACCGCCGCCTATATGCGCGATAGCCCCGCACCACTAAAAAACCGATGCCGCCTGATTCGCAGCGGAACAGACGGCATAGAAATAGTTTCGGTTAAAATGCGTGACGCAGAGGTGTCATCCCCGGGCTGATGATTATTCGCCCGGAATGATAGCCTCGCTGGGGCAAACCTCAGCGCATGAGCCGCACTCGATGCAAGTGTCGGGATCGATGTGGTAGATGTCGCCTTCTGAGATTGCTTCAACGGGGCAAACGGGCAGACAGGTACCGCAAGCCACACATTTATCAGTGATTACGTAAGCCATGATTGATAAAATTTAGATATTATACGAACTTTGTGAATTGTTTTACGCCACAAAAGTAAATCTTTCCGCGGAATTACACTAATTTTACCCCCTGATTTTATCGAAAAAATTAATCTCTGCTTCTATCGGGTCTCCCCATCCGCTTGTTGGTCGCAGAATGTTTAACCGTTTCAGATAATTCCTGATGGCTATCAAGATTGTAATCGCATCCGATTCTTTCAAAGGGTCGCTGACATCGGCCGAAGTGGCTGCCGCCGCTGCCGCCGGTATAAACGAAGTGCTGCCTTCGGCCGACGTAGTGCAGCTTGCCGTAGCCGACGGCGGCGAGGGCACAGCCGACACAATGGTCCGCTCACTCGGCGGCGAGTGGGTGAGCTGTGAGGTAGACGACCCCTTGGGTCGCCCCGTCAAGGCGGCTTACGGCGTGGTCGGCACCCCCGCGGGGATGACCGCGCTGATCGACATGGCCTCGGCGAGCGGTCTGACACTGCTCACTGACAGTGAGCGCGACCCGATGGTGACCACCACCGTCGGAACAGGGCAGATGATTGTCGACGCCTATCGCCGGGGCTGCCGCAGCTTTGTGATAGGCATCGGCGGGAGTGCCACCTGCGATGGCGGCAGCGGAATGTTGACGGCTCTGGGGTTCCGTTTCCTCGACAGGGAAGGGCGTGAGCTACCCCCCGGAGGAGGAGCGTTGCTGTCGCTCGCCTCGATTGATAGCTCCCGCGCCATGACCCATGTGACCCGGTGCCGGTTCACCATAATAAGCGATGTTACCAATCCGTTGTACGGGCCCGATGGCGCGGCCCGCGTGTTCGGCCCCCAGAAAGGTGCGTCGCCCGAGATGGTCGAGTCGCTCGACAAGGCATTGCGCCGTTACGCCGATGTGGTTCATGTTACGACCGGGCGTGATGTCGCCGACAGTCCCGGCGCCGGTGCGGCCGGTGGCCTTGGAGAGGCGTTTCTCGCCTTCTTCAATAGCGAGTTGAAACCCGGAGTCGATGCCGTGCTCGACCTTGTCGGTTTCGACCGCGCGGTTCAGGGAGCCTCGCTCGTCATAACGGGAGAAGGACGCATCGACAGCCAGACACTGTTCGGAAAACTCCCGCTGGGGGTGTGCCGACGCGCCGCCGCCGCGGGTGTGCCGACAGTCGCGATAGCCGGAATGGTGGCTGACCCCGTCAGTCTGCTGAAGGGAGGTTTCGCGGGCGTTTTCCCCATCTTGCGCCGAGTGGTACCCCTTGATAAAGCGATGTCGAGCCGAGAAGCCGCAGAAAATGTCACAGCGATTACCGCGTCTATAGCCAATTTTTATGATTCGTTAACACATTAACCGCTTTGCTTTATGATGTCTGCCATAGGTGTATTGATTGGACTCGCTCTATCTATATATTTGATTATAAAGAAAGTACCTATCGCATATAGCCTCATACTCGGTGCCGTGGTCGGAGGCCTCAGCGGTGGTATGTCGCTCGTCGAAAGCATCAATGTCATGTTCGACGGCGTCAAAAACATCACTCCCGCGATCTTACGCATACTGACAGCGGGCGTTTTGACTGGCATACTCATTAAGACCGGTGCCGCCGAATCGATTTCCAACGCTATTATATCTCGGCTTGGCCGCAACAAAATGTACCTCGCCCTTGCGTTGTCTACGATGCTTCTGTGCGCCGTTGGTGTGTTTATCGACGTAGCTGTGATTACTGTCGCCCCGGTGGCCATATCGCTCCATCGCCGCTATGGGGTGTCGGCCTCAAAACTGCTGTTGATGATGATAGGCGGCGGCAAGTGCGGCAACATTATATCGCCCAATCCCAACACGATTGTCTGCGCCGAGAATTTCAATGTCCCTTTGTCGTCGGTGATGGGAGCCAATGTCATGGCGGCCATCGTCGGGCTGATATTCACTGTTACCGTCATTAAATGGATTTATTCCGGGAAGAAAGATGAACTGCTGACGGTCGACCCGCTGACGGTCGATCCTGAGATAAGCGACCGCCGGCTGCCATCACTTTTCAGCAGCGTCATAGGGCCTGTAGCTGCCATTGTGTTACTTGCGTTGCGCCCGCTGTTCGGCATAGTTGTCGATCCACTGATCGCGCTGCCTGCGGGCGGATTGATTGGAATTTGCTTTATGCGTCGCACCGGCGAGACTCTTGAGTGCGTGGCGTTCGGGCTGTCAAAGATGGTGGGCGTGGCGATTTTGTTGATTGGCACGGGCACCATAGCGGGGGTTATAAAGGCATCTACCATTACCGACATAATAGTCGGTATGCTGTCGGCAAGCAGCTTCGGCGAGACTCTTATGGCTCCGTTGTCGGGAATACTGATGTCGGCCGCCACTGCATCGACGACGGCAGGCGCGACCATAGCCTCGTCATCGTTCGCTCCCTCTATTCTCGCCACGGGGGTGTCTGCGGTGTGGGGTGCGGCCATGATCAACTCGGCTTCGACGGTGCTCGACCATCTGCCCCACGGCACGTTTTTCCATGCCACAGGCGGGACAATGGATCTCACGTTTAAACGCTGTATGGCTCTGATTCCCTATGAAACCGCGATAGGTTTGGTGCTTGCCGCCATGACTTTTGCGTGCTTTGAATTGTCGAAGTTATTTTAATTATGATTATATTTGCATTGTAAATTGATTTTATCAAACAAAACAAACGAAAAAATAACTACAATATGAGCAATTCTTCATCACGCCGCACACCTGCTATCATTGCCGGTCTTGGTGTAGCCTTGATTGTAGCGATTGTGGCTGTCGTAATGGTGATTTCGTCTAAAAACGCCAAGTTGGCCGAGGCGCAGAATCTCAACGAGCAGCTTCAGTTGACCAACGAGCAGCTTCAGCTCGCAAATGAGTACCAGGCTCTCGACATCGAGTTCCGTCAGTATGAGAATCAGACCCAGATGCTCGCCAATGACTCGTTGACCGTTAAATACAATGCTGCGAAGCAGAAGGTCGAGAAACTCTTGCAAGAGTTGAAAAGCGAGAAAAACAAGAGTGCTAAACGCATAAAGGAACTTGAGGGTGAAATATCCACCCTTAAAGGGATATTGCGCCACTATGTGGCTCAGATTGACTCGCTCGGTCGGGAGAACGAGGGGCTGCGCATGGAAAATGAGCAGATAAAAAATCAAAACGAACAGCTCGCGTCGCGTGTGGAGGATGTCTCACGCAAAAACGAAGTGCTGAGTGAGCGGATGACGCTCGCCGAAAAACTCAATGTCACCGGCGTGACATTGACTGCCTTAAAGAAAAACGGCAAGAAGGAAAAGAACATTACCAAGGCGCGCCAGTTGGTGGTTTCGTTTACAATCCCTCAGAACAATTCGACCCCCGTGGGTATGAAAAACATATATCTGCGCATCACCAACCCCGAGGGCGACCTTCTCGGCGGTGGCGGTAAATTCAGCTTTGAGGGCGGCTCGCTCGCTTCGACGGCACACAAGAGCGTGGAGTACCAGGGTGAGGAGATTCCCGGCGTGAAAATCTATTGGGATGTCAACACCACGCTGACCCCCGGCGATTACACCGTTGAACTTTTCGCTGACAACTACCGCCTTGCCTCGCGCCGATTCACGATGAAGAAATAGAGCGCATGCTCCTGTGACGTTAACTGTTGACCACCGCGATGACGACTATATACCAATATTGGGATTATATTTACAGCTCGATTAACTCGGTCGAGGTCAATACGTTGTCATCGATTTACAAGTTGGGTCTGAGCCTGCTGCTCGGCAGCGTGGTCGGTTTCGAGCGCAAACGCAAGGGGCAGTCGGCGGGAGTGCGCACGTTTGCTTTGATATCGATGGGAGCCACCCTTGCGATGATACTCTCAATCTATGTCCCTCAAGAATATCTCGGACTCAAAAACGGCGACCCGGGCCGAATCGCGGCTCAGGTTATTACCGGCATCGGTTTTCTTGGTGCCGGTGCTATCATGCAGATGAAAGGCTCGGTCAGAGGGTTGACCACAGCCGCCGGCATATGGATGGTCGCTACCATCGGTATGGCTGTCGGGGTCGGTATGTACTTTCTGTCGATAGTGGCGACATCGTTGATTCTGTTTATATTAGTACAGCTTGAACGCATAGAGCATCGTCTGAGCGTGGGGGCTGAGTCGCGGATAATCAGGCTGAAAGTCGGTGTGATAGTTAGCAAGATTGATGACTATCGCGCCGTGTTGGCTCGCTATCATGTCTCGTTGACCAATGTCTATGTCGAGTATGACTACCAAGAGCAGGTGACGCGGCTCAATCTGATAGTTTTGCTCAAGGACTATACCGACTATATTTCGTTGTTTGAGTCATTGAGGGAGGTGAATCCTACTATAGCGATTTCATTGGGTAATCAAGTAAGTATTTAATTCTGATGATTTTATCTGCGATATTGGCTTCAGTCCAGCCTATAGCGGAAACTGCTGAGGCTGTGTCGGAAATGGATGTGGAAGGTCTGATTTCCGACTTGGCTTTCATCTTGTTGATGGGGGCCGGGGTCACATTGCTTTTCAAATGGATAAAACAGCCGGTGGTGCTGGGCTATATCGTCGCCGGTTTTCTCGCAAGCCCCAACTTCGAGTATCTTCCGTCGGTCAGCACGTTGGCCAACATCGACTTTTGGGCGAAGATAGGCATCGTCATCATGCTTTTTTCGCTCGGTCTTGAGTTCAGTTTCAAGAAGTTGCTTAATGTCGGCGGCTCGGCGGTGGTCACGACGCTGATAATCTTCACAGGGATGGTGACTGTGGCGTTTATCTTGGGACATCTGTGGGGGTTCTCCAACATCAACTGCCTGTATCTCGGCGGTATGATCGGTATGTCGTCGACGACAATAATCATCAAGGCTTTCTCTGATTTAGGACTGCGTCAGCGCAAGTTTGCCGCACTGGTTTTCGGAGTGCTTATTGTCGAGGATCTGTTTGCTGTCATTATGATGGTGGTGCTGTCGTCGGTGGCGATGAACAATTCTGTAGATGGCGGCGAAATGCTCTACAGCATCAGTCGTCTGGCGTTTTTCCTCGTCATATGGTTTTTGGTGGGTGTGTTGATTTTGCCTTCGTTCCTTAATCTCGCGCGTCGGTATCTCAACAACGAGACCCTGCTCATCGTGTCGATAGGTCTTTGCTTCGGGATGGCTGTGTTCTCGCAACTGTGCGGGTTCTCGATGGCTCTCGGGGCGTTTGTTATGGGTTCGATACTTGCCGGTACGAGTATGGCCGAAAGCATAGAACGTGTGGCTACCCCGGTCAAGGATTTGTTTGGGGCTGTGTTTTTCATCTCGGTGGGTATGATGGTGAATCCCAGCGCGCTTGTCGAGTACTGGGACTCGGTTATGGTACTTTCACTGGCAGTGATGTTCGGGGGTATAGTGTTTGGTACGAGCGGTATGCTCATAACCGGGCAACCGTTGAGAATAGCGATGGAGTCGGGCTTCTCTCTTACCCAGATTGGTGAATTTTCCTTTATTATTGCTTCTCTTGGAATGACATTGGGTGTTTTAGATGGTGCAATTTATCCCATAATCGTGGCAGTTTCGGTGATTACGACGTTTACCACGCCTTATTTGATAAAGTTGGCTGATCCGGCCTATGGGTTTGTGGTGCGCCATCTACCGAGAAAGTTGCATTTTCTTATCGACCGCTACTCGTCGAAGGCATCGACCGAGACGGCCACGAGGTCGTTGTGGATGTTGCTGATAAGGCGTTACGCGTGGCGACTGGTGTTGTATTCAAGTGTGCTTGTGGCGATTTGTATGCTTTCGTCGCAGTTTATGATGCCGTGGCTCAACCGAGAGCTTGAGTCATGGGGACGCCTGATCGGCTGTCTGATAACCCTTGCCGTCATGGCTCCGTTTCTTCTCGCCTTGGCATTGCCGGCGTCGTCGCAGACTGAGCGTCAGCGTCTGCAGCGGGCCAAAGCTCGTGTCGATGTGCCGCTTGTGGTGATGATGCTGTTCAGGCTGATCATAGCCCTCGGTTTTGTCATCTATGTGTTCAGCTCCATTTATGGAATGAGGGTTGGATTCTCGGTGGGTCTATCGGTGATAGTTCTCGTGTTGCTATTGTTCTCGTCGAGGGTCAAAAACCGTTTAAGCAATATTGAATCGAAATTTCTCAATAATTTGAACGAGAGAGAGTTGCGACGCAGTGGCCGCAATAATAACGTGATTTCCGATTTGCATCTCGCTTACATGGAGGTGGGGTATGGGTGTCCGTTTGTCGGGGAGCGTCTGCGCAACTCTAATCTGCGCAACAAATATGGTGTGAATATCGTCAGCATACAGCGCGGCGGCGAGGGGATTCCGTTGCCGTCGGGTGAGACCCGCATATTCCCCGGAGATACAATCGGTGTTATCGGTACTGATGAACAATTACAATTATTATTGCCTGAGGTTGAGGCATCTGACGCTTCTGACCACAGTCTCAGGGGTGTGAACCCGGCCAATTTCAAGATGACGAGTGTGCCGCTGACCGATAGTTCGGTTTTGATAGGGAAAAGTGCGACAACGGCCAACCTGCGACGCAAGTATGCCGCCTTGGTTGTGGCTTTGCAACGCGGTGAGGAATTTGTCACTGTCGATGGCTCGGAGCGTTTCCGTCCCGGCGATGTGGTCTGGCTCGTGGGCGACCCCTATCTGCTCACATCGCTAAAATGATAGCTGTAACCGTTTTTTCTAATGGAAGGATGCTGTGGAGAAGCGGGCTCCGCGAAGCCATGCGGAGGCTTCCATAGGGCGTTTGCCTGCAGGCTGAATTTCGAGTAGCTCAAGCCCCCCTTTGCCTGTCGAGACAAGCAGACGGTCATCAATGACGGAGATTTCTCCGGGTTCCCCTGCTGCAGTGTCTATCGGCTTGGTTTTCAGTATTTTCATTGCCCCGGAGTCGTTGTCGTCGAGGGTCAGGCCGCTCCATGCGGCAGGGTAGGGTGAAAGACCCCTCACAAGGTTGTGTATCTGAGTGTTAGGCTTCGTCCAGTCGATATGACAGGTATCTTTGAAGATTTTCGGAGCGGGGGTTGGTTCGACCCCTCCGGTCAGTTGATCCTGAGGGATTGGTTTGAGGTCGTCTTTTATGATATGTTCGACGGTGTCGAGCGTCAGTTGCGCTCCGAGCGACATCAGGCGGTCGTGCACGTCGCCTACGTTGTCGTCGGGACGGATTTCGATTTTCTCCTGACTGATGATGTCGCCGGTGTCAATCTCATGTTTGAGGAAAAAAGTGGTCACGCCTGTCTCTGTGTCTCCGTTAATAACAGCCCAGTTTATAGGTGCCGCCCCGCGGTATTTGGGTAGCAGTGAGGCGTGGAGATTGAATGTGCCAAGTCTCGGCATAGTCCACACTACTTCGGGGAGCATACGGAACGCTATGACGATGAACAGGTCTGCGTCAAGACCTCGTAGTTCCTCGACAAATTCGGGGTCTTTGAGTTTGACGGGCTGCATCAGTTTCAGCCCGTGGACCACGGCATATTTCTTCACCGCCGATTGCAGCAGGTGGTGGCCGCGTCCGGCTGGTTTGTCGGGCATAGTGACCACGCCTACGATGTTGTAGCCGTTGCTGTGTAGCAAGTCGAGGCTTTCAACGGCAAATTCAGGAGTGCCGAGAAACACTATTCTGAGGTCTTTTTTATCCATTGTCGGTTGTGGGTGTAACGTTAGCAGCCAACGCCTGCCACAAGGTGTCGTCGGGTACGGGGGCGTCGACTGATACAGTTTTTTTGGATATAGGATGTATGAACTCGATGTGGCGGGCTATCAGTGAGATGCTGCCGTCGGGATTGCTTCTCTTGTCGCCATATTTCAGGTCGCCCTTGACGGGGCAGCCTATCGAGGCGAGCTGTGCGCGAATCTGATGTTTGCGGCCTGTCATGAGATCGATTTCGAGCAGAAAATAACGGTCGCTTTGGGCTATGAGACGATAGCTTAGTTTTGCTTCTTTGGCCCCCGGTTTAGGTGTCGGGGAAACGTATGACTTGTTGTTGCGCTCAACCGATGTGATGTAAGATGTGAGCACATCCTCATCCTTGGGGGGACGATTGCGTACTATCGCCCAATATTTTTTATTCACATCGCCTTTGCGGAACATCTCGTTGAGCCGTGAGAGTCCTTTGGATGTGCGGGCAAACATCACAACGCCGCCTACAGGCCGGTCGAGCCGGTGAACCAGGCCGCAGAACACGTTTCCGGGCTTGGCGTAGGTTTCTTTAATCCATTGGCGCACGGTTTCCACAAGCGGGGTGTCGCCCGTTTTATCGCCCTGGACTATCTCGCCGGGGCGTTTGTTTACAATAACCAAATGGTTGTCGACATACAGTATATCCATGGCCGCGAAGTTACAAAAATTTGTTTAGAAAGGTCGGAGCCAATCGTGACAATGTTCCACCCTCAGTGAGGCATAAAACGGCGAGGTGGTGTGTCAAAATTGAACTGCATCCCCCTATAAAAAAGAAGCGAGCCTCGGATCCACAAGGTGGTGCCGAAGCTCGCGTATGAGTTAGGGATAGAAGCCAGGATGGGTCAAGACCTTAGGCTTGACGGCTTATTGGCGATGCCAAGCGGCGAGCCGAAAAGTCGCAATATCCCGGCGGCGGTTGCCGCAACTCCATCAGAAATATGTTTTATCGCATTCTGTTTATATCAGCCATAAGAAACACGTAAATATCTATAACAAGTTTCAATATGCTTAAAATTGAAAGTGCAAATAATCCAAGTATGATCCCAGAAAGAATAACCATACAGAAATCGGAAATAATCTGCATGATAATAGTTAATATTATGAGTACTACAGACATTACAAGAATAAAAGAAAGTCGTTGAATAAATAGGCGACAAAAGTTCTTATAACGTATGCGGGAATTAATATCTGATTGGTTTTCCGAAGTATCGGAATCGAGACGTTTAGATAACTTGTCAGGGACAATAAAGATAACGCCAAGAGTAATCGCAAGAAAAATACTTAAGACAGTGAGAATGTCGCTTATTAATGATTCTTTTATTAGGACATTAAAAAGTATGCTACAAATGGAAACTATCAAAGGGACTCCTACGTAAGTCAAGACACCGCTAATGGTGCAATTACCGATGCCGTTGGGTTCGCGAAATAAAGATTTGAAGCCAGTCCAAATCAATTCTAAGGTGTCTCTCCAGATATTCATTGTTGTTCTTTTGCCGAGTATTTCAAATCGACTTTAATAAGTTCAAGATAGTTGTTAGCTGCATTATCGATGGCACTCCAATTTGGCGTGTCATCAGGATTAACGCAAGTTATACCTAAACTTATTGATGGCAAAAGACATTCAATTTCGTCTAAAGTTGAGGAAGCAGTTTGACCTTTAGAGTCAATATAATAGAATTTCATATCATGAAGAGTCGGGTCAAACTGCGGATAGAGAGTAGACACTTCTTCCGTGACCTTGCGACGATAAATTGCATCGGTAAGCAATTTTGTAGTAGATAACGAAAGATTAGAAATCCGTTGAGAGAAATTACAATCTCTCAATAAATTAACTTGGGGTTTAAGGGAATTATCAAGACCTCTCTTCCAAGTAATACCAATTTGAGAAATGCTACAAGCTTCTAAAAATTCATTTCGCTTGTTCTCAGGGACAAACTTGTGTGTAATAAATTTATATCCTAGATTCTTAAAAAATGAGGACAAGCGTTTTTTCAAAAGTCCGAGACAAGTATTGTTAGAATACTTTTGAACAATTAGAATACCTGTAGTAAATCCTTTTGGAAACCATAATTTAAAGTAGAATTGAAGTGATGCTACTTCTGAAGGTTGCACAATATGTGTAATTTGTGTAGCATCTTCATTGCTGTAAACATCGAATTGCTGACCTGTATTGCCCCCAACAAAACGGCCAGAGATAAAATTTCCATTTTCGTTTATAGAAAATGTATCACCTTTGCAAAAACTAAGGGCTTTAGAATTATCATCGTTGAGATAGAATGTAGTGTCTATTGAACTAGCAATATTTTGCAACAATGCCGCCATTGGTTTCTTGTCTGGATATCTAGTCGCGAGAACAGTGTGGATTTCATCAAAATTCACAGCCTCATTCAGATATTTACCACCAACTTTCTTTTTAAGTTGAAAAATGAAAACGTCAAGGAATAATTTCATTTATGGAATCAATTGTATTAATAGGAAGTAAATAGATGATAAGTTATGCCGCGTTATATGCTTGGATAAGCATTTGTCTGATTTCGTTGAACGTCAGAGCTAAGCTCCAATCAACTGAAAGTCCGGTGTTAATCACATATATGAATGACTCCTTTCTATAATATTTATCTCCTACTTGCTTTAGCGACTTTTCTATAGACTCTGATTTCGCAAGAAGAAGTACTAATTGATAATCCCGGTCAACGACTTGGGTATTATTGTTAGGATGCGCTTTTGTGTTATGTTGGGTTGCGGTAAGGAGGATGAGATTTTCCACATAATGAGCAATCTGTGGGAATTGCGAACGTGGGAAAATATGGTGTACTTGTGTCGCTGGACCGTTACCCCATTGATCGTGAACTTCACTCTCGTGGTGAATTTTACGAATGAGAGCAATGGCCTTGTTAACATAATATTTACTGAACGCTTCTTGTTGGGTGTCAATGGCTCCTTCGGCAGCTTCTTGCCTTGTCATCGACTTGTCTTTATTGAAATCTCTCCAGTTCTTACGATTATACATAAGGTCGGAGAAAGTGAAAGGATATTTTGAAAGCGTACCTCTTTCAGAACCGCATATGTTTTTATCAACGGCAAAGATGTTGAGAATCTTGGGAAATATTCGGCGGACTTCCACAGCTGTATTTATGTTGGTGTTGCCAATCATAAACCGAATAAATTTATCGCGCAAGAACATATAGTCTGATTTGGATATGTCTCCTTGAACGGACTTGTCTATGAACTGTCGAAAATATTTCCACATACCGCTATCTTCCATTACCTTATGAAAGTAGCAATACAAGAAATTGAATGTATTACGTTCCCGACGGGAGATGTAGTCGAGCATATCATCAGCAGCAGTCGAGTAGACGTTTGTGCTACCTGATTTGGTAATATTCAGCACATGTGCATATCCCAAAAGTCTGAGCGGTTGCTGTATAAATTTATCGTATTCATGTCTCGATGTAGGATTGGTCGGTATGGGCTTTCCAAAAACAGCAACAGCATTTTTAATGAAATACTGCGAATCCCAAATATCGCTAACAGTAAATGTGTGGTCAGGCTTAACGATGTTCAAAATGCAGTCCGCTATAAAGCAAACTACATCAGGGGTGCATTTTTGATCGGCAAATCGGGCATCGCCTGATTTACGAACATCAAGGTCAAACTAACTTAGGAACTTATTTATGGATTCTCTCATTCCGACTGAGTATTAAGTTTTCCGAAGAAGAAAACAGAGTTATTATCTATGTTTAATGACCGAGAGCCGAGATTTCGCGCTGTCATGTAAAATTTTGCGAATTTATCAGTTGCATAAAATGCAAGGTCATCGTGGCCTATTTTAAGCGTTGGGTCTATCAGCGTAAGGATAGCAACTGAGCCATCGGCAATACAATTCTTCGGCATAAAACAAGCTCTTGGATTGTATGTAAGATTGGGCAATAAGACACACTCTGTATGGTTCAGGAATTTTCCTACGTCATAAGCCGAAGAATTGTCCACGAAACAATCGTAACCCTCAATGTTGACAACCTCATTGTTGCCAATATTACGAGATTTAAGAACTCTTATAGAGCCTTGTGAGTTAGTCATGCGTTTTGTTATAATGCGGTCTCGATACGCTCTGAAGATGCCTAATTGCATCGAATCAGCAACCGTATCAAAATCCATATCACGGTATATTAACCAATACGGAAAACGTGTGTCCGTAATATATGATTGTCTAATCTTGCGTACAGTATTATTGATGTAAGAGTAGACTATCACATCGGATGGTTTTTTATCGGTATCTATGGTAAATGATATGGTTTCTATTTTAACACCCTTGAATGCTTTCTCTCCAAAATCTATAAAATGTGTAATGGCAAACTGAGACATCAGTTGTCGAGTAACATTATATTCCGGTGCATTGATTAAACTCTTAGGTACAATAAGAGATACGAACCGGCCCAATGAAAGGGCTTTCTCGATAAAGAAAGCGAATAAATTATTGGTTTCCTTATTGCTTACTGACGCCTTATAAATAGATGATAAAGCTTTATCTTTTGTCAGCTTCATGTAAGGAGGATTGCCTATTACAATATCATATTTTTTATCAAAACGATGGATAAGAGTATCCGCATTGATAAAGTTGATATGGAAATTCTCAGGAATTACTATGTGGTTAAGCATTTCTCGGAGAATTTCAATAGAAGCAGGATTTATATCGACAACATCAACCTCAACATTCGGGACGGAAGAATATTTTTCTATTAAAGAGGGCAAGAAATTGCCTACACCGATAGACGGTTCCAAAATTGTGAGGTTGGAAAAGTTCTTTGCTTCCGGCAGATTATTGACTATCGCAAAGCAAACATCCTGTCGGGTATAATATGCAGCGGTATTATCCCTCTCGGAATTAGCCATTTCGACTATTCGAGAAATGCGAGAAAAATCATATTTTGTGCGACCCAAGAAAGACATTATACATTCTTGAGTACTTAAATTGTTGTCCTTAACGTATGTTGAAGCATCCGCATTAGAAAAGGATGAACTATCTAAAGACTTACGAATTTTGGATGCAATTTGTCTAAAAATGATTGTCGGGACTGCCTCACCAAGATTTTGACGGATATTCATTTCCTCTTTTTTCAAAAAGGCCTTTTTCTCCTTTAACGTCATAGCGTTTAATACATCAAACGGAATATCCGACCATTGGAAAGACTGAGGAACAGACATCATCAGCATTACTTCTCGAATACTGAAAACTCGATTATCCGATGGATGAACGGTATTTTGGCTCGCCATAATATCATTCCGAGTGTGAATGCATGGTGCCACCTTGTCCCAACGTTGACGGGTATATTTGTCTCCGTTCTTTTGGGCGTTATAAACTATAACGCCATCCCTGACAGTATGCGGTATTCTGGAAATATCATCATTATCAAATGCGGATTGACCTTCTTTAATTTCGGAAATCCATGCCTCCATGTGTGGAGCATAGGATCTGAAATTATGATATATGTCTTCATCCCATATCTCGCCCATCGTTTTGAGACTGGGGAGGTGTCCAATAGTCTCTCTCAAAGTTTTTTCGGGCGACTGAGAGGGAAAAATATCGTTAGGAGTAATATCGATTATATCCTTACGAACACCTATAACCAAAGTCCTTGTCCTGCTTGAGGGACAGCCATAATCTTTGAAATTAATGACTTTGAAAAGAATATTGTAGTACCCTCCGAGATTGAATGTAATAGCCTCATGAATGGACTTGTCAACACCATCAATGTCAGTACAAATGGAATTGAGGAAAGCTCTCACATTTTCAAAAACAAAGAATTTAGGCAATACTTCGCACGTAATTTTAATTGATTCTACTACAAGAGAATTACGCTTTAGTTCATCACCTTTCTTATGATTGGCTACAGACATTCCCTGACACGGAGGAGTCGCAATTAAAACATCTAAATCAGCAACACCAAAACAATCTTTCCAAACCGTGAGTTCCTTGTATATTTTATCTTTGGTTTCCTGCAATGTCATATCGCCACAAATATATCCTGAATCAAGGAGACACTTATTGTTATACCTCTGTATCTTCAAACGTTTTTCAAGAAGCTCAACGGTAGCGATACAGTTATAGCCTAATTCCTTAAAGCCATAACAACCAATTCCTGAACTACTAAATAAACTGACGTAAGAACGGATGCCGTAAGGAGACCTGCGTTCAGATGCGATTGTTTCAACAACCGCATCTGGAATATTATATGCCTTGGTCTTCCTGCTCACAGCATTATAAAGCGAGGAACTTCCGAGTAGGCTGACGGGCGACTAAACCTTTATGCGACTACAAGGAAGTTCCTTAATATATTGATTATAAGCAATTACTTACATTGAGTAGTCTTTGTCAGCGCAGGCGCATTTAGATTGCGAAGGTAGCGAAAATATTTGAGACTGTTGCAATCAGGGGCAAAGATAATAACCTCGGTGTGCGAAAATCGAGCACACCGAGGTTAAAAAACGTTTGGAGATGGGTCAATAGTTCTCGATGGCCTCGATGAAAGGGAGGTCTTCGGGTTCGCCGAACAAGAGAGTATCGTCGGAGTCAAGGTATTCCTTGAAGCCGTCGAGGTCTTTGTCCTCGATAAAACCTTATCAAAATGGGGTCGTTTATGACGTAGATTTTAACTGGCATACGGAGCAGATTTTGATGTTGTTTTTTACGCACAAAATTACGAAAAAGAGGGTGCGTCTATTTTGAATTGCACCCCAAAAGCTTTTTGTCTAACTTTTGGGGTGCAATTCAATTTTGACACAGCTTCCTGCCGGTATGGTCGGTTATGCTTGGCTGCGGAATCAGATTCCGAGGTCTTTTTTGACTGCGTCGATTTTGGCCTTGGCGTCGGCGTTGGCGCGGTCATAGTCGGCTGCGCTGTCGAGGTGGCCTTTGACTTCAATGTAGAATTTGATTTTAGGCTCGGTTCCTGAGGGTCGAATCGAGACTTTGGTGCCGTCGGCGGTGAAATACTGGAGAACGTTGCTTGTAGTGGGCATATCCATTTTCTCGACTTTGCCGGTGGTAAGGTCGGTGAGATTGAGGTCGGCGTAGTCTTTTATCGTAACAACGGAGCTGCCGCCAAGCTGTTTGGGCGGATTGGCGCGGAAGCCTTTCATCATGGCCACGATTTCTTCGGCACCACTCTTGCCGAGGCGCACCACCGAGATGCCTTCCTCTTTCGAGAATCCATATTTCATGTATATATCCTGAAGCATCTGCAGGAAGTCCATGTTTTTGTCCTTGGCCCAGGCTGCGATTTCGGCCATCAGAGATATCGCCGATACCGAGTCTTTGTCGCGGGCGAAGTCTTCGGCAAGGAATCCGTAGCTTTCCTCGCCGCCTCCGAGGTAGCGCGACGTCCCTTCATGGTCGCGGATTACCGCGGCTATCCATTTAAAGCCAGTGTAGCAGTCAAACATCTTGATGTTGTTGGCGTCGGCTATTGACTTGATTGTCTCGGTAGTGACGATGGTCTTCACGATATACTCGTTGCCGGTGAGTTTGCCCAGTTCGGCGTTGCGGGTCATGAGATAGTTAAGCAATATCATCACAATCTGGTTGCCGTTGATGAGCTGGTATTCACCCTTGGCGTCGCGGATTACGCAGCCGATTCGGTCGGCGTCGGGATCGGATGCCATGACAAGGTCGGCGTTGACCTCTTTGGCTTTTGCTATCGCCATAGCCATTGCCGGCGGGTTCTCGGGGTTGGGTGATTCCACGGTCGGGAAGTCTCCGCTGGGAATATCCTGTTCGGGGACATGGATGATGTTGGTGAAACCGTAATTTTTCAGCGATTCAGGCACGAGTTTCACACCTGTTCCATGGATGGGGGTGTAGACGATTTTGAGGTCGTGGTGGCGTTTGATCGCATCGGGGCTTAACGACAGACCTTTGATGGCCGATAGGAAAGCGTCGTCGATTTCTTTGCCGATAATCTGAATTTTTGATTTGTCACCGTTGAATTTAATGGCTTCCACTCCCTTGATTTTGTTCACGTTGTCGATGATGTTGACATCATGGGGGGCGATAATCTGCGCACCGTCGGCCCAGTATGCCTTATAACCATTATATTCCTTGGGGTTGTGTGAGGCTGTGATGTTCACGCCGCTCTGGCAACCGAGATGGCGTATCGCAAACGACAGCTCAGGGGTTGGACGGAAGCTCTCGAACAGGTAGACCTTGATGCCGTTGGCTGAGAATATATCGGCAACGATTTCGGCAAATTTTCGTGAGTTGTTGCGCACGTCGTGGCCTACAACCACGCTGATTTCGGGTAGTTCGGCAAACGCTTCCTTGAGATAGTTGGCCAAGCCTTGGGTGGCTGCGCCGACGGTGTATATGTTCATTCGGTTGGTACCTGCGCCCATTATGCCTCGCAGGCCTCCGGTACCGAATTCCAGATCTTTGTAGAACGACTCGATAAGTTCGGTTTTGTCGTCAGCGTCAAGCATACGCTTGACCTCGCTGCGGGTTTCCTCGTCATAACCGTTGCCGAGCCACACTTGTGCTTTCTCGGTGACCGACTGCAATAAATCTTTATTTTCCATGTCGTTGTTAAATTAATTTCAGTTAAAAGCTCATGGCAAAGATACAACTTTGCTCTACTTCCTACAAATGGAGCGTGCAATTTGTTCACAGAAAGATTGCGTTAACAGGTCTCAGGTTTGTTTTGGTTGTTGCTCGTGGGCCGGCCTTACCGGTGGGATAGGTTTGCGTGATGCTGTCAGGGAGGGGCGGTCAGCCCGTGGGCAGGCCCTACCAGTAATGTTCGCAAAAATATATTGGGTGTTCCGTTATCGGATCAGAATTCGATTATTCCGGGGGTGACGTCGGGGTCGTGGGTGGCGAGCGATGCGACGCAGTTGGGCGATAGGCTTTGCTCGCGAATCCATTTCAGGGATTTGAGCTGGTCCTCGGTATTGACGCTTACGCCCGGCAACACCATCTCTTTCCAGGAGCGGGAGCTGTAGGCACCGTCGGATGTGAGCAGCACATATTTACCTTCAGGGTTAGTTATCTTTACGGCCACCATCCCCTCGGTGTGTCCGGGAATGTTTATCAGCTCTACGGAGTGGTCTCCGAGAAGGTCATAGGAGCGTCCGAACGGCCCGCGGTCGCTGTTCCACTGGTAAAGCGTCAGTGGAACGTCTTTCCAGAAAATGTCGCGGTATCGGGTGCGGTTGCAGAGTGTGCCTCCACCCGATGCCTGCATCTCGGTGTCGCTGACCATGACCCGCTTGGCGCTTGACACCTGCGACAGTCCGCTGACGTGGTCGCAGTCGAGGTGTGTGATAACGACATAATCGAGATCGGTAGAACTTTTTCCCACGGCGGCGAGCTGTTCGTCGATGGCCTGCCCTTCGGGAAGGAGCCCTTGGTTGACTTTAGCCAAGAGTCTTGAGCCGAGGGCGATTTCCTGAGCGTTTTTGTCAAATTCGCCTTTGGGGCTGATGCGTCGGTTCCAGCCGGTATCGACCAGTATGTTGGCCTTGGGATGCTCTATGAGATAGCTCATGACCGGGAGCCACACCCAATCTTTTTTGGGAACGGTGAATCCGTAGACTTTCAACTTCCCAGCGTTAACGCTATTATAGGGGATGAAAGGTGAGACGTGGACTAAACCAGTGGCTAAAATCTGAATCTTTATCATAATGCTCCGAGTGGGTAAATAGTTGAACTTTCCTACTTAAACAAAGCTTTGAGTAAAAAAGTTTCACAATGGAGCATGAAAAAGTCTAATATCACAATTGATGCGAATAGCCGGCTTTATTGCCGCAAGCGTCGGTCACCGTCAGTGTGAACTCATGAGGCGCGCCTGCGGGAAATTCTTTGCGGTCTATGCGGCCTGTGAGGGTGCCCGTCTTGCCGTCCAGTTCCAGAAGTATCCATTTGCCGTCGATTTCGCCGCGGTAGTCGTCTATACCGCTCAGGTCATCGGCTATTTTGACCTTTATTACCCCTTTCCCGCTCCATTTCAATGGTGTCACCGGGGTTATGACAGGCGCTTTCGTGTCGACAACAACGGCATAATTCCCGAACCGATTCGCAGTTGCTGTTATTTTGCCGTCGGAGTATCTGCCTCCGATCGCAACGCGCTTTTTGCCGTCGATTCTCACGATGCAGTATTGTCGCCGGTCGTAAATTTTTTCAATGTTCAGCGGCAGACTCATCTCAAAAGATTTAGCGAGAGGAATTTCGGGATTGCCAATGACATATAGGTCGGACTTGTAGGCTGATGTCGGGAGCACTTTCAAGGTTATGTAGGAGTCCTCGTATAGACTGCCCGCCTGGAATAGAAATTCGGCGCCATTTTTTTGCAGTCGTCGTTGCTTGTTCCATTCCACCTTCTCTCCAATCGGCGTTACTTTCGGAACGGGCTGACGTTCGCCGATAATGGTGAAATCCCGGGTCGTAACGTTGCCGTGCTCATCCTCAAGGGTGAAACGGCATTTGTATTCCCTTGATTCGTTTATTGTCAGGACTCCGCCGTCGATTGCCTCGATCATTGAGCCGAGCGGACGGGAAGGAGGAACGGCTGTTGTCATGGTCCATGAATTGGCTTTGATGCGGGACGGGTAGTGGATTATGGTGTTAAGCGCACGGGTGTTGTCAAAAGAGAAGCGGTCGGTAGCCCGGCGGTAAATCTGTTTTCCGTCGACAGTCAAAGTCAGATATTTCACGCCGTAGATATTTGCGGTGCCGGTCATGCGGTCGTAGGCTTTTATTCCGGGGACAACCAACCCCCATGCCTTGAATGGCCGTGATGCCGTGGCCGGAGTCCGTGTAGCCGGCCGGCTATCACCATCGACAAGCCCCTGACGGGGATATAGCGAAATTGACCGCACTTCGGGTGCGACACGGTCGGCAATCAGTTCTTTGAAATAGGGCATAGGGTCGAGAGGCTCCTCGGTTTCGGTGTCGCGGACATCCATGTGGAGATGCGGCCCCCCGGATGACCCCGAGTTACCGCTGAGAGCGATCACTTCGCCGCGTTTGACGGGAATCTGCCCCGGTTTGAACTCCAAGTCAACCCGGAACGTCTCAGCGGCGCGCTGCTGTTGCTTTACGGGGGCGTCAATCTTGTCGCTGAAAGATTGAAGATGACCGTAGACTGTAGTGAGACCGAGCGAGGGGTGCGTCACATAGACGGCTCTGCCAAATCCCCAGGGGGATACGAGTACTCGGCTGACATAGCCGTCGGCGGCACAATATACTTTGTGGCCTGTGGTGCCCCCGGTTTTGAAATCGAGACCAGAATGGAAATGATTGTTGCGCAGCTCGCCAAAATTTCCGCTTAACAGGAGTTTCATTTCAAGCGGCCTATGCAGGCGGGCTTCAGCGGGAGCCGCATGGCCTGCCGCCATAGCCATTGAGGACGATAACAGAAGTGTGAGAGATATGAGGGGCGATTTGATTTTGGTCATAGTTCTGAGGGAAAATTGAATGTAGAACTACAAAGTTACTTAAATTCACTACCATATCAGCCCGTTTTCGATTATTTCACACTACTTAACTTCCCGGGCTTTTGCTGCAAGTCGGCCGAGGAAGTAGGTCGTTGAAGCGGTGCCGTCCATTGTCGGCTCGTTGGTTGAATAGTCGCTGTAGTCGTCATGGTATACAACGGTAGAGTTCTGATAGGGGGCGTAGCGGTCGACATTGCGCAGATGCACTCCTTGAAGAGAGCTGAATATCGAATTGTAGACCGGCCCGTCAACTATGCCGCCGGTAACCTCGATTTTTTCAAGGTTGGTCAATGCAGAGTGAGGGTCTCGGGGATAGTCACCGCCGGCGGGTAATCCGACAATCATACATTTGCCCCATGGGTTAAGTCCGAAAAGCCAATCGCGGGCGGCGGTTTCCAGTTCGAGATAGCTATTGTCGCCGGTGAGGTCGCGGTAGAGCATGGCTTGGGTCACAAGGGCAACAGTCAAGTTGTTGGAACACCATATGAAGGGTATGCCGCAGAGGAATGCGTTGTCGGCTCCTCGTTCCTTGACGCGCTGCAAGCCGGAACGGAGATTGCGTGCAAACTCTTTGCCGACGCGCAGTTCACGGTCGCGAGCAAGTTTTACATGGCCAAGATTCATGAACGGATACCACTGGTAATGACGCGCCGAGTCGGCTCCCATCCATGGGGTGACAGGTTCTTGGCGGCCATAGTTGACAGCATCGGTCTTATAGCGTCGGTCGCCGGTGTTGCTGTAACATTGCGCCGCGGCGAGTTCCATGTCGTCGACCCAGTTGTCTTCCTCATAAAAATAGGGTGAGACACAAGGAGCGGTCTGGCAGGCACCGGGGTTGGCCTTGGCAATCTCGTAAGCTTCAAGGGAGCGAGCCATGAGATTTCGGGCAAACGCGGTGTCGATGGCGTTGAATACCTCCGCTCCCAATCCGAAAGATGATGCGAACTTGCCTACTGATGAAGCCAGCCCGCGGCTGCGATTCTTGTTTTTCATCAATCCATATGGTTTGCCGCTACATGGGTAGACAGGGCGGCCTTTCCCCGCGCCATAGCCATAATCGACATTGTCGCCTGCGGGCAACCCGGCGTAACGGTGGTCGCGGTCGTCGGCTATCTGGTTGAGGTACATCCCTTTTTCAGGGTTCATCTTCATCATCCATTCGAGTCCCCAGCGGGCTTCGTCGAGAATGTCGGGGACACCGTTTGCCCCGATGCGTCCGGCTGCGTCGTAATTGT
The DNA here is from genome assembly GCA_947625935.1 of uncultured Muribaculaceae bacterium. Classification (GTDB taxonomy): domain Bacteria; phylum Bacteroidota; class Bacteroidia; order Bacteroidales; family Muribaculaceae; genus JAJPXC01. The sequence continues at coordinate 46,669 of CANQQE010000002.1, read as the reverse complement.
CGGCCCACACAGAAGGATTCTCATTATAGGCCCACAACATCTGATAAACGGCATTGGCCGATGTAGTGAGATATTGGAGGTAGTCGCTTGCATCGTGCCATCCGCCCGTGACATCAATATGCTCTCCGTCACGGTCACCGCTCAACACCAGAAAACCGTCGTGCTGATGGCAATGGGCATCGAGCGACGGGTTGTAGCCGCAACGTTGCTGGCGCATGTAGCGCAGCGGTATTTCATTAGCACCGGCATATATGTCGTTTCCGATACGGAACTGAGGTGAAACCGCGGTTTCGCTCGCCACAGAATATTTTCCCGGCCGAGAGAGCGATGAGAAGTAGATGCGGTAACAGGCTGCCATCGGTTCCCAGGGGTTGACACTGACAACGGAGTCAGGGATGAATGTTTCGCCTGAAACGGCGTCGGTTATGACTATGTCCCCGGTTGGTGTAGCAGGGTTTGCAGTCATCAGAACGGCAATTTTGATGTCGTCGGCGAGGTATCCGATCTGATTGACCCGGATAGCGTCGGTTGATGCTGCTGCTGTCGCGGCCATTAATACGGCTATAGCTGCTGATAGTTGTTTCATTGTGTCGTAAGAGTGGTTTAGTTATTTTAATTTTATCGGTTAATCTCAGTGATTGCAATCCATCGGCTTTGGGGGTCGGCGGTATCGTTGACGACATAAATCCATCGTCGACCATCGTCGGCAACGAATGGTGACAGGTTAAACCGCGAGGTTTTTCTCACTCCGTATCGGTAGGTTACCGTGAGGTTTATCTGTTCGCGGGAGCCGTCGTCGGGCATCACCAACAGGTCGCCGAATCGAAACAGCGGTGAATCGCCCGGTACTTTCCGTAAATCGGACGGAGTGATGTGGCGCAATTCCGACGGTATCGGCAGTTCCTTTACGCGTTGGCTGTAGTGCAAGGAGTGGATGCGCCACATCCAAGCGGTGTTGTAGATATTGGCAACGCCGAGTTTGTTCCATGCTATCAGCGGGAGGCGCGTCTGCGGGGTCAGTTTATAGAACTTGTCGGGTGAGTCGGCTTTCAAGTAGGTCTCCTCTATGCAATGGAGATTTTTCGCTTCATTGCGTGTAAACAAAATGGCGGTCGCGAGATTCGCGATTACTATAGCCATGATGACTGTCGCTACAACCAAACCACCGATTCGATTCTTTATAAAGGGTCGAGGCCACACGATGTTAATTATCGTCACAGCCGACAATATGGCGAAAAGTTGAGGAAACCAAGACAGATGTGTGCCCATGCACCAAAGTGTTGTGCTTATGGCAGTAGAGACATACATGGCTGTGAGCAGTATCGGCAACGGCCCCCGCCGAGCGCGCCATAGCCTCATGCGGTAGTCGCGGCGAGCGAGTAGCGCAAGCAGGAGCAGTGTGACGGCGAACATGCCGTAGGTGCGTGTCAGCGTCACATAAACGAGCATAGACAGAGGCAGCCCGAATGTGTCGAAGGCAAAAACATTGCTGTGGGGATATCGACTGAATGAGCTGGCTATTATAAGTGACAGGCATGAGACAAGCATAGGTGTAGCAATCCAAAACTGTCGACGCGAAACAGCCGTGCGGTTTAAGACGCACCAAACGGTGATTCCGCAGAGAATAGGGAGGCTCTCGCCTTCCTGAATCCATCCGGCGCAAAAGCCGAGCAGGGCGGGAAGCAAAAGCCGAGGAAACGAGCCGGCCGGTTTTTCGTCACAAAAGCATATTATCACGCCCATGGCGAACGGCAATGAATACAGATAGTTGAGAGCGAAAATCATACAGGTCATGCCATTGTCCCACGGCAGAAAAAATTCCGTGGCGAAAATCAAGGCCACTACACGCGTGTAGCTATTCAGCCGCATCCCCGTGCATCTACACATCAAGATTATAGACAAAGCCCACAGTGTCCCTGACAAAAGGTTGACCGCCGTTTTAGGCAATGTGTGCAGAAACACCGGAAACAACAGGTTGAGCATCCGCGGGGAATCGTAGGTGAACATAAATGATATGAAGTCACCGTAGTGTTGCGGAGTGTAGGGTTGATACTGAATGTCGTCGTAGTAAAGCGGAGTGACAAGATAGAGCATCGCAGTGAGGACCCCCACCGCCAGGATTGACAGCAATGCGAACAGGGGGAGGTGTCGGGTTGATATGTCGGCGCGTTTTCTGTTCATCTCCTTTGGTCAATTTTTTCTATACCGGCCCATCGGGCCTGGGCATCGGTTCGGATGTTGTAGGCCACTTCCCAATGCCGTCCGTCGGCGGCAGTGAACGGGACATACTCATAACTTGCTTCTTGGCGTACGCCCCAATGCGGCGTTATGACATAAGCGTCGTTGGCGTTATCGGAGGATTCAGCTCTCACAATCCATCCTGACGAATGGCGGTAGAATGGGTTATCGCCCGGTATTTTTGTCAAATCACCGTCAACTATATTTCGCAGCGATGACGGAACCGGGTAATCCATATCACGACCGGCGTAAAAAACCAAATATCCATCCCAGATTATCCCACCCTTGCGCATGACAGCGAGCGGAGAACGGTTGAAAGCCAACGGAGTTATGTTGACAAAAGCCGACATTTTTTGAAATCGATTTCCATTCCCGGCGAAATATTCAGTACAAATCACATTGAGTTGTGCCGCTTGCTGTTTAGTGACAATTATTCCGGCAATCAAATTGGTGGAAATGGCAATCGTCAGAATTGATAGAAAAATTATATGGGTTATTTTGTTCTGTAATATTTTGTCAGGTATAAATTTATTAATCAGTATGGCCGATGAGAGTAATCCGAAAAGTTGAGGAAACCATGTTATCCGAAGTCCAATGTTTCCAAGCATTATCCCCTCTATCGTCAAGACGAGCATAGCAGTGAAAACAATTGGAAAAATCCCGCAAAGCAATGATTTGATTTTTAATCGTGCAAGGCGCATCATCATTGCGGTAAGAAGCAGGGCGATTGACAGGATTACGAGGTTGTATTTGGTAACTAAGTCATATGCAACATAAGATATGGGAATGTCAGCATATGAAAGTATTAGTTTGAAATACATTTTGGAGGTGTAGCGTCCAAAAAACATTATTGCCAGCAACATTAATGTCGCGGCAACCAACGGGATTGTGGCGTATAGATGTTTTTTATCGTAAGAGCGTCGGTTTATAACCAACCAGACGGCAATGCCCGCTATCAGAGATGTTCCCAGTGTCTCGTGGCACCATCCGGCGAGTAAGCCGATTATTATGATATAACTGTTTCTTTCTCGGTCAACATTTTCAAACGCGTGTAAAAATAATAGTGCAATAAGCGATGAAAATAGGTAATTTAAGGTGTAGGCCACACAAGTCATCCCATCTTCCCATGGGAAAAGCCATAAAATGGATGCTATAATTACGGTGATCCGTAGCGGGTGTCGTAACGATATTCCGCTACAACGTGCTATCATTGCCACAAGCCATCCAAAAGTGATTGCCGTTAGCGCATCAAAAATCCATTTCGGAAGGTAGTAAAGAATCGGTAGCCACAGGTTGAGCGCGCGAGGTGAATCTTCGTGAATCTGGTATTTTAACCATTTTAGAAATATTGACCAATCAAACGGTGTGCAGCCCCCCGATATGTATGACGGCCAACGTGTGCCAAAATGTAAATCGTCGGCGTAGTAGGGGGTTACGCTGTAGTAGGCGAAAATAAGTAGGCTGATGACTGCGATAATAGTCAGGGACAGGCATTGCGGAAGTGTCAATTGCCGGAATTTATTTACGAGAGATTTCATTCGCAGTCAATTTTAGTGACAGGGTTCAGCTTGATAACCCTGTCGATTAGCCAGGCATCGCACATGACGAGCGAGTCGCCGCCAAGATTAGTGAACGGCAAGGTGTTGACGCCGCTTGCGCGGCGCGTGAGGCGGAACTGAAACAGGAACCGCTGCATGAATCTGACAGAATCTTTGGGCGCAATCCATTCGCCTTTGTAGAGATAAAACGGGTTATCGCCCGGCATTTTAGTCGCTTTGTCAGTCGAGAAGTCGCGTAAACGCTCGGGAACAACGCATGGCGTAGGCGATCCGGGGGAATAGAAATCGCGAAATTTCGCAGCGGGATATTCGCCAATCCAGGGGTATGACGATATCACTTTGCCGAGAGTGATCAACGGCACGTCGGAGGAGGATGTGTAGTCGAGATAGATGGTCTCGGCGGGTGATTCGCGGTAGGCGCGTAGAATCGTTTCGTAGTCGTTGTGGCATCGTCGGGCATAAACGTCAACCGTCAATATGTGGGCCGATACAAGTAGAACTATTAATACTGAAAGCGCGTTTCTAACGTAAATGAATTTAGAAACAGAAACGTGCGGCATACAACGGTCCCACATATTGACGATGACGATTATAGCGGCCAATTCGCCGAACCAAGAAGCGCGGCAATTGACAAAGAGTAGCCCCGACATGATGAATGTCGCTGTCGCTATGCCAAAAAACAGTGACATAGGTGAGTGGAGCAATATAGCCGGGAAATTCTTTTTTTGCCGGATGAAACAGGCCGTGAGAACGGCTATCATGACGGCAAATAGGGGGGAATAGAACAGGAGAGTGTGAATCCATTGGCCGGCTGTTCGCGACAGCGTTATGACCGCACGCGATGTTTTGCCCTCGGCCGACAGCAAAATGACGAGTCCGATGACCAATCCGGCTGTCATGGCGATTTGTCGCGCGGTCGGAGCCCTCCGCGAGCACAGCCAGTAGAAAATGATGCCGCAAAGCGCAGGCAGAGAAAAGCCTTCGTGGCTTTCTCCGGCGATAATGCCGAGCAGCAGCAAACCGGTCATTGCGGGCCATGAACACTTGACGGGCTTTTTGAACCACAGGATAAAAAAGCCTGCAAATATCGCAGATGGGAGCAGATAGTTGTGGGCATAGTCCATAAGTCCGATGTTGGCGTGCCACGGCAGGCATAACGCTATCATGGCGATAACAGCCATGGACGAGAGGAGTTTACCTCTCGCACCTGCAAGCGAGATGGACCACCGCATTATCAGGAACAGGGCCAGTCCATGAATTGCCGCCACGATCCATTTAGGAATCATCGTGTGGGTGAAAGCGGTTATCATGTTGACCCAGCGGATGTTGTTGGCGTGCCACTCATCGACAACCATATCTCCGATTCTTCTCCAGGGGTAATCGCCGCCATTGAGTATATAGTCGCGGAAATATCCCATGTAATGCAGGTCATCATCGAGCAACGGGGTCCAGTAGAACCACAAGGCAAACGTGACAGCGAGGAACAATATGAACCCCGTCGTCACTAATTTTGCCATGTATTCTTGACGTTGACCCATCAGAGCGTTGTGTCGCTTATCAGCGGTTAGCCCAAGCTGCGCCGGTCACCATGTTGCGGTAGGCGTAAGCTCCGGCCTGAGATAGCTCGACGACTTCGTAGCCACCGTCGGGTGTCACCATTTTAACATGGTTGTCGTCTACAAAGGAGAAAAGTTTATGGTCTTCGCCATCGAAGTTCACGCTCCAAGACTGGTCTTCGGAATCGAAGTTGAGTCGGACAGATGTCTGGTCTTGCTCAGAGGTGATGGTGTAACCCTTGCCGTCGCATTCAACGAGGTAACGTCCATCTTGTCCTTCGATAACGCTTTTGCCGCAAGCGACAGGGTTGTTACCGCTCCAAAACTCGATGCTGTTTATAACAAGGATGTCGGCGAGTGCTGAAACTTCATAGACAGGTATGATCCAAAATGCGAAGAACACAAGTTCGTTGACAAATTTGTTGCCGATTTGCTTGTTCCATCCGAGCAGCTTGTTGGTCAGAGCGAAACTTCCGATACATGAAGTGCAGAGCATTGAGCCTGCAAGAGCCATAACGAGGGCGACACTTAAATACTTCTTTTTCATAATTCTCAAATTGTTTGTATTTTGGTTAGTATTAATCTATTAGTTATGCCGGAATCTGCCGGCGCGCCTTGGAATAGAAGTCCATGACTTTTATCACATACTCGCGGGTCTGCCGGCCGCGGAAATAGCCGTATTTGCACACCTCATCGTTGTAATATTCAGGTTTGGATTTCATCATCAGCGCTTCTTCGACATTCCCGGACCAGACAGCGGGATTTTTGCCGTATTTTTTTGCCAATGCGATCGCATCATAGATGTGGGCAAGGCCTGAGTTATAAGCCGCTACCACAAATTTCTGCCGTTCCTCCGGATCAGAGACATATTTAGACAGGGATTTGTCAAGATCTGCAATTATGCGCACGGCGGCTGATATGTTGGCTTCGGGGTTTGTGATTCTGTCAGGTCCGAGGCCGTATGCGCGCGCTGTCCCGGGCATAATCTGCATTATGCCTCTGGCTCCTGCCCAAGAAACGACAGTGGTGTCGAAATGGCTTTCGGCATACCCCTGTGAGGCGAGGAGCCGCCAATCGATGCCAATGGCTTTTGCGTGTTTTTTGAACAGGTTGTCGTAGGGTGATATGTAGCCTTTTGACAGGTCGATAGAAATCATGGATGATTCCCCTTTGCTAAGCTCAAAATAGCGTTTCAACAGCTCGGCCTGGGTGCGACGGTGGTTTTCCTGTTCAAACCACTGGTCTATTGAGTCGGCGAGCCATTTATTGCGGGGAGCCACAGCCCATGATGATTGTTGTGGGAAGCTCAATCGGAGCGTGATGTCGAGATTTCGGTAGTAGGTCTTGTTGATGCGGGCTATGTCGCTATCGACCACCGTCAGCGGAATCTCGCCGGAGGATACCATGTCGATGAGATCTTCAGTGATGAATGTGTCTCGATCTATAGGGTGTATTTTTATGCCGCCGCCCAACTCCTCGTTAAGATTTTGTAGGCGTAACTGATATTTAGAATTTTTTTCGACATAGACGTCGCGCCCAACGAGTTGCGTAACGTCGGTTATGGTGAGGCTGTCGCTGCGCGGCTGGACGAGCACTTGGGATGTGAAGTTCTCAGGGCCACAGGCGAGAGCCTTTGAACGGTATTCGGCTATAACCGGCACCTCGTAGGCGATGAGGTCGACATCGCCGGAATCGAGCATCTCTATCATCGCCGACAGGTTAGGGGCTACAATGAGATCGACCGCCATCCCTTTGTCGGCGGCAAGGCGCGTGACCAGATTGTAGTCATAGCCCATCTTTTCTTCACGATATATGAAATAGGATGTGGGGCTGTAGAGGGTGGCTACTTTCAAAGTGTCGGGAAGGGGATGCGAGCGGGCGACTGTGTCGTTACCGCTCTTTTTCTTGTCGGTGTCGCCACATCCGCTGATGCAGCAGCATAGAGCCACCGCGGCGGTTATGGATAGCAGCAAAAATCTTAAACCCCTCATTGCGCGAGTGCCGATACTGACGGAGCAAGGTTAATATTCAAAAACGCCTTTGTCAGACTTTATTGTCAGACGGTTGGCCGGAGCGTCTTCGACACGTCCCACAATTCGGGCTTCGATGCCCATTGAGCGGGATATTTCAATTATTTCTTCAGCTTTGGCGGGGTCAACATATATCTCCATGCGGTGTCCCATGTTGAACACTTTGTACATCTCGGCCCAGTCGGTGCCTGATTCGCGGCTGATCAGTTCAAACAACGGTGGAACTGGGAATAGATTGTCTTTTATGACGTGCTTGTTTCTGACAAAGTGCATCACCTTGGTCTGTGCGCCGCCCGTGCAGTGGATCATACCGTGTATGTCGTGGCGCATCGCGTCGAGAATCTTTTTAATCACCGGGGCGTAGGTGCGGGTGGGCGACAGCACCAGTTTACCGGCGTTAACAGGTGCTCCATCGATGCTGTCGGTGAGTTTCACGCTTCCCGAATAGACCAGCTCGTCAGGGACGGCACTGTCGAAACTTTCGGGATATTTTTCAGCTATATATTTGGCGAATACGTCATGTCGGGCCGATGTGAGGCCGTTGCTGCCCATACCGCCGTTGTATTCTTTTTCGTATGTGGCTTGCCCGAAAGAAGCGAGTCCGACAATCACATCGCCGGCTGATATATTGGCGTTGTCAATCACATGGTCGCGGCGCATGCGGCAGGTGACCGTACTATCGACTATGATAGTGCGGACTAAGTCGCCGACATCGGCGGTTTCGCCGCCGGTGCTGTAAATGGAAATGCCCCATGAACGCAATTCTTCGAGAGCCTCCTCAGTGCCATTGATTATCGCACCGATAACCTCACCTGGTATCAGCATTTTATTTCGTCCGATGGTTGACGATACGAGAATATTGTCGGTCGCCCCCACACAAAGGAGGTCGTCGATATTCATCACCAAAGCGTCGCGGGCAATCCCTTTCCAAACGCTAAGGTCTCCGGTTTCGCGCCAGTAGACGTAGGCGAGCGATGATTTAGTGCCGGCACCGTCGGCGTGCATGATGTTGCAATATTCATTGTCGCCTCCGAGTATGTCGGGGATAATTTTGCAGAATGCCTGGGGAAATATGCCCTTGTCTACGTTTTTAATAGCGTTGTGAACATCTTCTTTGGCGGCTGAAACACCGCGCATCATATAGCGTTGGTTGCTCATAAAGTGAGTTATATATTTGTTATGCTAAATAAGTAAATATCAAATAAATGAAAGTCGCGGGCACAACTAACAGCAGTGAGTCGATGCGGTCGAGCATACCGCCGTGTCCGGGGAGAATCGTACCTGAATCTTTGACTCCGACGGTGCGTTTTATCATTGATTCCACGAGGTCGCCCCAAGTGGCGAAAACCGGGACAATTATTCCGAACCCTATCATGATCAGCAGGCCGCGGTCGGCAAAATGATGAGGATGATTGAACAGATTGTGCATTGCGATGGCCGCTCCCACGCAGAAAATGACGCCGCCGATAAATCCTTCCCATGATTTTTTAGGCGACAGGCGCGGGAAAAGTTTGTGCCGTCCCAACAGAGAGCCGACTATAAATGCGCCGGTGTCACTAAGCCATATCAAGACAAACATCTCAAGAAGCATCACATCGCGGCCAAGCGTCAGAACGCCTTGCATCAGAGCGATAGGAAATGCTATGTAGGCTTGTGCGGCGAATGAGCTGACGAGCGATGCAACCGGATTCTCGTCGCGGGTGTAAATCTGCGAGACTAACCTCACGATGAAATATACGGTGTAGAGAGGCAAATATATTAATCTTAGCTGTTGCGAGCAACAGAATAGCAGAAACGCGGCTCCGAGCAAATCTATGAGTGTGTTGAGGTTTGACTCGCGACCCTTGACGGTCATGCGTTTGAACTCCATAATTGCCGGAAGCGCAAGGATAAGGGTCATTGCGAGATACCACCAGTTTCCGAGATATATCCCGCCTATTATCACAGTGATATAAACAATCCCGGTGAGTGATCTGACTATCCAGTTTTTCATCTTGAAATATCGATTTTACCGTTTGGAAAGCAAAGGTACATAAAAAACATGATTTTTGAGTATCTTTGCCGTCTGAATAATGGATTGATATGCTTAAAGTATTGGCGTTAATAGGATTGGGTAGTGCGATTGGAGGTGTCGCACGCTATGCCCTTTCGCGATTAGTGGCAGCGGTAGCCGGGTCGCCGACGTTTTGGGGTACTTTTGTCGCCAATGTGTTGGGATGTTTTCTTATCGGTGTGCTTTACGGGCTTTTTGACCGTTATAATGTTTTGACAGAGCATTGGCGTTTGTTTCTCACTGTTGGATTTTGCGGTGGTTTCACGACGTTCTCCACATTTGTTCATGAGAATTATTCCGCAATTAGCGAGGGTAGGTTTCTTGCGGTGGCATTGTATGCGTCGTTGAGCTTTTTAGTGGGGCTGCTGATGGTCCACGTCGGTCATATCGCTGCCCGTTAACAGTTGCGGTCGCTATTTTTTCGCTTGTCAAACAATTTGGTGGGCGGGCGCGTTATAGTATCAAAGGCCCGCGCCCGATGGTGCGGACTTCTGGAACTATTTATAATGGAGAGTTATGTCGAGTTCGCGTCCATACACGTTTGACCGCGTAGTGCGGTTGGTTATCACGCTTGCAATCATAGCAGGGATTGTATGGTTGATAAATGTATTGAAAGATGTGCTGTTGCCCTTCTGTCTGGCTTGCCTTATCTCATATTTTCTCGAACCGTTCGTGCAGTTCAACCGTCGGTTGCTGCACCTGAAAGGTCGTGTGGTGGCGATTTTCGTCACTCTTTTCGAGACTACGATGTTCATCGGTATTTTATGCTATTTTTTCATCCCCTCGATTATTGATGAAGTTCATCAGATGGGTGAGTTGCTTGACAAGTATTCAGCCAACAGTCATAATCTGCCGTTTGTGCCTGAGGCTGTCCATGACTTCATAAATAAGAACATAAATTCTGAACAGATTTCACAACTGTTTGAAGGTCAGCATATAGAAACGCTTATAAGCAAAGGGTCTTCGTTTATCTCAGGGTCACTCGGATTTCTGTTTCATGCGTTGGAATGGCTTCTTACCTTCATATATGTCATTTTCATTCTTCTCGACTATGAAAGGCTGATGGTCGGGTTCAAATTATTGGTGCCCCCGAAATACCGCCGTCTGGCATATAAGGTGGGAAATGACATCAAGAACAGCATGAACCGATATTTTCGCGGTCAGGCTTTAATCGCGGCCTGTGCTGCGGTGTTTTACTGTATAGGTTTCTCAATCGTAGGCATACCGATGGCGATGGTACTTGGCATCGTTGTCGGGGTGCTTTATATGATCCCATATTTCCAATATGTCACTTTGATTCCGGTAATACTTATCTGCATGATTACATCTATGGGTGGCGATTCAAGTTTTTGGACACTGTTTGGCGAATGTATACTCGTCTATGTCGTCAGCCAATCCATATGTGACTATGTGCTGACACCCAAGATTATGGGTAAGGCTATGGGGCTTAACCCAGCGATAATACTTCTGTCACTCTCTGTTTGGGGAACACTATTGGGATTGATAGGGATGATTATCGCCCTTCCGCTCACCACGCTTTGTCTGGCATACTATGAGGAGTATATAATCAAACGCGGGTCATCTGATGATGATTTTGTCGGAGTGAACGGCTCTTTGCCCGGCGTTGACGCGGCAAATATACACCCCCTTGGCAAGCGTTGAGGCATCGACGGAGAGGGTGTCGCCGGAACCATGGGCTGATGCGGCATAGCGTCCCTCGACAGTGAATATTTCCACCCCGATATTATCAACGCCTGGACAGACCACATTTATCAGGCCGTCACGGTAAGTGACTATGGGCGATGAAGAATCGGTCTTGACATCATTTACCCCGGAAAGTGACAATACCTTTTTGATTCCCGCAAGGGCGTCAATCTGACCGGCTCCCCACCGCAGGTCTTTTATGTCGGTATAGCCGGTCATGGCGGTCGATGCGGCAATGTCGAGAGCGTCACCGGCTGTCAATGAAGGGTCGGCTTGTAGCCACAATGCGATAATTCCGGCGACATATGGGGTTGCCATCGAGGTTCCTCCCTCAAAGCCCCAATATACGTCCCGGCCATTGACAGTGGCTTTAGCCGTCATGCTTTTTATCTGTGACGGATTTTTCTCAAGGTATGGGGTGGAATAAGATGATATTACGCAGCAACCCGGGGCGGCGATGTGAGGCAGGGTTCTCCCGTCGGGTAGAGTTCCATAGCCTGTGAAGGCGGCAGCCTGATTAACGGTGTAACCGAACTCTCTTGTCGAGCCGTCAATCAAGGGTATGGTATTGCGAGCGCATGAGGCTCCGACAACTATTATGTTGTCGCCACAAGCGATGTCGCTGATTGACATAAGTGAGTTGGGCGTAGCGAACGACGTGCTCCCGTTTGTCCCGAACCGGCAACGGTATCCGTCGGCGTAGCCATCGACGTGAGTCCCGGGGCTGCCTTTGACGGTTATGACTAACGAGTAACGGCCGACTCTTTCAACAGTCTCATGATTAGTGACATCGAATGAGGTGTAGATGGTATATCTGCCGTTTTCGGAATCTATTTCCGCCGAAGCTCGGAAATATCCGTCGTAAGCATTATCGAAAGCGGGGTCATGCTCCGACTGTCCGTCAGAATCATCGGAAGTGCTTATCGACCACTCCGACTGTCCGTCAGCTCCGAACCAAGGGGATGTGTAGACTGTCTTTTTAGTTTTGATGTCGTAGAGAGATATACGCATCGAGAACGGGGTGTCGTCAACGCTCCAGAAGTCGGCCGCTCCAAAGATATTGACATCATCCCAACCGCCATAACAATCGCGAATGAACACCGATGACTCGCTCTTGTCTGATGTGAAATCAAGTTGCAGATTATTGGGTCTCGCTCCCTCATTGCCTGCCGCTATGCAAATTATGGCTTCCTTGCCAAGTTTTGACAGGTATTGGTTGAAAAGTGTTGTGCCGTCATGGGGGCCGGTGTATGATCCGATTGACATATTAATAACCGCTGGTTTGCCCACTGAGCGCGCATAGTCTATAATCTCTTCCGCGCCATCGAGAATGCACGCGTCGGTCAACATACTTGTCGCCGCCACTATGTCGCTTCCAGATGCTATGCCGTTATAGCCGTTGCCGCGATAGCCCCCGGCCATGATTCCGGCGACGTGGGTGGCGTGGTACTCGTTGTCGTTATCAGTTATCCATCCGGCTATCTCATCCGGGTTGTACAGGCGGGTGACGGTAGCGAGAGTGTCACGGTAGTCTACGATACGTTTCACTCTTGGATTTCCATGGCGGTCAATGAAGTTGGGATGCCAAGGGTCAAAACCGATGTCGCACAGACCTGTGACAACCCCTTTGCCGTCCCAGGCGTCAGGCCACAGCTCGGATGGGTTAATCACATCATCGACGTTTCCAAAAGGTCGTGATATGTCGAGATTGGGTTGGAGAGGCTGACCAATGGAAACGCGTTCCACACCTGAGAATGTCAGAAGCTGGTCAATGTGGTCTGTGGGGATGAATGCGAGCAGTAGATTGTCGCGCTGTCTCATTATTTTTATTCCCTCGGCCTCAAGCTTTCCTACGCTCTCGCCGTCTTTTAGTTTTATAATCGAAGGTAGGTATATCTGTCGTTCTGACGCAGAGCGGCAAGGCTGCGTCGAGCGGTATCTCTCCACAAGGTGGCGGCCGGGGGGATCGAGTTTTACCGACGCAGATGTCGCCAAATGCAGCAATGTGAACAGAATTATGATGTGGATGCGTGTCATCGTGGTGTGTAGTTGTTGGTGTATTGAATACAAAGATATGTGGATTTAACGGTTTTATCAATCCTAATTAATATTTAATATGTAACTTTGCGGTATTGATTATACTTACATTACAATTATTAACATGAAGAAAATTTTACGGAATCTAGCGGTTCTCGCACTTTGCAGTCTTGTGGCAACCCCGGCTGTGGCCCAGTTTAAACTTGGCAAAGCAATCAGCGCGGCCAAAAAAGGTGTCGAAGCTGCTACCCTTACCGATGCCCAGATGGCTGCTTATGTCAAAGAGTCGGTTGACTGGATGGATAAAAACAATCCAGTGTGTGATGATAAAAGTCCATACACCAAGCGTCTTAAAAAATTGACAGCAGGTCTTACGGATGTCGAGGGAATACCTTTGAATTTCAAGGTGTACTATGTGATTGATGTCAATGCTTTCGCTTGCGCTGACGGTAGCGTGAGGGTGTTCTCATCGCTGATGGATATAATGAGCGATGACGAGCTTCTCGGTGTGATAGGCCACGAAATCGGCCACGTTGCCAAGCATCATTCAAAGAAGGCGTTTAAAACTGCATTGCTGACTTCGGCTGGAAAGGACGCTATCGCATCAACAGGCAACACCGCCGCGGCTTTGACTGAATCGCAGCTCGGCACACTTGGAGAATCTCTCGTGAACGCAAAATACTCTCAGAAACAGGAGGGTGAAGCCGATGATTACGGTTACGAGTTCCTTAAAAAACATGGGAAAAATCCATGGGGTATGGCAATGGCGTTTGAGAAACTGAAACAGATGGAGGAGGAAGCCGGTGGTTCGGCCAAGGAGTCATATTTCAACAAAATGTTCTCATCTCATCCTGAGGTCGATGCCCGCATAAAGAAAATGTCGGATCGCGCGAAGAAGGATGGATTTACCAAGCCCGAGACAACTCCGCTGCCTAAAAAGACCAACAGCAAAAAATAAAATCAGATGAATTTATGCGCAAGCCGACGCGCTTTGCGCAAATCTTTATCAGTGAGGGGACACCGCTTGGTGTCTCCTCGTTGTATAGAGGCGACAACCTTGAATCCGCTCCACTTCAAAATCTCATTGAGAGACCTGACCACTCCCGATGACTGATGGAATAATCTGTTCCAGGGCCATTGCGTTGTGCAAGTGGCTACAATAGCTGCCTTTTTGCCTTTATGCAGGGGTATAGGGATGTTGCGTGGCGATTCCCCCATCATTCCGTAAACAATGCGATCAAACAGCGATTTCAGTTGTCCCGGAATATTGCCCCAGTAGCATGGTGAGCCGATAATAAGCGAGTCGCACCAATCAATCATAAGCAAAACCGATTGAGCGTCATCGGGCGGTAACACGCAATAATTAGTTGATCTACAAGCCATGCAGCCTTTGCATGGCTCTACGTTCAATTTCGATACTTCTATGGTTTTGACTTCATGGCCGCTCTTGTCCAATTCGGACGATATTTCTTCAAGCATCCGCTTGATTTTGCCATTGTGTCGCGGTGAGCCGTTTATTATCAGAGTTTTCATATATCAAAGGTAGCGATTATTTTGTAACTTTGTCTCCAACTATGGAAAATATTGACCTGACTAACGCGTTGCGTAAGATGATTACGGGACTTGGCACGGCTAAAAAACGCCATGCCGAACAGTGCTTTGTAGCTGAGGGCACCCGTTGTGTCCTTGAGATTATGGGGCATTTGCGTTGCCGCTATCTTGTGTCGACCGCCGACTGGTATGGCGAATGGAGCTGTCGTGTTGCCGACGTAGAGCATCTTATAATTGTGGCGCAAGGGGAGATAGCGCGTCTGTCGCAGCAGAAATCACCTCAGCCGGTTTTGGCTGTTTTTTATATGCCGCATAGGCCGGAGCGGCTCTCTGAATTGAACGAGGGGCTTTATCTCGCTCTTGACTGTGTGCAAGATCCAGGAAATCTTGGAACGATAATCAGACTCGCCGACTGGTTTGGAATCACCGATATAATCTGTTCCCGCGACACCGCTGACGCATTCAACCCTAAAGTAGTGCAAGCCACTATGGGTGCTTTAGCCAGGGTTGGGGTCCACTATGTAAATCTCGCCGAGTTTTTACGCAATGTTTCGCTTCCGGTCTACGGAACTTTTTTGAATGGAGAAAATCTGTATGAATCGGAGTTGTCGACTGATGGCATCATAGTGATGGGAAATGAAGGGAACGGAATATCCACAGAAGTCGCCGAGGCGGTTACCCGACGAATACTCATACCTCCGTTTCCCGATGGCCGTCAGACTGTAGAATCGCTTAATGTCGGGGTGGCCACTGCCATAACTGTAGCGGAATTTCGTCGCCGTAGCGTGAATACTAAACGGAACTGACTACCGTTATTTAAGTAATGACCCTGAGAGTTTCCATAGTGACTTATCATACCGCCGAGGATGAGCTTGCCGCTTGTCTTGATTCTGTATTGGCGTGTGAGGCGGTTGACAAAGTGGATATTATCGACAACGGGAACGAGTCGAGGCTGTCGGAGTTTTGTCGCGTGTGTTATCCTCTGCGGGTCGAGTATACCGCTAACGAAAACAGGGGCTACGGCTCAGGGCACAATGTGTCGTTGCGCCGCTCTTTAGCCGATGGGGTTGACTACCATCTTGTGTTAAATTCCGATGTGTATTTTTCTCCGGGCACTCTTGAAAAGTGTCTTGATTTTATGGAGGCTAATAAATCGACAGGTCAGCTCATACCCCATACCATATTCCCTGACGGAAGTTTTCAGCCGGTGTGTCATCGTATTCCTTCACCGCTTGATCTGCTGATGCATCGGTTCGTTCCGAAATCTTTTATGAAACGATGGCGCGACCATTATGAAATGAGGGACTGCGATCTGACGAAGCCGTTGAATGTGCCTTATCATCATGGCTGTTTCATGCTGTTCAGGGTTGGCGCTTTGTACGAGACGGGTCTTTTTGACGAAAGATATTTTATGTATCCCGAGGATATAGATATGACACGGCGCGTGCATGAGCTGTATGACACCGTCTATTTCCCCGGAGCTACAATTGTGCACGCCCACCGGGCTGCGTCGCGCGGTAATCTGCGAATGCTGCGTATCCATGCAGTCAATATGCTTCGCTATTTTTACAAGTGGGGATTCTTTTTTGATAAAAGACGTAGAAAAGCGAACCGAAATCTTCGTCGCCGTCTTGGGCTGGAATGAGCTGTAAAGGCATTATCGTTGAATGCGGCGCATGAATACATGAATGAATAATGTAATAATAAGAAAGGGGGCCTCTGACCGGCTCCCTTTCTTAATCACGATATTAATTAATCAGTCCTTAAAGTGGCTTATTTATTGACTTGGAATTTGTTCACTCCGTCGCGAAGGAACGCTACGGTCTGACGTGCTGCGGCAAGACCTGCGTTGATGTTGGCCTCTGCGGTCTGGGCGCCCATCTTCTTAGGTGTGAAGAACACGCGCTCACCGAAACGCTCTTTAAGCGTGTCGGCTGTGTCGGGCTTGATGTCGGCGACATATTTGATATCGGGGCGAGCTTCAAGCGCGCGTGCCAGCCCATCTTCATCAATAACCTCCTTACGGGCGGTGTTGATGAGAATGCCGTTTT
Organism: uncultured Muribaculaceae bacterium; assembly: GCA_947625935.1. Lineage (GTDB taxonomy): Bacteria > Bacteroidota > Bacteroidia > Bacteroidales > Muribaculaceae > JAJPXC01. The sequence goes on along the minus strand of CANQQE010000002.1, from coordinate 29,890 downwards.
TGGGCATAAGTGTAATCAAGTCATATCCCACTGATTTCTTTGTCTCAGCGGTAGCGGGTATATGGAGCGAGACGTAACGGTTGTCGCGGTACAACTCCTCCACAGAGTGGACGGGTTTCACGCCTGCATCGGTCATCACTTCATCGGGGCAATAGGGGTCAAGCGCACTGGCTTCCATGCCGAAGCCTTTGGCTATGCGGGCGACGTTGCGTCCAACCTGACCGAATGCGTGGATACCTATGGTCTTGTCTTTAAGTTCAGTGCCTGAAGTGCCGTTGTACATATTGCGTGCAGCCATCACTGCCATGCCGAAAACGAGTTCGGCAACGGCGTTGGAGTTTTGGCCGGGAGTGTTCTCGACACATACACCATGTGCTGTGGCCTCGGCGAGATCGACGTTGTCATATCCGGCACCGGCACGGACAACTATTTTCAGATTTTTAGCGGCATCGAGTACTTCTTTGTCGATGATGTCGCTTCTGATGATGATGCCGTCGGCTGTAGCAGCGGCATCAAGCAACTCGGCTTTGGATGTGTATTTCTCAAGGAGCTCAAATTCATATCCGGCATCCTCGATAATTTCACGGATTCCGTCGACAGCTACCGCTGCAAACGGTTTCTCGGTCGCTACAAGTACCTTCATAATCTTAACAGGATTAAATCTGATTAGTGATTAGTGTTGGTTCTGAAAATCTTTCATTGCCTGAATGAGCACTTCAACGCTTTCCATGGGCATAGCATTGTAGAGCGAAGCGCGGAAACCGCCGACAGAGCGGTGTCCCTTTATGCCGACAATGCCGCGGGCAGAAGCGAAGTCGATGAACTCTTTTTCAAGCTCGGCATATTCGGGCTTCATCACGAAACATACGTTCATGATTGAGCGATCCTCAGGGTTGGTGACTGTGCCTACAAACATTTTGCTCTCGTCGATTGCCTCGTAAAGGCGTGCTGCCTTGGCTATATCGCGTTTCTCAAGTTCCTCGATTCCGCCCATCTGCTTGTAATAGCGCAGGGTCTGTAGGGCTGAAAAAATAGGAAGGACAGGGGGAGTGTTGAACATCGAGCCTTTTGACACATGGGTGCGGTAATCAAGCATTGTGGGGATGGGGCGGTCGACATGACCGAGAGCGTCTTCTTTCACGATGACGATAGTCACACCCGCCGGGGCGAGGTTTTTTTGCGCGCCTGCGTAAATCGCATCATATTTTTTGATGTCGATGGGGCGTGAGAAAATATCGCTCGACATATCGGCAACCAGAGGAACCGCTACCTCGGGATCTTTGCGTATTTCCGTACCGTAGATGGTGTTGTTGGTGGTGTAGTGGAAATAGTCGGCATCGGCGGGCACGGTGTAATCTTTTGGAATGAAAGTGTAGTTGGCATCTTTTGAAGAAGCGACAACGTCGACCTCACCAAACAGTTTCGCCTCTTTGATGGCTTTATTGGCCCAAGTGCCGGTATCGAGATATGCGGCTTTTGTTTTGAGCAAGTTGAAAGGAATCATGCAGAATTGCAGGCTGGCACCGCCGCCAAGGAAGATAACTTCGTAGCCCTGGGGAACAGCGAGCAGTTCCTTTACTAAAAGAGCGGCCTCGTCAATCACAGCTTGAAATTCCTTGCTGCGGTGGGACACTTCAAGCAACGAAAGGCCGGTATCGGCGAAATTCAACACTGCATCGGCTGTATTCTTAATTGTATATTCACTAAGAATTGATGGACCGGCATAAAAATTGTGCTTCTTCATATTCGCAAATTTTACTGAATAAGTGATTTTAGGGTGCAAATTTAATGAAAATTTTCTCTTTGAAACCGCAAATTGTCATAAAATCGCAGATAATTCAAGAAAAATTTCTTTAATCACCAATGCTGATGCAGAAAATTGTTGAAAATTTCTAAATTTGTAAAAAAGTAATGCGAGAATCAGATGAATTTGATAGAGATTAAGTCACTTGATGATTCGGGTGTCGAGGTCTACAGCCGGTTGACCGAGGCCCAACTGCGTAACCATATTAATCAAGATAGTGGTATGTTCATCGCTGAGAGCCCCAAAGTAATCAACGTGGCTCTCGACGCAGGTTATGAGCCTGTATCAATGCTTTGCGAGCGCCGTCACATTGAGGGCGACGCAGCAGAAATTATTGAGCGATGCGGTAATATGCCTATCTACACCGGGAATCGTGAAATGTTGGCTGAGCTGACCGGCTATAAATTGACTCGGGGCGTGCTTATGGCTATGCGGCGGCCTGCGAGTCGGGCTGTCGATGAAATATGTGTCAATGCGAAAAGGATCGTGGTGATTGACGGTGTGGTCGATACTACAAATATCGGGGCTATATTTCGCGCTGCCGCCGCTCTGGGCATTGATGCCGTGCTGCTTACGCGGCAATCATGTGATCCGTTAAACAGGCGGGCTGTGAGAGTGTCAATGGGTTCGGTCTTTCTCGTTTCGTGGGCTTGGCTCGATGAGCCTGTCGATAGTCTGAGCCGCTTAGGCTTTAAGACGGTGGCGATGGCGTTGACTGACGATTCGGTGTCAATCGATGACCCTGTGTTGTCGGCATAGCCGCGATTGGCCATAGTGATGGGTACGGAGGGCGACGGGTTGGCGGAAAGCACGATTGCCAAGACAGACTATGTGGCGCGGATACCTATGTCGCACGGAGTGGATTCGCTCAATGTCGCTTCGGCTGCCGCAGTGGCTTTCTGGCAGCTAAAGGTGCGTTGACCGAAAACTGATTGGAACATGATTTTGTTGTAGAGCTATAACCGTGCTTCAATTCAATCTATGAGAGTGAAAAAATCGAGTTGTACTTCTGTCTCTTACGGCTGCCATAAAGTGACAGCTGGGGCTTTACTTGTCGCTATAGGGATAGTCTTCGGCGATATCGGCACTTCCCCGCTTTATGTGATGAAAGCCATTATCAACGCTAATTCAGGCTGGGGCGCTGACTATATAATCGGTGCCGTGTCGTGCATCATATGGACGCTGACTCTGCAGACCACAGTGAAATATGTGCTGATAGCTTTGCGTGCCGATAACAAAGGGGAGGGTGGCATACTTGCCCTATACGCACTCCTCAGACGGTTCCGCCATAAGTGGCTTTATATCTTAGCTGCAATAGGTGCGAGCGCGTTGATTGCCGACGGTATAATCACTCCGGCCATGACCGTGACATCGGCGGTGGAGGGGTTATCGGCTATCAGCCCTTCGGCCCCTGTGGTGCCAATCGCACTTGTCATAATCACGGGGATTTTTTTCGTGCAGAAATTCGGGACTCGGGCTATCGGCAAGGGATTCGGGCCGTTCATGCTTTTGTGGTTTCTGACCCTCGGCGCACTCGGGGTGATGAATATAGGTGAGTATATGCCGATCTTTAAAGCCTTTAATCCGGTCTACGCAGTGAGGATGCTCATTGATTATCCACATTGGTTCATGATTCTCGGGGCGGTTTTTCTCTGTACGACAGGTGCTGAAGCGTTGTATTCTGACCTTGGCCATTGCGGCCGTTACAACATCACTTATAGCTGGCTGTTTGTCAAAGCGATGCTTATCCTGAACTATCTTGGTCAAGGGGCATGGATAATAGCTAATGCCGATGTGGTGGCAGCGGGGGTTAATCCGTTTTATGCCATTATGCCGGGCTGGATGCTCGCAGGAGGAATCGTTCTGTCAACCGGTGCGGCCATTATCGCAAGTCAGGCGTTATTGAGCGGTTCGTTTACGATATTCAGCGAGGCGATGAACCTTAAATTCTGGCCCTGGCTCAGAATAAACTATCCCACGACTGTCAAGGGGCAGCTATACATTCCCGCCATAAACTGGTTTCTGTATGCGGGTTGTGTGCTCACAGTGCTGATATTCGGCACATCATCGAGAATGGAGGCCGCCTATGGGCTGGCGATTACGGTGACTATGCTCATGACAACCGTGTTGCTTGCGTTTTACTTGAGCCACAAAGGGGTTCAGCGGGTATTGGTATCCCTGTTTCTCATAGTATTCGTGACTATAGAGGGGGCGTTTTTTGTGGCAAATCTTTTCAAGTTCGCGCATGGCGGTTGGTTTACTATCCTGATTGCGGGAATCGTCGTCGGTGTAATGTTGGTGTGGTATCAGGCGGAACAGGTCAGAAACCGTTATATAGAGTATGCAAAAGTTAACGATTCATTGGAAATCATAGCTGATATAAAGTCAGACTGCGAGATACCCAAATATGCGGCAAATGTGATCTACATGAGCCGTTCAAAGCGTTCCGATGAGGTAGAGCGCAAGTTGCTCTACTCCATAATAAATAAGCAGCCTAAGCGCGCCGACCATTACTGGATAATCAGGCTCGATGTCGTTGATGAGCCTGACACGCTTGAATACGACGTCACGACTCTGATTCCGTCAACGATGTTCAGCATTGATCTGAGACTCGGTTTCCGTGTGCGTCCAAGAGTGAGCGTGTATCTGAGGCAGATTGTCGAGGATATGGTTGCCGCCGGTGAACTCGACATCACGAGTTCCTACCCTTCGCTAAGGTCGCACGGCATAGCCGGAGACTTCAGGTTCATTATAATTCACCGTGTGTTTTCGGCGGCGAGCTGCTGTACCGCCATGTCGGGCCTTGTCATGTCGCTGCATGACAAATTGCGTCATATTGCCATGAGTGATGAAGACGCGTTTGGCCTTGACACGAGCAATGTGACAGTTGAGAATGTTCCGCTAATAATTAATAATATGGCCGGACGCCGGATAAGGCGGGTGCCTGATTAATAGCGTTTCATGCCGTTCCAACGGGAGCGTTGCACTTCCCTGAGCTTTTGTTCGGCCGGGTTGTCAGCCGGGTTCCATAATTGCGATGATGCGACGTTGTCAGGCAAAAATTGCTGTTGCACGAAATGCCCCGGGTAATCGTGCGAATATTTGTAGTCGTGACCGTAACCCATCTGTTTCATCAGTTTTGTGGGGGCGTTGCGCAAGTGAAGCGGCACGGGGAGGTCGCCTGTTCGTTCAACCGTGGCCAATGCGGCATCGATGGCGAGATAGGCCGAGTTGCTTTTGGCCGATGTGGCAAGATATATGGCGCATTCCGATAAAGGTATGCGCCCTTCGGGCATACCGATTTTCTGTATGACGTCAAATGTGGTGTTTGCGAGCAACAATGCGTTGGGATTGGCCAACCCGATATCCTCTGCGGCGAGTATAACCATCCTGCGCGCTATAAATTCAGGGTCTTCGCCTCCGGCTATCATCCGAGCGAGCCAATAGACCGCTGCATCGGGGTCGCTGCCTCTTATGCTCTTTATGAAGGCCGAGATTATGTCGTAGTGCATCTCACCGTTTTTGTCATAGGCGGCGGGGTTTTCTTGCAAACGGTCGGTAACGAGTCGGTCATTTATTACCATCGGTTCTCCGGCGGGAGTGGATTGTTCAAGCAGATCGAGGATGTTGAGCATTTTGCGGGCGTCGCCGCCTGCGAATCGGAACAAAGCGTCGGTTTCCTCGACTCTGACATCCCGCATAGAGAGGATTTCGTCGTCGGCTATCGCATGATCGAGCAGTTGCTGTAATTGTGACGCTTCGAGGGGTTTCAGCGTGTAGACCTGGGCGCGTGACAGCAGAGGGCGTATGACCTCAAACGACGGGTTTTCGGTTGTCGCCCCTATTAGCGTCACAGTCCCGCTCTCGACAGCCCCAAGCAGGGAGTCTTGCTGAGATTTGTTGAATCGGTGGATTTCATCTATGAACAGGATGGGGCGGCCGTCGGAGAACATGCTGGCTGCGTCGCGGCGGCATCGGTCGAGCACTTCGCGGACATCTTTTACCCCCGCATGGACTGCGCTGAGAGTGTAGAACGGAGATTTAGTGGTGTTGGCAATGATTTTAGCCAATGTGGTTTTGCCTACCCCGGGGGGACCCCACAGAATGAACGATGAGAGTTTGCCGCCGTCAATCATGCGGCGGAGTATGCAGTTAGGGCCGATCAAATGGTCTTGGCCGATGTAATTGTCGAGTGTCGTGGGCCGCATACGTTCGGCCAGTGGTGGTAACATAATATCTCGGTGGTTTTATGCAAAATTACAGAATATGTTTCTGCGATAGTGGCACAAGCGTGTTAATAGATTATAATCGCTTATTCTTAAATTGTTAAATCAGATAATTTTTTACTACCTTTACAAACGCAAGTCAATGGCTATGCGGTCTGTTGCGGCCATTCTGCATAAGATGTGGCTCGCATTGCGAACATTAATGACTTGAAACTGTTAAATTTAAAGAATCGGATGGGAATTTCCACCCACATCACATTCGATAGATTTAACGTTTTTAACAGTATACGAAAATGAAAGAGTCAAACGGAAATTCAGCGGTAGGCGGTGTTGCCCGCACTATTTTTGGAATAATCATGATTATCGTCTATGTGGGCATGGGCGTTTTGTTGCTTATCAACTTCTTTGACTGGGGCCCCGGCTGGAACTGGCTGCGCTGGTGCGGCGGCGGCTTGTTCATCCTATACGGTATATGGAGAGCCATACGTCAGTTCAGAGGCATAGACTCAAGTTTTTAACATGAATCCTCATAAAAATCCATTGCGGTCATGAATAAATATCTGATATTGGCATCTGTAGCGTTGACGCTGGCGTTCACAGGCTGTGGCAAATATTCTGACAAGTCTAACGGTGTGACCTCGACAAGCGGCACCACCATTTTGGCGTGTGACGCAAGTTTTGAGAACATAATGGAGCAGGAGATAGGTGTCTTTGAGTATATCTATCCCGACGTGAGCGTTTTACCTTACTATATCAGCGAGAAGGCCGCTGTCGATTCACTGATGGGTCTGCACGTCCCGTCGGCGGTGTTGGCGAGGGATCTCACACCCCAAGAACGTCAATACCTCGAATCGAACAAGAAAAAGCCTAAATCGAAACGCATAGCGGTTGATGCAATCGCTTTGATAGTCAATCCGGCCAATACGGTTAACATCTTGTCGATAAAAGAGATAAAAGAGATTTTAACGGGCGAGATTACCGAGTGGAACCAGCTTGAGCCAAGTAAGCTCGGTAAAATATCGGTCGTTTTTGACAACGAGGGGTCGAGCACGGTTCAGTATATGAAAGATTCGCTCCTCAGCGGCGGCAAGTTCGGACAAAATGTATTCGCCCAGAACACCAATCCCGAGGTGTTTGAGGCTGTGAAAAACAATAAGAACGCTATCGGTATCATTGGCGTAAGCTGGATTTCGGCTGATATGCGCAATTCCGAGACTTCATCAGCCGAATCGATGGCTAAGAGTCTTGAGGTGGAGGACACCGTAGCCTCGACTTTTGACACCTCGGTCAAAGTTCTGAAGGTGCGCCGCGATGATAGCATAGAAGCCTACCAGCCCTATCAGGCATATATCTACGATGGACGCTATCCGCTGTTCCGATCTATATATATGATAACGACCGGGGTAGGGGGGACACCGTCCCACGGGTTCTTCTCGTTTGTAACAGGCTTCCAAGGTCAGAAAATAATCATGAAGACCGGCATACTTCCCGCCACCGTGCATCCCCGTATGGTCAACGTCGAATAAATCAATTAAATAACACATAACTAACACAGTAATTAATATGAGAATTAAATTTTTGAGTTCTTTACTGTTGGCAGGTGCCGTTACAGCTTCGGCACAAGGATTTAAAGATGGAATCCAATATTACAATGCCGACAATCTTGAGGAAGCCTCTATCATCCTGAACCGTACGATCGGTGATGCGGCTACCGACAAGGCTCAGGCCAACTACTATCTCGGAGCTATCGCTTTGAAAAACGGTGACAAGGCTGCCGCACAGAAGTATTTTAACGATGGTATCGCAGCCAACCCCGACTTTGCTTACAATTATGTAGGTCTTGGAGCGGTCGATCTCGTCAGCGGTGACAAAAGCGCAGCCGAGGCTGAATTTAAGAAAGCTCAGTCGCTCGCTAAAAAGGACGCTGTCCTATATGTCGATATGGCGCGTGCTTATCATTTCGCCAATCCCACGGCTTATGCCAAAGAGATTGACAAAATGCTTGAGAAGGCCATCAAGATCAACAAGAAGCACCCTGCAATATACATTCTGCAGGCCGATATGATTGCCCCCACCAATGTGGGTGAGGCCGCGGGTCTCTATGATATGGCAATGGCGTTTGACATTGAGGATAACAATGAGATCGACCATCCTGAAAGCTATGTGAAATATGCCCGTACTTATTTCACTGTCAATCCCGCATATTCAATTGACCGTCTGAAAGCGCTTTTGGAGAAACAACCCAACTCGGCTCTCGCTCAGCGTGAACTTGCTGAAAAATACTATGACAACAACCAGTTCACTATGGCTGCCGAGCAGTATGGCAAATACATCCAAAACCCCAATCACTTCAAGAAAGATGAGATTAGATATGTGGCACTGCTCAACTTCGGCAAGAAATATCAGGAATCGTTTGACTTGGCCGCCAAAATTCTTTCAGAAGACCCGGGCAATATGTATATGCAGCGTCTGCAGTTCCTTGACCAGGCTGCGATGAAAAATTATCAGGAGGCTGAGAAATACGCTAAAGTATTTTTCGCCAACCCGGCGGCCAAAGGTAAGTATGTTCCCAACGATTTCACCACTTACGGCACAGTTCTTCAGGAACTTGGCCAGGACACAGTGGCTGTAGCCCAGTTTGAGGAAGCAGTCAAGACCTTCCCCGATAAGAAAGATCTTTTGCTCGACCTTAGCGCGGCTTACACTAAGGCTAAGATGTATCCACAGGCAGCCGAGGCACAGCAAAAATACATCGACCTCGGGGACTATTCGACCAATGACCTGTTTGTGCTTGCTCGCCGTTATCAGAATGTCGCCGCTACCTCCGAAGCCGGTTCGCCCGAGCGCGAGGCTGCTGTCGGCAACGCTATCAAATATGTTGACGAGGTAATCGCAAAGGTTCCCGACAACTACAATCTTCCTTTCACCAAGGCCCGCATACTTCTCATCAAGAACGACAACAAGGCTGACGAAGAAACTATCAACGCTTTCAAGCAGACTGTTGACCTTCTTGACAAAAACCCCGATAATAAAACCTCGCGCAAAGACACATATGTCACTTGCTACAATCAGATAGGTAACTATTATCTTGGCCAAGGTGACATGGAGAACGCAAAGGTCTATTTCACAAAATTCCTTGAAATTGACCCAGAGAACCAGCCTCTCCGCGAGTTTATCGAAACCAAACTGAAATAACTCCAAGCGCATAACACGGCGTCTGCCGCAATGTGCTGCATAATCATCAGCCCCGCGTAAGCTATGCTTATAGCGGGGCTATCAATATAAACCAAGCGATGACAAGTTATCTGCAAGTAGAGAATCTTACCAAGAGTGTCGGTGACCGTATATTGTTTAAAGATGTGACTTTCGGGGTCAACGAGGGTGACAAGATTGGTCTTATCGCTAAAAACGGCACAGGAAAAACCACGATGCTCCGTTGTCTGGCAGGGGAGGAGTCGCCCGACAGCGGCTCTGTGATTTATCACAATGATTTGCGGGTCGGATATCTGGCTCAGATACCGGAATTGCCCCCGGAAATGACCGTTGGGGAATGTTGTCTGATGTCAGATACTCCTGTCACACGGGCAGTGAGAGGATACGAGAGGGCATTGGCCACAGGCGATGATGAAGAAATCAACGCTGCGATTCACGCCATGGACGATGCCGGGGCATGGGATTATGAAGACAGATTAAAACAGATGCTGACACAGTTGTCCATAACCAATCTGGAGCAGAGAGTGTCAACTTTATCGGGAGGCCAGAAAAAACGTGTGGCTCTTGCCCGCGTGATTCTCTCGGAGCCTCAGCTCATAATTCTCGACGAGCCTACCAACCATCTTGACATTGAAACCGTGGAATGGCTTGAGGGTTATCTGTCGAAATCGAGGGTGACATTGCTGATGGTGACTCATGACCGTTATTTCCTTGATCGCGTGTGCAATAAAATAATAGAGATAGACAGGGAGTCAATATATGCCTACGACGGGAATTATGAATATTATATGCGCCGCCGTGAGGAACGCATCGCTGCGATGGCCGCCGAGCTTGCAAAGGTGAAAAACCTGTTGAGCAAAGAACAGGAGTGGATGAACCGCCAGCCTCAGGCTCGTGCCGGCAAAGCGAAGTACCGCATTGATGCCTACTATGATTTGAAGCAGCGTTCGCAAGTAAATCTTTCAGAGAAAAATGTCAATCTTCAGGTAAAATCGTCATATATCGGTTCAAAGATATTCGAGGCCAAGGGGGTTTCCAAGCGTTTTGGGGATAAGGTGGTGCTCGATGATTTCAACTACACGTTCGCACGTTATGAGAAAGTTGGGATAATAGGTGTGAACGGTGTCGGTAAATCTACGTTCATAAAGATGCTGCAGGGATTGGTCAAGCCTGATAGCGGGGCGTTTGAAGTGGGGGAGACAGTTCGCTTCGGCTATTACAGCCAGGACGGAATATCGTTTGATGAAAATAAGAAGGTGATAGATGCCATTACAGAGATTGCCGAGGATGTAGTCATCAATGGTGACCGACATTACACTCCGATGCAATTTCTTACACACTTCCTGTTCAGTCCGGCCGACCAGCAGAAATACATCCACACATTGAGCGGTGGTGAGCGTAGCCGCCTGCATCTTGCGGCGGTGTTGATGCGTTCTCCCAATTTCCTCATTCTTGATGAGCCTACAAATGACCTTGATATCGTGACGCTTGGTATTCTTGAGGATTATCTGAAGGAGTTTAAAGGATGTGCCATTATAGTGAGTCACGACCGTTTTTTCCTTGATTGTATAGTCGATCATCTGTTTGTGTTCGAGGGTGAGGGGAGGGTTAAAGATTTTCCCGGCGGTTACACCGACTATAGGCAATGGTGTGAGGAGCGCAGACGTGCTGAGGCATCGGTTGCTGTTGCGTCCAAGCCTAAGACTGATAAACGACCTATGTCTGAGCGTCCGCGGAAGCTGACGTTCAAAGAGCGTAAAGAACTTGAGACACTGACTGCGGAGATTGACGCTCTGACGGCTGAGAAAGATGAGCTTGAACGGTCGTTTCAGTCGGGTGGCTCTGCCGACGACATCGTGGCGCTGTCTGCCCGCTATGAGGAGGTCAAAATGTCGCTCGATGAGAAAGAGATGAGGTGGCTGGAATTGTTTGAAATTGAATGACTCGCATTTCAACAACGGCGACACACTGCGAGACATGAACCTCGACTTGCCCGAAGATTCTTTGGTAATAATGGTGAGACGGAATGGAAAATATCTTGTACCGAACGGTCGTCGACATCTGCGCCCCGGCTACGTGCTGCTTATAATGAAAGAGGAACCACGCTGATTAGCTATCAACCGTCAGTTTTATAACGCGGATATCGCCCGGCGTATTCAGTCTGATACAGTTTAATCGTCATATCCCGTTTGTTCCATTTCAAAAGGCGTTGGAATGGTGATTAGCGGGCGAGGTTGAGGTTGAACGACAAGCCGTAGGAAGAGTTTGTGGTGGGATAGGCGGAGTTGGAAACCAATGGGGTGTTTACCTGATGGTCAAAGAATGCCGAGATGGTGAGGCGTTTGCTCATCACATAACTTGCCATTACGTTGATGTTGAATGTGCGTGTGCCGCTTGTGGGCTGGGTGTAGTTGCTTTCTATGCGGCGTATCAAAGCCTGGGTCTCTTGGAGCGATAAATCGGCGTTGATGGTGAGGTCGTTGCTGATTCCGGTCTGCGAGCCTTTCATCTTGAGCACGCTGTTGAACCCTACGATTTTGTAGCCTGCGCCGACGGTTATGCCTTTGGTGGTTGCTTCAACGAGCTGTCCGGCTGCCGAGTTGAGCGTAAGTGTGCGGCTGTCGCGGTATTCGGCATTAAACGAGAGGTCGTTTTTGAGGGTGAGGTTGACACCAATCAGCGGTGCGAATTTCTCTGTTATTGCTACCGATGATATATTGTAGGGCGACGAAGGGATAGGATTGCCCGATAATTCATCGAGGGTAAAGCCATAGTTGCCATCGACACTTAACCAGTTTAGATAGGATGTATAGCTGCCTACTGTGTAGGTACATTGATAGGCATGGGTGAGGGTGAACGTCTTGAATATGTTGCGCATATTGCCGAGGTTGACGAGACCTTCGTAGGTCACGCGCCAGTTGGGCATGGCGTGGGCGAACGACGGGAACGGGTCGGTGTAGATTTTGTGGGGGTCTTTGCCCGTGTAAGCGGCTAAGAACGCCGGAATCAACACATCGCTGCTCGTTTGGCTGATAGTCCCGACTTCGGGGTTGAACGGAAGTCCGGCATAAGGGTTATCACGCATGAAGCCCCCTTCCGGATAGTTCATGCCGGCATATTTGCTCTCGATGCGGTCGGCGATGATGGGGATGTTGTGGAGGAAGTCTTGGAACGCCTTTGAGTAGTATCCGTTGTCGGCTTTGCTCGACCGCAGAGCGGTGGCTATGGCGCAATGGGTTTTGGTATAACTTCCTGAACGTGTTATCGGCATATCGTCATACATGAACTGTATCTGATTGGTGCGGTTGTCTGTGCGGTTGGTCGTGAGTTGGATCTTCAGCCCCTTCAATGGCTCAAGGTTAAGTTCTATGTTAAGTTCGTTGCCCTTAGACCAGATGGCGGGAGATGTCTGTCCGTCGTCGGTAATAAGCCAGCCGCGGCTCTTTGCCTTGTCGACATAGCTTTCATCGGTGAAACCAAACGCAAAGTCAAGACCCGGCGACATAGGCCCGTAACTTGTGCTTTGGCCGAACACGTTGCCGATGTCGTTGCGGAACAGCGGTAGCGACAGTGACCGTGACGTGCGCCAGCGCACACTGAGTCCACGCGGGCTCATGGCGAAACGTGTGGAGTAGTCGGCTAATTCCTTCCACACCGAACGTTTTTCCTCAAGAATCTCGGTGATGGAGAATTTTATGTTTTTGTCAACCTTTGTCAGCACTTCGATTGACGAGGGGTCGATTACGCGGGTTTTGACCGGGAACGGCTTGCCGTCGGTAGTGGTGGCAACGACTTTAACTTTCTTGTTGCGCAGGTTGTGTTTGATGACGAGTGTAGTGTCGGGCTTTAGCCTGTAGGTGCGTTCAAATTTCTTGGCTTTTTTCACCTGGGAGCTTGATTTGCGCGTGTTGGCGAAACGCTTGTTAACTTCTTTAAGATAGGCGAACTTGTTGTAAAGTGACTCGAAATTCAAACGTCCGTCAACGTTCCATGACGCTTGGTTTGATATCGTGTTGCCGAGGTTTACATCGTCGATTGTCGCGCCGCGGTCCCAACGGTAGGTAGCGTTGTAGGTCACCGAGCCGGTGAGGAAATCGACCACGGGGATGCGGTTGAACGGCAATTTATATGAGCCTGTAAAGGTTTGGTTGTAGGCCCATGGAGTGCCGAGCGATAGGATGCTTTGCCACACGGTGTCTTTCCACTGCTTGTATTTGTCGGGGAATAGTTTCTTGTTAACCGCACCGACGGTTTCCTCAATGCGGGCCGAGGTGTTGGAGTTGAATGTGAGGCTGAGCTGCTTGGTAAGGTTCCATGTGAGTGAAAGCTGTCGGTCCCAAAGGAAGTTTTTGCTCACCGACACAGGCAACTGGAACATCACGTCGGTCTCGCTGCGAGTCTGTTGCTCGTAGTAATACCGCGACATGGTAGTAAGGAATGTGATGTTGGTGGGCAGATAGTTAAGCTCCCACTCCTTAATGAACTTGAGGTTTTTGTTCTTGCTTTTTATCCAGCCAAACGGGCGCAGGCCCTTTATATAGGGGGTATAGGAATATTGGAACGACCCGCGGTAATCGTTGGTGTACTCATACTCGGTCGTGGGATCCATCTTGGTCTGCTTGTTGAACGAGAAATTAAACGTGAAGTTGGCCGGGTCCCAAGGCATTGGGTTCTTGCTTTGGATGTCAAATTTCAATCCCGATATGCTGAAGCTCTTGATAGTCGTGCGCTCGGTGGCATAATCGGTGATGGAGTCCCGTTCGTGCTTGTCCTTAGCCTCATCGAGGGCGTCTTTGAGCAGCACGTCCTGATCGAGCGGGTTATATTTTGGCGATGTCTTCTCTTTTGACACAGAGTAATAAATCGGGGCTTTCAGCTTCACTTTCTCGGGGAGGAAGCGGCCAACATCGCCCTGAACGGCGAAGTTGTATTGCTCGTAGTCGTCCATGCGACGTTCGTTGAGCGATTGGTCAACGCCGCCGAACCCGGCTGTCTCAATGTGCGCTCCGAAGTTCATAGTGGCTATGTCAGACAGGCCGAGGTTGACGTTGGCTTTGGCGGCCCAACCTCCGCTGTTGTCAAAATCGGTTACTTTAAGTTCGTTGACCCACACTATGCCGTCTTTCACAGTCGAGGAGTTGTTGCGCACGCCGATAAGCATCACGCGGATGTCGCTAAGCGACGGGTTGCCCATGACGGCCATACGGTTGTTCTCGTTATCGGGGTCGCGACCGGTATAGAGTGTAGCGTATCCCACGCCGCTTCCTTCGACGTTTTTCTCGGCATTTCGTTCTTTCTTGAGCTTGACAAGGTTTTGCAGCTTGAGATCCATGAAGTTCTGTATAGGCCATACGCGGCGGCGGTCATTGTCGCCGTCGTTGTACTTGCCTGCGGGTGTGAGGGTCAAAGGAATCTCGTATTCATAGAAGTTATTTTTCACATCGGTACCGATGCGGACAAATGCCGACATTTCGCCTGATTTCAGGCTCGTAACATCATCGATAAGGCTTTCGGCGTGTATCCACATCTGCATACGTTTATAGTTGCGCAGGTCATGCTGAGTGTTGCGATAGACACCGCGGGCATCGCCGGCTTGCAGCCCGGTGACTTTAAGCGACATCGACTGTTCGTTGAGCTGGGTTATCTGGGATTGTCCGGGGTCAGTGATGCGGCTCACGCCGGGGGGAAGGACATAATTGACCGGCTCGCGGTCAGAGTTCTCCTCGACATTGACTACGGATATGTCGAGTGTGCCTTCGGCCGGAGCGTCACCGCGGGAGTTGAGGTTGAACTGGTAGGGACGCCATTCGCCGCGAACAAGCTCAAGGGTTGCGAACCTCAAGTGTGTCACCTGTTTGAACCCGGTCATGAACATACGGGCGAATCTGATTGTGGAGAAATCGTTGATTGAGCCTACCACACGTTCATAGTCGCTCAAAGGAATTTTGAACTGATACCATTCGACCTCCTGGTCTTTGCCGTCGCGAGTACGCACGAGAGATACCTGTTTGTCGGTGATGTAGTTTTTGCCAACGACGAAGTCCTCGGGACGGATGGAGACCTTGTATTGGAAGTAACGTTCATACTCGTTGAGTGTGTTGTCTTGATTGATGTCCTCGACATCGGGAACGCTGCGCGACGACTGGTAGAGCGGGTCGTCGGCGTCTTCAGGTGACAGTGAGTTGCCTTCCACACCGTTGTAGCGTTTATAGCGTTCAAGGATTGAAAGGCGTTCTTCGTCATAGTCATAACCGCGGAAGAAGTGGTAATTGTCGCCTGCCGGGTCGTTGAACGGGGAGAACTTGTCGTTCTGCATTTCGGCAATAGTAGCAGCCGACAGTTTAAGTCTCAACTGGTCGAGGTAGTTGCGATAGGAGTCAAACGAAAACTCATCGTCATTGGGTAGGCCGTCGAGACCCACATCCTGCACTTTGCGTGATCCGGTGTTGTTGTCAAATGAGTAGGTAAGGGAGTTTTGAGTGGAGACGCGTCCCCATACGGTATTGGTGAGGAACTGCGTATTGCCGTCGTAGGGTATGCCGTTTTCGTAAGATTTCAATCCGTCTTTTAATATATCCTCACTCATCTCGCCGAAATTGAGATACAGGTCGCCACCGTCATAGTTCGGATTGTTGGGGTCGAGGAATGGGTTCATCATCCAGAACTGCACATACTCGATGTTTGATTGTTCGAAATTTGTGTTGTCCATCTTGCGCATGATTCCGCCCCATCTTTTTTCGGGATTGAGCAGATTCCCTTTTTCGTCAATGTTAGTTGCATCGAGGTTGTAGGGACCGCGCTCCGTTGGGTAGAACGACAGATTCAGAGTCTGTATGATGGGCGACTCGCCGTAGTTGAGCTCGCGTTTTGGGAATATCTCTCGCGACGTCACTTCACGGACGTAGGGATTTGACAGTTGTTCGAGGTCGCTTCGTATATAACCCGGACACATCGACGAATTGCGCTGGGTGAACATTCGGTCAATGTAGTACCAGTTAATCAGCGCGCGGTTTTTGCCATAATCGACGTTGTTGGACAAAGTGGCTTCGGGGAACAGTGCGTTGCTTCCGCTCTCATAGGGGGTAGAGGCGAGAAACCAAGAATAGGGGGAGCGCAGGTCGATGCCGGTCTGTGTCGATTCAAAGTCATCGATAAATGAGCTGCCCTGAGCCGAACCGGTCTTCTGCTTATGGGGAACAAGTTGGGCAAATTCGGCTGTCACACTGAGTTTTGAAGGCTGCACCGCATTGACCGTTGGAATTTTGTTCAGCAGGTTAGTCAGCCACATGAACTCGTTGTTATAGCTCAGGTTAAGGCCCCACATGGTGTTGTTGATAATCTCGTCGCCGATGTTGACTTTTTCGGTCAGGGCTTTCTCGGAGAAGTGAAGGATAGTCGCCCCTATGTTGAAATTTTTGTTAAAAGCATACTGAAGGTCGAGACCAAGGAGTGTTTTTCTCTGCATAGAGAAAAGTGATTGGTTTTCGAGAGTGACGCTGATGCTTTGGCCTGAGTCGATAATGCTCTGATTGGTTATGGTTACTATACCCATCGAGTAATCGACGGTGTAGTCGCTGTTTTCGGTCAGGATGACGCCGCCGGCGGTGACAATAACCGAGCCTCGCGGCACGTTCATGGCGTTGAGCCTTATCTGTGCGCCCGATGATGCCTGGTATTTACCTTTCAGAATAAACTTATTTTTATCGGCAAACTGTCGGGCCACAACAAGAGTGGAGTCGTAAAGTTCCTGATAGACATAACGTTCGGCAAGAACGGGGTCGTTGATTTTCTTCGCTAAGTGACTACCGAACGGTTCGACGACCGGGAAAATGATTTTACCGTTCTGAGACTGTACGGTGTACCCCTCTATATAGTCGAAAAAACCGTCGGGATTGCTTTGCTGGTTTGAGTCGATGCGGTCGAGGTTCATCACCTGTAGCAACGGCTGGTTGTTCAGCCCCGGCACAGGAAGATAGTTGATTTGTGTGCCAGTAGTGTCGCTGAGATACATGATGTTGAGCCTGAAGTTGTTGGACTGCAACTGGTATGCTCCCAGACTATAGACGTTTTTCATCATCAGGTCCCACATTGGCAGCTTTGGAGCCACGGTGGTGCTTTTGAGCATCTTGACATATAGTGACTGGCTGGTTGAAGTGATGTCGCTCGAAAACTCACCGACCTGGTAGACCTGTCCCTGATAGGTGTATTCGTAGGCTACGCCCAATACTTCATCGGCGTTCAGTGCGCTTTTGATGGAGATATAGCCGAGAGTTGAGTTGAGAGTGTATTCTGATGACGACAGCAGGCGCGCGCTCTCGACTTTTTCGTAATCGCGTCCACCCTCGATGCCGTAGGCCGACAAGGGTGCGAGAGCCTGAGTAACGTTGTTGATGTTGCGCGCTTCGGGGAAGTCGGTCTTGATTTCCGACAACAGGTTGTTTGAGGCGTTGGCCGGATTGTTAAGTGCCGGATTGGATATCCAGTGGTCGCTGGCAAGTACCTTGTTCTCGCCCAAGTCCATGAATGCCACGATGTTGCGCGCTTCATTGAAGTTGCTGTTCTTGTTAGTCACCCAGACCTCCACGCGTGTGATGTTGACGCCTGAGGCAACGTAAGGGAGCCGTGCCGCGAACTGGTCGTAGTTGTCGCGGAAGAAGTGTCCTAAGAAATAGTGACGGTTTTGGTCGTAGTTGTCGGCGTTTACCGAGAAGTCGGTGGTCTGTACGCCTCCTTTACTGCTTACCGATTTGGATTCGGAGTTCTGTTGCGACACAAGTGCTGTTGTGGTGAGTTTGCCGAATTGCAACTGCGCTTTTATACCAAACAGGGCAGTGCTACCTCTTATCAGCGACGATCCTGTGGTCATTGACACGTTACCGGCCTCGATGCTCTTGACAATGTCGTCCTCTTTGCCTTCATAGGCGAGTTTGATGTTTTTGGAATCAAAATCGAAAGTTGCGTCGGTGTTGTACGACATATTGAATTTCAGCCTGTCACCGACAGTAGCGGCTATCGTCGCCTGAATCTTTTGGTCAAAATCAAAATAGGTCTTGCGTCGGGCTGACAGTGCGAGTGACGGGTTGTCGGTCTTGTTTGACTTTATGCCCATGCGTATCTGCACGGTACCCTGAGTCTTCAGTTGCACGCCGCCGGGTCCGAAAATCTTTTCGAGGGGGCCGAGCGCAAAGTTCATGTCGAAGATGTTGAAAGGCTCTTTGTCACGCTTCTCCTGAAGTTCCATATTACGCTCGCGGTAATAATCCTGGAGCGAGCGTCGCAACTGCCAGTTGTTGTATTGGCTTTCCGAAAGGAGGAAAGGGGTGGCTATCTCTTGGTCGCCGAGTTTGGTCCTGACCACATAGTAACCTGTTTCAGGGTCAAATTCAGCTTGGGTGGTTATATTGGAAGGCGATGCGAGGTCACCGGCAAATTCGTCCTCCATCAGGTCTTCATAGCTCTGCGGGATGGTTTGCTGCACGGGGAACGGCATCATTATCGAGTCGGCCGGATTGGCTGGCACGGGGAGAGCCGGAAGTGCGGGTGGCGGTGGGGCGATTGACGGTTTATAGTACTGACCAACGGCAATAAAAGATGATGCTGTGAATGCGGCCACGCATCCACAGACTATGATCAGTCGTTTTATTCGTTTTCGGTCGATACTCTTTCTCATTGCAATGTCACTGCGGATGCCGCTTTAAAATTCAACGCGATAGGGAGCGCGAAAGCGCAAACGTTGCCGAGCGGCGTGTCCCGCTACTGTCACATCATCGTCAGCGCGCGTTTGATGGCTTGTTCCACTTTTAAAGTGGGGTCGACCTCAAACAGTTTCTTTAATACTTTGGCCGATTGCGGGCGTGGGAATCCAAGCATCACAAGCGCAGCCAAAGCCTCGTCATGGGCTTCAGACGATTTAACAGGCTGCAATATTAACGCATCGTCGCCGGGTTTTATTTTATCCCGGAGGTCAACAATTATGCGTTGAGCGGTCTTAACTCCAATTCCTTTCACGTTTTTTAGGCGTGAGTGGTCGCCGGAGGCTATGATTCCCTCAAGTTCCAAAGCCGGAATCGACGATAGTATCATGCGGGCGGTGTTTGCTCCGACCCCCGACACGCCTATCAACGCCCTGAATAATGAGCGTTCGCGTTCGTCGATGAACCCGAAAAGAGTGTGCGCGTCCTCGCGTATCGCTTCATGAACAAGCAGTTTGGCAGCCTGCAGCCCCTCAAGACGTTCATAGGCAGGCGGTGTGATGTTTAGCAGATAACCGACCCCACCGCAATCAATTACGGCGTATGTAGGAGTTAGTTCCGACACTTCACCTCTTATATATTCAATCATTTTATGCTTGATTTCTATCTATATGTTTAATGCAAAGTTAGTCTATTTAATCCTATTTATGAAATTTTGCCGGGTTCAAAATCGTGTGAAGGATGTTGACGAAATTCACAAATTAAAATTGGTTAAATTTAAATTTGCGTTTTAGGTAATTATAGTTTTTGTTCTTAATTTTTGGAAAAATTACGATGTGATTGCACATATGTGATTAATAATATTAATTAAAAATGATGAATTATGAAAAGAATTTACAAAACATTGCTTGTTTAGTTGGCTATGATTACGATTATGCCCGTGGATGTCTGTGCCGAGGGAGAAACTCCTGTAATCAATTCGGTCACTATTACCGGTAGGTCTCCGTTCGATAAAGAATCGGATGGTATGTATCTTTATAACGACATCTATTTTGAAGTCGATTATCAGGGCAGTGACAGGCTTGAATATTCGGTGGAGCAAGAAAATACCGTTATTGTCGATGATTACATTTCAAACGGACATCCGATAGCGCATGGTGAGGCTAAAAATATTGTTACAGTAAATTATGCCTGGGTGGATATTAAAGTCTCTAATGCTTATGGCGAGGCGAAGTATCGGCTTGAGATACCGCCCTACTATGTGTCGGGGGTTTCAGAGATAGCGGTTGACGCATCGGCGTATGACGCTATCGAAGTCTACTCGCTCACCGGCTCAAAACTTGCTACGGTTGATGTTGAGTCGGCTTTGTCGGAATTAAAGAAAGGGATTTATCTTGTGCGTTATCTTAACGGTGGCGAGGTTGTCAAGGTATGTAAAAAAGCGGTCAGATAATCGCGAGAGGCCATAAAACGAGAATCGGCCTTTGCTAAACTGTTTTTAAGCATTGTGGTTAAAGATGGTTATAACAGCCTGACATCTAATAAACCATTTGACTGTGGGATTGTCATAATATCAAACAAATTTTTAAAATTGAATTGATTATTATGAAAAAGAAAATTATGATTCTCGCGGTGGCTGTCGCTTCAATGGCCGGATTATCAACCTATGCGCAACAGTTGTCGGCGACTGCTACTTCCGGTGTTCAGACCGAAAGATGTGTTAAAGGTGATAAGAAGACCTGCGATAAAGGTGTGTGCAAAAGTGGCAATGCCTTTGAAGGTATCGCCCTAACCCCCGACCAGCAGTCGAAACTTGATGCTTTGAAAGCCAACTGCAAAGCCAACAAAGAGAAATGCAAGGCCGATAAAAAGGCGGCTAAAGAACAGGCCCGCGCTGACCGCAAGCAGGCTAAACGCGATTATCTCAACCAGGTCAAAAGTATTTTGACCCCTGACCAGTATGTGGTGTTTCTTGAGAATATAGTCGTGTCAGACGGTGTGCGTCCCGGCGGTCGCCCTGAAGGCAAAATGCACAAGGGTGGTAAGGATTTAAAACGCGGAGCTAATCAGCGAGCTCCGAAAACAGCGGCTGTCGCTCAGTAATAGTTGAGATGTCATTGACCGACGGCTTGATCTACAGTCAAGCCGATCGCTGCGATAAACGTAAGCGGGTAGCTAATCAGTAGTTGCCCGCTTTTCTTTATTTCAATGGGAGAGATGTATTATTTGTCGCTGGCGAGTAAAGGTTGTATCTTTGTGGCGTGATAATTATGTAAGTATCAAATATTATGAATGACTATATTGAAACGAGGGTGGATATGACACCATGTGACGAAGTGGCCACTGATTTGCTGGCTGACGCGCTTTGCGAAATCGGTTACGAGAGTTTTGTTCCTGACGAGAATGGATTGACGGCCTATATCCGTCAGGAGTCGGCTGACGAATGCGCTGTGGACGAAGTTGTCAAGACACTCCCCGGTGGGAATCGCGATATCAGAGTGACCCACACTTTTGTGGAGGGACGCGACTGGAACAGCGAATGGGAGAAAAATTATTTTCAGCCAATAGTTGTCAATGACCGTTGTGTGATTCACAGCTCATTTCATACAGATTTTCCCAAGTGCCGTTATGACATTGTTATTGACCCTAAAATGGCATTTGGCACCGGTCATCATGCAACGACTTCTCTTATCATCGCGCGTCTGCTGGACTCTGATTTGCAGGGAAAGTCAATGATTGACATGGGAACCGGCACCGGGATTCTCGCGATTCTTGCGGCTATGAGGGGAGCGTCGCCTGTGACTGCCATAGAGATTGACCCGATGGCCCACGAGAACGCCGTGGAAAATGTGGAAACTAACGGCCATCCCGAAATAAAAGTGCTGCTTGGTGATGCTGCTATGCTTGGCGGATTGGCTCCTGTTGATTTATTCGTAGCCAACATAAACCGTAATGTCATTACCGGCGACATTGCCGCATATGCTAAAGCGTTGATGCCAGGAGGAAGCATGCTTCTTAGCGGATTTTATGAGGAGGACGTGCCTGTAGTTGAGGCCGCGGCGGCAAAGCATGGATTGACCCCTGACGGGATCTCGACCCGCGACCGTTGGGCTTGCTTGCGCCTGAAGAAGTTGTAAGAATCGCAGGTATCTGTCGATAAAATTATAAATAGTAACTGTGAGAGACGAAATAATTGCGAATTATTTTGTCTCTCATGATTTTTATAGTAACTTTGCAACAAAATAGCATTGTTAACGGTTGAAGTGTTGAGATTGAAGGTTTGCATATTTATAAATTCCTTTGACCCCTTAGCTTTTTAACCGACGCTAATCGAAAGATTATGCGGATTAACCCATTTAACCTGCGGAGCTACAGGCTTCGCATCAGTCAAAGTCTATGAGCGATAGATTATTCATATTTGACACGACATTGCGTGACGGAGAGCAGGTGCCGGGGTGCCAGCTTAACACTGTGGAAAAAATTGAAGTGGCCAAGTCTCTGGAGGAACTCGGCGTTGACGTGATTGAAGCCGGTTTCCCGGTTTCAAGTCCGGGCGATTTCAACTCAGTAGTGGAAATTTCAAAGGCTGTGACATGGCCCACTATATGTGCGCTGACGCGTGCGGTGGAAAATGACATCCGTGTCGCCGCCGACGCCTTGCAGTATGCCAAACACAAACGCATCCACACAGGCATTGGCACGTCGGACTACCATATCAGATACAAATTCAACTCCACGCGTGAGGAGATTCTGGAACGCGCGATAGCTTGTGTGAAATATGCGAAGCGTTTTGTCGAGGATGTTCAGTTTTATGCTGAGGATGCCGGTCGCACCGACAACGAATACCTCGCCCGTGTTGTCGATGCTGTCATCAAGGCCGGGGCCACTGTGGTCAACATCCCTGACACTACGGGCTATTGCCTCCCTGCCGAGTTTGGCGCGAAAATACAATATCTGATGGATAACGTCGATGGTATCGACAAAGTCACCATAGCCACGCATTGTCATAATGACCTTGGCATGGCCACGGCTAACACGATGTCGGGTGTCATGCACGGGGCGCGCCAGGCCGAAGTGACGATCAACGGCATAGGTGAGCGCGCCGGTAACACTTCGCTTGAAGAGGTCGCCATGATTTGCCGCTCACACCGTGAGCTTAACATTGATACGAACATCAATACTACTAAAATATATGGTATCAGCCGCATGGTGTCGAGCCTGATGAATATGCCTGTGCAGCCCAACAAAGCTATTGTGGGGCGTAATGCTTTTGCTCATTCGTCGGGAATACATCAGGATGGGGTACTTAAAAACCGCGAGAGCTATGAGATAATCGACCCGAAAGATGTTGGTGTCGACGAAAACTCTATAGTGCTCACGGCCCGAAGCGGCCGCGCCGCATTGAAACACCGCCTTCATGTCTTGGGCATAGACCTTGACAAAGATGCGCTCGACAAGGCTTATGAATCGTTCCTCAAGCTCGCCGACCGCAAGAAGGAGATTAACGATGATGATGTGTTGATGCTTGCCGGGAAACATCATGCGTCGAAACATCGCATCAAGCTCGATTTCCTGCAGGTAACAAGCGGAGTCGGCATACAGTCGGTTGCCAGTGTCGGTCTTGACATAGCGGGAGAGAAGTTTGAGGCTTGCGCATCGGGTAATGGCCCGGTTGATGCCGCTATCTCGGCAATCAAGCTCATAATCCACCGCACTATGGTGGTCAAGGAATTCCTTATCCAGGCCATCAACAAGGGGAGCAACGATGTCGGCAAGGTGCACATGACCGTGGAGCATGACGGTGGCAGCTACTATGGCTTCTCAGCCAACACCGACATTGTTGCGGCGAGCGCCGAGGCGTTTATCGATGCGATAAACAAGTTTGTGAGATAGACAAGCCTGAGAAATAAACCATTTACGCATAATATATTAGCAATGGGAAAGACATTATTTGACAAAATATGGGACGCGCATTCGGTCAATGTTATTGACGGCGGTCCAACACAGCTTTATATAGACCGCCATTATTGCCACGAGGTAACAAGTCCCCAGGCATTCGAGGGGCTGCGCCGTCGCGGCTTGAAGGTGTTCAGGCCCGAACGTACTTTTTGCTCGCCCGACCATAACATACCGACACAAAACCAGGATAAACCGATAGCCGATCCGGTGTCGAGAAATCAGGTGGAGACCTTGACCGCCAACGCTAATGAATTTGGCGTTACACTTTATGGCCTCGGCCATCCGAAAAATGGTATAATCCATGTGATAGGCCCTGAGAACGGGCTGACGTTGCCAGGCTACACCATAGTATGCGGCGATAGCCACACGTCGACTCATGGGGCTTTCGGTGCCGTGGCATTCGGCATAGGTACAAGCGAGGTTGAGATGGTACTTGCCTCGCAGTGCATACTCCAGCCCAAACCCAAGACTATGCGCATAAATGTCAATGGAAAGTTGCGTCAGGGGGTGACCGCCAAGGATATAGCCTTGTATATCATTGCCAAGATGACCACAGGGGGAGCGACCGGCTATTTTGTTGAATATGCCGGCGAGGCTATCAGGTCTTTGTCGATGGAGGAGCGCATGACCGTTTGTAACCTTTCGATAGAGATGGGTGCCCGCGGTGGGATGATAGCTCCTGACGAGACGACGTTTGAGTATTGCCGCGGCCGTGAATTCGCTCCTAAAGACACCGCGTGGGACAAGGCTGTCGAGGAGTGGAAAAAACTTTATAGCGACGATGACGCACATTTTGATGCGGAAGTCAATTTTGACGCTGCGGATATTGAGCCACGCATCACGTTCGGCACTAATCCGGGCATGGGTATCGGCATCAGTGAAGCGATTCCGGCTCCCGATGAAAGTGACGAGGCAGGTGCTTTGTCATATCGCAAATCATTGGAATACATGGGCTTTGAGGTAGGTCAGACCCTTGAAGGCGTTCCGGTCGATTATGTGTTCCTCGGTAGCTGTACCAACGGACGCATAGAAGACTTCAGGGCATTTGCGTCGCTCGTAAAAGGGAAAAAGAAAGCTCCCGGAATCACGGCATGGCTTGTGCCCGGTTCATGGATGGTCGACAGCCAGATTAAGGCTGAAGGGCTCGACAAAGTGCTGTCGGAAGCCGGTTTTGAACTAAGACAGCCCGGATGCTCGGCTTGCTTGGCCATGAATGAGGACAAAGTGCCTGCGGGAAAACTTGCGGTATCGACCTCTAACCGTAATTTCGAGGGTCGTCAAGGCCCGGGTTCGCGCACTATTCTTGCCGGTCCGCTCGTTGCCGCCGCCACGGCAGTGACAGGAGTGTTGACCGATCCGAGAAAGCTTATGAACGAGAAGTAGTTTAATCAGAAAAGTGATTTAGAAGATGAAACAGAAATTTGAAGTAGTCACCTCCACTTGTGTTCCGCTTCCGATGGAGAATGTCGACACTGACCAGATAATACCCGCTCGATTCCTGAAAGCCACATCCCGCAAAGGCTTTGGCGAGAACCTGTTCCGCGACTGGCGATACGATAAAGACGGTAACCCGATTAAAGAGTTCCCGCTTAATGACTCACGCTATCAGGACGCCAAAATACTTGTGGCCGGGAAAAACTTCGGTTCAGGCTCGTCGCGCGAGCACGCCGCATGGGCGATCGCCGATTATGGTTTTCGCGTGGTTGTATCGAGTTTCTTCGCCGATATCCACAAAAACAACGAGCTAAACAATTTCGTGTTGCCCGTGGTGGTGAGCGAGGCGTTTCTCGCAGAGCTTTTCGCCTCGATAGAGGCTGATAATCTGACAGAGGTCAGGGTCGATCTTCCGGCGCAGACAATAACCAATCTTGCTACCGGGAACTCTGAAAAATTCGAGATTAATCCTTACAAAAAGCATTGCCTGATAAACGGGCTTGACGATATTGACTATCTGTTGTCGAAAAAAGAGGATATAGAAAATTATGAGTCAGTTAGATAACTGGCCAACACATACGCCCGCCCCGCGTGGTCGGTGGGTTGAACTGATGGACACCACGCTCCGCGATGGCGAGCAGACGTCGGGGGTGTCGTTCTCGGCTTCCGAGAAACTGAGCATCGCTCGTTTAGTGCTTCAGGAACTTAACGTGCCACGGATTGAGGTCGCCTCGGCAAGGGTGTCGGACGGGGAGTTTGAGACTGTCGGCAAAATCTGTTCATGGGCTAAACGTCACGGAAATCTCGGCAAGATAGAAATACTCGGTTTCCTTGACGGTGGCAGGTCGATTGACTGGATCAAGCGTGCCGGAGGCACCGTAATCAACCTGCTGTGCAAAGGTTCTGAACCGCATTGCATCCATCAGTTGAAGATGACCCCGGACGAACATATAGCAGCGATTGCCGAAGAGGTGGAGCGGGCAAAAGAGGCCGGACTGACCGTCAATCTCTATCTTGAGGATTGGTCAAACGGAATCAAGAACTCGCGGCAGTACCTCTACCATCTGATGGATGCCATAGCCGCCCTGCCGATAGCGCGTTTCATGCTTCCCGACACGCTTGGCATACTCACACCGACACAAACGTTCTACTATGTCAAGAGGATGTTATACCGCTATCCGGGTCTTCATTTCGACTTCCACGCCCATAATGACTATGACCTCGCCACCGGCAACGTGTTTGCCGCTTTGCAGGCCGGGGCGCATGGAGTCCACTGCACTATCAACGGACTTGGTGAGCGCGCCGGAAACGCCACTTTGTCGAGCGTTATCGCGGTGACACATGACCATCTCAAGTTAGTGACGGGGGTAGATGAAAAGAGCATCAACAAAGTAAGCCATATCGTTGAGTCGTTTGCCGGGATTCTCGTGCCGCCGAACCAGCCGGTGATAGGGGAGAACGTATTCACTCAATGTGCCGGAGTACACGCCGACGGTGATAGTAAGAATAATTTGTATTTCAACGATTTGCTGCCTGAGCGATTCGGGCGCGAGCGAGAGTACGCCCTTGGTAAAACGTCGGGTAAAGCCAACATACAAAAGAATCTTGAGGGTTTAGGAATCGAGCTGACCGAGAGCCAGATCAGAAAGGTGACCGACCGCGTAATTGAACTTGGCGACAAGAAAGAGATAGTCACTCCTGGTGATCTCCCTTTCATCGTGGCCGACGTGATAAAGCATTCAACGATTTCAAACAGCGTCAGAATAATAAACTATGCGCTCAATTTGTCGCACGGTCTCAGACCGACGGCTACCATACGCCTTGACATCGATGGTGTGGAATATCAGGAAACAGCGGTTGGCGACGGACAATATGACGCATTTGTGAAAGCGGTCAGGCAGATTTATAAAGGCCGTCTCGGCCGCAAGTTCCCTACGCTTACCAACTACGCCGTCAACATACCTCCGGGAGGACATACCGACGCTCTCGTGCACACCACTATCACCTGGGATTATGAGGGCCATATATTGAAAACCCGCGGGCTTGACGCCGACCAGACCGAGGCGGCGATTCAAGCTACAGTGAAAATGCTTAATTTGATAGAAAATTTATAGAATAAAGATATGAAACTGAAAGTAGCAGTGTTGCCCGGCGATGGCATCGGGCCTGAAATATCCCGGCAGGGGGTAGACGTGATGACCGCCGTGTGTGAAAAATTCGGACATGAGGTCAGCTATGAATATGCGATATGCGGTGCTGACGCTATCGACAAGGTCGGTGACCCGTTTCCCGAAGCGACCTATCAGGTGTGTAAAGAGGCCGATGCCGTGCTGTTTTCGGCTGTCGGAGACCCTAAATTTGACAATGATCCCACGGCCAAGGTGCGTCCCGAGCAGGGTTTGCTCGCCATGCGCAAGAAGTTGGGACTGTTTGCCAACATCCGTCCGGTTGAAACATTCAAATGCCTGCTTCACAAATCACCCTTGCGTCCGGAACTGGTCGATGGAGCCGATTTCATCTGTATCCGTGAATTGACAGGGGGGATGTATTTCGGTGAAAAGTATCAGGACAACGACCGTGCTTATGACACCAACGCCTATACCCGGCCTGAGATTGAACGCATTTTGCGCACTGCTTATGAATACGCCCGTCGCCGTCGCAAACATCTGACTGTGGTAGATAAGGCCAACGTGCTTGCTTCGAGCCGTTTGTGGCGCAAGATAGCGCAAGAAATGGCTCCTGAATATCCCGATGTTGAGACTGATTATATGTATGTCGACAATGCGGCCATGCGCATGATTCAAGAACCTCGTTTTTTTGATGTCATGGTTACCGAGAATACGTTCGGCGACATTCTGACCGACGAGGGTAGTGTTATCAGCGGATCTATGGGGCTGTTACCGTCGGCATCCACGGGCGAAAGCACCCCTGTGTTTGAACCTATTCATGGTTCTTGGCCTCAGGCAAAAGGTTTGAACATAGCTAACCCTCTTGCGCAGATACTGTCGGTAGCCATGTTGTTTGAGTATTTTGACCTCCGTGATGAAGGTCGATTGATACGCGACGCGGTCAATGCCTCGCTTGATGCGAATGTGCGCACCCCCGAGATTCAGGTTGAAGGTGCGCCGCATTACGGCACCAAGGAGGTGGGGGAATGGATTGTGAACTACATCAAGTCAGCTAAATAAGCTATAATACGACAATTATATTAAATAACGAGCGGGTCGGAAGCATTTTGTTTTCCGCCCCGTTTGTTTTAAGCAAACGAAATTAACTTGCGGGTATGTGCGTCTGTCGGCTCTTTGCGGACATAAACTGACTGAAGCTCGTTCCAGACTCAGATATCAAAAAGAAGCTGCAATGTTGCCGACAGGACAAGCATTGCAGCTTCTATACAGTATTACGATGTTCGCTCTTATTCGATGGCAGCCTGGGCCGCAGCTACGCGAGCAATGGGCACACGGAATGGTGAGCAGCTAACGTAGTTCATGCCAAGTTTGGCGCAGAATTTTACAGAAGATGGTTCACCGCCGTGCTCTCCGCAGATACCTACTTTGAGTTCGGGCTTGGTGGCGCGTCCTTTTTCGACGCCCATTCTGACGAGTTGGCCAACACCTTCTTGGTCAAGAACTTCAAATGGATCGGTCTTGATTACGCCATGTTCCTTGTAGAATTTCAAGAACTTGGGCGCGTCATCGCGTGAGAAACCGAATGTCATCTGGGTCAAGTCGTTGGTTCCGAATGAGAAGAAGTCGGCAACAGTGGCAATCTGGTCGGCGGTGAGTGCGGCGCGGGGCACTTCAATCATCGTTCCGACTTTGTAAGCCACACTGCGGCCTTGTTCCTCAAACACTTTGGCTGCGGTGATGTTGATTACATCGGCCTGATTTTGTATTTCTTTGAGTGAGCCGACCAAGGGTATCATAATCTCGGGGTGAACATCGATGCCGCGCTCTTTGACGGCGAGTGCCGCTTCGATGATGGCGCGAGTCTGCATCTCTGTGATCTCGGGATAGGTGATGCCAAGACGGCAGCCACGGCGGAACTGTTCCGTGTACGCTCCAACAACCCGACATCGAGCCGATCCAACTGGTCGACGATATTGTCATACCTAAAGTCGCATGAATCGTATCTCGGCATCAAGCAGGACAGATTTGTAATTCTCAATCAGAATGGGGTTCCGGAAGTCGTAATGCAGGAGGATAACGGACAGCAGGTACGAAGAGTAAAGTATAATCGCCCCAAGGCATTATGCTTCGACTACCAGATGCTTAAAGATGAACTAAGCCTCGATCTTGAAACCGAGATTATGGACGATGACGAAGATTCCTCCGATGACATACCGGAGAATGATACATAAGATACCCACTCACAGAAAATAGAAAAGGAGACTGTAAATGGCCTCCTTTTCTATATTGAATATCCGGCCTTGCAGTCCGAAAGAGGCGGACGCTAATTTTGCCCGGTAGTTTCTTCGGGTCTGTCAGCCAGACTATTCCTCTCGACCCTGTTTCATGCAGTCATTTTTCAATGAGGTTCTACTAATATCAAGTTTTGTTGTA
>CANQQE010000001.1 GCA_947625935.1 uncultured Muribaculaceae bacterium | reverse complement strand
TCAAAGACCGATATGATTCAAGTGAACCGAATTTATTTAATTTTTAACCTTGTCCATTTTTAGTGGACAGTAGTGAACCGATATACTAATTTAACTTATTCAAATCATGAACAAACGCAAAATTTTAAACCTGTTCTTCTACCTGATGACCATTGTGGCCTTATCTTGTTTCACCTCTTGTAGCGACAGTGACGGGGACGGCCCTAAAATAGACCAGGACCAGCTTGAGGGAACATGGGACTTTGAGTTCGGAAAAATGAATGTGGCCGGACAGACAGTTACTATCGACAAGGACGATTTAGGCGAACTTGCCTCGGAAATGGGGGTGAGCGGCTTCTATGATCAGACCCTGCGATTTAGCGGAAATCGTTGTAACGGGCAACATTACACCGTTGATGGGAATAAGTTTGACTGGGACGCTTGGAGCGAGTCGGATGCTGAGATGATGGACGTTACCATTAAAACTCTCACGGAAACGAAACTCGTCTTTCACATAGTTTACAATATCCCCGGTCTTAAAGCTACCTGCGATATGACCTATTCGCGTAGATAGACACAACGTGAGCGATATGATAAGTCGCCATTGGCTGAATTAATGGAACGGCCAATGGCGATTTTTATGTCATTGTCTCTATAAATTTTACTTAATATAAAATCGGCCACAAAGACTTGTGTCAATGTGGCCAATTTTGATTTATTTCAATTGAATCGGTTTATTTCACCTTGTCAACGATTGCCTTGAATGCTGCGGGATTATTGAGCGCGAGATCTGCAAGGACTTTGCGGTTAATCTCGATACCGGCTTTGTGGATGAGCCCCATCAGCTTAGAATAGGTGAGGTCTTCCATTCGTGCGGCAGCATTGATACGCTGAATCCAAAGCGCACGGAAATTGCGTTTTTTATTCTTGCGGTCACGGTAAGCGTATGTCAGACCTTTTTCCCATGTGTTTTTAGCGACGGTCCAAACGTTTTTACGGCATCCGTAATAACCTTTAGTTAATTTCAGGATTTTTTTGCGACGAGCTCTTGAAGCTACGTGGTTGACTGATCTTGGCATTTTTTGATAATTTTTGAATGTTAGCGGCTATTGCTCTTTGTTGCTAAACACTC
The DNA here is from genome assembly GCA_947625935.1 of uncultured Muribaculaceae bacterium. Taxonomy (GTDB): domain Bacteria; phylum Bacteroidota; class Bacteroidia; order Bacteroidales; family Muribaculaceae; genus JAJPXC01. The sequence continues at coordinate 219,033 of CANQQE010000001.1, read as the reverse complement.
GGTTAATAAAAAATTTAAATCACGAATTAAAAAACGGAGAAACTCTCTTAACCAGGTTATTTGAGACCAAGTAATGCCTTTACATTGCCCTCGTCTACTCGTGAAACGAGACCTGTGTGGGTGAGATTTCTTTTCTGCTTCTTAGTCTTCTTGGTCAAGATGTGGCTTTTGAAAGCATGTTTTCTTTTGATTTTTCCTGATCCGGTAAGGGCGAACCTCTTTTTGGCACCGGAGTTAGTTTTAATCTTGGGCATTTTTGTTACGTTAAAGTTATTAATTCGAGTTATATATTATCATTGCCAACTCGTGGCATCATAATATTATTATTACGCAATGCGACTGTCAGGATTGGGTTTTCTTTTTAGGAGACAGCATAATAATCATGCGTTTCCCTTCCAGAACCGGTAGTTGCTCCACCTTTCCGTAGTCTTCAAGGTCATTGGCGAAACGTAAAAGCAACACTTCGCCTTGTTCTTTAAACAATATCGAACGGCCTTTGAAGAATACATAGGCTTTTACTTTAGAGCCTTCCTGTAAGAAGCCCATGGCATGTTTCAGCTTGAAGTTATAGTCGTGGTCATCGGTTTGAGGGCCGAATCTAATCTCTTTGACAACAACTTTAGTCGATTTAGCTTTTTGTTCCTTCTGTCGTTTCTTTTGCTGATAGAGGAATTTTTGATAATCAAGAATTTTACATACCGGAGGCGCAGCGTTGGGCGAGATTTCAATCAAATCAAGACCTTGCTCATCGGCTATTCTCAATGCCTCCTGAATGGGATATACACCTGTCTCAACGTTGTCGCCAACAAGCCGCACCTCGCGGGCACGAATGCGTTCATTGATGGCGTACGCATCTTTAGCGTTGTCACGGGCGCCTTGACGGCGTTGTTGCGGTCCGTTATTCCTCATGGGAGGACGCGGTCCAGAATACAGAGGTTTTTTCTCCATTCAGTGGATTATTGATTTATCATATTGTTGACCTCGTCAGTCAAATTTTGTGCAAAGGTACTAATTTTCATCGTACCTTTATCACCTTCTCCTTGTTTTCTTACGGATATTTCACCATTCTGGGCTTCTTTCTCGCCCACAATCAAGAGGTAGGGGATGCGTTTAAGCTCGTTGTCGCGAATCTTCTTGCCGATTTTCTCGTTGCGGTCGTCTACGATAGCTCTTACATCTGCAGCATTGAGCTCTTTGGCAACTTGGTAAGCGTAGTCGTTGAACTTTTCGCTAATTGGGAGCACAACTGCCTGGTCGGGTGCGAGCCAAAGGGGGAAACGACCTGCGGTGTGTTCAAGCAACACGGCCACAAAACGCTCCATGGAACCAAACGGCGCGCGGTGTATCATTACGGGACGATGCTTCTGATTGTCGGCACCGGTGTATTCAAGCTGGAAACGCTCAGGCAGATTGTAATCGACTTGAATCGTGCCCAACTGCCAACGGCGGCCAATTGCGTCTTTCACCATGAAATCGAGTTTCGGCCCATAGAATGCGGCTTCACCTAATTCAGTGCGGGCGTTCAAACCCTTTTCTTTGCAGGCTTCGATGATGGCGTTTTCGGCGAGATGCCAGTTTTCGTCACTGCCGATATATTTATCTTTGTTGTTTGGATCACGGAGCGATATCTGAGCCTCAAAGTTGTCAAATTTGAGAGCCTTGAAAATGTAGAAGATAATGTCCATCACTTTAAGGAACTCATCTTTGATCTGATCAGGCGCGCAGAAGATATGTGCGTCGTCCTGCGTAAAGCCTCTCACTCGCGTCAATCCATGGAGCTCTCCACTCTGTTCATAGCGATATACCGTGCCAAACTCTGCGAGTCGTAAAGGCAGATCGCGGTAGCTGCGCGGATAAGCCTTAAAGATTTCGCAGTGATGAGGGCAGTTCATCGGTTTTAAGAGGTATTCCTCGCCTTCCTCGGGTGTGTGAATGGGTTGGAACGAATCTTTGCCGTATTTAGCATAGTGGCCCGAGGTGACATAGAGCATTTTGTTGCCTATATGGGGCGTGATTACCTGAAGATAACCGTATTGTTTCTGAATCTTACGGAGGAATTGTTCCAGTCTATCCCGGAGTGCTGCGCCTTTCGGTAGCCATAATGGCAGTCCTGCACCAACGTTGGCCGAAAATGCAAACAGCTCCATCTCTTTGCCGAGTTTGCGGTGGTCGCGTTTCTTGGCCTCCTCGAGCATGGCAAGATATTCGTCAAGCATTTTCTTCTTGGGGAAAGTTACGCCATAGACGCGTACCAACTGATTGCGTTTTTCATCACCGCGCCAATACGCACCGGCGAGGGAAGTTATCTTAACCGCTTTGATTGGTGCGGTATTGGGAATATGCGGACCACGGCACAGGTCTGTGAAATTACCCTGTGTATAGGTTGTTATATGTCCATCTTCAAGCTCGCTGATTAGCTCGCATTTGTATGTCTCCCCGCGATTACCAAACAAATCGAGGGCGTCGGCTTTGGTGATGCTCTCGCGGCGTATGTCTTCTTTTTTTTGCGCCAGTTCGAGCATTTTAGCTTCGATTTTAGGAAAATCAGCGGCGGTGATTTGATTGTCACCCGGGTCTATGTCATAGTAGAACCCGATTTCGATAGCCGGTCCGATGCCGAATTTCACTCCAGGGTACAATTCTTGGAGAGCTTCAGCTAACAGATGGGCTGAACTATGCCAGAAAGCGTGTTTGCCTTCAGCATCGTCCCATTTGAACAACTTGATTGAAGCGTCCTCAGTTATCGGACGCATAATGTCCCACTCCTGGTCGTTAACCGATGCGGCCAGAATATCCTGAGCCAAGCGGGGGCTGATGCTCTGAGCAATATCATAAGGGGTCACGCCGCTCTCGTATTGCTTGACGTCATTGTTGGGAAATGTAATGTTTATCATTTGAAAATTAATTAATTATATTTACGACAAGTAACTTACGGATGCACTCGTCAAAATCAGCTACAAATTTAAACATTTTATTCTGAATATGCTGTCTTGAGATTGATTATTTCAGCTTATCGTCTTAATCTCGGAAAAAGACGTCTTATGCGAATCAACGGAGCGACGATTTTCCCACCTGCAATCACGAGGGTTACCGCAACGATAATCAAAATCATTCCGACGGTATCGCTCGGTGATATTGGCTGATTAAGAAGTGTCACGCTGAAAAGGATGGCAGTGACTGGTTCCAATGCCCCGAGTATCGCTGTCGGCGTAGACCCGATATATTGAATCGCAGAGGTGGCGCACAAAAACGAAATTGCTGTGGGGAAAACCGCAAGTCCAATCAGGTTTACCCAATAGACAGAATGCTCAGGAGTTTTTATGCCGTCGCCGGTGATTGCGGGAATCAAAAATAACATAAGTCCGAATGCCAAAATATAAAATGTCAAAGTAAGGGTCGCTATGTCACACAATTTCTTTCGGTTTACGCTCACCATGTAAATGGCATAAGATAGGGCTGATAACATAACAAGCCCAATTCCCGTCAAACCAATATGATTATCACCAGTACTCTTGCATAGTAAAGCAATACCGAATGAGGCTACAGCAATACAGAACCATGTGAACACAGACACGCGCTCGTGAAAAACCACTGCCATGATAACCGCAACCATTACAGGATATACGAAGAGCAGGGTAGACGCTATGCCTGAGTTCATAAAGTTGTAACTTTGGAACAAGGCGAGCGAAGACAACGCGACCAATATGCCGAGAGCCATTACCGGTAGCCATTGGTCTCTTCTGAGTGAGAAATTGCGACCTCGCACTTTACCCATGATAAAAAGTACCGGTATTGCAAGCAGGTATCTGAACAGCAGCACGGAGTTGGCATCCATGCCGTCGTTGTAAAGCGGTATTGCGAACAATGGATTCATGCCGTAAGTCGTTGCCGATAATGCGGCCAAAAGATAACCTTTAACTCGTTTGTTCATGAGATAAACTTGTTTTTATGAATGCAAAGTTAATTAGATTGTTGTATCTTTGCATAATAACAACGACTTTGTGCAAATATATAATTTATGAATGCAATCAGACTAACCTTCTTGACTTTGTTCGCCATATTGTCTCTTCAAATCCATGTCGGTGCGGCACGGTCAAAAACAGAGACAGAGTCTATTATAAAATCACTCAATCAAGAATTATCCAAGGCGACTTCACCATCAGACTCGATAACTATACTATACAATCTCTTTGATATAAGCCCGCAAAGGGAAAAGCCCGCAATAGGTGAGCAAATATATGTTACCGCTACTAATAACCATGATAATGAAGCTGTTCTCGACATACTCAGGAATCTCTCCAATTTATATTTGAAAAATGATTCTTTGCAGACTATACTGATAAACCGTGTAGATTTATTGCCTGAGACGAAACAACAAGCAGCAACTAAAACGTTTCTTGTGCTCAGTCGTGCGGCTACCCGCGCATCTCTGTCTTCGGAAGAAGATAGACAAGCCTATCTTTTGAGAATCCTTAACGAGTATCAATCGGCTGATGATAGCCGGACCCTTTTGCAACGAATCGAACAATTGTTCAAAGTCTGCATATACCTTGGGGCATCAACACACGGTACATTGCTTGGTGGCTACATGGATCAGCTTGGGGAATTGATAGACCAACTCCCTGATGGCTATGAACCACTTAGAAATATGTATTATGTACAGGCGGATATTATATATGGCAATATAAATGAACCGGCCAAAGCGTTGAATGCGAGCAGCCGTCTTCTTGACATTATAAAAGGGCTTGAAGATGACTACCACAAAAGAGGAAGAATTTACAGAAGCTACGATAGATACTATTATCTGATATATCGTCGTATGCTCAGCAATTATGCTTCATTATCTAATGATGAAGTTGACTCATATTATAAACAGATAAAAGAACTTGTGAAGAATAATAGCGACCTATCGGCCGATCTCGCCAACAATGAGAGAGTCGAAGTCTATTATTTGATGAGCAAAGGACGATATGATGAAGCTCTTGCGATACTGAAGCGGCAGATTGACAATCCGAAACAAGTGCAGTATATTCGTCGAATGCTTGAGGAGATGGTGACAGCAGCGACACGAGTAGGGGATAGGGATGCCCTACTGACTGCATCCACCCGCCTTAATGATTATTTGCAGAAATATATAGAGTTGAACGCAAACGAGCATTATAATGAATTGAAAATACTTTACGATATAAATGAAATCAAGGCTCACAGCGCAATGCTTGAAAGCAAGCACAGAAAGGATTCTCAGGAGTGGACTGCGATATTTATAACCATGTCGATTGTTATATTGATAATATTGATTGTGTCTGTTGTCGTGTTGTTCAAATCCTATCGTCGGTCTAAGCATCTCGCAGCCGATCTCAAAAAAACCAACAGTCTGCTTGTCGCTGAAAGTGATAGTCTGAAAGAGACACAAGAAAGACTAATCATCGCTAGAAATGAAGCTCAGGCTGCTAATAAACAAAAGTCAGATTTCATCCATAATATGAGCCACGAGGTGCAGGCCCCACTTAACGCTATAGAAGAATACACCCAACTGATTGTGGATTTCGTTGATGATAATAGTCGTAAATATCTGCAAAAATACGTTCAGGTTGTATTGCTGAGTTGTGATATGCTTAAAACTCTGATAAATGATGTGTTTGACCTTGCCGCACTTGAGAACGGCAACATGAATGTCAAACTGAATGATGTCTCACTAACCTCGCTGTGCACTATGCCACTCGAAAGCGTGCGGGGACGGCTGAACAATGGGGTTGAGCTTGTTTTTGACGCTCCTGACCAAACGACACTTGTCCACACAGACCCGACGAGGGTGGAACAAGTTTTAATTAACTTATTAAGTAATGCCGCCAAGTTCACTAAAAAAGGCAAAATAACGTTGTCGTGTTCCATTTCACCCGATGGTAACGATGCTGTGTTTTCTGTATCCGATACAGGTATCGGCATACCAGACGGTAAAGAAGACATTATATTCAACAGATTTGAAAAACTTGATCCATATACTACGGGAGGAGGGTTAGGGCTGCACATCTGTAAGTTGATAGCCTGTTTGCTCGGAGGAAAAGTTTACGTCGACAAATCATATCAGCGTCCCGGAGCGAAGTTCATATTCACTATTCCTGTAAACGGTCAGCAGCGCAGGAACAAATGACAGCGGACGATACCATCAATTTATAGCTAATATACATGACAAGCGGGCAACTTAATAAAGGGTTGCCCGCTGTGTTTCTGATATTGGCTTACCTGAGAAGCTATGAATAATTCGGTGACAAATAAAAGAATCCCTAATCTTTATGTGTCGCGATTTTAGTAGAAGCCGGTTCCGACGTTTTTTTAATTCCATCTCTGATTAAAAGAGCGTCGATAGTGGCATCGTGACCGCGGAAGCGGCGATATAACTCAGCGGGGTTTTCGGTCCCGCCTTTCATCAATATGTTGATTCGGAATGAATCAGCCGTTTTCTTATCGAATATTCCATTTTCCTTAAATTTTGCGAAAGCATCGGCATCAAGCACTTCAGCCCATTTGTAGCTGTAATAACCGGCAGCGTATCCTCCGGCAAAGATATGGCTGAATTGTGGGGAAATCATAGTGCCTTCGATGACAGGGAATATCTGCACCTTTTCAAGTGCGGCATTCTCAAAAGCTACAGGATCATCAACCGGGGCTTTAGTTGAATGCCATGCCATATCGAGATAGCCAAAACATAGTTGACGAATGCACGCATAGGCGGCTCCATATTGCGATGACTTAATCAGTTTGTCAACAAGTCCCTGCGGAATGGGATCGCCGGTGACGTAATGTTTAGCAAAACCGTCAAGGAATTCTTTCTCGGTGAGATAATTTTCGTTGAATTGAGATGGTAGCTCTACGAAATCTCGATATACCGATGTGCCAGAAAGTGAGGCGTATTTGGTGTTAGCGAGCAAGCCGTGCAAAGCATGACCGAACTCATGCAGAAACGTCTCCACTTCATAGGGGGTCAATAAAGACGGTTTATCGGCAGTAGGTTTTGTGAAATTCATCACGATAGAAACATGAGGCCGGTTATTTACTCCGTTCTCATCAATCGACTGCGCTCTGAAACCGGTCATCCATGCACCGGGGCTTTTGCTGTCGCGTGGGAAGAAGTCTGTATATATCACACCGATGAAATCTCCGTTATCGTCAGTTACATCAAATGCTTTGACTTCGGAGTGATAGACTTGAATATTTGGATTTTCGGTAAATTTCAGCCCATAAAGTTTTGTAGCGAGGCCAAAAACGCCATCAATGACGTTGTTAAGTTCAAAATAAGGGCGATATTCCTCCTCATTAAAGTCATATTTAGCATTTTTGAGTTTATTGCTGTAATAGCTATAGTCCCAAGCGTTTAAGACAACCGGATGACCTTCAAATTCCGAGGCGAAATTAGTAAGTTCCTCGATTTCGGCTAATTGAGCTGGCCGATATGCTTCACGAAGTCGATCCAGAAGGTCATACACATTCTCAGGGTTTTCAGCCATTTTAGTTTTAAGCGTGTGTTGTGCAAAAGTTTCACTGCCAAGCAGATTTGCAATCTGACGTCGTACTTCGGCGATACGCTTCAGGACGTCAATATTAGAATATTCCCCTTTGGTGTTGCGACTACTATATAGCTTATACATTTTTTCGCGTAGATCAGGACGTGAGGAGTATTTCATGAAAGCCATATATGTAGGCTGAGCCAGGGTGAAAAGGTATTCGCCCTCGCGCCCTTTATTTTTCGCTGCGAGTGCTGCGGCATCGACGGAGCTGTCAGGCAACCCGGCAAGATCCTCCTTTGAAAGCCATATTTCATATGTGTTGAGTTCTTTAAGCACATTTTGTCCGAATCTGGTGGTCAGTTCTGATAGTTCTGCTGATAGTTTGCGGAACTTTTCGCGATCATCCCCCTTGAGATTCGCCCCTTGTAGAGCGAATGAGTCATATGTGCGCTGTAGCAGAGTCTTGTCTTCGGCATCGAGATTGTACTTATCCTTGTTGTCATACACCTGTTTTATGCGATCCCAAAGGCGTTCGTTAAGAGTGATTGATGTGGCATAGTCGCTTAGCTTTTGGGATACTCTCAGCGAAATGTCCATCATCTCGTCATTGTTCATTGCCGACTCCATAGCATAAAACACCTCGACAACCCTATCGAGGTCGCGTCCAGAGCGTTCATAGGCCACTATCGTATTTTCAAAATCAGGCACAGAACGTTGGTTGCATATAGCATCAATCTCTTTTTGGGCGATTTTAATGCCGCGGTCTATAGCTTCCTCATACTGACTGTTAGTTACGATATTAAACGGGACAGTGGCGTGAGGAGTGTCAAATTCCTTAAAAAATGGATTTTCTGCCGATGTCATGATTGGTAGTAAAGTTAGAAGTAGTGTTGCTATTTTTTTCATATGTGAAGCGTTGATTATGAATCTTCAATCGCGAAGTTACTCAAATAATTTTAAGTCATGGACGACAAATATATCCCGTAGGTAGCTATGGCATCGTCTGTTAATATAATTTAGTATTTTATGGGCCATGAATCCAACTTTTGGCTATGTGGCAAAGTTGGCGTAAATTCGCGGATATGGATTTTAAACTTCAAGCTATCGCATCTGGAACCGCCGCCCGCGCAGGTTTGATTACGACCGATCACGGAGTGATTCAGACTCCTATATTCATGCCTGTAGGCACGGTAGGCTCTGTCAAGGCCGTACATTTTCATGAATTGCGTGATGACGTTAAAGCGCAGATTATTCTGGGTAACACTTACCACCTTTATTTGCGCCCCGGAACCGACATTTTGCGTCAAGCCGGAGGTTTGCATAGATTCAACGGCTGGGACGGCCCTATTTTGACCGACAGCGGAGGGTTTCAGGTGTTCTCACTTTCAGCTAATCGCAAGCTGAAAGAGGAAGGGGCCTATTTCAGGTCGCACATCGATGGCTCAAAGCATTTGTTTACTCCCGAAGGCGTGGTCGATATTCAGCGTATAATCGGATCCGATATAATGATGGCTCTGGATGAATGCCCTCCCGGAACAGCCGACTATTCCTACGCCCGCAAATCGCTCGATTTGACTTTGAAGTGGCTAAAGCGCGGCTGGAACCGCTATCAGGCAACCGAAGGGCTTTATGGATTCACTCAGTCCTATTTCCCTATTGTGCAGGGATGTACCTATCCCGATTTGCGTCGTGAATCCGCTAAATTTGTAACGGATCTTGGTGCCGATGGAAATGCGATTGGTGGACTTGCCGTGGGGGAGCCGGCCGAAGTGATGTATGACATGATAGAGGTTGTCAATGAAATTCTTCCGGCAGACAAACCCCGTTATCTGATGGGAGTGGGCACACCGGCCAATATTCTGGAAGCTATAGACCGCGGGGTTGATATGATGGACTGCGTGATGCCCACTCGAAATGGACGAAACGGAATGCTTTTTACAGCTCACGGCATTATGAATATGCGTAACAAGAAATGGGCCGATGATTTTTCGCCGCTTCAGGCCGACGGCCCGTCTTTTGTTGACAGAGCATATTCCAAAGCGTATGTTCGGCATCTGTTTATCTCCCAGGAATTGCTTGCGATGCAGATAGCGTCAATCCACAATCTGGCGTTTTATCTTTGGCTCGTTGGGGAGGCTCGTAAGCATATAATAGAGGGGGATTTCGCTCAATGGAAGCCTATGATGGTGGAACGCGTGACCCGACGGTTGTAACTATTAAATTCAACACCAACTGCAAGATGCTAAAAAAGTTAGACTGGTATATAATAAGGAAATTTCTTGGCACATACATCTTTGCCATAATATTGATTCTGGCGATCACCATAATGTTTGATGTCAATGAAAAATTGGATTCATTTATCAAAGCACCGATTCAGGCCACGATATTTGATTACTTCTTGAATTTCCTGCCATATTTCGCTAACCAGTTCAGTCCTTTGTTCACTTTTATCGCTGTGATTTTCTTCACCTCAAAACTTGCGGGCAACTCTGAAATCATAGCCATGCTATCTGCCGGAATGAGCTTCAACCGGCTTTTGCGTCCTTATATGGTATCAGCCGCTGTAATAGCAGCCGCGACGTTTCTGTTAAGCGCATATGTAATACCCCCGGCCAATGTTGAAAGGATTGCTTACACAAATACTTATGTCAAAAATAAACGCGTCGATTATGGCGCGAACATAATGATGCAGGTAGCTCCAGGTGAGATAGCCTATATGAGCAGATATGACAACGTATCCAAAACCGGGTATAAATTCTCGCTTGAATCATTCAAGGACAAGCGTCTCGTCTCCCGTCTCACAGCACAAACTGTGAAATGGGACACACTTTATCAATGGCAGGTCAGAGATTATGTGATTAGAGATTTCTACGAGACCCGAGAAGCCATAAGGACAGGCTCGCAGCTTGATACCATCATACCGTTTGAACCCAAGGATTTTCTTATCGCAAAGAATGACCAGGAGATGCTGACAACCCCCCAACTGCGAACCTATATATCAAGGCAAAAGCAGAGGGGGGTCGCTAACATCAAATCGTTTGAGATTGAGTATCATCGCCGTTACGCAATGACTGCGGCGGCGTTTATACTTACCATTATTGGTATGGCACTATCCTCAAGGAAAGTGAAGGGGGGGATGGGAATAAACATCGGTATCGGTTTGCTGCTAAGTTTCAGCTACATCTTGTTTATGACTGTTACATCGACTTTCGCAGTGTCGGGTTTGACATCTCCTTTAATTGCCATGTGGATTCCCAATATCCTTTACCTTATAATAGCTATTGTGCTATACCGACGGGCATCTGCGAGCTGACGCTCAGTCGTCAAGTTTATCAGCACCCGCGCGTGCCTTGTCAGCTAAGAAATCGGCCGCTTTAGCTCCGGCATTTAAGGCACCTGAGGCCACATCCTTAGCTTTTTCCTTAATATTATCAAGGAAACCGCTGCTTTGCTCTTTAGCTGCTGACAGTTTATCGGCTGCGGCATCCTTGAGGTCTGAAATTTTATCAGCGGCTGATTCCTTCAAGTCAGACGCCTTATCCTTCAAATCATCAAGTTTATCGGCCGCGGCATCCTTCAAATCAGCTATTTTTTCAGCGGCTTTGTCGTTAATGCTCTTTGCTTCAGCCTTTGCCGCTACTGCGGCGGCTTCGGCCGACACTTTGGCTGCGGTCTTTGAGACATCGGCAGCAGACTGGGCTAAAATTGTTTCTTTTGACATAATAATTGATATTTTGGTTACACTTTATCAAAACAGATAAATCCCAGTGTTGTTCCATTAAGAGCATTAAAATAATATAAAATTCATTGGCCCATAAGTTAAAAGCCCGCTAAACAGCGGGCTTTCGGGAGGTACCAAGCAGAATCGAACTGCTGTAAACGGTTTTGCAGACCGGTGCCTAACCACTCGGCCATGGTACCATTTCTGTGGTTTTGCGCTGCAAAGGTACACCTATTTTTTCAATTATGCAAATCTTTTTTCAGTAAATGTTCCGTTGCGCTACCGATGGCAATGCCTCTGAGAGCATCGGGGCAATCTCAGTCAGATAGTAATCGAGTTTCCCAGTATCACGGAGTTTAATCAAATAATCCATTCCGGTCAATACACCTAATTGAGATTTGTTTGCTTGATAATAACTAATTGCCACGCCAAGCGAATGAATTTTCATCGAATGGTCATAAACCGAAGTCTGGTTCTCTACAGCGTAAATCGCAGCTCCGGCAAGATAAGCGACAAGAATCTCTTTATTCTCCAACAATGGATAAATTTCATGACCCAATGTCACATGGACTTTGTCGGTCATATCCATCCACGTTAATAGAAACTCACTGGCTTCCTCCCTGAGGTTATTTAAAGATTCATCGTCATTATCGCTTATGTTTACAGAGAGAATCCATTTGGCACACTTTATCGCCGCATTATCATAGGGGGAGGATAGCCCTGATTTTTCCATTGTGGCAACAGATGGTATAAGCGGTGTGCTGCCTAACGTTACCGGCCTGTCAAAACTGGCCGACGCATTGGCGGCAATAGCCGTCATCAATGCGAGGAGAGAGTAGATAACGTGTTTCATACCTTATCGGAATTATAGCGGTCAGCCGATATTGGCCTTCTTCTATTATAAGCCGATAAAGCTCTTAAAAGTTTGATTTACTTTGAATTTTAACTAAACGAGATTCACTCAAGGATGATGTTCCCGAAAAAGTCGGGTTGATGGAAGTCGGGGCGCGGAGTTGCGATTGGATTCCAGCTCAAAAAATGGGGTTGTGAGCATCCTGACGCGCACTTGTAGAAATTCCCCTTCATTTTTAATGGTTGACCATCATAGTTGATTCCGATGAGCTCCAGTGGAATCGCAATAATCAGGTTCCATGCAAATAACCCCTCAATCTCCTGAAATGGTCTATTGCCACATGATGCGAACCGTCTCACAAGATTCAGCTCATCATCCGTCAGTCTCCGGGGATTGTGCCTCTCGGTGCGTGTAGACGCATTTATCGCTCCGATACAATTGAACTCAAAGTTCCAGTAACGGCCATCGTTTTTAGGTTCAATGAAAAATTCAACGCATGAATCCTGGCAAACAGGGGAATTGTTCTGATAGTTCACTGCGCGGAGATAGTTGCATCTTACAAAAAATTCAATGTAGATATATTTCTTTGAATGTGCGGCCGTGAACACAGTCAATGGATGATAAGGGAACTCATCAGGCCAGTTTAGAGATTCGATGGTGCGTCTGGTGCCCTTTTCCTCAAGAAGGTTCTCAACCGATTCGAGAGCGAAGTCATCGAGTTCCGGGATGAAAGGGACATTAATGGTCTTGATTGTCTTATCCATTGTAGCTCAGTATATAATTTTTAATGCCCATGAACAATCCTACAGCAGCCATGGCCATCAACAGAAGTGCGATGATGCGGTTAATAAGCCACATGGATCTGACGTTAAAATGGGCACGCACTTTGTTGACAAAAAATGTTATGATATACCACCAAACTAATGCGCCGGCAATTATTGAGGCATAACCGGCAAAATAGTGGTAGTATTTGAATTCAGGTAACAGGAAATTGAAACGGGCGAACAATCCTATGATGAAAAACAAAATCAAAGGATTGGAAAATGTGAAAAGGAAGCCCGTCACAAGGTCACTCCAGAATGTGCTACTGCTGTCGTTAGCCGGCTTGAGGCTTCTTGTCGGGTTTTTCTTGAACAGATACACGCCGAACCCGATTAGCACGATGCTTCCAAGTATCTGCAATAAAATCTGGTTGCGGTTGATAAACCCTTCGATAAATGATAGACCCAATCCCGTCAACAGACAATAGATGAAATCAGACAATGCCGCGCCTATTCCCGTAAATAACCCGGCGGTACGGCCTTTGTTAAGGGTACGCTGTATGCACAGCATACCTATAGGCCCCATAGGCGCGGAAATCAGGATTCCAATGAGGAATCCGCTCGTCATTATGTTGATAAAATGGTCAATCATCATTTAGTGAAATGCAAAGTTAACACAATGCAATTTCATTACAAACCGATTGAACGATAAATTGAGTTAAAACGGCCTATAAAATCAACTGTGCGAGCGAATCATCATTCGCTCTGATATACTCCTCAAATGCCATGATAAATGTATCGGCTGCCGTGTTATAATTATGTTCCCTCAGCAATTGTTCACAACTCCTTGCTTCAAGCAACAGATATTGCATTTTCAGAGTGTCGTTGTGGTTATCAATCAGTTCGGCCGCTTGTTTTCGGCCTAAATTACCTGCCGATGATATGCGGTTGCGTTCATCATTGGATGAACATGAAAGTGTCGCGAACATTAAAATAAAACCGATAGCGAAACGTATTTTTTTCATAATAATGACATTGCTATTTTCGCACACGCTTCGGCATCGGCCAAAGCATTGTGATGATTACTAAACGGTATTCCTAAGAAATCACATAGAGCCGGCAGAGAGAACGACGAGCATAATCCGCGGGGAATGGTGCGGCGCGCTTTTTGCAGGGTACACAGAAATTCATAATCGGGATAATCCATCTGGTATACTTTGAACGCAGCTTTAATACACCGCTCATCGAATGCTTTGTTGTGAGCCACAAGCGGTCTGTTGCCAATCAATGTCGACAAATCGGCCCATACATGAGCGAAACATCTCGCATCGGATGTATCTTTGGCCGAAATGCCGTGAACTTTGTTGGTAAAGTGCCAGACGTACCAATCCGGTTCGGGGGACACGAGTTCATAAAACCTATCGGTAATACATCCGTCAGTGACTTGCACCGCTCCAATCGCACAAATGCTTGACGGCTCATAGTTGGCAGTCTCAACATCTATCGCCACAAAATTATCCATCAATCGAGCATAGATTAGAAACTTTATCACTTACCTGTTCCATCAGCCAACGGGGTGTGGAAGTTGCCCCGCATATACCCACACTTTTCACCCCGGAAATCCATGCGGGATTAATTTCTGACGCGTTCGACACCAGATATGTGTTGGGGTTGACATCATGGCATTGGGCGAATAGAATTTTCCCGTTACTGCTTTTCTTGCCGCTTACAAAAAGAACGAGTTCGTGGGATGCGGCGAAATCACGCAATCCCGATACTCTGTTAGCGACTTGGCGGCAAATAGTATCGAAGCTATTGAAGGATGCCTCGGGGGCCAGTCGATGGCTTATTGATTCAATTATTGATCTGAATCCTTCGAGCGATTTAGTGGTCTGGGAATATAAAGCGATATCTTTGGAATAATCTATTTTATTCAAATCATCATGATTTTCGACCACGATAGCCTCCCCATCTGTCTGACCGACCAATCCATTAACTTCAGCATGACCGATTTTGCCGTATATTACGATTTGCGGACGCGGCGATTGCGTGTCGAAAGTCTGCTTTATGCGGCGTTGTAGTTGCAACACCACCGGGCAGGTGGCATCAATAATCTCTATATTGTTGCGCCGTGCGAGTTCATAGGTCGAGGGAGGTTCGCCGTGTGCCCTTAAAAGCACTTTTACGTTATGTAGCCGCTTCATATCGTCATGGGTTATGGTCACCAGCCCCTTGTCGCGGAGCCGTTGCACTTCATCACTGTTGTGCACTATGTCGCCGAGACAATACAGTTTCCCTGATTTTGCTAATTCTTCTTCAGCTTTATGTATCGCAGTGACGACCCCGAAACAAAACCCTGATTTGTGGTCAATCTCAATAGTCGGCATACTGGTTTTAAATAGTTGAGACGACTTCGTTGAACCTTGAAAGCAGCCAATCGTTCTGTTGCTGAAGCGACATATCCGAGTTATCGAGCGCAATCGCATCGTCGGCCCGGCGCAGTGGGCTTTCCTTGCGTGTCTCATCGATATGGTCGCGGCTTACGACATTGTCAAGCACTTCTTCAAATGACACGGGTTCCCCTTTTTGGAGGAGCTCGTTGTATCTGCGTTCGGCTCTTGTGCGTGCCGGTGCGTCAACAAAAATTTTCAATTCGGCATCGGGAAACACCACGGTGCCGATGTCGCGGCCATCCATCACAATTCTTTTATCTTTGCCGAGAGCCTGCTGTATGGCGACCAATGCGCGCCTTACCTGTGGTATAGCAGCCACGGGGGAGACATTTGAAGATACGTCCATTTGCCTTATTTGTTTCTCGACATCTTCGCCATTCAGCAGTGTGTGTTGTCCTTCATGACCGACGGCGAAATCTATTTCTATATCGGGCAACGCTGACACGAGTTTATCAATGTCAACAACTCCGCTATCAGAAATCATGCCGTGTCTCATCGCATACAGAGTGACGGCGCGATACATCGCTCCTGAATCGATATAACGGTAACCGATGCTTTTGGCTAAAGCCCGAGCCATGGTGCTTTTGCCCGACGAGGAATACCCGTCAATCGCAATTATTATGTTTGGGGTTGTTGAAGCCATATTATAACCATTGATTAGTTTAAAATATCAGCAAGATTTAGATTCAGATTCACCATGAATGTTGTAGCTCCCGTGTGGGGTTGCGCAAGTGCCAGACCGATGCCAAAGCGTTTTACATTCAAACCGGCTCCGAGAGAGAATCCAGACACGAAACTTCTTGAATATGTGTTCATGTCAGTTCGTGTCTTATAGTTATAACCAAGTGCCAGATAGAATCGGTCGTTAGGCACGAAATCAAGGCCGAAAATAAGATGACGGAACAGATTGGAGCTGAAAGAGTCTTTTATTTTGGGCTCGCTTCCAACAGAGCCGTCACCACCGTCATAGTAAGGTAAACTCCATTTCGTCAGATTCCAGGCGGTGACAGAAAACCTTAACGGTAATGAACCAAACGATTGGGTCCAACCGATGCGAACATCAATTGGAAGCCGATCGTATGACTCGTTGAACTTCTTTATCTGGCCACCAAGGTTGGCTACTACCAAAGAAAGTGATAAATCTCTATCGGGATCATAATAGTTTATACCAAGATCGGTCGCAAGTGCCATTGCCGTGTATTCCTCATAGGAACTATATACATATTTTACAGCGATACCACCCCGCAGTCGGTCAGTGATGTCGTGTGCATAGCTACCGCTGAACACTACATCTTTTGCTGAAAATTCACCAAGTATGTTCCCTCCCTCATCGGTGTGGGTCATATTACCATAACCGAAATATTGAATCCCCGCCGACCATGCCGCGCGCTCTCCGGCACTATGGGCAAATTTAAGTCCTGCAAAATTGGAATCACCGACGTAACGCATATAGTTGACTACTGTCTGCATAGTCATTTCAGGCCCAAGCAATGCAGGATTCTGATCTGTGATGCTGACATCGTCTTCAATCGTTGTGATG
Organism: uncultured Muribaculaceae bacterium; assembly: GCA_947625935.1. Lineage (GTDB taxonomy): Bacteria > Bacteroidota > Bacteroidia > Bacteroidales > Muribaculaceae > JAJPXC01. The sequence continues at coordinate 202,200 of CANQQE010000001.1, read as the reverse complement.
TTTACGCCGCCAAGTCCATATATTCGGCTCGACGAGGTGTGATTCAGGAAGTTATATGCCGTTGAGCCGTCTTGCGCCAGTATGGTTGAAGCGCACAATAATGGCAAGGCGAGTATTATGGTCTTGATTCTATTCATTGTAAAAATATCGCGCACTGCGAAATGCCGACATTGGCCGGCACATAATTTAACAGAATAATAACGGATGATAACCGTGTAGTATTATAATCCCGAGCTAATTTTTAACAGAAATCAAACCGTTGCTCAAATTGTAAACAAAGAATAAACAATAATAATCATTCCCAAAATGGCATAGGGACTTTTGTCTTAGTAATTATAAGCTACTATATTTGTCACAAAATTCGTAGTCTTAACGCAGATCGCGAACTGAAAACTTAGATTATTAACTCTCCTGACATAAAGCATCTAAATAAGGAAATTTTCGCATTATGACTATAAATCTTTGCCGACGTTCAATACTGATAACTTTCACAGTTGCAACCGTTCTCTCCTTGAATGGGCAGGCAAGGCGCGTCGCCTCCGGCTATCCTGATTATCAAACGCCATGCCCCACACCGGCTACGGAGATATACGAATATGATTTCGTCGATGTACAGCCGCAGTTTCCAGGTGGAGATTTGGAGTTGATAAAATATATCAACAATTCAAGGCGTTATCCGGCCGAAGCATATACCAAAGGTATACAGGGACGCGTAATGTGCAGCTTCATAGTCAATACCGACGGTTCAATAAGTAACATTCGTATTGTCAAAGGGGTTGAGCATAGTCTTAACCGTGAAGCCGTACGCCTCATAAGCGAGATGCCGAAATGGGAAGCCGGCAAAGTTAACGAGGAGAATGTCCCGGTCCATTGCCTGCTCCCTATTCCGTTCAGACTCTAACCGCGTCGCAAGATAGGGTAGGCAATGGCTGATAAAAGCCCGAATGTCATCACAATCAGAGTGACCCCCATTGCTAATGAGCTATAAGTGAGCATTTCTTCCGAATTAAATTGATTCCACAGCCACAACCAACCCGATAGCAGAATAAGCGTGGAGAGTACAAAACTTATCAGTTCAGGACGTGAAAACGTCGGTTTGCGCTTTTCAGGCAAACGGTTCATCACCTTTTTGACAAACCATTCATCTTTACGTTCTTTTGGCAAATCACGTTTTAGAAGATTTCTTATGGTATCGTCGATATTATCAGCGTTTTTATTCATAATATAATCCATTAACGGTGTTAAGCATTTATTGTTGCATCAGCCGCGCCATTTTGCTCCTTGCGCGGCTAAGGTAGGATTTAATAGAACCGGTTGGCATACCGGTGATTTTCGCTATTTTTTCGATGGGCTGATCTTCAAGGTAGAACAAGAGGACCACCGACCGTTCTTTTTCAGTTAGATACTTCAAGCAGGTTTCCACATCGATGCGCGCGTTGGTGGCAGAATGGTCTGACCGCTCATCGATTATCGGTATCGCCTCAATTTCTTGATTACTCTCTCTGATCCTACGTTTGTAAGATAGAAATTCATTATAGGCTATGGTATATAGCCAAGTCTTGAATCGAGAAATACCTTTAAAAGATTTGATGGACAGATATGCTTTTAAAAACGACTCTTGCGCAAGATCATCAGTCAGCGACGCATCATTCAATGTCAAGTTCAGAAGAAACCTTCGTAACCCACCTTCATAGGCCACGACCAATCGCCCGAACGCTTCACGGCTATCGCCGGCGACGCAACGGGCAATCAGGCTAAGTTCTTCAATATTACTAATCATTGTTATTATCGCTGTCAGTGCAGTTTGAATTATTGTTGTCTGACGAATAATACGTTACAAGTTGGCCGATACCTATAACCGCCGGGATGAGGCACATAACACCGACAAATGGAATGCCGAAGAATACTGAGAATGAAATGCACAACAGAACTCCGATTCCAATGTTTTTTATACCGGTTTGCAACAATTGCGGATTGCGCCTTTTGTCAGAGCTGTAACGATTATTGTTGTAGAAAGTTTCCGGCAATGGATACCCTGATTCGATTGCTTGTTGCACGACTGCGTTACGATTGCGGTTCCGCTTATAGACAAACACAAGGATTGCGACGACTATTAATAAAAAAGTTACGCACGGCACGGCGAAAACCATTATTATTGCGAGAGCCGCTAAGAAATTATCATCATCAACGACGCCTGACGCATCTTCTGACGGTATATCTACATAAACATTGATGACGGGTGACTGTGCAGGAGATGATGTGCTGTCCCTGACAATGGTTATGTTATTGTCCGGATTATCGCTTGTAACGGATTCAGAGACCTGAACCGATTCGTTTACTGACTGTCCTACAGCTTTAGTTATTTCGGTTTTAAGTTTATCGACATCAATGCGGTCTTGATTTGCTGATTTCTCATGGATGCAGCTTGAAGTCCCGATGGCCACCAATGCCGCCAAAGATAACATAAGGATTTTAATTGATTTCATATGAGTGGTGCTTTTAATTAGTTTTTCTTCTTAGATGCGCTGTGACTGATAAAGGTTGCAAAGTAAACAAATAAAATTTAGCCGCCGGCTAAATTTTGATTAACCTGCGGCTTTTAGACAAAGTATAATACTACGGTCGGGGAGAATCTTTCGTTGGCGGGATGGGGGGAGCGGCGTCCTTAGTCGCAAACACTCTCGACAGGTATTTTTCATGGAATTTTTCAAGTAATTCCCAAAAGTTAGGCACAAACAATGTCCCGACAATAGCATTTATTGCCATGCCGAAAACGACAGCCGTACCAAGCGATAGACGGCTCTCGGCCCCGGCCCCGGTTGCGAATAGCATCGGCATGACACCAAATACGAAAGCTAATGCCGTCATCATGATGGGCCTAAACCTTATTTCTCCGGCATTAAGGGCCGAATCCCTGATTGGCATTCCGGATTTTCGGAAATCAACGGCATATTCGACAATAAGTATGGCATTTTTAGCAGACAGACCTAATAGTAGGATTATACCAATCTGAGTGTATATACTTATAGACTGCGACATGAACATACACCCTATCACCGTGCCTAAAATGGCGGTAGGCATTGAAATGACCACCGCTATTGGATCAGTCCAGCTCTCATATTGTGCCGACAGAACAAGAATCGTTATTATGACGGCAAACAACAGCACCATAGTTATGGTAGTCCCCGACTGAGTCTCTTGATAGGCTTCTCCAGTCCATGCGTAGGAATAATTCGCTCCAAGAGATTCATCGACTATGCGCTCCATCTCTTTAATAGCATCACTCGTACTGACACCATTTCCCGCAGTTGCTGTAACCGATGCAGTGTTATACATATTGTAACGGTTGACCGTGGCTTGACCCATCGATGGTTCTACCGATGAAAATGAGGCGAATGGCACCATTTCTCCCTCTGAGTTTTTCACACTGAGCTTCATCACATCATCAACATGGCTTCGTGAGGCCGCTTCGGCTCCGATATTGACCTGATAGACACGTCCAAACTCGACGAAATCGTTTACATATGCACCGCCCATGTATGAAGCTAATGATGAGAATACTGAACTTAATGACAGTCCTTGCATCTCCACTCTGTCTCGGTCAATGTTTAACCGGTACTGGGGCACCTCTCCTTCATATAGGGTAGTTACTGATTTTATTTTGTCGTTTTCATCGGCAGATGCCTGTATCTCTTTTATCGCCTGAGCCATCTCCTTTGGCCCGAGATTATTTATGTCGAGCAGTTGCATCTGCAGCCCGGATGTCAACCCAAGACCCGGGATAGCGGGAGGATTAAGCGAAAATACTATTGCCTCCTGAATACCGGCGGTCATTTCATTGACCTTGTCGACAACTGTGAATACGCTTTTGCCACTCCCTTTGCGTTCATTCCAAGGTTTCAAAACGACAAACATAGAACCGAGATTGCTCCCTGCTCCACCAGCCATAAATGACATACCCGAAATTGAGATTACATTTTCCACTTCAGGCAAAGTTCTGATCATGTCGCTAACTTCTCTCACTATTTTGTCTGTTCGTTCAAGAGAAGCGCCTGTCGGAAGTTGTATTGATGTCATAAAATACCCCATATCTTCTTCAGGGACATATGATGTCGGCCATTTCATGAATCCCCAAAATGCTGCGATACACAGTGCCAGATAAAATGAAATTGCTATGAGCGGGCGTTTCAAGAATTTACCGACTATGGCCATGTAACTCTTTAATGTTGCTGAAAATCCCTTATTGAACCAACGATAGATAAAGAAACCACTCTGTTTGCTTGGCTTGAGGAATAGTGAGCACATAGCGGGGGTGAAAGTCAATGCGTTAAATCCGGAGAAAGCGGTAGAGACGGCAATGGTGAGAGCAAATTGTTTGTATAGCTCTCCCGTGATTCCACTGATAAATGCAGTCGGGATGAATACCGACAGGAGTACCAGCACTTCACCGATAACAGGGCCTTGCAATTCGACCATTGCCTTTTCGGCCGCTTGTTTTGACGTCATTATGCGTTTGTCTACAAGTCGGGCACAATCTTCCACCACTACAATTGCGTCGTCTACGACAATAGCAATTGCAAGCACGAGACCAAACAATGTCAATGTGTTGATGGTGAATCCCATTATCTTCATCGCGGCGAAAGTGGCTATCAGAGACACGGGTATGGTCAGCATTGGGATGATTACCGCCCTCCAATTCTGAAGAAACAACAATATGACAAGCATTACTATCAAGGTGGTTTCAACGAATGTCACGATGACTTCATCAATTGATGCTGTCACAAAGCTTGTCGTGTCCATTATGACGTTATAGCGCACACCTGCGGGGAAGTATGGTTCGAGGTCGGCTAATTTGGCTTTAACCCGATTAGCGACTTCAAGCGCATTAGCTCCGGGCAATTGATAAACACCTATCAGTCCGGCAGCTTTTCCCGAAACGTGCGAGATATTTCCATAACTTTCGCTGCCAAGTTCAATGTCGGCCACGTCTCGCAGCCTGAGGATACTGCCATCGGGATTAGTTCTCAATGCTATGTCGCCGAATTGACCGGGCGATTTCAAACGTCCGAGAGAGGTCAGCGTAAATTGAAATTCTTCTTTTGTGGCCTGTGGAGCGGCTCCAATACTTCCCGCAGACACCTCCATATTCTGTGATTCAATCGCAGCCACAACATCTTGTGGCGTCAATTCTCTGATTCTCATCAACTCCGGATCAAGCCAAACCCTCATGCTATACTCTCCGGCACCGAAAGCGCTAACTCCGCCCACGCCTTCGAGTCGGGCAAGTTCGTCCACGATATTGAGCTTGGCATAGTTCGTCAGATACAATGCGTCATATCTCCCGGTTGAATCGCCCTCGAGCGCAATGAACAGAATGATATTGGTCGATTGAGACATGACAGATATGCCTTGCTGTTTAACGGCAGACGGCAAACTTGCCTCGGCCAATGCTATGCGGTTTTGAACCTTGACTGTAGCCATATCGAGATCAGTGCCGACTTCAAACGTGATCGTAAGGCTATAGCTTCCGTCACTTCCTGAGCTTGAACTCATATACATCATCCCTTCGACTCCGTTGACTTGCTCTTCGATAGGTACTCCTATGGTTTCGGCCACCGTCTCAGCATCGGCACCTGGATACACGGCTGATACGCGGACAGTAGGAGGCGTGATGTCGGGATATTGTGATACCGGCAGGTTGTATACCGTCAACAGACCGGCCAATACCATCAATATGGCGATGACCGTTGCGAATATCGGCCTGTCAATGAAAAATTTCGAGAACATACGCGATTATGGGTTATTTCGTTAAAACCGGTTTTACTGGCATTCCGTCACGAACTTTTAGCAAAGCCTTAGTGACGTAACGTGATTGTGGTGTTATGCCCTTTGTCACAATTCTCATGGTATCATTCACCAGTTCTCCTACCTCAATAGGAGTATAAATGACTTTGTTGGAATCGTTCACGACATAAAGGTATTTTCCGAGCTGGTCTGTTCCGATTGATGCGTCCTTGACAAGAATTGCTTTTGGTGCCAACGCATATGGCAATTTAATTTTAGCATACATTCCACTTTTTAGTTCGCCGTATTGGTTATCTATTCTAACTCTCAACTTCATTGTCCCCGTAGAGGAATCTATTTCAGGAGACATATAATTGAGGCTGCCCGTATAGGAATGCGGCAATTTCTCGTTGAAAGTCACTGGGATGTGATTGTAATCAATAGCATCATTTTTCCCATTAACCATGTCCAGATATTGACTATCCTCTATGGAGAAATAAGCATTGACATAATCATCATTGTAGATGGTCGCAAGTTTAACCGGAGCACCCGCGCCACCAAGATATGCGCCATCAGAATAGATTGATTTTGAAATGTGCCCGGTAAACGGTGCCGTTACGGTGCAATATCCCAAAGTAGTCAATGCCGACTGTAACGATGCTTTTGCCTGCTGTATCGATGCGGCACTCTCTTTCATCGCACTTTCCGCTTGAATGACATCCATCTGCGAAACCGCATCGCTCTCCAACGCTTTTTTCATCGCATGATATTGATTGGTAGCATATACGTTAGTCGCCTGAGCTGTCGACAACTGGGCTCTTGCTTGATTGACAGCATCGCGATATTGTGAGTCCTCTATACGAAATAAAACCGTACCTTTTTTTACCAATGAACCCGGATTATAGCCTGAATAGCGCAGGTACCCATTGACTCTTGCGACGAGATCCACCTCCTGGTGAGCGCTTAATGTGCCGGGGTACTCTTTGTGCAACACCACAGAGTCAACCACAGGCAATGCCACATCAACCGAAACTTCCTCTTTATCACTGTCAGTGCGGCTTTTTGAACCTGAACACGCCGACAGCCCCACTGAGAGCGACAACGTCATTAGCATTATTAACTTATTCATTTCCGTGATTTTATTTAAATCATAAACCAAATGGACTATAGCATTGAGACATCCCATCCACCTCCGAGAGCCACATATAGTTTCACCAAAGATGATAAGGCGGAACCTTTGGCCACGACGCTGCGGTCTTGATATTCAAGAAGCGACATCTGTGCGGTAACAACGTTGCTGAATGGAGTCAACCCTCTTTTATATAGATCAACCGATAAATCAAGAGCGCGCTTGCTCTGGTCAATAACCTCTTGGATATCTTTGATTTGCCTTATCGCAGTCAAGTAGCTTGACATCGCATTGTCTGTTTCCTCCACTGCGGTCATAACAGTCTGATTATAGTTGTCTATGCCGATTTGCATTTGTTCTCGTGCGTCGGCTACCCGGTATTTGCGTTGGAATCCGTCAAAAACGCTCCACGACAGGGCAGGGGCTATACTATAAGTGAAACTCTCGGTCTTAAATAAATTCTTAGCCGAATGGGCAGCGGTGCCGATTGACCCGTTTAGGGTCAATGTCGGTAAAAAATCTTTTTTCGCGACACCGATTGCTGCCGCATATGCCGCAAGTTCCTTCTCCGCCTGTACCACGTCTGGGCGACGGCGTAATAACTCCATTGGGATGCCTGTCCCGATAATCTGCATATAGTCAGGAAGCGGCTTTGGCAGACTTAAATCTTCGGAAACATCATGGGGATAACAGCCTATAAGTATAGATATGGAATTAATGGCCGTGTGAATGGAATTTTCAAGAGAAGGGATTGATACCTTGGTTGAATTATACACAATCAGGGCTTGAGAGACATCGAGTGCCGAGGCGAGGCCGGCTTCTTTACGCGCTTCTGTAAGTTTCACTATTCTCGCTTGACTTTCAAGATGTTCATTGGCCACAGCAAGTTCTGCCTGCCACGTCCGCAACTGTATGTAATTTGAAGCGATTTGGCCGCAAAGGCTGACCATTGCTCCGGCATATTCAGCCTTAGTAGACAGCAGTTGTGATTTTTTTTGATTGACGCCGGCTCTGATTTTCCCGAATAAGTCAATTTCCCAACTTATATCGAGTCCCAATGAAAATTCCGAAGTATGCGATGCCTTTCCATGAGAATCATATATGAGCCCTGATGTCTGATTTTTTGACCAACCGGCGGTTAAATTCGCAATGGGGTAATAAGACGATTGTGCCATTTTCATGGCATTGCGGGCTATTTCAATCCTTCGTGAGGCAATCAGCAGGTTATAATTGTTTTTAACACCCTCTTTAATCAGAGAACTAAGTAAAGGATCATTTAGGGTCTGCCACCAAGCATCGTCTGTAGGGATTGTTTGATCAAACTGCCGGTCGAAAATCCACGACTGGGGCAGCGAGTCGTTGAGATACTTCCCGGGGGTCTGCGCGCTGACATTGAGAGCGGTTGAAATACACGCAGTTATAATCGATAGTCGAAACAATTTTAGTGTCAGAGGCATAATACTTGATAATAAAATTATAGTATTATAACCCTCTGACACCTAAAGTCGTTTAAATCAAATTTACAAGTTTAACCAATTTTATCTTAATCATGCGTTGGCATGGCGTTTAATATGCCATATAGTCCCTTCAATCAGTGACACCCACACGTCACCGGTAAACGGGTCAATATCAATTCCATTAATTTCCGAGACTCCTACGGGAAAGCTGAACAATATTGAATGGTCTGAGGCTCTAATCGCAGTCAGTATACCGCGGCGCGAGCCTGCATAAATCACGCCGTCAGTCTCGGCAACTATACATGGTGCGTGATCATATCCGATACCCATATCCACAATCCATTTTTCAGCGAATACAGGAGCGGTTAGGTCTGCTGCGACAAGCTCGCCATCCATCGTTTTGGCATAAGCGGTAAAACCGTCTTCACTGACCCCAAGACTCTCCCGATATTTATGTGAGTTATCACGCCACAATGTCTTACCGCTATTGAGTTCTATGGCAGTCATATAACGATCTGGCGCAACGATGATTACACGCTCCCCGTTGCAAACCGGCACTACGTTTCCGGGGCCAAGCATATTTGCCGACTTGCCGTTGCTCCATTTCCATCGCAAATTTCCCTGATTTTTATCAAGACAATATAGATAGGTGTCCCATGCTCCGAAAATAAGATTGTCATTTACAATTATCGGTGAGGCCTGACAGTAGTTGCCTATAGAGTCAAAACTCCAGACTAAATTTCCTGATGCCAGATCCCATTTTTCCATTTTCTTATAACCCCCTTGATAGAGCATTCCATTCTCGACAATCCCGTCCGCGACATATGGGCCTACGGATTCGGACTCCGACAGCTTATTCCCATTATAACTGTCAACTATAATCAATCGTTTGTCGGCGGTCGGAATAGCGACACGTCCATTTGATACGGATGGCCTTGAAAATAACGACGCATCGGTTTGAATTTCCCAACGACAATCACCGCCGTTTTTTGAAACCGATTTTGCGAATCCCAAAGAGTTACCAAAATAGATGTTATCAGAATCAAAACCTATACGAGTAAAAATCGAAGCACTGTCAGTCCACACTTTTTCTATAGTCCAACCAAATGGAATTGTTGTGTGCAACGTATCTCCGGTAACGCTATCTTTTAATCTATCAATTGGCGCCTTGGTTCTTGCCGCTACTCCATGGATGCGTTCAGCGGGAATCCCTAATTTTTTTTGATAAAACAGGACTGAATCTGGGGTTACATCCATTATCGTATAACCGAAATCACCGTTTTTGCGGTCAAGCGACCTCACCATCATACACTCAATTTCACCGCATTTATAGGGCTCGTTTTTATGATAATGGCCGTTAACGTGTATCACTGTGGGATAACGTTCCAGAATAGAAGCATAATCAGCGTAATTGTCCAAGTCCTTGCTCAATGGGTAATGATTAAACGATACGACTCTTTTACCGTTAACAACTCTCTGTGACAATGTTGATGATAGCCAATGAAGGTCTTCCTGCTTTATGTGCCCGTCCCCCATTTTCATATATGGCCCGCAATTAATGCCAACTATAACCAAGGAATCGGTCTCAGTGACAAATCGATCGTTGCCCCAAAGATCTATAAAAGTTTTGGTCGCACTCTGCGACCAATTGTTCTCATGGTTACCGGGCAAAATGTAGCTTGGCTTTGTGAGGCGGTCAAGAATGCCTTTTACGTTTGTCAATTGCTCATCAGAACCCTCGTTTGTTAAGTCACCGTTGACGACAACCAAGTCCACTTCGGATAAACTGTTGATTTCTGCTACCGCACTTTTCAGTTTTGACTCGCATTCGTTCCCGGGAGTAACATGAATGTCACTAAGAATCGCAATGCGTGTCGCACCCGCTAAAATCGAGACACCCAACATCGCCTCGACAAATACTACTCTCAAATTCATAGCTGTTCTATATTTTAACTTGTTTATGGCTTAGATTCGATTATATTTTAACCCAAATTAACGTTTAAATCCCCCAAAACCTAATTGACCCTCGGATTTTGGGGATGGTAGAGCCAGCTGCGGTAAGGGCGACCCATTGAACGTACCGTGCGGTGCCAGTAGCCATCATCGCCACCCACAAGCAGGTGGGTGATGTCGGGAATCTGTGTGACGGCCCACACATTTTTTCTCAGTTCACCATCAAGCTGCTCTACGCCCCATCCGCTATAACCGATGAAGAAACGCACATTCCCATCAACCGGATACCCTGAATTGACATAGTCAATCATAACGCCGAAATCCCCTCCAATCCATAGTTCAGGAACAATTTCCTTGCTATTGGGAATGAAATCTCCGAGACGGTGGATGAAATAGAGCCTGTCGCACGACAGCGGGCCTCCACAATATACTGTGATATTCGACTCTCGATCAACTGATTCAACAAGTTCACAAAGGGTATAAGATGTCGGTTTATTCAACACTATTCCCATCGCTTCTTGCTGGGGTTCATAATCCACAAGGCATATGACCGAATGATTGAAATACTGTTCTTTCAAGAACGGTTCAGAGACAAGCAATGACCCGCGTCGGGGCGCATCGCTGTCAATTTCGATATTAAAAAGCAATGATTGTAAATCTATCATTTTCAAGAGAGAGTTTATGCTATGGGGTTAGATTTTTTAATGTACCACTAAGTTACTAATAAATATCGGAATACGATGCAAATTTTGTCAAAAAGTTTAAGCAACGATCCGACTGATTTTAAAAATTACGGGATTGACCTCTGCGAGCGGCATCAATACGCAACAGTATGAAAAGCAACAGAGTGAAACCGAGAAGCGACGAACCGCCATAACTGAAAAACGGCAACGGTATTCCAATAACCGGACATAATCCTATAACCATTCCGATGTTGATACAAAAGTGGAAGATGAATATGCTCGCCACACAATAGGCATACACTCGACCAAACGCTGACGGCTGGCGCTCGGCGAGACTTATAACGCGAAGCGTGAGCAAGATGAACAACAACATAACCGTCGTGGTCCCAATGAAACCTTCCTCCTCTCCGATTGTACAGAAAATGAAGTCAGTATGCTGTTCAGGCACATATTTCAATTTAGTCTGCGTACCTTTCAAAAATCCTTTACCGGCAAAACCACCCGAGCCAATAGCGATTTTAGACTGATTGACGTTGTAACCGGCTTTCCTTAAATCTTGTTCCAGACCAAGTGTGACCTTGATGCGCATCTGCTGATGGTTTTCAAGCACATTGTTAAACACATAATTTACCGAGAACAGGAATATCACCGATAGTGCGACTGTGGAGAATGTTATGAGGATTTTCTTGGAGTGCGTTTTAATGAGCTCTATTATACAATAGATGGATGCAACGCCAATAACCACGCCAAAGTACCAGTACCCGGGAATCGCCACTCCACACCAGTAAAGAATTGTCGCAATAACACCAGTACCAACAAACCAGACCAAAACGTTTCGAGTCGCCATGATATTGCGGCAATACACCATGAGCATCGAAACCATGGTGATCATTATTAAGACGAATACCGAAAACTCTCCCGTGGTAATCCCCATTGTCACCGTCTCTGAGAATTTAACGGTTACCACAAATATGACAACCGCAAACGCTGCCGCAAGAAGGATTAATCCGCTCATGCCTTCGCGATATAACACAAAAAACAGCGCAAGATAGGCCAATGCCGATCCGGTTTCCCTTTGTGCGAGAATGAGCATGATGGGGATGAATATGATAGCTAACGCTCTGACATAGTTACCGCCGCGGGCGTTCAGCGAGAAATTATATCCGCTGAACAATTTTGCGAGAGCCAACGATGTCGCAAATTTGGCAAATTCCGCCGGTTGGATTGATATCGGACCAAGCACTATCCATGATCGCGAACCTTTAATATCGGGAGCTATGAATATCGTGACCACAAGAATGAACACCATGGCCACATATATAGGATAAGCATACGTCTCATACATTCTGGCATCAATGAGAAGCAAAATGAATCCGACAGCAAGGCTGACAAAAACCCATCTGATCTGTTTCCCTGAGAACTCATTAAAATCAAATATGCTCGAATTGTCAAAGTCATAACTCGCGGCATAGATGCTTATAGCTCCCGCTATCACAAGAAGCAGATATATGACGACTGTGAACCAGTCAATGTTGCGGAATGGCGATTCCTTAATGTTTCTTGACTCCACTGTAAATCTTCGTATTTGATTCCAACATTCGTTGCTCAAGATATTTGCGTTGCGGCGAAATAGAGCCGGTAAGATACTTCTCTATGACAAGGCTTCCGATAGGGACACCGAATGTGGCGCCAAATCCGGCATTCTCGACATAGACGCATACCGCAATTTTAGGGTCATGGTAGGGAGCGAAGCCTATGAATGCCGAATGGTCGCGGCCATGCGGGTTCTGAGCCGTACCTGTCTTGCCGCAGACCTCGATATCCGGTAGATTTGCCAGACGGCAGGTGCCTCCGGTAACCGCCATACGCATTCCCTCGGCAACATCATTGAAGTGATGTGCTTCGATGGTTGGAATACGTTTTTCCAACAGTTCCGAGGGCATGACCGTATCCTCTATCTCTTTAACAACATGGGGGGTAATGAACCACCCTCTGTTCGCTATAGTCGCACATAGATTAGCTATTTGCAAAGGGGTAGCCAATATCTCACCTTGGCCTATGGACACAGATATAATAGTATTCGCGCTCCAACGGCCTTCTCCATATATCTTATTGTAGAATTTTGCGTTAGGGATAAATCCGCGGCCTTCACTCGGTAGATCCACTCCTAATCTATATCCATATCCGAGAGAAACAAGGTGATTCTTCCAAACCTCAAAAGCTTTGGCCGGGTTTCCGTATTTAGAGCGTTTATCGACCAATGCCTTGAAGCCCCAACAAAAATATGCGTTACATGAAGTTTGCAACGCCGGTTTAAGATTGATAGGGGAGCCATGAGAGTGGCATCCGACCCGTAAACCGCCTGATATAAACCCATGATGACATGGATAAGCTGTTGAGAGATTCACGATATTCTCTTGGAGCAGAATGAGTCCTTGCCCAGGCTTGAACGTTGATCCCGGAGGATAAGCGCCCATTAAAGCGCGGTCAAAAAGCGGTTTCTCATGGTCATTGACCAATGCGGCGTAATTTGCACCTCTCTGACGACCGACAAGCAATGTCGGATCATAAGTCGGACTTGACACAAGTGCCAGAATTTCGCCGGTTGACGGCTCTATAGCTACAACCGCACCGATTTTATTGACCATAAGGCTCTCGGCATATTGTTGCAAGTCCAGGTCAAGACTAAGTTTTAAATTGCGTCCTGATACGGGTGCGACATCCTTTGAACCGTTATCGTAACGACCTTTTATGCGACCATGTGCGTCTCTGATTAGTATTTCAACACCTTTTTCACCTCTGAGGTATTGCTCGTAGCTTTTCTCAACTCCGAGGTCACCACAATAGTCTCCACTCTGATAATATGGGTCGCGTGAAATATCGTTGGACGATACCTCACGAATATTACCCAACACATTAGCCGCAGTCTTATGAGCGTATTGTCTTAGAATCCTTTTTTGAATAAAGAATCCCGGATAGCGATAGAGCTTTTCCTGAAGTCGTCCGTAATCTTCAGCCGACAAATGGCTTATTAACCGTTGCGGAGTATAGGATGAATACCCCGGATTCATGCGCTTGTCTTTCATATCCGACAGTCTTTTACGCAGTTGGTCGGGGGTCAAATTCAATGTATGACAAAAATCAAGCGTGTCAAGTTCTTTGACATCGCGAGGAATCATCATTACATCATATGCGGGTTGATTGTAAACTATGAGCTTACCGTTGCGGTCGTATATTAGCCCCCGCGAGGGGTATTGGGTCTTATTCAAAAACGCATTTATATCGGCGTATTCCTTGTATCGGTTGTCAGCAATCTGAAGTTCGTATAATCTCACGACATATATGATTGCTATCAGAATAAGGAAACCACCAATTACATATTTACGTTTTTCAAGATTATAATCTTTTCGCATTTCGTCGTATGCTGAGGCTGTCTATGCCTAAAATGAGAGAAAATGTCAGTGCGCTGCTGCCAATAACCCGCAACAGCAATCTGATGGGGTTAAAGAACGAGAATGACTCTATGGTAAAGTAAAGCACACAATAAACTACTGTCATAGAAATCAGATATTTCATGTATACCGCCAATCCGAGAGACTTTATTGATGGTTCAGGGTCGGTCAAATCCTCCTCTCTTGGGAAATAGAGCCTAAGCACAGGCTTTTTCAGAGTGGCGAATATTGTGCAGGCGAGCGCATTCATACCCTGCGTGTCAGAAAAAATATCAATTGTCAATCCCAGGAGAAAAGACAATGTCATTGTCCAGTTTATCCCAAGAGTTACAGGCAACTTTATTATGAAATAGATAAATACTAACGGCAAAGCTACATTGAAAAGGAACAGGTGATTAAATATAATCACCTGGGCGACAACGAGCGCCACAAATAGTAAGATGAAACCTAATATCGACCTGGCCATTGATTAGTAACTATTGCGTTCTACTTTTAATTAGTCTTGCTATCCTCATATAATGCCTCGGTTTCAACCTTTTCTATCTCTTCTTTCAAAGCATTCGAGATAATTCTTACCGTGCTTAACTGAGAGAAGTCGGTCAGCAGTTTTACACGGAGCGTGAAGAAGTTGTCGTTAGCGTCTCTGGCTTTGCCGATAACGGTACCGACTGGAATCCCTTCGGGAAATACAGCCGAATATCCGCTGGTGACAATTGTGTCGCCTTGTTTAAACACAGTATGCTTAGGCAATTCCTCCAAAACAGCCTCCTCATATGTGCGACCATCCCATACCAACGATCCGAAACTGTCGCTGCCTTTCACCCTGCACGATAATCTGAAATTAGGATTAAGCAACGAAATTATACGAGAACTGTGGGGCGCAACGATATTTACTATACCGACCACGCCGTTTTGGTCTACAACACCCATTTCTGGTTTAATCCCGTCAAGCTCTCCCTTTTCAATTGTTATGTAATTGTAGGGACGTGTGATGCTATTGTTTATCACATGGGCAATGATAAAGCTATACGGATTCAGGACTTCGGTGACAGTCATTGAGTCGGCATAGGATGATTCCCTATACGACCTAAGTTGATGACGCAGCCCGATTACTTCGGCCTCAAGGCTCGCATTCCGCCTCTGCAAGTCTTCGTTTATATCCCTCAGATGGAAATATGATGTAAAAGCGTTGGCTTCCTCATATACAGTGGAAGCCAACTTTCCGGCCGATGTCATATAGACATGGTGATGATATGGGTTACGATCAAATAATAACACACATGAGATGATCACATAGAATGTGAACACAAATACAGAGCTATATCTAACTAAAAAGCTGAATAGACTGCGCACTGTTCTTTGCTCTCCTGATGGATTATCTGATTAGGAATGAGAAGTTCTGGATATTTTTCAATGCCACGCCGGTACCTTTCGCCACTGCGAGCAATGGATCTTCGGCAATATGGAATTGAATGCCTATTTTATCGGTCAGACGCTTGTCCAATCCTCTGATTAGAGCACCGCCGCCGGCGAGCCAAATGCCGTTTCTGACTATGTCGGCATATAATTCGGGGGGGGTCTGCTCCAATGCGCTCAAGACAGCCGCTTCAATCTTTGATATGGATTTTTCTATACAATGCGAAATTTCCTGATATGATACGGGGACTTCCATCGGTAAGGCGGTCATTTGGTTCGGGCCGTGGACGATGAAATCTTCGGGTGGGTTATCAAGTTCGGTCAATGCGGATCCGACATTTATCTTAATCAATTCAGCCGTACGCTCGCCGACTTTCACGTTGTGGGCGCGACGCATATGCGACTGGATGTCGTCTGTGAGGTCATCACCGGCAATCTGTATACTCTTGTTGCTGACAATACCGCCAAGAGAGATAACTGCGATTTCAGTCGTACCACCGCCTATGTCGACAATCATGTTGCCCTCAGCGGCTTCAACATCGAGGCCGATACCGAGAGCCGCCGCCATGGGTTCATATATCATGTAGACATCACGGCCTCCGGCGTGTTCCGACGAGTCTCGGACAGCACGAATCTCAACTTCTGTTGAACCGGATGGAATACCCACGACCATGCGCAACGATGGCGAGAACCAACTTTTGGAACTTGCTTTTTTTACGAGACCGCGAATCATAAGCTCGGCTGCATTAAAATCAGCGATCACGCCTTTACGCAACGGACGTACGGTGCGAATATGGTCGTTTTCTTTCCCTTGCATCTGTTGAGCCTCTTTGCCGACTGCTATTAATTTGTCGGTACGGCGGTCAAGGGCGACAATTGACGGTTCGTCAATCACAATTTTCTCATTATGGATGATAATTGTGTTGGCTGTACCAAGGTCAATGGCTATTTCTTTGGTGAGTGAGAAAAGTCTCATGGGAATAATCGAGTAGGGGAGATGTTTCTAAATTTAATGTTTAAAATGGCGTATTCCTGTTGTGACCATGGCGACACCATTCGCATTACAGTAGTCAATCGACTCATTATCGCGAACTGAACCGCCGGGTTGAATCACCGCATTGATTCCCGCCTCATGTGCGATTTGAACGCAGTCAGGGAAGGGGAAGAATGCGTCTGAGGCCATTACCGCGCCGTTAAGGTCGAAACCAAACGATTGAGCTTTAGCGATTGCTTGTTTCAATGCGTCAACTCGTGAGGTTTGCCCAACACCGCTGGCACATAACTGGCCGTTTTTAGCAAGTACGATGGCATTACTCTTGCTGTGCTTCACAATTTTGTTTGCGAAAAGCAAATCAGCCACTTGCTCAGGTGTGACTGCTTTTTCTGTCACTTGAGTGAGATCTTCGGGAGTTTCGACTTTAAGATCCCGGTCTTGGACTAATGCCCCGTTAAGGACTGTGCGGACCTGCTTCTTAGTGGTGTTCTTGATTTTTTGCACTAAGATAATTCGGTTCTTCTTCTGTTCAAGAATCTTTAAGGCATCCTCATCGTATGCGGGGGCGATTACGACTTCAAAGAAAATTTTATTGATTTCTTCGGCAGTCGCAACATCAATTGGACGGTTAGTTATGAGTACACCACCGAATGCTGAAATCGGATCACCGGCTAAAGCATCTTTCCACGCATCAAGCACGGTGGAGCGAGTGGCGAGTCCGCAGGCGTTATTGTGTTTCAATACAGCGAAGGTGGGCTCATCAAATTCAGAGATGAGGGATACTGCGGCATCAATATCGAGAAGATTATTGTAGGAAATCTCTTTCCCATGCAGTTTCTCAAACATAGCGTCAAGGTCTCCGAAAAATACACCTTTTTGATGGGGATTCTCTCCATAGCGCATAGGCTTTGACCCGTCGATCGCCACACGGAGAGCCGACGGTGTTTCATCTCCGTCAAAGTATGAGAAAATGGAACTGTCATAAGATGATGACACCGAGAAAGCTTCTTTTGCAAACCATCTGCGCTCAGCCAAAGTTGACTCTGCTCCTTGCTTTTTTAGCATTTCGGCAAGTGGTGCGTACTGGCTTTTAGAGGCTACGATAACAACATCGTTATAGTTTTTAGCGGCCGCTCTGATTAAGGATATACCGCCTATATCTATTTTTTCAATAATGTCGGCATCAGATGCGCCGGAAGCGACTGTGTCAACAAACGGATATAGATCGACGATTACGAGGTCAATTTCGGGAATTTCGTAAGTTGCGATTTGTTCTTTATCGCCGGAATTGTCTCGACGATTTAGAATACCACCGAACACTTTAGGATGAAGCGTCTTGACGCGGCCTCCGAGAATCGACGGGTAACCAGTGAGATCCTCGACCGCATCACACTGGTAGCCAAGCGACTCAATGAATGATTTAGTACCACCGGTGGAAAGGAATTTCACACCATCTTTATTTAAAAGAGATAGAATCTCGTCAAGCCCGTCTTTGTGAAACACTGAGATGAGCGCGGTCTTAATTTTTTTTACGTCCGCCATATATTGTACTATGATTTTCAAAACTTGGCTGCAAATTTACAAAAAATTACGGTCACAGTCGTAATGTTCCATGCTTTTTATTGCAGTATCTGTTTTGCGTGGTCTTTAGTTTTAACTTCCTTAGGGCCGATAATACGTTCGATGGTTCCATCCGCTGAAATTAAGAAGGTGGTGCGCAAAGTTCCCATATATTTTCGTCCATACATCGACTTTTCACCCCATACCCCAAATTCTTCGACCAATTTATGATCTACATCCGCAATCAAAGGGAATGGCAACTGATTCTTATCAATGAAACGACGATGAGATGCTTCGTTGTCAACGCTCACACCGATTATCTGGTAACCGGCTTTGGATAATTCAGCATAGTTGTCCCTTAGATTACAAGCCTGCGCCGTGCAGCCCGATGTTAAATCCTTGGGATAAAAATACAGAGCGATTTTTTTACCGGGAAAATCACTTCGTTTCAACGGATTGCCATTCTGGTCTAAGCCTAAATAATCCGGGGCTTTATCTCCTATGGTCATAGTTAATTTTTCTCGATTAGAAATTTTATTAATAATTCAGTTACCACTTGTTGTCTTCAGATGTCTCGTAGGTCTTCACACGATTGACAAGCTCTTCGATAAAGTTATTCAAGTGGTCTTCAATTTGTTTAATCATATCGGTTTCGCGGGGTGTGCCATCGTCCTTGAACAGATATCCCTTGCGGTTTAAGCCTGAACCTACCTCAATGGCTCCGCCTTTTCCAAGCCCTATTATCGATTTACGGCACTTGAGTTCGCTAATGGCCGGTGCGTCGATTCTTATGCGGTTAGGTTTGAATTTGATTTCAAGAGACCATGTCGCTGAATACTTGTCTTTTATTCCTGCGATATAATCTTTCTTTATCTTCATGGTGTTATTTGATATAACGATGATATCAGGTTCGTTAGATTTCAATTTGCAGTCAGACGATTTCAACATAGATGTAAGGACTGACATTGTGCGTTGGAACAATTGCGTTTGGCTACCCTTGATTTTTTCGACCATGAACTTTTTACCATCCTCGGCTACGATTCCATCGGGTGTAATTTTAAACTGCGCCGAAGATATCATTGATACCGCCATACACAGAAGCAGCGTTGACAAAACTCTTAATTTCATAACTACTATGTTTTAAGGTTATAATGGAGCAAAAATACTTATTTAAAATGGATTTGTCAATACCTGCATTTCACATTTTTTGCAATTGAAAACCAATTTAAAAACAATGCGCCCATTATTCAGATACAAATTTTCCGGGAGTTTGCCGGACGTGGCCGATTTCTTGCAACAACCGAGTTCGCGACGCAAACAATATCGAGTGGTCATTACCACTCGCGGCTTAGAACAGTCCACAGTTTTAACTGTCTCGACTGAATGCTCTATTCGCTTTACCCCATGATCGCTATAGAACTTTTCCGCCAGACGATTGGATATATTATCATGATATGTCGCAGCATCGCCAACAGGTGATGCCACATCCATGTTTTCAGCACGCCGGTAATAATAATGATGGTTCAGTTTTATAGCTCGGTCAAGATTCGCAATTACCTGACGTCGTAATGACGTCAGAACCGACAAGGGGACAAAGCGATTTCCGAGACTGTCAGTAAGATTGATAAGCTTATATGCCGTGTCTCCGAGCTTTGACAATGCGGTTAATCTCGATGATTCCTGTGCGGTTCTTGCCTCTGCATAATCCACATCAACTGTTGATGAGACTGTAAGGTCGTTCTCACATATTTTAGCATCGAGTGCTATGGCCGGGCCACCGGCATCCCTGAGGGTAAATTCTATATCGATGGTCCGCTTAGCGGTGTCACCGGCCATCATGTCGTTCCATTGTTTATCGCTATTACGATATAACAAGGTACCCGCCGGGATACTGATTTTTGTCGCAGGGGAAATAATGTTTCCATCTATCCTGTTCAATCTGAATCCTTGAAAATTGCCGGCACTATCAAAATAGCCCAGACCATCTCCATTGTGAAGCGGCTCAGACATGGACGACACTTTTAATTTGAAATCGGCCTTATTTGCCGATATTTTACCAATGGCTTCTCCTATAGATTTCGGAGATGCGATAGAAGCCATTTCGGCTGCGGGATATCTATCATCTAAAAAATAATCAGTGTAACCGCGATTAAAACTCTTGGCAAGATTCGGATTAAATGATAACCGGCTCATCCCAAACGAAGAACGGCAATACATCCCATTTGAACCCGAAATTACATCATCTATTATCTTCCGATATGCTCCGACTACATTCTTGACATAAGTGACGTCTTTAAGCCTGCCCTCAATCTTGAATGAGGACACGCCGGCTTCAAGCATCTCGGCAATACGTCCACTTCGATTCATGTCCTTCAGCGACAATAAATGATTGCCTCTTTCAACAGGAATTTCACAACCTCTCTCGTCGACTAATTTATATGGCAATCTACACATTTGAGCGCATTCGCCACGGTTGGCGCTCCGGCCATTCACCATGAAACTCGCCTGACAATCGCCACTGTAGCTCACGCATAATGCTCCATGCACAAACGCTTCCAATGGCACACAAACCGAGTTGCTGATATTCCGAATCTCGTGTAGCGTCAGTTCCCTCGCAAGTACGATTTGAGAGAATCCTACGCTCTCAAGAAATTTTGCCTTTGCGGCATCGCGAGTGTCGCATTGCGTGCTCGCATGGAGAGCGATAGGGGGAATATCCATTCTTAGAATACCTGAATCCTGCACTATCAACGCATCGACTCCTCTGATGTACAGTTCCTTAATCAGCTTTTCAACATCTTTCAATTCGTCGTCATACACGATTGTATTGACTGTACAATAAACCCTGCATCCAAACTGATGCGCATGATTAACAGCTTTCGTAATATCGTCAAGTGAATTGGCGGCAGCTACCCGTGCTCCATACGATGAGGCACCCATGTAGACAGCATCGGCTCCATGCTTTATGGCTTCTATCGCTATTTCGGCAGTTCTTGCAGGAGCCAATAGCTCAATGGGCCGGCTATTTAGCTGTTTCATCTGTATTGGATTGGATTACGGGATAAACGCCATTATCGGCAGCTACCTTCAACATGAACGCATGGGCGGCTTCATGAGTATTCTCGACATCGCCATCAAGTATAGCATTACGGATAGCATCTTTTATGATTCCTACCATAGGGCTTGATTTAAGTCCGAATGTCTGCATGATTTCAAGGCCATCGACCGGCGGTTGCCAGTTTCGTAATTTATCTTTCGCCTCAATTTCATCCATTTTTTGACGCAGTATGTCAAAATTCTCAAGAAATCGACGCACTTTGTCCTCGTTTTTCGACGTTATATCCGCCCTGCACAACACCATCAGGTCGTCAATGTCGTCGCCCGCGTCAACGAGTAATCGCCTAACAGCGCTATCTGTTACCCCATCTTCGACCAAAGAAATAGGTCTCATGTGCAATTCAACCATTTTTTGCACATATTTCATTTTTTCATTGAGCGGAAGTTTCATCTCTCTGAACAAGCGAGGAATCATCTTGGCACCTATGAAATTATGATTGTGGAAGGTCCATCCTACACGGTCGTCCCAACGTTTGGTAGCGGGTTTCGCGATGTCATGTAACAACGCTCCCCACCGCAACCACACATTATCGCTTTGCTTGGCGACATTATCAAGCACAGTCAGGGTATGGTAAAAATTATCTTTATGTCCTCGTCCCCTGACGATTTCAACGCCTTTCATCTGAGCCAATGCAGGGAAAATCAGATGGAGCAAACCGCTGTCGAGCAATAGTTTCCAACCTATGGAAGGGGTAGGGGATGCCATGATTTTCATAAGCTCGTCAACTATCCTCTCTTTTGAAATTATAGATATCCTTGAGGCGTTGCGTTTAATCGCGTCAAACGTATCAGGCAGTATGTCGAACTGTAATTGTGTGGCGAAGCGTACGGCGCGCATCATTCTTAATGGGTCGTCGCTGAATGTTATGTCAGGATCAAGCGGCGTGCGTATTATCTTGTTGTCAAGGTCTTCAACCCCATTATATTTATCCACTATTGTGCCAAAGCCATTTTCGTTAACCGATATGGCCATTGCGTTTATTGTGAAGTCGCGTCTTGACAAGTCATCTTCAAGGCTGCCGTCTTCTACTATGGGTTTTCGACTGTCGCGACGGTATGATTCGCGTCTCGCCCCAACAAATTCAAGTTCAAGAGAGCGATACTTTACTTGGGCCGTTCCAAAATTTTTGAATACGTTAAGATGAGCCCCTTTGCCGATAATTTTTGTGATAGCCTCGGCAATCTCTATCCCGCTACCGACACTGACAAAATCAATATCTTTGGAGTGCCGTCCGAGGAACAAATCCCTCACATAGCCACCTACGACATAGCATGGACGGTTAAGCGAATCAGCAGCTTCGCCGACGAGACGAAACACCTTTTTATCTATCTTTTTCGCTATTGGATGCATGAATCCTAATAATCTTAGTTATTTCCGTTGAAAGTCACACCTACAAGATCAATCCCGGTAAGGGTATCGACCCTCATAATATGACGGACCCTGACGGGTGATCCGCTCTTGTGACGGAGCCCCTTGAATACGGTGTCTGTGACTTGAAAATCTGTTGCGTTTCCAACCCCGAGCCACCTGCCATAGATGTCGGCAAGTTTGAGATTTACTGTATCACGACGCAATGTTTTGTCCGCATCCACGCATTCCACTTCAAGCCATAGATTGGAAAACATATAGGCGTCTGTGTGGCGCAAACTGACACACAGGGTGCCAACCGCTATCGAATCGCCATGCTCAGGATTAAATGTAAGTACATTGGCATATCGCCAGCCCGATGGCGGCAAATTCCTGAAGTCGCTAAAGTCATTGTGCCCGGGGACGCAGGCCCCCAAGCACAATACCGATAATATTACTATTGTAAACAGTCTATTCATTACTGTCATTGTTGTCTGATTTAAGCGGAGGTCGTTCCTGACGGTTGTCTTTAGGCTTGTCGCGGGTCGCTTTTGGTCTTGGTTCACCTTGCGTTTGAGGTTTCGGACCTTTACGCTGCTCTCGCTGCCTATTGTTTTTCTGATTGTCCACTCCCTTTTTCTCACGCTGCTGGCGATTGTTATCCTGAGGCTTTTGCTCCGATTGGGATTGTGTTCCGCCATTGCGTTGTTTATTTTTAGGAGACTTTTTCTTACCTTTCTTATCAAAGCGGGTCACGCTGTCCTGTCCGATAATATCGCCAAACTCTTTTTTCTGTTCCTTTTTCTCAACGCCTTCACGCTCAAGTTTCATCGGTTTTTCACCGGCTTTATTCATGGCGATGACTTCAAAAGCCCGGTCAGCATCAATTGTGACAAGGTTTGCCGGAACTGACTTATCAGTAGAATAAGTTATGAGCCGTTTGAATATATCTGCTTTAAAATAGAAGTAGGTATTGTCGGCAGTTTCAAGCCTGATATCTTTTCCGGGCAATCTCTTAACGCTTTCCACATAGGCGTCTACCTCGAAGTTCAGGCAACATTTCAGTTTAGCACATTGACCCGCAAGTTTTTGAGGATTCAGAGATATATCCTGGTATCTTGCCGCGCTCGTAGCGACCGACACGAAACTCGACATCCAACTGGCGCAGCAGAGCGGTCGGCCACAGGGACCTATACCTCCGATACGTCCGGCCTCTTGACGAGCACCGATCTGTTTCATCTCAATCCTTATCTTGAAAGTATCGGCAAGCACTTTAATCAGTTGTCTGAAATCAACGCGCTCGTCTGCGATATAATAAAATATCGCTTTATTACCGTCGCCTTGGTACTCAACATCTCCGATCTTCATATTTAGGTTCAAGTCCTCGGCTATTTTGCGCGAGCGAATCATGGTATCGTTTTCCTTGGCTTTCGCTTCTTCAAACTTCTCCATATCGCTCTGTTTAGCCTTGCGGAACACACGGCGTATTTCGGCGTCGGGTTTCACCCTCGCCTTGGTCATCTGCAGCTTAACAAGCGCGCCTGTCAGGGTGATTTGGCCTATGTCGTGACCGGGAGATGCTTCAACAGCCACCCAGTCTCCAATCTCAAGCGGGATGTTGGTGCTGTTTTTATAAAATCCTTTTCTCGTATTTTTGAACTGCACCTCGACTATATCGCAATCAGCATATCCACCGGGGATATCTTCAAGCCAATTGTAACAGTGCAATTTACCGCGGGGAACCCCCTTACCGCAGGCACACTTACCCATAGAGCAAGGTGCGGAATTTTGGGTGTCGAGAGCTTCTGACGGCCTGTCGGGGTGTGAGTTACTATCTTTAATAGACATAACCTTATGACAAATGGTTATTTTGCGAAACTTACCGATCTCGTCTCACGGATTACGGTAATCTTAACCTGCCCGGGGTAGGTCATTTCATCCTGAATGCGCTTAGCTATTTCACTCGACAGCTTTTCAGTCTCGACATCATCTATCTTGTCGGCACCGACAATGACTCGCAGCTCTCGACCGGCCTGTATAGCGTATGTCTTGATAACACCCGGATAAGACAGAGCCAGTTGCTCAAGATCATTCAGACGTTTGATGTATGCCTCGACAATTTCGCGGCGAGCACCCGGACGGGCGCCTGAAATAGCATCGCATACCTGCACGATGGGGGCAAGCAAAGTGGTCTGTTCGACCTCGTCATGGTGCGCTCCGATGGCGTTGCATATTTCAGGCTTCTCTTTGTATTTTTCCGCGAGTTTCATGCCAAGGAGTGCGTGCGGAAGTTCCGGTTCTTCATCGGGTACTTTGCCTATATCGTGGAGCAAACCGGCGCGGCGAGCCTTTTTGGGGTTAAGCCCAAGTTCAGATGCCATGATCGCACATAGATTAGCGGTTTCCCGCGAATGCTGCAGCAGATTCTGGCCATAGCTCGAACGATATTTCATTTTTCCGACAAGACGTATCAAATCAGGGTGCAGTCCATGTATTCCAAGGTCTATAGCGGTGCGTTTACCGGTTTCTATAATCTCCTCTTCAATCTGCTTTCTTACCTTAGCGACAACCTCCTCGATACGGGCAGGGTGTATGCGGCCGTCAGCTACAAGCTGGTGCAAAGCGAGACGGGCGATCTCACGTCGCACCGGATCAAACCCGGAAAGGACAATTGCTTCAGGTGTGTCGTCAACGATAATCTCTATGCCCGTAGCGGCTTCGAGCGCACGGATGTTACGCCCTTCTCTACCGATTATACGGCCCTTGATTTCGTCGGAATCAATATGGAACACCGTGACTGAATTTTCAATTGCTGTCTCAGTAGCTACGCGCTGTATCGACTGGACTACTATGCGTTTTGCCTCTTTGTTGGCCGTCATCTTGGCTTCATCCATGATGTCATTAATATAGGATGCGGCCGCTGTTTTTGCCTCATCTTTGAGCGATTCGACCAATTTTTCCTTTGCTTCCTCGCTCGATAGGCCGGAGATGTGTTCCAACTCGTCCTGAGCTTTGCGGTGAAGTCGGTCAAGTTCAGCTTTGCGGGCATCAATCACCCCTTGTTGAGCTTCGAGATTAGCTTTTACGGCTTCGTTTTCATTGCGTGCGCGCTGATTTTCGCTCTGTTGTTGATTAAGCTGCAGTTCACGTTGTTTTTGTTTCGCTTCAATTGATTGCACTTTAGAAAGACGCGCCTGCGCTTGTTTTTCGGCTTCCGATTTAATCTTTATTTCCTCCTCTCGAGCTTCAAGGAGCTTGTTTTGCTTAATCAGAGCGGCTTCACGCTCGGCTTCTTCTACTATTAATTTTGCCCTGCTTTTAGCCAAAGACTTTTGAATCATGATTGTCGCCAAAGCTCCTATGCCAAGTGCGACAACGCCGATTAATACATAAATGAATATATCCATTCTGCGATTAGATTTAAAATATTAAAAAATAACGCACCGACAAACAAATACCGAGGTGAATGTGGTAGACCGTCACCCAATGGCATTCGATTGATAGTGCGAGTGTTATTAGCTTCCTCTAAAGCGTTGGTCGAATTTGGTAGATGTTATATTACAATATTCATGGTATCCATCATCGCGTCAGATACTTGTCGGTCATTGCCCGGTTTGTACCTCCGACGACAACAGCAATCGGTCAAGTTCGCTTTCTAAACTGTCGAGAAGCGAGTCGGTCGCTTCAACATCAGCTTTTCCCGAGAAATATAGCTTGGCAAACTGAAAAGCCACCATGGCCAAAATCTCTTTGGAACTTTTGTCCTTATATCGCTTGCCCCATACGCCGCAAAGTTGATTGACATTGTATTCGGCCTGGCGATAAATTTCCTCATCAGCTCTCAATATAGAGAGAGGCATTGGAGCCAAATCAGATATTCGTATTGTTATATTCTGTCTATCAGTCATTGCATCAGTCTTTTAGCTCATTGATGCAGTTGTCGATTTCCCGCACTAACCCGGCTAAAATGGCTCGACTGCGGTCAATGTCGTCTTTCGTGGGCGATATCGTAGTAGCGACACGTTGGTATTCCAATGATTGTTGCAACTTTTCGACATCCTTCCGCAAAGAACTCACGATATTCTCAAGCTCTGAAATTCGCTGTTGGGCAGCGTGTTTCTCATCGAGAACAACCTGATAACGCTCTGTGAGAAGTTTTGACTTACTCTCAATGCGTTCCAATCTTTGCCGCAAGTCTACAGCCATCTAATCCAAGTTTTCACAAATATACATCTTTTTTCTGAATCAATCTTGTTTTCGATGGCTGCGTAATGCTATTTTTAAATTTATTTAGTTAAAATCGCAGTTTGATGTATAAAAATGATACCCGCCAACGCAAAAAAACGCTGCGTTGGCGGGTATCTATGCAAGCCGTAAAAAAGGTTGCTGTTGAAAAATGGATTTGCGTCACCTTTATTTGCCCTGATGCTCGTAACGGAGTGTCATCGAGGGGAGGTCGCAAACTTCAGCCGGCCCGAAATATTGAATGGGGCCGGGATATACATAGCAAGTGTTGACTGCCCAGTCATCGCGTTTGGATGCAAACTTCAGGAAAGGCGCACCGGCAAGGTCGACAAGCGCTTTTTGTATCACGGGTTTCATCGCACCGTTGCGGCGTTCCATGTTCATCATCATTGTGATAGGTATACCACCGGCGATCCACTGGACAGAGGGCTTGGTCAAATTACGAACTGATGACATATAGCCCGTAACGCCTGCATTTACAAGGCAAGCGGCGTTGAAACCAAGCGCATAGCAATAGTCAGCGTCGAAGTTTGATGGGTCTGCGCAACGGCCTTCATAACCGAAGAAGTGATGGAGCGCGGAGAATTTACCCACAAATTCCCCGACTTTCGCCATCTCTGAAAGACGTTTTGCGACCATTTCGCTAAGAAGTTTCTCTGTTTCAATAAGTGAAACCTGAACATTGCCGTGGGGGTCGCGGTCAAGACAAAGTTGACGGGCGACTTTGTCAGGAAGCGATGCCAGCGTGGCGGCATTATTAGCCGACAGGTTGCTCTTGATGAATGAGAATATGGTCTCCGGATCTTTTGCTGACAAATCAGGATTCTTGGCGAGGACTTCGTTGAGTTCGGCAATCAGGGCTTTGATGGCAGGAATAAACTCGATAAGTCCCTCGGGAATAAGAACGGTGCCGAAATTGTCACCGGCAGCGGCGCGTGCCGCAACTGTGTTGGCTATGTTATTGACGACATCATCAAGCGACAGGTTTTTAGCCTCAACCTCCTCTGATATAATACAGATGTTGGGTTGCGTCTGCAACGCACATTCAAGAGCGATGTGCGAGGCCGAGCGTCCCATCAGCTTGATAAAATGCCAGTATTTTTTGGCGGAATTACAGTCACGCTGAATATTGCCGATAACCTCCGAATAGACTTTGGTTGCGGTATCAAATCCAAATGAGGTTTCAATTTGAGCGTTTTTCAAGTCACCGTCAATAGTCTTGGGACAACCGATCACTTGCACGCCCGCACCAATCGCTTTGTAATATTCGGCGAGTATAGCGGCGTTGGTATTGGAGTCATCGCCACCGATAATAACCACGGCCTTGATGTCGAGTTCCTTGAGGATTTCAAGGCCTTTGTCAAACTGTTCTTTAGTCTCAAGTTTAGTGCGACCTGAGCCGATAATGTCAAAGCCCCCGGTGTTGCGATATTCATTAATAATATCTGCCGTTAGCTCCATATAGCGGTGGTCAACCAATCCGCTGGGGCCCATCAGGAATCCATACAGACGGCTGTTACGGTGAATCTTCTTGATTCCGTCAAAAAGACCGCTAATCACATTATGCCCACCGGGAGCCTGTCCACCAGACAAAATAACACCGACATTTATCGGACGAGTAGCGGCGGGATTAGCGTTTTTCTCAAATTTTAATTCCGGCAACCCGTATGTGTTGGGAAACAAAGCCTTAATCTCTGCCTGATCGGCTACTGACTGGGTGGGTTCCCCCTCCACAGCCTTGACTGCGCCGGTCAAAACAATCGGCAATTTGGGCTGATAAGCAGCACGGGCTTTCTGCAAAGCACTCTTTTTCATTCAGCTAAATGTTATTATTGGTTTTGATTTTTAATTATAAATTCCAACGAGAGAGATGTAGTTATATTCTCTGCAAAGTTCGCAATTATCTGTGATATTTTCAACATTTTTCACACACTAAGATGTGAAAATTATTTAACCATGGTCGTTGTATCTCCTGCAATTGCCACAAGCATCTTGTCAACATTCAGATAACGGCTTGCGCAATCAGAGATAGCGTCGGGCGACAATGTGTCCACAGCCGCCTGTTGACGGTCAAAATAATCGGGCGGAGTGCCTGCCAGACGATGCGTGGCAACATGGTTCATGACGTTGAACGGAGAGTCGAGGATAGAAGCGAGTTCGCTGCTTGCCGTCTGAACAAGTCGTTCAAGTTCTTCCCCCATTGGGGGATTCTCCATCAGGCTTCTGATTTCATGTTTAGTACCCTCAATAACCGCTCTGACACTTCGGTTGTCGCACTGCGTAGATATCATCACCGCTCCGCCCTCATGATAACCGTAAAGACCTGCGGATACGCCATATGTCAATCCTTGTTTTTCCCGTAAATTTGTCATCAGGCGACTCCCGAAATACCCCCCAAGAGCCATAGTGACCAGACGCAACATACAGTAATCATGGTGGTATCGGTCTATGGCGGGTATTGACATGACAACTGCGCTTTGCAACGCCCCCTTATGATCAATCACCACTTCTGTCGGACTATAATCAGATTTAAACGGCTCCAATCTGCGTTTGACCGATTGATTACCGGTCGGCAACGATTCAAGGAATCTCACTACAGAATCCATTTCATATTCATTGACGCTTCCTGCCAGATAAGCCGACATTGAACTCGTCGCATACATGGGTTTCTGCGATTCAATCAAAACTTGCCGATCAACTGCCGATATGCGTTCCGGGGTCGCCTCAATGGTTAACGGATGTCCCGACCCCGCCAGTTGGCATAGCGAGGCAGATTCTGCCAGATAATCGACTTTTTTACGTTGTAGCTCCCACGATGCTACCATTTTATCTTTATTACGGCTTATTCGTTGTTCAGGAAAGGTAGGGGAGGTTAAAATTTCCCTGACAATCGGAAGCACCTTGTCTAATTTGCTGCTTAACGATGTGAGCGTGACTACCGAGTTATGGTCTCTCACTTCACTTTTCAACCATGCTCCATTAAAGTCAAGCTGGTATTCAACTTCATCTCCCGACATGGTCTTACAACCATCGCGCAATGACGCCGACACCAGCATCGGAATAGCCGGATTTGTGAAGTCAAGTTTACCTCCTTCATAAACCAGTGTAAGCTGCACTATCGGCTGATTGCCGGAATTTAAGGTCACAAGATTAGAACCATTGTTTAAATTTATGGTACTGACATCCGGTAACCGTAATTTTGGGAAACCGGTTATCGACGGTGGAATTTTCCGATTAACGGCATTCATAATCTAATAAATGTTAATTAGGCTATAGCCCGTTTAGTTCACAAAAGCGACGCGCTTCTTCAAGATCGGCCGGAGTGTCTATTCCAATCGTTGGACAATCTGTCAAGCCTACTTTAATTTTATATCCATTATCAATCCATCTCAGTTGTTCAAGCGATTCAGCTATCTCAAGAGGCGACTGAGGCAATTTTGTAATCTCGGCTAAGGTGGACGAACGGTAACCATACATACCCACATGGGTCAGAAAAGGGAAATGATCGAGCCATTCTTGCCACTGGTAATTGCGTATATAGGGAATAATGGCACGGCTAAAATATATGGCCATATCATTTTGATTGCGAATGACTTTAACTACATTAGGATCAAAAATCCCCTCAAATCCTTTTGAGGAGTCATAACGGCGAGCCAAAGTGGCAATATCGGTAGTTTCATCTTCAAAACATTGTTTTAATGATGAAATTTGTTCGGGGTTTATAAATGGCTCATCGCCTTGGATATTAATTACGACAGCCGCATTAGAGCCGCTATTGCGATAAGCCTCATAACAACGGTCTGTGCCGCTGCGATGTTCTTTGGACGTCATCACTACATTGCCTCCAAAAGCTTTTACGGCATTAGCGATACGGTCATCGTCTGTTGCGACTATCACATCGTCCAATGCCTTTGATACTTGACGGTACACGCGTTCAATCATCGTCATTGACCCGATTTTAGCTAACGGTTTGCCAGGAAATCGACTTGAAGCATAGCGTGCCGGGATTATGCCAATAAAACTATTGTTCATGGAATTTATAATTTATATTTTATCGTTGTTAAACCAAATATACATATCGAACCAAAACCTATTTAGCGCGTTTTCTTGAAAAAAAGCCCGGTAATAGGCATACGCCGATAACAAGATATACATAATATGATATCAACCGCCAGAAAAGCGCAATGATCAACGTGATTCCGATCCCTGCCGCTCCAGATATCATATCTCCGTAATATTCGGCGAAAAGCCATTCGCTGATTCCTGAGCCTCCGGGAGTCGGACTGACCATCAATGACACCCATACGACAAACTGTCTACCGAGTACTACAAGCTGGTCAGAGCCAGGGACAAAACCCCAAAACAGTGCGTTGACAACTAAAAAACGAGATGTCCATGATAACGCACTCGCCCCAAAAGTTTCAAGCCACCATTTCAACGGCTTAATTTTCAATTGGGCTGATGTGGCTACCATATTTTCGGTAACTTCCGCTATTTTATATCCCCATCGGCGCAAAAACGGGAATCGGAATAGTTTTGTCAGTACAATTTTTACGCCATGAGGCTTTGCGATTATTCCGAAAAATAAAATTAAAGTCCATGCGAACAAGGCCCCGTAAACGCACCAAAACACAATTTCCAGCCCGATAGTGAACGTGTCATTGCCATGCCCGAAGCCGAATAATTTATCATGGGGGATTAACAAGGCTATAATTGGACACGCGATTACAAAAAACAACTCATCAAGAAATAGGGTGGTCATCATCAATGTTGTGGCGCGTCCGAAAGCTATACCCTCCCGATTCAGATATATCATGCCTAATGCGCCTCCACCGACAGCCGATGGAGTGACACACGAAGTGAACTCACATAGCATATCAACACGCAAGGCTTGACGCCATGTCAGTTCGCCGTCGGTCAAAGCACGGAATCGCCAAGTCAGGCCGAAATCTCTGCCGACCATAAACAACCATGCAAGGAATATGGAGCCGATAACATGAGGAGTGAAATGTATCTGCTGTAGCGCATTAACGCTAAATTCACGATGGAATAGCCAAACTATTACAGTGGCGCCTATCGCAATAGGGGCTATCACCTTGATTATCATGCTGCTTTTCGCGTTCATACCCATGACGGTCGATTCTTTATCGGAGTGTATTAACCTTTGGATTTAAATTAATCGGGAACATAAGAATCACAATTTGCCCTCGTCATTATATGAGAAGTAGCCTGCTGATGACACTATCAGGTGGTCAAGTAATCTGATGTCGAGTATTTGGCACGCTTGCTTAATCCGTAATGTAAGCTGATTGTCCGGGGTGCTTGGGCACAAATTTCCTGATGGATGGTTGTGCACAAGAATCAAACCGCTTGACAATTTGTCGACAGCGCGTTTCATAAGCAGTTTAACATCGACAAGTGTGCTTGCGGTTCCACCCCCGCTAATACATTCTTTAGATATTAGCCTGTTGGCATGGGATAAATGCAACACCCAAAACTCCTCGTAGTTTAAACGGCATAGATGCGGATACATTAATTTGTAGGCATCCTGGCTACCGCAGATGCGAGGATCTTCCTCCGCGAAATCCGCCTGACATCTTATCCCAAGTTCAAAAGCCGCAGCAAGAGATATTGATTTGGCAGGGCCTATACCTTTATATTTAGTCGACATCTCGTGAATCGACATCTTTGCGAGACGCGACAACCGGTTGTCATGATCGCGCAATATTTCCTGACTCAATTGAATGACTGATTTTCCGGGCAATCCTCCCCCAAATATAATGGCAAGGAGCTCAGCATTGCTCAGTCCCTGAATCCCGATTCTCAATGCTTTTTCACGAGGTCGGTCATCATCATTAAGATCATGTATCCTAAAGGCGCGGTTGTCTGTTTCTATGGTCGCCATCATTATTTACCTTTACGCATTGCAATTTCCTGATCGACATCTCTCCCTTGCCTAAAAACTATTTTAGTCACATAGGCTCTAATAAATCCCACGCCATATCCGCCAAGTTGCAGTATGCTTGCAGGAAGCGCCTTCAATGCAATACCAAGCGATTTGGTCGAGATCAACGCTGTGATAAGAATAGCCCCGAAGTAGACCAGCAACGGAACTGCAAACCACCATGAAACAAATATCGACAAAAATATCAGAGCTAATGAACCGATGACAAATACAGCCGGAAGCAGATGCACTAATTTAAGAGATTCAGGATAAAGCAATTTGAGTGTGATTCGCGACATTCCGAATACATAAACCTGCCGGGCAAACAATTTCATGTTGACTCTACGCTTATGATAGACATACGCTGCCCTTATAAGGCTTATCCCAAATCCGGCGTTGCGTATGCGAGTCGACATATCGATGTCCTCTGAAAACATTTCGCGGAAACCGCCGACTTTATCATAAACTTCACGAGAAAACCCCATGTTGAAAGTCCTCGGTGTGAATTTTTCCAACTGCACTTTTCCCCCTCTTATTCCACCAGTCGTCAGGAATGATGTCATTGAATAGTTAATGGCCTTTTGGGTATTGGAAAATGATTCATGGGCAGCATCGGGTCCTCCGAAACAATCCACAGGAGATTTTTCAAGAGATTGGGTAAGAACGGCAAAATAATCGGGGGGAATAACGCAATCTGAATCAAAAAAAATCAGATAATCGCCCGATGATCGCTCCATTCCGTAGTTTCGTGCGATAGAACGGCCTTCATTATCCTTGAAATAGTATTTAATGTCTATTTTGTCGGAATAGCTTGCCACGATTTCATTGCAAGGATTCGTGGATCCGTCTTCGACTATTATGACCTCAAAATCCTTACATTTCTGTGCGGCAAGACTTTTGAGTAAATCATCGACTTCATCGATTCGATTATATACGGGTATGATAATAGAGTACTTCGGCATGGGTGTATCAGCTCATTCGTGATTTATAATCGTTATAATCATATTTACGCAGGTATTCCAAATTACCGTTCGAGTGACATAGCACAATATCAGGATGAGATATACCGTTAAACATTGTCGTTTTAACAGTTGTATAGTGGTTCATATCCTCAAGAGTCAGACGGTCTCCGATAGAAAGAGGCTTTTCAAAACTCCAATCGCCAACAAAATCGCCACTTAGACATGAGTTTCCGCCGAGTCTATAGCTTGGTTTCCCGTCAGCCGGTTCAATGCTTTCAGTAATGGCAGGTTTATATGGCATCTCCAATGTGTCAGGCATATGGCAAGCGAACGACGCATCTATTATAGCTGTGCTTATTCCGTCATTCTCCACCACATCAACTACCGAAGTGATTAGATCTCCTGTACGCCATGTAAATGCGCTACCCGGTTCAAGAATTATCTCAAGCCAAGGATAACGTTCTCTGAATCCTTTGAGCAAAGAGATAAGATGCTCAACATCATACCCTTCCTTTGTCATCAGATGTCCTCCACCCATGTTAACCCATTTCAAATTGCCAAGCAGTTGCCCGAATTGGCTCTCAAACACCTCCAGAACACGTTGTAAATCATATGAAGATGATTCACATAACGCATGGAAATGCAAGCCTTCAATTCCGTCAGGCAACTCGCCGCCAAGAGTCTCGGCGGTGACGCCGAACCTTGAGCCCGGAAGTGCCGGATTGTATATGTCTGTCTCTATTACCGAGCAGCGCGGATTCACTCTAAGTCCGGGCGAAACTCTGCTCTCAGGATGCGACTGATTCCAAGCCATGAGTTGTTCTCGGAAACGTTCATATTGACCGACAGAGTTAAACGTGATGTGCTTGCTCCCCGATAGATATTCAGTTATAGTGGATGGGGTGTATGCCGGACAATAGCTATGCACATCGCCTCCAAGCTCCTCATTCCCGAGATGGAGTTCGTTCAACGAGCTTGCGGTGGAGTCGCGAACATATTCTTTTATTATAGGAAAAGTGCGCCATAGAGCATTGGCTTTAAACGCCATGATAATGTTGACGCCTGCTTCATCCTTGACACGCTTTATCAGCGATAGATTTTTTCGAAGCTTATCTTCATATACGATATAAAACGGCGTGGGCAATTCTTTAATATCCATCATGATACTATATTAAAACGGGCAAATTTCAATAACAGAGTCTTGGTCTCTACATTCGAGAAATTGACTGTAATTCTCGGATCGGCCGACACAGTGTCAATGTTTGTGATTTCACCAGATCCGAATCGGGGATGCTCAATCTTCATGCCTACAGCTAAATCAGATACTTCATGCAATGAAAAATTTCCCGATGAAACTTCAGCCGGTTTGGTCGCAGATGTCGACATAACCTTGCTACGCCAGGATGGCACGGCTGATTCTGACGTTGAGTTATAGCTTTTTGATGTCGCTGAATGAAATGAAGATTGATATTTTTCAACAGGATTTATGCGGGGTTGCGTTCCTAACGAAGTTCCCGACACAAGATGCAGATACTGTGGATTGATGTCACGAATAAAACGGGATGGTGAGCAGGTACTTGTCTGGCCATTTCTGAATCGGGACGACGCATAGCTTAACATACAGAAATTCTTTGCGCGTGTAATTGCCACATACAGCAGACGGCGTTCCTCCTCAATTTCGCTTAATGTCGATGAACTCATGGCCGACGGAAACAGTTCCTCCTCGACACCAACGATAAACACATTGGAAAATTCCAATCCCTTCGCGGCATGGGCAGTCATTAATGTCACACGTTCACCGGCCCCATCTTCCTGGTCTTGGTCGGTTGCCAATGACACTACGCCGAGGAAATCCCTTAGAGTGGTTTCCTCAGATGCCCCTTCTTCGAGTTTCCCGGTAACAAATTCCTTAACGCCATTCAAAAGTTCATTGATGTTCTCTTGTTTTGAGATGCTCTCGGGCGTACGATCCGTAAGTAGCACCGACAGCAATCCTGTTTCCCTGATTATCGCCACGGCAACAGTCTCCGCATCCTTACCCTGACTGTTCATATCTATAAACCGCTGAATCATCAACCTGAATGCTTCAAGTTTTTTTGCCGTTCCACTGTTGACTCCAGGATTATAGCTTTCGATGTCATTCAAAACTTGCCACACCGAAACATGATAGTCCATAGCGCATCGCAGCAGCTTATTGACGGTGGTTTCCCCGATTCCCCGGCCGGGATAGTTTATAACCCGTTTCAACGCTTCGTCATCGTCGGGATTGACCGACAGACGGAAATAGGCTATAGCATCCTTTACTTCCTTGCGTTGGTAGAACGACAGTCCGCCGTATATACGATAAGGGATGTTGCGTTTACGCAACGATTCTTCCAATATTCGTGACTGTGCGTTCGTGCGATATAAGACCGCAAACTCATCATATGAGTCGCGGGTGTTCATTTTCACCTGCGATATGCGATTGGCTACAAGAAAACTTTCCTCATAATCACTGTAACTTTGAACCACTTCTATGCGCTGGCCCAATGCGTTGCGTGAAAATACCTGTTTTCTGATTTGTTCAGTATTTTTGTCAATGAGGGAGTTTGCGGCATTAATGATATTTTGGGTAGAACGGTAGTTTTGTTCAAGTTTGAAAATTTTGAGGGTAGGGTAGTTCTGTCTCAGATTCAATATATTCTTTATGTTGGCTCCGCGAAACGAATAGATGCTTTGGGCGTCGTCACCAACCACACACAAGTTGTTGTTTCCGGCTGCGAGCTGAGAAACGATGAGATGTTGTGCGAAATTTGTATCCTGATACTCATCAACGAGCACATATCTGAAAAATTCCTGATAGTGTCTCAAAATATCGGGATTATCTCTTAACAATACATTAGTAAAATACAACAAATCATCGAAGTCCATCGCTCCTGCGACGAAACATCTGTTGCGATAGGCCGCATATATTGCTTGCGTGTAAGGACGCCGTGCCCTTTTGTCCGCCTCCATCAACCCTTTATCGGCGGCGTACGCTTCGGGCGATATCAGTGCGTTCTTTGCCCATGAAATCGCCGACATGATGGTATTGGGCTTATATAATTTGTCATCAAGTCCCATATCTTTGATTATAGTCTTGATAAGGGCCTTGCTGTCGGAGGTATCATATATTGTATAATCGCGCTTGAAGCCGAGTCGGTCGGAATGTTGGCGCAATATTTTGGCAAATATTGAGTGGAACGTCCCCATCCACAGCCGCGATGATGTCTTAGGGCCGACGAGCCCTTCGATTCGCTCTCGCATTTCTCTCGCAGCCTTGTTTGTAAAGGTTAGCGCAAGTATTCTCCACGGTTCATAGCCATGAGAAAGCAAGTGCACAATCTTATAGGTCAATACACGGGTTTTACCTGATCCGGCCCCCGCTATAACTAACGAAGGGCCATCGGTGTACAACACGGCTTGACGCTGTTGTTCATTTAATTCGTCAAGATATTCCTCTGTCATTACCCGACTTTATCTGAATTGGTTTATTTCACTAACATATTCCACGGAAAGAACTGACAATTTCCGTTTCAGTTCATCTTCGTCAATATCAAGCGACGCACACAAGTCATCAAGTGAAACGTATTTATCTCTGAGCAATGTATTAACATAGCTCAATAATATTGCGGGGTCATGTGGTAACTGGTCCATTGTAGATTTAATCAATGCGATTGAGTTTATTTATATGTCTCTAAGACTACGAAGATAGGAAATTTTTCGCATTCCACCCCTATGGTTCATCTATTTTGAGTTAACTTTGCAACGCAAACCAATATAATAACAATAAATAAGTTTATAATATAAAGCATATTATGTACACTGTCAGTCAACTAAGCGACATCATAAACAGCAAAATATCGGAAATGAAATATCCCGAAGCCCCCGCAGGGTTATACGCTCCTATACAATATACTTTGGAGGGGGGAGGGAAACGATTGAGACCAGTATTGGCTCTCGCTGTATGTTCTGCGCTTGGATGTCGGCTTGACAAGGTAATCAATCAAGCTCTTGGCATCGAGATATTTCATAATTTCACATTATTACATGATGATGTGATGGATAATGCCGATACCCGTCGCGGAAGACCGACGGTTCATCGCCGATGGGATATTCCCACTGCGATTTTATCGGGCGATGCGATGCTTACCATGGCAACACAATACATAGCCGACGTTGACGACGATAAACTCAAAAGTGAAGCTATTGCCCTTTTCAATAAAACCGCTATGGAAATATATGAAGGACAGCAATACGACATGGATTTTGAATCGAGAACAGATGTCAATGTCAACGAATATATGAATATGATAAGGCTGAAAACATCGGTTCTGATAGGTTGTGCGTGCGAAATGGGAGCGCTGATGGCCGGGGCTTCAGAAAATATCAGGAAATCCTTCTACCGCTACGGGGAGAAACTTGGTCTTGCCTTTCAGCTTCAAGATGATTACCTCGACACATATGGCGATCCGCTTAAATTTGGAAAGCAGATTGGAGGAGATATACTCAATGATAAAAAAACCTGGTTGCTAATATCAGCCATAGAGCAAGATGAGACAGATGAAACCCGCAGTCTGATTGGCTCGGGGGTTTTGCCTGAAACGAAAATCAAACGTATGAAAGCTGTCTATGGGAGACTCAATCTATCCACCAAGTGCCATGAACTGATTGAAAAGTTTGTAAATGAAGCAATCTCAATCGTCGAACATCTCGTAATAGATGACGATGCGAAATCTTTCTTCATCAACCTTGCACGAAAATCAGCGACACGCGACCATTGAAAACCTATATGACGAGACTAACAGACACCCACACACATCTTTATTTGCCTGAGTTTGAAGCTGACAGTTGCAGTTCGGCAGTTGACCGGGCCATAGCCGCAGGCGTTGACCGCCTGATTTTTCCTAATGTCGATTTGACCACTGTAGAGCCAATGATGACGTTGGCCTCCGCCTACCCCGGCAATATAGCAATGGCTATGGGTCTACACCCGACTGAAATCGGAGAAAACTGGCAAACAGACCTTCAGAAAATCATCTCTATTCTCGACAAATTCCCCGATAAATTCGTCGCAATAGGAGAGGTAGGCATTGACTTATACTGGGATAAATCCTTCCGTGAGCAACAAATGGAAGCCCTTGCCATTCAGTTTAATGAGGCGCGTAAACGTTCCCTGCCTGTCATAATTCACTGCAGGGATGGACTGGACGAAGTGTTAAGTGTGATGGATGGTGCCGTGGCACCAAATGGGGTCTTTCATAGCTTCGGGGGTACAGTAGCTGATATAGAGCTGATAAGACGACATGGTGACTTTTACTTCGGAATAAACGGAATAGTGACGTTTAAAAGCTCAAAACTAAAAGATGTGCTGCCTGCTATCGGTATTGAAAGGATTTTACTTGAAACGGATTCACCATATCTTGCGCCTGTGCCACATAGGGGTAAACGTAACGAGAGCGCATACTTAATTCATGTGGCGGCTTATATCGCGCAAATTCTTGGTATGACCATTGATGATGTAGCCGCCGTGACAAACGAGAATGCCAAGAGGCTATTCTGCATATGATTGTTAAACATCAAAATGCCTCACCAATAGCGAATAAAATCCCTGAAGTCCCTTTGCCGAAGCCGTAATCAATGCGTGCGTTGACGTTGTGCTTGAATTCGAATCGAAGACCGAATCCAAAGTTATACAACCATTCAGGGCTTATGTCATGTTCCTTATATTCTTTTAAGGAGGAGAAAAGGGTCGCTCCACCAATCCATGTCGTCACCCCGATACGCCGCCATATGTGTTGCCTCAACTCCACTTGGCTGGCTACTTGATTATTATCCATGTACGAACCCATATAATAGCCTCTCATCCTGATACCATCTGAAGCAATCATCTCTCGCATAGTCCAGGGAGTGTGAGATGTCTGGAGACAGGCGTACCAGTCAAAAGCGAGCACAGAACCCCTCCACAAGTGTTTATAGAAGTTAAAAATAAATGTGTGTCGGAAAAATGAGGCCGGCGCATTGCCAAAAAATTTATAGAAAAACATCGGTTTATAGGCAAAATGCAGCCCGCGGGTGGGTGTCAACAGATTGTCGCGGGTGTCAAATTCCAACGAAAGCCCTAACCCCGTCACATAATACTGCCTTCGTTCACCGAGCAGATAGTCGGGGTTGCCGATATTACGGGCATCGGTGTAATCGGCTCTCATTTGG
This sequence comes from uncultured Muribaculaceae bacterium, assembly GCA_947625935.1. Taxonomy (GTDB): domain Bacteria; phylum Bacteroidota; class Bacteroidia; order Bacteroidales; family Muribaculaceae; genus JAJPXC01. The sequence continues at coordinate 161,925 of CANQQE010000001.1, read as the reverse complement.
AATCCTCCATAGAAATTATGGGTTAGGCGGTATATGTATTCGGCATTCAAGTCTATCTGCCGACGATCATATTTAGTCCTTGGATTGGTTGCTGTTTCCTCGGAGTTAATGCCCCAAAAATCGAGATGCTTTTTATATATCTCGATTTTATAGGATAACCTGGATCTGTTATCGGGAAATAGATTGTTTCCTTTCAGGGTAAGTACATAGAAGCCATTTAGTGACGCATTGATTGACGCGAATACATCTGAAGGTTGCATAATGGTGTCGGTACGGTCAATCCGGTAAAGTGCGGTCGCCGCTCCACCAATACCGAAACCTGCCTCGCGGGTGTAGGATGGGGTGATTCCAAAACTCAAATCAATCTTACGTTCGTGAGTACGGTCGACGTTACCTCTCATCAGCGACGACAAGTAGGTGCGCATCCATTTTGGGGCTTTTGAGAGATATGGAATGGAATCGGCGTATTCAGTTGAAGATATTACTTTCTCCTCAGGTACGGTTTGACTTATCCCAGATAATGGGGTGCCTATTTCATTTTCGGAGTTGGGTATGGAATCAGCACTGACTGTTTGCGCCACAATCAATGGCGAAGCAAACAGCCAGGCTAAAATTAATATCCAAGATCTCATCAAGAGAAGGTAAGATTGGTGGAATCACTGTTTGGGTAACGGTGGCATATCTTTGGGATAATCCGCAGCGGGGTCGTCGGGATTTTTTGAGCTTCCATCAGTGTTGCCAGCATCGGTTTTTTCTTCCGAAGGACTGGCAGAGACATCCTCGACGTCCACATCTTCTATATCTTGTGCAGGGCCCTTTTTACCGGCTTCACGCGCTGCGAGTATCTCATCGGTGCGTGATGTCCATGGACGTTTTCCGAATATCTTCTCAACGTCCTCGGAGAATATGACTTCCCGACTAATCAAAACCTCAGCCAGTTTCCTATGCCCCTCAGCGTGTTCAAGGAGAATTTTTTTAGCTCTTTTATACTGCTCATTGACAATGCGAAGCACTTCCTCATCAATCATTCTCGCACGGTCGTCGCTGTAAGGCTTTGAGAATCCGTATTCCTGCCCGGTAGAGTCATAGTAACACAGGTTTGGCAACTTGGGACTCATGCCATAATACACGACCATCGCATAAGCCTGTTTTGTCACTCGCTCAAGGTCATTAGCCGCACCGGTCGATATTCTGCCCAAAAACAGTTCCTCGGCGGCACGTCCGCCAAGCGTAGCGCACATTTCATCAAGAATGGCTTCTGTGGGCGTAATCTGGCGTTCTTCAGGCAGATACCATGCCGCGCCAAGTGCTTTACCACGGGGCACGATTGTGACCTTAATCAAGGGATTGGCATATTGCAGATGCCAAGACAAGGCGGCATGGCCGGCTTCATGAATAGCGATAGCCTTTTTTTCTTCTTCAGTCGTGATTTTAGTGCGCTTCTCCAGCCCGCCGATTATGCGGTCCACAGCGTCAATGAAGTCCTGACGCTGGACAGTGGTTTTGTTATGGCGCGCTGCTATTAGTGCCGCCTCGTTGCAGACGTTAGCAATGTCCGCACCAGAAAAACCGGGGGTCTGACGGGCAAGAAGCTCCACGTCCACTGTGTGATCGGTCTTGATATTGCGCAGATGCACGTTGAAGATTGCGACACGATCATTAAGATCGGGCAACTCAACATATATCTGTCGGTCAAAACGTCCGGCGCGCAAAAGGGCTTTGTCAAGAATGTCGGCGCGGTTTGTGGCTGCCAAGATAATGACACCGCTGTTGGATCCGAAACCATCCATTTCGGTCAAAAGTTGGTTCAGGGTATTCTCGCGCTCGTCATTGGCTCCCATATTCGGATTTTTGCCACGGGCACGGCCGACAGCATCAATCTCATCTATAAAGACGATACATGGAGCTTTTTCTTTTGCTTGACGGAACAAATCGCGCACACGCGAAGCACCGACTCCAACGAACATCTCGACAAAATCAGACCCTGACATAGAGAAGAACGGGACGTTTGCTTCGCCTGCCACCGCTTTGGCAAGCAGAGTCTTACCAGTACCCGGAGGGCCGACAAGCAAAGCCCCTTTTGGAATTTTACCACCAAGATCGGTGTATCTCTGCGGGTTTTTAAGGAACTCCACGATTTCCTCAATCTCAGTCTTCGCCTCAGACAGTCCGGCGACATCTTTAAATGTGACTTTAACGGGTCCGTCTTTATCGAAAATCTGCGCTTTTGATTTACCGACGCTGAATACGCCTCCGGCTCCGCCGTCGCGCCCCGACATTCGTTTCATCATGTAGAACCAGAACGCCACAAGCAACAAGACCGGCCCGAAAGTCCATATGATGGAAGAAAAATCGCTGCTTTTCTCATATTGTACGTCGCCTTTGAAGACGCCTTGCTGTTTCCATGTATCTATTTGTTTCTGAAGATAATCGGCAGAAGCTATGTCAGTGGCTACCCTCGCATCGATACCGGCATCACTGCGATACTGACTATCATGGAATAATGCAGACGCAAGCGAATCGGTAAGCACCGCTTCGGCTTCATTTTTCTTTGATATGATTATAATCTTCTTGACACCTCCCTCGGTGACGTACTTTTCAAATTCGGAGTAACTTACTTCTTTTGTTATGGTGTTGTTATCGAGGTAGAGCGCCCCGGCCAAAAACACAAGAAGTATGGCATACATCCAGTAGATACTGAATTTTATTGTTTTCTTTTTTTTATTGGGTGCCATTAAATGTGAATGTGTTAGCGGAATTTTGAGATTTGAGAAACCAGTTTATGCCGTTGTTTGGTATACGCGGGAATAAATCAATCCAAGTCAGCGACTTGTTCGAGCCGTGCGTCACTCCACAGTTCCTCAAGATTGTAGAGTTGACGGATTTCAGGGAGGAACACATGAACGAGCGTGGAGCCATAATCAATGACTATCCATTGAGAGTTCTTATATCCATCGTAGTTATATGGTTTTTGGCCAGATTGTTTCTGGACATATTCCCTGATATTATCGGCTATTGATGCGACCTGCATGGTCGAAGAACCTTGGCATATGATGAATTCATCGACAGCGGCGCCATCGATTTTTGAAAGGTCGACAAGCGTTATACCGCGTCCCTTGCGGTCTTGGATTCCTTCAATTATCAGTCGCTTTAAATCAGTATTTTCTGTCATCTGATTAAGTTAAATATTATAATTGCAAAAATAATTAATTTTCAGTTATAAGAATCGTTTTTGTTTAAGTAACTTCCACTTTAGAACAAAAAACGTGCCAAAAAAGTTATCGGAGCGGATGGATTCATTCATATTTCATTGTCGATGCCGGAGATATACGAGAAATCATATGGGCCGGGATAAGGAATAACGCCGTGGACATCACCAATACGCAGATATTCAATATGAGGATCGCTGGCCAGTCTATTTTAATCGGAACCGCCGTCAGATAATAGGAGGAAGCGTCAAGCGGCAACAAGCGAAATTTCCATTGGATAATTGAAACCCCAAGCCCTATGACATCCCCGATAATCATGCCTTTTATGATTATTCGTTCTGCCATATAAACAAACACCTTACCGATCTGGACATTTGTGGCCCCCATAGCCTTCAGGATGCCTATGAATTTCACTCGCTCGAGTATGAGAATAAAAAGAGATGACACCAGTGTGAAACCCGATACAGCCGCCATTAGCGCGATAATCACAATCACATTGGTGTCAAGCAAGTCAAGCCAACTGAAATAGGCCGCACCGGTTTTCATGACATTATCGACCTTGCAGCGGCTAACCGTTTCATCGCCGTTGGCACGCGCGGCCAAATAATTATCATATAGAGTGTTGTCGAGAGCCGCAGACAAGGAAATAATTGAGTCGTCGGGTACAGAGGCAATCTCAATGCGACTGCCTGAGACCGAGTCAATACCCGCTATGCGCTGCAACAGCGGCAAAGATATGAAACAATGTGAATTGTCGAAATCAGCAAAGTGCGTGTCGTAGACCGCTTTCAAATTCAATCGGCGTGCTCTTAGATTCTCACCTGTAAAAAAATAGGCATCAATCTTTTCACCGACAGTTATACCGAGTTTTTCGGCAGAGGCTTTTGACAGAATCAAAGAATTGCGTTCATCGGGGTCGTTTAAATCAGGCATTTGTCCGTCGACAACCGCTGATTCTATTGTAGTCCAATCGTGGTTAGCGTCGAATGCTTCAAATTGAAGCCCGAGAAAATCGTTTTCGGTTTTCAAAACCCCTGATTGGCTCAAGGCCAAAGAGACGGGATATACCCCCCTTAATGCGTCATCAATCCTGAGCCTATCGTTTTGGGTCATCATCGGAGCGGAATATCGTCCGAACTCGTCGTAAGACTCCGGAGCGGAGACCGTTATAGACGCGCCAACGCCCAGAACCTTCTCCCGAATCTGGCTTTTAAAGCCCATAACCACGGTAATCGCCAAAATCATTATGGCCATAGACAATGCGGTTCCGACTACAGCGATTATCATGCTTGACGAACTGCGTCGACCATTCTCAGACCCGAAGCCAAGATGGCGAGCGATAAAAACCGAAACATCCATAACCCCAATCAGGCGATAGTGCGTCCGGGATACTCTTTTAGCGCCTCTTTCAATACGGTCAAAGCCTGAGCCAAATCTTCTTTTTTGAGGACATATGCCATCCTGACCTCATTTTTGCCAACGCCGGGGGTTGTGTAGAATCCTGATGCAGGCGCCATAAAAACGGTGGCCCCTTCATATTGGAAATCGCGCAAACACCACTCACAGAATTTATCAGCATCGTCAACCGGGAGCGACACAACGGTATAGAACGCCCCCATAGGGATAGGGGAGTAGCATCCGGGAATACGGTTAAGACCGTCAATCAAGAACTTTCGACGTTCGACGTATTCGTTGTATGTCCCTAACATATAACTTTCCGGAGCGTCAATAGATGCCTCAGCAACAATCTGGCCCAACAGGGGCGGACTCAGCCGCGCCTGACAGAATTTCATCACATTAGCTTTAAGCTCTTTGTGTTTGGTTATTATGGCACCAACTCTAATTCCACATTCGCTATACCGCTTTGATACGGAATCGATCAACACCACCTGTTCCTCGATACCTTTAAGATGGAACGCAGAGATGTAGGGCGCGCCTGTGTAGCAAAATTCACGATATACCTCATCAGAGAACAGAAACAAATCATATTTTTTGACTATATCCCGAATCTGATTCATCTCCTTCTGGGTATAAAGATATCCTGTGGGATTATTCGGATTGCAAATCAAAATTCCTTTGGTGCGGGGCGTGATAAGCTCCTCAAACTTCTCCAACGGAGGCAATGCGAATCCCTCGTCAATGTTTGAGGGGACAGTTACAATTTTGGCACCGGCAGAAATAGCGAAAGCCATATAGTTAGCATACGCAGGCTCGGGGACAATAATCTCGTCGCCTGGGTCAAGGCAAGCCATGAAAGCAAACAGAACCGCCTCGGAGCCACCTGTGGTCACGATTATATCATCGACATCGACTTTGATGTGGAAACGATGATAATAGCTTTCGAGTTTTTTACGGAGAGAATAAAGACCTTCAGACGGGCTATATTCCAACACCTTGCGGTCAATGTTTTTTAAAGCGGCAAGCCCTTCAGCAGGGGTTGGCAAATCGGGCTGTCCGATATTCAAATGGTACACTTTGATACCACGCGCTTTTGCGTCGTTGGCTAAAGGCACTAATTTACGAATGGGTGATGCCGGCATTATCTGCCCGCGTAGAGATGTATTTGGCATAAATACAGTAATTTAATAGTGTTGACTCAGAATAATTACCGAGGCAACACCTCAACATTAAGCTTGGAGTAGGCTCGTGACGCCTTATCTCTGGCCTCATCGACAGTTGGAGCAGAAGCAAGTATCACGCCCATTCTGCGATGTCCCTTTATTTCAGGTTTGCCAAAAATGCGCATCTGTGTGCCCGGCTCGGCAAGAACCTCTTGAAGATTGTCCATTACAATCTTGTCGGTGTCTCCCTCGACGACGATGGCTCTTGACGCACCCGGAGTCAATAGAGTAATTTCAGGGACCGGCAATCCGAGCAACGCCCGGGTATGCAATGCGAACTCGCTCTGATCCTGAGTAATCATGGTTACCATACCGGTGTCATGCGGTCGCGGTGACACTTCACTAAATATCACTTCATCGCCTTTCACAAACAGTTCAACGCCAAATATCCCGTAGCCGCCTAACGCACCTGTGACTTTCCTCGCAATCTCTTGGGCCTTTTCAAGAGCAGCCGTAGACATTGGCTGAGGTTGCCATGAGTAGCGATAGTCGCCATCGACCTGAATATGACCGATCGGCGCGCAGAAAGTTGTGCCGGAACAGCTTCTGACGGTTAGAAGTGTTATTTCATAATCAAAATCGACAAAACCTTCCACAATGACGCGTCCCGCACCTGCTCGACCACCTTCCTGAGCTATGCGCCAAGCGTTGTCGATGTCAGCTTCAGACTTTATGACGCTCTGCCCATGGCCGGAAGAACTCATGATTGGCTTAACGACACAAGGTATACCCACAGCTTTAACCGCCTCTTTAAATTCTTGTTCGTCTGAAGCGAAACGGTAGGTTGAAGTCTTTACCCCGAGTTTTTCGGCCGCAAGTGTCCTAATGCCTTCACGGTTCATTGTCAACCATGCAGCCGTTGCTGTTGGAGTGACGTTGTAGCCCTCTTTTTCAAGTTCTTTAAGGACCGGAGTCGCAATGGCTTCGACTTCTGGTATGATATGGTCCGGTTTTTCCAACTCAATGATTTTCCTCAATTCTTTAGCGTCGAGCATATTGAACACATGGCTTCTATGTGCAATCTGCATCGCCGGGGCCCCGGGGTATCTATCGCACGCCACCACTTCAACGCCATAACGCTGTAACTCGATGGCTACTTCTTTTCCAAGTTCACCGCTACCCAACAACAAAGCCTTTCGACCAACAGAGGTCATCACTGATCCGATTTTTGTCATCTGAAATATCAATATTGTATTCTAAATTTAATGGAGCGTCTCACCAACATATAATCTCTTACCGATCGCCGTTGTCAAAACGCAGACGCAAAGATAGCCATTTTCAATATAAAACCCATTCGGTTAGGCACAAAAAAATAAAGGTCAACCTCCCGGCCCACCTTTATTCGCTTACACACATAGTACTTAATGTTGAATTTGATATGTCTAAAAACGATATTATTATGAAAAAGTTATAGTGCTATTCGTTGGTGACGATTTAATTGTTAACTATGATTGATTTCTTTTACAACGCAAAGTTAATTATAATTTTCAATCATCAAAAATTTTTTCAAAAATTGTAATCGGTTTCCCCGCTACCACAATGTCAGCTCAGAATGGAAGTTTATTATATTTTTTCGTCAAAAAGCATCGAGTCACTAATGATATTAGCTTTATGGCATTACAAAATGTCATTTCCAATTTATAACTAAAAATTGTTAAAGAGAAGAATGCGCAGGTTATTATCCCGCCACAATAAAAATGACGCCCTCCCACTCTGGTTGTAGGAGGGCGTCGGTGTATGACAATCGGATTTATCAGCGATAAAGTATGTAGGATGTGAGTGGGGTTACTTTTCCCTCAATCATACCTTTTTTCACCTTAAACATTGTTGAATGCACACCGTCGGTGTATTCTCCATCGGGCAAAATTGTCGCAATCTTGATTTTCTGAGCCTTTTCTGACAAGTTTACGATAGCGACACCTTTTTCCCCACGCTCAACAGCAACAACAGCACCATTGTCGGATACCACAACATTTTCTGGCTGTCCGCTCATGGCATGGCGGAATTGGTTGACAGCAACCACTTCCGGATTTTTGAACTCATCGTTTCCGCGGGCGCCAATGCGATTGTTGCCCCAGTAATTTTCGCGGGTGCTACCGGCGGGACGGCTATAGAACAGAGGCGTGCCTTTATCGCGTGCGGTAAGGAACACCCAACCCATCCTGATGACATCGTCGCTCAATGACGCCGATTCATGGGCATTGCAATATGTGTCGTGAGATTCAACCCAGGTGACCAACTTGTGTGGATCGGCCACATGATGCCACGACGCCAAATCATCTGCTTTATAGTTGCCGGAAGCAAGCGCATTGCGAAGCGCATGGCCATAAGCACTTGCAGTCAAATCCATATATTCGGCATACTCATCTTCTTTGGTGTTTTTGTCTTGGAGAACCTCGCCATAGATATAAAGACTGTCGGGCATAAGCAGCGACAAACCTTTCACGCCCTCACGACCGGTCGCTATATTCCAAAAATTATTTTTTTGCGATTTAGCATCAAGAGGATCGGATGGCAGACCAATATGCTTTGCTGTGTCATAACGGAATCCACGCGCACCGAGATTGATAAGGTCGTTGACATATTGCAGATAATAGTATTGAAAATCGGGATTCTCAGTGTTCACATCAGGCAGCCCACCCATCTCGCCAGTTGTGCACTGGAAACGGTCGTTATAATCAGTTATAGGGGTAAAGCCATTGGCATGGTATAGGTTTTCATGTCCGCCTACAGCGTTATTCAGACCGGGCAACACGGCATTGTGGTCAATGGCTGTGTGATTAGGCAAGACATCGACAATCACCTTGACACCATATTTGTAAGCAGAGTCACACATGGCCTTGAACTGATCGCGATTGCCAAGCATATAGTTACCAATTTTCCAATCGGTAGGCTGATAGTAATAGTACCATTTGCCCATGATTGAATCACCCGGCTCACTGAATAGTGCCATGCCCCCGCCATCACCTACATAGCAGGTGTTGGCCGGTGAGGTCTGGACAAAATCATATCCGGCCGCTGCGATGTCTTTCATGTTGGAAGCTATAGTGTCGAATGACCATGACCAAGCATGGAGAATCACGTCGTCATCGGTTTTGTGACCCGAAGGACTTCCTGTCGCAATCATCGGAACCGACATAGCGGCTGCGATTGTCAGTGCTAAAATTTTCATCTGATTTTAGTGTTATTGATTTTGGTTAAATAATTATTTTCTTTCTGACCTTTTGTCTTGTATTCCCTGATGCCAAGGCATGACAATATTGATAGTATGCTTAACAGTCTAAAGAACACTGTGTACCCGGTTGTGCAGATTTCAGCCTTATACGGAGTGTTCCAAAGTAAACTTTTCAGCAGGTTAGGTACGAAAAACGCTCCATGCCAGATACCAGAGTACCATGAATAACTTTCATACGGGTCAATGTAGCAAAGCAACCAACCCAGTAAAATGTATGTTCCAATACCTAAAATTATTTTAATAGACATAAAGTAAGAAGATGTAATCTAATTTTTCACAAAATTATACATAATTGTCGGAGAGCCAAAAAAAATATTTGCCGATTTTAAAAAATTTATCATTACAAGAGCTAAATAGCAATATAATGAAAGTCAATCGGCTTTATAATAAGATTTTTGTTAGAAAAACACCAATTGCGATAGCACTTGTCAAACAAATACAAGAATTTTCAAAATATTTTTCATAAAATTGTTTGTATTTGTGACAAAATGCTTAACTTTGCGCTGTGATAATATTTAAATCGTCCTCAAAATTATGGAAGATATTAGATTCACAAAAATGCATGGAATAGGCAATGATTACATTTATATCAATTGCCTTGGCGGTTGCCCCGCCGACTTGCCGGCGCTGTCGGTAGAGATGAGCCGCCCGCACTATGGCGTTGGAGCAGACGGAATTATCACAATAGAGCCTTCGGAAGTCGCAGATTTCAAAATGCGCATTTTTAATGCTGACGGTTCAGAAGCGAGGATGTGTGGAAACGGTAGTCGCTGTGTCGGCAAATATGTCTTTGACAACGGAATCACAACAAAATCAACAATCACATTAGAAACGCTCAGCGGAATCAAGACAATGCAACTCCATATTGAAGGAGGTGCGGTCGAGTCGGTAACTGTCGATATGGGAGAGCCGATAGTTGATGCCGAGCGAATCCCAGTCAAAGCTGAAGGACGGCATCTGATAAATGAATTAATAGCCACTTCAGCCGGACCGTTGTCAATCTCGGCGGTGTCGATGGGCAACCCCCACGGGGTGATATTCGTCGATGACCTATCATCGATTGATTTGAAAAAACTTGGTCGTGAACTTGAGATTCATCCAATATGGCCCGACAGGGCCAATATAGAATTTGCCCAGGCTATTTCTCCTAACGAAATAGTAATGAGGGTGTGGGAACGCGGCAGTGGGGAGACAATGGCTTGCGGAACAGGGGCTTGCGCAACCGCTGTTATCGGAGTCTTGACAGGCAGAACGTCGCGCGATGTTCTGCTGAGGCTTAAAGGGGGCGAGCTAAGAATCAGATGGAACCCTGATGACGGTCATGTCTATATGACCGGGGCTGCAACAAAAGTTTTTGACGGAGTATATAAAAGATGTTGAATCACACGATATGGTTATAATTTTGGTAAAAAAGATTTATGATTAAGGTTAATGACAATTTCTGCAAACTTCCGGGCAGCTATCTTTTTTCTGAGGTGGCAAGGCGTGTAGGGGCGTACTCTGAAGCGCATCCCGAAGCGAAAATAATAAGAATGGGAATCGGGGATGTAACGTTGCCACTCTGTCCATCGGCGATAGCGGCAATGCACGCGGCCATCGATGAGCTGACCCGGCGGGACACATTTCACGGCTATGGGCCTGAGACCGGTTATGACTTTTTGCGCGAGGCCATAGCTAAAAATGATTACGGTCTACGCGGAGTCAGCATAGAGCTTGACGAGATATTCATCAATGACGGAGCTAAAAGCGACACGGGAAACATCGGAGACATTTTATCGCATGATTGCCGCATAGCGGTAACCGACCCGGTCTATCCGGTATATGTCGACACTAACGTGATGGCAGGCAGAGCCGGCAATCTTGAAAAGTCAGGGTGCTGGTCAAACATAATTTATCTACCCTGCTCAATTGAGAACGGTTTTGTCCCTTCACTGCCACAAGAGCATCCTGATGCCATATATCTCTGTTATCCCAATAATCCAACCGGAACTTCTTTGAGCCGGAAAGAATTGACAAAATGGGTGGAATATGCGATAACCAACAACGTGCTTCTGCTCTTTGACTCGGCGTATGAAGCCTATATAACCGACGGTGACACCCCCCATTCCATATATGAGATTCCTGGTGCCAAAAAGGTCGCCATAGAGTTCCGCAGTTACTCAAAGACCGCCGGATTCACCGGAGTGAGATGCGGATATACCGTGGTGCCTAAAGAACTTGAAGGGAGAGACCGTGACGGCAATGTCATAGGTCTGAATGGATTGTGGCGCCGCCGTCAAACCACAAAATTCAACGGTGCTTCCTATATATCACAACGCGGGGCCGCTGCCCTTTACAGCGATAGTGGGAAAAAGGAAGTGGCTGAAAATATAAAGTATTACATGGATAATGCCAAGATGATACTAAACTCTGTCATGGGATTGGGTCTTCAAGCGGTTGGTGGCGTAAACGCTCCTTACGTTTGGGTAAAAACTCCAGATGGAATGTCGTCGTGGGAATTTTTTGACCTATTGCTCGAAAAATTCCAAATCGTCGGTACACCCGGAGTTGGGTTTGGCCCGTCGGGAGAAGGATATTTCCGCTTCAGCGCATTCTCTACCCGTGAAGCGACAATGCAAGCAATGAATAGAATTAAAAATATATAAATTCAGACTATAATTATGTTGAGATTTAAAGTAGTGGAAGAGGCTTTCGACCGTAAAGCCGTTCCTGTGGAAATTCCGTCGGAACGTCCCGAACAGTACTATGGCAAATTGGTGTTCAATCGCCAAAAAATGTTTGAATATCTTCCTAAGAAGACATATGACGCATTGATTTTCGCCATAGAAAACAAAGAGCCGATTTCACGCGAGATAGCCGACAGCGTGGCCGACGGCATGAAGCGTTGGGCTATCGATAACGGCGCGCGCCATTACACTCACTGGTTCCATCCGCTGACCGACGGCACAGCCGAGAAACATGACGCATTCATAGAGCATGACGGCAAGGGTGGGGTAGTCGAAGAATTTTCGGGTAAACTACTTGTCCAGCAGGAACCTGACGCCTCAAGTTTCCCTAACGGAGGCATCAGAAACACGTTCGAGGCACGCGGTTATTCGGCTTGGGACATATCGTCTCCGGCGTTTATCATGGACAAGACGCTGTGCATCCCCACAATTTTCATTTCATATACCGGTGAATCTCTCGACTACAAGACGCCGCTTCTTCGCGCCCTTAACGCAGTCGACAAGGCCGCAACCGGCGTTGCCCGCTATTTTGACGCAGATGTTAAGCACGTCCACTCATATCTCGGATGGGAACAGGAATACTTCCTCATTGACGAGGCCCTTTATAACGCCCGTCCCGACCTTGTGATGACCGGTCGTACATTGATGGGGCACGAGAGCGCAAAAAACCAGCAGCTCGAAGACCACTATTTCGGTGCGATTCCGTCACGAGTTGAAGCGTTTATGCTGGATCTTGAGATAGAGTGCCATAAACTTGGCATTCCGGCTAAAACGCGCCACAACGAGGTTGCCCCCAATCAGTTTGAGTTAGCCCCGATTTTTGAAGAAACTAACCTTGCCAATGACCACAACCTTCTTTTAATGTCGCTTATCGCGGAGGTGGCCCGACGCCATAATTTCCGCGTGCTGCTGCATGAAAAACCGTTTGCAGGAGTTAACGGTTCAGGTAAGCATAACAACTGGAGTCTCGGCACCGACAAGGGTGTGCTGCTTTTCGCTCCGGGTAAAACCCCGATGGACAACCTGCAGTTTATAACATTTGTAGTGAACGTCATGGCAGCGGTGCACCGCCACAACGGCTTGCTCAAAGCGTCGATTATGTCAGCCACGAACGGACATCGCCTCGGAGCCAATGAAGCTCCTCCAGCAATCATATCAATCTTCACCGGAAGCCAGCTCGCCGAGATTCTGGACAAACTTGAAAAGAGCACCAAGGATGAGCTATTCAAGCTGTCGGGAAAAGAGGGATTGTCGGTCGGCGTCAATCAGATCCCCGAGATTCTAATTGACAACACTGACCGTAACCGTACATCGCCTTTCGCGTTCACAGGAAACCGTTTTGAATTCCGCGCCGTAGGGTCGTCGGCCAACTGCGCATCAGCCATGATCGCACTCAACGCCGCCGTAGCCGAACAGCTCGCAGACTTCAAGTCTAAGGTCGATGCCCGCATCGCAAAAGGTGAGACCCTCATACACTCGCTGCTTGAGGAAATCAAGGAGCTGATTACCAGCTCCAAGCCGATTCACTTTGACGGAAACGGCTATAGTGACGAGTGGAAAGAGGAAGCTGCGCGCCGCGGACTTGACTGCGAGACATCAGTACCTAAGATTTTTGACGCATATCTCTCTCAGTCATCAATCGATATGTTCCAGTCGGTGGGTGTGTTCTCGAAACTTGAGCTTGAGGCGCGCAATGAGGTGAAATGGGAAATGTACACCAAAAAAATCCAAATAGAGGCCCGCGTCCTCGGTGATCTCGCCATCAACCATATCATTCCTGTGGCAACCCGCTATCAATCAATCCTCGTTGACAATCTCGTCAAGATTAAAAGTTTGTTTAATGATGAGAAAGCAGAGAAAATCATATCGCAGGATCTCATCACGATTGAGAAAATATCGGATCATATGCTGATAATAAAAGAGGAGGTCGACAAGATGGTGCAGGCTCGGAAGAAGGCCAACCGCATTGAGAATGAGCGTGAGAAGGCCATCTCATATCATGATAATGTTGCACCGTGCATGGACGTGATACGCTATCATATCGACAAACTTGAACTTATGGTAGACAACGAGATGTGGCCATTGCCCAAATACCGCGAATTGCTCTTTATCCGTTAACAAACGTTTGCAATCTATGAAGTTACCATCAGCCCGCGGGCTGTATGACCCGCAGAACGAGAAAGACGCCTGTGGCGTTGGCCTCTTAGTCAACATAAATGGGGTGAAATCCCACCAACTCGTAGAGAAAGGTCTTCAGGTCCTTGAGCACATGGTGCACCGCGGAGCTGAAGGCGCCGACCCCAAGACGGGAGACGGTGCCGGTATCATGGTCCAGATTCCTCATGAGTTTATCTTGCTTCAGGGGATAGCGGTTCCCGAAAAGGGGCGTTATGGAAGCGGTCTCGTCTTCCTTCCCAAAAATGAAGATGAGCAATCCATAATATTCGACATCATCGAACGTGAAGCCATAGAAATGGGGTTGACTCTGTTGCCTGTCCGCGACGTGCCCACCAACAATGAAGGTCTTGGTGCGGTAGCGCGGGCAGCCGAACCCGTGATTAAGCAAATTTTCATCGCTGATGAGAAAAGCAACGATCCAATCGAGCCAAGGCTCTATCTGCTGCGCAGGTCGATAGAGAAGAAAATCGCCGCGCTCGATATGGCAGGAAAAGATGAGTTCTACATCGTGTCGTTGTCGTCGAAAAACATAGTTTATAAAGGGATGCTATCGTCACTTCAGCTTCGATACTATTTCCCCGATTTGATGAATCCGCATTTTACGACCGCAATGGCACTGGTGCACTCACGCTTCAGTACCAATACGTTCCCGACCTGGTCACTCGCCCAACCGTTCCGTATGCTGGGGCATAACGGCGAGATAAACACAATACAGGGCAACCGATTGTGGATGAAGGCGCGTGAATGCGTATTGCACCCCAAGGCGTTCGGCGACAGAGACCTCACACCGATTCTTCAGCCCGACATGAGCGACAGTGCTTCGCTCGACAACGCCCTCGAATATTTTGTGATGGGCGGGATGAGCCTCCCGCACGCCTTGGCAATGCTTGTGCCGGAGAGTTTCAACGACAAGAACCCTATCTCAGCCGAATTGAAAGCGTTCTATGAGTTTCATTCGATTCTCATGGAAGCATGGGACGGCCCCGCGACACTTCTGTTCAGTGACGGACGCTATGCCGGCGGAATGCTTGACCGTAACGGTCTTCGCCCCGCACGCTATCTGATAACCAACAATGACACTATAGTCATCGCCTCGGAAATGGGCGTACTCAGCTTTGACCCGTCGGAAGTCAAGGAAAAAGGCCGCCTCCGTCCCGGCAAGATGTTGATTGTCGATATGGAGGAGGGGAAAGTCTTGCATGACGCTGAACTTAAAGAACAGCTTGCGAGCCAATTCCCTTATCGCGACTGGCTTGAGAAAAACCGCATAAAACTCGACAAAATTTCGTCGGGGCGTAAGGTTAAAAATGAGGTGGACGAGATGACAAGATTGCTCAGGTCGTTCAACTATCACCGCGAGGAGGTAGAAAAAATCATAACCCCGATGATAGTAGACGCCAAGGAGCCCGTAAACTCTATGGGCAATGACACTCCGTTGGCCGTGTTGAGCAATCAGCCACAACTATTGTTCAACTATTTCCGCCAGCATTTCGCACAGGTCACCAATCCGCCAATAGACCCACTGAGAGAGGAACTTGTGATGAGCCTCGACAGTTACATCGGAGCAATCAATCTGAATCTGATGGAACCCACATCAGATCTTTGCAAGATGGTGGAGTTGAAACGGCCGATTCTGACAAATCAGGAGCTTGACATTTTGTGCAATCTCCGATATAAAGGGTTCAACACCCGCAAGCTGGCTATGACTTTCCCGGTAAAAGATGGAGCGGAGGGAATGAAAGGCGCTATCGACCGTCTTTGTGCTGAAGCGGAAAAAGCGGTTGATGAAGGATGCAACTACATAGTGCTTAGCGACCGCGGTGTTGATGCCGAGAATGCGCCCATACCGTCATTGCTCGCAACGTCGGCGGTGCACCACCATCTCATTGATAAGAAAAAACGTGTGCAGACGGCTCTCGTCATAGAGACAGCCGACGCACGCGAGGTGATGCATTTCGCACTGTTGTCGGGGTATGGCGCAAGTGCCGTCAACCCATACCTCGCTTTCGCGGTCATAAATGAGGTCATCAAAAACCGTGAAGTTCAACTTGATTACCCGACTGCGGAGAAAAACTATATCAAGGCAATAGACAAAGGGTTGCTGAAAGTGATGTCTAAAATGGGAATCTCCACGATAACTTCCTATAAAGGGGCACAACTCTTTGAGGCTATCGGATTGTCAGATGAACTGACAAAAACATATTTCGGGAATACCCCATCTAAAATCGGCGGCATAGATCTCTCTGATCTCACCCGTGATATATTGGCGTCACATGCTAACGCATATGACCCTGACGCAGACCTTGACACTCCGATGCAGCATCTCGGCATGTACTCGTTCCGCAAAGATGGTGAAAGCCATGCGTGGAACCCTGAGACAATAGCCACTCTGCAGTTGGCTACGAGATTGGGCAGTTACAAGAAATTCAAGGAATTTACATCGTTGGTCGACAACAAACCGAAGCCGATTTTCATCCGCGATTATCTCGATTTCGTTAAAGGTAACCCCGTCCCCGTTGATGAAGTGGAGCCGGTTGAGAATATCATGCGGCGTTTTGTGACCGGGGCAATGTCATTCGGCTCAATCAGCCGTGAAGCTCACGAAGCTCTCGGTATAGCCATGAATGCCATAGGCGCGCGAAGCAACACAGGCGAAGGCGGCGAAGACGCAGCCCGATTCAAACCCCGCGAGGACGGGACATCGGCCCGTAGCGCGATCAAGCAGGTGGCATCAGGGCGATTTGGCGTAACCGCCGAATATCTTGTCAATGCCGATGAAATCCAAATCAAGGTGGCACAGGGAGCTAAACCCGGTGAAGGCGGCCAGCTTCCAGGATTCAAAGTTGACAAAATTATCGCTAAAACACGTCATTCCATACCCGGAATATCGCTTATATCGCCACCACCGCACCACGATATATATTCTATTGAGGATTTGGCTCAGTTGATATTTGATTTGAAGAATGTCAACCCGACAGCTTGCATCAGCGTTAAATTAGTGTCGGAAACAGGAGTCGGCACAATCGCTGCCGGTGTGGCGAAAGCCAAAAGCGACCTCATCACAATCAGTGGGTCGGAAGGCGGCACAGGCGCATCGCCGGCAAGTTCAATACGTTATGCCGGTCTGCCATCGGAAATAGGTCTTGCCGAGACCCAGCAGACACTTGTACTCAACAATCTGAGGGGCCAGGTAAAACTGCAGGTCGACGGCCAGCTCAAAAGCGCACGCGATGTCATCATCATGGCGATGCTCGGCGCTGAGGAATATGGATTCGCCACAAGCGCATTGATAGTGCTTGGATGCGTCATGATGCGCAAATGCCATCTCAACACCTGCCCCGTGGGTGTGGCAACCCAAAACCCTGAATTGCGCAAGCGGTTCCTCGGGAGGTCGGAATATGTGATAAATTTCTTCAGATTCCTTGCACAGGAAATACGCGAGACATTGGCGGAAATCGGCGTCAGGTCTATAGATGAGATTATAGGCCGCAGCGATCTGTTGAGAGTCAAGCCTGATTTACAAACTCCAAAAACAAGCCATCTCGATCTGTCGCGTATAATTTATTTCCCGACTGAAGCGGCCAACAACGCTATCATAAACGTCACAAAGCAACAACATGACATTGACAAGGTTCTTGACAAGGAACTAATCAGCCGCTCATATCCGGCTATAGAATCAAAAATGCCTGTTGAACTTGATTTTCCGATATGCAACACCGACCGTTCAGTCGGGGCGATGCTGTCGGGGGTCATAGCCAAGAAGTATGGCGACGCCGGACTTCCCGACAACACGATAACCTGTGCGTTCAGAGGTTCGGCCGGACAGAGCTTCGGAGCGTTCCTTGCGCATGGAATATCTTTCAGACTGGAAGGGGACGCTAACGACTATGTAGGCAAAGGTCTTTCGGGCGGCAAGATTGTAATAGTACCACCAACCGGGTCGCCATTCGCACCGCAAGATAATATCATCGCCGGCAACACCATCCTTTATGGAGCGACAGCGGGCGAGGTTTACATCAACGGCCGAGTCGGCGAACGTTTCTGCGTGAGAAACTCAGGAGCGACAGCAGTAGTGGAAGGTGTCGGAGACCATTGTTGCGAATATATGACCGGGGGCCGTACGGTAGTGCTCGGATCAACCGGTCGAAACTTCGCAGCCGGTATGAGCGGAGGTGTGGCTTATGTCTGGAATCCTGACGGAAACTTTGATTATTTCTGCAATATGGAGATGGTCGAATTGTCGCTAATTGAGGATATGTCGGACAATCGCGAGCTTTATCGCCTGATTGGTAACCACTATAAGCATACCCACAGCCCATTGGCGGGTATGATGCTCGACAATTGGCACGAGTATGTGAACCAGTTCATCAAGGTCGTACCCTTTGAATACAAAAAGGTGCTTCATGATGAAAAGATGGAGAAACTTCAACGCAAGATTGCAGAAGTCCAACGTGATTAAAATTAAGAGTACAAAAATATCTCCAAACCATTGAATAAAAATGGGAAATCCCAAAGCGTTTTTAACGATTAATCGCAAGGAAGCCGGTTACAGGCCAATTGCAGACCGCATAAAAGATTATGGCGAGGTTGAGCAGACACTAAACTCTGAAGACCGCAGATTACAGGCGTCCAGATGTATGGAGTGTGGCGTCCCGTTTTGCCACTGGAGTTGTCCTCTCGGAAACAAACAACCCGAATGGCAAGACCGCCTATATAAAAATGACATCAAAGGCGCCTACGCACTACTTATAGCGACCGACGACTTCCCAGAGTTCACGGGCCGAGTGTGTCCGGCACTTTGTGAGATAGGATGCGTCCTCAATAAAATTCATGAGCCTGTAACTGTGCGTGAAAACGAAGCGGCGATTGTAGAACGAGCGTTTCTTGAGGGTTATGTCACCGCACGCCCTCCGCATAAACGGACGGGCAAGAAGGTCGCTGTTATCGGTTCGGGACCGGCAGGACTTGCCTGCGCCAACCAGCTTAACCAACGGGGACACTCGGTAACCGTGTTCGAGAAAAACGAATCGGTCGGAGGATTGCTTCGTTTCGGTATCCCCGATTTTAAGCTCAATAAAAGCGTTATCGACCGCAGAATAAACCTTTTGAAAGAGGAAGGTGTGGAATTTCAATGCGGAGTCGAAATCGGAAAAGATATTCCATCCGGTCAATTACTGAAAGATTATGATGCCGTCTGCATTGCCATCGGTTCAGGAGTTCCCCGCGATTTGAAAGTCAAGGGGCGCGAGCTGTCGGGAGTGCACTTCGCTCTCGAGCTTCTACAGCAGCAAAACAGAGTGATTGCAGGTGCGGAAATCCCAAAAGACGAGCGCATCACGGCCAAGGACAAACACGTCCTTGTAATTGGAGGGGGTGACACGGGTAGCGACTGTGTCGGAACCTCAAACCGTCAGGGAGCATTGTCAGTGACCCAGATAGAGATTATGCCCAAACCGCCGGAGGGAGAAAACCCCGACACCCCCTGGCCCTACTGGCCGTTAATTCTCAAGACATCAAGTTCTCACGCCGAAGGATGCAACCGTCGCTGGCTTCTTGACACCAAAGAGATTAAAGGCAAAGACGGGAAAGTCACCGAGGTAGTGGTTGAGGAAGTAGAATGGGAGAAAGATCCGGAAACCAATCGAATGAATCTCATTCACACGGGTCGCACTGAGACGATAAAAGCCGACCTCGTGTTATTGGCCATGGGTTTCACCAACCCGGTGTATGAAGGTCTGATTGAACAGCTTGGAGTCGAACTTGACCAACGTCACAATGTCAAGGTCGATGAGAACCAGAAAACCAGTACCGATAAGGTTTTTGCCGCAGGCGATGCTTCGACCGGGGCATCACTCGTTGTGAGATGTATCGCATCGGGACGTAAAGCAGCCCAAAACATTCACCAATATTTAACCAAATCCAACTGATTATAAAGGCGGCCATGTGTTACTATCACGGTCGCCTTTAATTTATATAGCAAGTTAACCATTTCTGAATGGAACCATTAAAACATGAATGTGGCGTTGCCATGATAAGGCTTTTGAAGCCGCTTGAATATTACAAAGAAAAATACGGCACATATTGTTTCGGTCTCAACAAACTCTATCTGTTGATGGAGAAACAGCACAACCGTGGACAAGAAGGCGCCGGGGTGGGAGTTGTGAAAATGCACGCACTTCCCGGGAATGAGTACATATATCGGGAAAGGGCGCTTGGAGCCAATGCGATTCCCGAGATATTCTCCACCATAATGCCTAAACTTGACGGAATCGACAAAGAACCCGCATCATATGTTGAGGAATATGCGCCGTTTATCGGTGAAATCTACATGGGGCATCTCAGATATAGCACTACGGGTAAAAGCGGATTGTCATATGTACATCCGTTTTTGCGGCGTAACAATTGGAGGGGGCGTAATCTGCTGCTGTGCGGTAACTTCAATATGACCAATGTTGATGAGATATTCGAAGCCGTCGTCAAGCGCGGACAGCATCCCCGCATATATAGTGACACCATCATGTTGCTTGAAGGACTCGGATACGCTCTCGACGAAGAAAATCAACGGCTTTACCGACAATTCCGTGACAGCTACGAAGACCCTGAGTTAACTCGCAAAATAGAAGAGAATATCAATTTGCAACGAGTGCTGTCAGCATCTTCACCACAATGGGACGGGGGATATGTGATATGCGGCGCGACCGGTTCAGGCGATATGTTCACCATGCGCGATCCGAGAGGTATAAGACCCGCATTCTACTATGTGGACGATGAGATTGCGGTTGTTGCATCAGAGCGGCCGGTCATCCAGACTGTGATGAACATTCCACGGGCAAAAGTTTCAGAGCTAATCCCCGGAGAGGCATTAATCGTGAAAAAAGATGGTGAGGTCAGACTGGATACCATTCTTCCACAGGAAAAGAACTCTCGCTGTTCATTTGAGCGCATCTATTTCTCCCGAGGCAGTGACGCGGATATCTATCAGGAGCGTAAATCTCTCGGGCGCAATCTTGTCCCGGCGTTATCGACATATGTCGGTGACGATTTACAGAACACTGTTTTCTCATTCATACCCAATACCGCCGAAGTTGCGTTCATAGGAATGATTGAAGGGTTTGAAAAACTTCTTGACACACAGAAGGCCGACGCTATACTAAAAATGCAATCGGATGGCAGCCTTAGCCGCGAGAAACTTATCGACATCATGAAGCGCAAACTGAGGGTCGAGAAAATCGCGATAAAAGATATCAAACTGCGCACTTTCATAGCCGAAGGCACGAGCCGGAATGACCTTGCGGCACACGTCTATGATGTGACCTATGGTTGCGTGAAAAATGATATCGACACACTTGTTGTCATCGACGACTCGATTGTGCGCGGAACCACCCTGCGCCAGTCCATAATCAAAATGCTTGACCGATTGCATCCCAAACGCATCATAGTGGTATCTTCGTCACCACAGGTTAGATACCCTGACTATTACGGCATCGATATGTCGCGCATGGGTGAATTTATCGCATTCAAAGCCGCCGTGCAATTGCTTCGCGAAACGGGCAGGGAAGATATACTGCTCACTACATATAATCGCTGTCTGGCCGAGCTTGAGAAACCAGCGACCGAGCAGACAAACTGCGTGAAAGCGATTTATGAACAGTTTACAGATGAACAGATATCTGCCAAGATTGCAGATATGCTCACGGACAAAAACATAAATGCTGAAGTATACATAGTATATCAGACGTTGGAGGGACTGCATAATGCCGTACCCACATCTCCAGGAGACTGGTACTTTTCTGGAGATTACCCCACACCCGGAGGCACACGTTTAGTCAACCGCGCATACATCAATTACTACGAAGGCAACACCGACCTACGCTAAGACATTTCAATTACAGCGACAAAATGAGCGTTATCCCCAAAATAGAGATAACGCTCATTCCGATTAATCAATTGCCGCTGAGGTCTATGCGGGTTTTCTTATAATGGAAAGAACGAGCTCATAGGTATTGAGAGATGTAAATACCGATACAGCACCAATTATCAACCAAGTTATCAGTTGGTAATTATCGGCAAGTATGTATCCGACCGATCCGACATCAAGAGTTGGCCTGAGGCCCGCAATCATATCACCAATATAGGGGAGGGCAAACGAGAAAATCAAACCGACTAAAAAGCCCGCCATAGCGGCAATAACTACGGCTCGTTTATTGCGGGCGAGCATCATGCGATTCTGCTGTCTGACAATCTCGACCGCATTCAAATTGCGTTGCAGTTTATCCATGAACCGAATATCAGAAGATATAACAGGATCAAAGTCATGAAATATGTTTTTAAGTTTATCGTCATCCATAGTCATTCAGTTAATATTGGAATTTAAATAACCGCGCAAATGATTTCGTCCTCTTGAAAGATGCTGTTTGACCGCATCTGCCGACACACCGACAATCCCGGCAATTTCTTTTATCGAATAGCCCTCCATATAATGAAGCAGGATTGAGGTGCGTTCTCTATCAGGCAAAAGTTTCAACGCTTCATACAGTTCCTGATACTTAAACCCGGAATCAGGGGAGTCGCAAGCGGTAAGATTTTCAGCCTGTTCATAGCCGACAGTCATCTTTTCTGATCGTTTGTGATTCAGGAACGTATTGTAACCGATTCTGTAAATCCAAGATGTGAACTTATCGGGACTGTTGAAGTTATCACAGGAAATGTATGCCTTAATAAGTGCCTCCTGTGCAATGTCGTCAGCCAACAATGAGTCTCCGCAGCAGAGAGCAACCATAAAACGCCGGAACGCTTTTTGGGTACTCTCTACATGGGATATGAACTGTTCGCGATTCATCGCTTAACTACGGGAACTGTTGTTTATCTGTTTACGGGTTACGAAATACACTATCAGATAGCTGAGTCCGACTGCAAGAGAGGCACTGCCTAAAAGCATCGGAACGGTAACAGGATCCTCCTTAAACTGAGAGCCATCAATCCACGACAGGAGTCCTGTTATTGTCAGACCCAAACCGATAAAAGTGAAGATACATCCTTTAAGCAGACGCAGGTTTAGAATTTCACGAGCCGTTTTTCTCGGCTTGGTCAGTGCCTGAACAAGTTTGTCAGCATCAATGCCACTGTTGGATTCAATCGCTTTGATTAACACTTTTGCTCTCTTGTCTTCACTGTTAATACTGGCGCCGTAATATATGGCGACTATTGAAACCGGGAGGACCACACAAACAAAAATAGGTACTAAAATTTCCATTTTGACTGATTATTATAGTTATAAATTCATTGTTTCCGAGACATCTCGCAAATAAGACACATCTCAGACACAAAAGGTGACAGCCCTGCCTAAAATATTCAAAAATAAGGTGACAGCAACACGAGCGCAATCAGGATCGGGGCTAAATAACGAATAATGAATCGAATGATACCGACAAAACGGCTCCGTATAGTCCCCGCATTGGTGAGCTGGCTCTCAAACAGCCCTTTCGGGGAAAACCATCCAAGATATACGCACAAGAATATCGAACCTACCGGCAGACAAATGTTGGTGGCAAAAAAGTCAAGTGAATCAAAAATAGTCATTCCGCAAATTTTGATGTGACTCAGAGGGCCTTGACTTAGCGCACACACCGTGCTGAACAGAAACAGGGGACAAAGCACGGTTAAACACGCCTTAACCCGACCAAAACGAAATCGATCCTGCATGAATTTCACCGAGACCTCAGCTATCGAAATAGTCGAGGTCAATGCAGCAACCATGAGAAACAGGAAGAATAGCACCGACCAGAATTGCGTGCCCGGCATTTGGCTGAACACTTCGGGCAACGTTACAAAAACAAGCGTCGCGCCTTCCAGTCCATGGTCTTGCAATCCGAACGACATCACAGCCGGAAAGATAATCACACCCATCATAACAGCAACAAGCAAATCAAGTAATGAGACTGTGAACGCAGTTTTTATAAGTCTCGTTTTAGCCGGGAAATATGATGAATAAGTTATCAGTATGCCCATTCCAAGACTCAACGAGAAGAAACTCTGCCCCAACGCATTGAGCACCACTCCCGGAGTTATTTTGGAAAAATCGGGATTGAGGAAATATTCAAGCCCGGCCGCCGCGTCGGGCAGAGTCACTGACACATAGCAAAATACGAGTAGCAACACAAACAGCAGAGGCATCAATATACTCGACAAACGTTCTATACCTTTCTGAACACCAAGGAGCAACACGCCAATGTTAATGGCAATCATCAGAAATGTATTAGCAACCGCCCCGGGTCCCTCGGAAATAAACTGATTCATTCTAACCGCGAATTGGCCGTTTCCGTCAGAAATCCCGGCGATTGGTTCATATAATACCCCTGTTATGGATTGTATCAGATACTCGAGAGTCCATCCGGCCACTACCATATAGAACCACAGGATAATATAACTCGCCAATATGCCAAGAGCACCGACACCCCACCAGCATCGGGAAGCACCGAGATTCTTAAACGCACCAACGGCATCGCTATGTCCGGCCCGACCTAACGAAAACTCAGCAAGCATAACAGGTATGCCTAAAACCAATACACATAAAATGTAAGTAAGCAGAAACGCCGCACCGCCATTGGCTTGGGTCTCGGCAGGAAAACGCCATACATTGCCAAGTCCGACCGCCGACCCGACGGTAGCCGCAATCAATCCTATTTTTGACTTAAAGAGACTCTGTTGTGCCATATCATATATTTTTAATTTGAATTATTATTATTTCCAACTTTCAAAGTTAATATTCCAAACGAATACGCCACAATTTATAACTATTTAAATTCATAAGACCTAAAGTCAAAGTCGAAACGCAATTTTTTACCTGCATAGCCCCATATTTTTGAGGCCGCAGGGTTGAAACGGTTATCGGCGGGATGGGGCTTCATAAAGCCTCTGTCCCTCCCCGCCGAGGGATGGTTCGACCCGACCGAAAGGCAGCCTCAGTCCAAGGCAATACAAAACAAAAAAGGAGACCGAAGTCTCTCCAAGATTAACTAATTTTGTATTGCTTATGTACAACCAATTAACCTCAGCGCAAAGATACCACCTTTTCGTGGAACACCAAAACCGCGGCACTCGCAAAGAGAGAACGCGGAAAGAAATTGCGGCAGAGATAGGCAAACACCCGTCAACCGTCAGCCGCGAGTACAAACGCAACACCACTGCGCGTGGCGGTTATAATGACGCCAAAGCGCAGGCCATGACCGAAGAACGCCGAAGTCATGGCGAGCCGCACAACAAGACGCCACGGCTGTTGTTATGGCGTATAGAGCAGTGGATTACGGAAAAGCGATGGCCTCCGGCCCAGATTGTCGGCACCTTGGCCAAAGAAGGGACGCGCATCTCGAAACAGACAATCCACAACTACATCCACGCCGACAAAAGCGGCAAACTGCTTGCCAACACCAGGCAAGGGGGGAGTATAACAGAACGTCGAAAAAGGGGCTAAAACCGACCAAAGCTACGAATAACCCAAACCAAACAAGTATACACCAAAGACCCAAAGAGGCTGACGGATCGCGTTTCGGGGACTGGGATATGAATCTGATCATCGGGAAGGGTGGATACGGGGCAATCCTCGTTCTCACCGAAAGAAACACATCATACTGCATCATCGAGAAACTGCCGCATGGAAAGAACGCCAAGGCGATTGACAAAGCCGTCATCAGGCTCCTGTATGCCTACTGGCTCACGGGTGTTCTTACCATAACCACGGATAATGGCAGCGAGTTCTCGGCTCATCAGCTGATAACCAAAGGTCTTAATGGCGTAATCGTATATTTTGCCGACTTATACTGCTCGCGGCAGAAAGGGTTAGTCGAGTATACCAACAAACTCATTCGACAGTATATCCCAAAAGGAACTGACTTCTCGACTGTTACCTCGGGCTTATCAGGAAAATACAAGCCAAGTTAAATTGTAGACCTCGTGAGAAACTGAATTTCTCAACCCCTACTGTCGAATTTTTCAAACATTTTCGCTAATATTGCACTTGCCAGTTGAACCTGCGCATTTAAATTCATAATAAAAATGATATGATTTAAAGGCATTTTATTCTGTGCTGATATTTTTATAATTTTGCATTCGGAGAAGTAGCTGACAGAGGTCAGCAACTTCACAACATTTCGTAATCTAAGAAGCGTTATGCTTGTCTTGTGATTGGAAACCTGAGAAATTTTCAAATGATGACAAAGACCCGCATAGTGATTTCTACGTTTATGCGTGGGATAACTATACATATATTCGTCATCATTGGCTTTCTCAGAGCCACCAATCAGAATAAGTATAGTTAGTCTCACGCTTTATACGTTTATTTAATCGGATTTGGGGACTAGAAGCCGACATAACTATTATCATTATGCCAGTTAAGAGAAAACATCATTTTTTTGGTTCATTTACAAAAATTACCTATCCTTTCACCCACGGCCTGAATCTGTTTCTTGTTATATTGATATCACAACTTGCACAAGTATATTGCAGTGTTTCGGTAATAGGAGGCTTCGGAATCTCATTAATTTTTTGTTCAATTGGGGTAGCATATTTTCTCACATTACCAACATCCTGGATGAACATAGTAATCAAACGGGTCTATTCAGGCATAGTGTTGGCCACATGCTATCTAATAGCCATGATGCAATTATTTTGCGCTATTAGACTCCACAAGATTTTCAGCTCAAGCGATTTAGTTATAATTGGAGATACCAATTTTAACGAAGCTAAGGATTTCCTTTCAGATAGTATTACTACATCATATATGGTCTCATTGTGTGTATTGATTATTTTAGCAGCCATTATGTGGTATCTTGGTACTAAATTGGTAAAATCATCTAAACCCAATAAAATGTCATGGATATTAACATCAGTATCTATCATTGCGATTATATATTCTATTATTAGTGGAAATATCAGAGGCACCGGTATAGGAGTTGCCTATGATGCTGTGGATTTTTTTGTTAGGAACTATCAAAAGGGGTATGATTTATCGCAAACTGAGACCAAAATAATCCCAGTAGAGATAACGCAAAACCATCCCCAAAATATCATTCTTATCGTTGGAGAATCATACGATAAAGGACATTCTCAATTATACGGCTATGAAAAAAAAACGACTCCTCTATTATATAACCTGTATTCTGATAGCCTTATATTTCGTTTTAATAATGTGACATCATCCGCGCCATCAACGAGATATTCATTCAAGCTCATGTTTAGTTCCGCTACATATTTACACGATAATGATTGGCAGACCAAAATCATGCTCCCGACGACCTTGCGAAATGCCAACTACCGAACTCATTGGCTATCCAATCAAACTGAAACTGGAGTTTATGATAATATAGTGTCACATTTTGCTTATTTATGTGATGATTATTTGTTTCTCAACAAATCTGATAGCACAAAACAGAATAGTTATGATTGTATACTGATTGACGCATTCAATAATGAGCTTCTCAAAAATGATAAAAACAACAATCTCTTTGTTCTGCATTTAATGGGATCACATGGAAAATGTACAGATAGATTCCCAGATGATTTCGCAGTATTCAAGGATTATGATTATCACGACAAGCCTGAAAACCAACGACAAAATTACGCTGATTACGATAACACCGTATTATATAATGATTATGTAATATCGGAGTTAATAAAGTCAGTTAATGGAAAGGAGGCTATTATGTTATATTTCCCTGACCATGGAGTAGATTTTTACTCTACGCGTGATGATTACGCAGGCCATGGACTATTGAATAATCCCGAATCTTTCTCTGCAGGTTGCCAGATACCTTTTTTAATCTATTTGACTCCCGAATATCGCAACAGATTTCCTGAGTTTTCAAAATTCATACAAAAGCATATTGATGATAGATTCGAAACAAGTAATCTTTTATATACCGTATTGGAAATTGCCGGATATGACCTTCCCGACTATAGTGTCTCAGGTAAATCATTATTCAAAGGCGATTTTTTTATCCACAAATGATTGTTAACTTTGTGGGTGTTATGGCAGATAATTATCTTGAAAAACAGATGGAGGACTATCGCGCGGGCAAATTTGCCATAAAAACGCGCCTGAAAACCTCAGCGAAACTACATCGTCCCGGCCAATTGGTCGTTTCATATCCACAATTGCGCATATTCATAACAGGTGGAGCATCTGGAATAGGGGAGAGCTGCGTTGAAGCGTTTAGAAAAATAGACGCCAAAGTAGCGTTTTGCGATATTGACACAAAACGAGGCAATGAAACCGCCCAAAAGTTTGGAGCAAGATTCTATCCATTAGACGCCAGGGATGCGGTCAAACTTAACCATGCTATGAATGATGCCATATCGGCTTGGGGTGATATCGACGTATTAATCAACAACGTCGGAATCGGAGGTTTCAAAGGTCTGGAAGATATGTCAGACGATGATTGGCGTCAAGTTGTAGAGACGAATCTGCAATCGGCTTTCATCTGTTCGCGCGCACTTGCCATCCACCGTAAAGGAAACGGACATCATGGGGGGACGATAATCAACATATCTTCAACAAGGGCATTCCAAAGCGAGCCCGGCACCATAGCCTATAGTGCGACTAAGGGGGCGATAGTGTCACTGACACATTCATTAATGTCATCAATGGCGGTATATGGCATAACTGCAAATTGCATCGCTCCCGGATGGATAAACACCAAGGATGAAGCAATAACCGACAGTGATAAATCACAGCACCCGTCAGGTCGAGTCGGACTTGCCGACGACATAGCCCGACTCGCATTGTTTCTGGCACATCCCGATAACAATTTTATCAACGGCACTGTCATTCCGATCGATGGCGGTATGACACGGAAAATGATTTATTGCTGAGTCATTTTCCGGTTCCAAAACGTGACGTGTCGATATTGTTGTTCTCTTTGGGTTTGAATCCGTTGAATCGCCAGATGAATGTCATTTTGAGGTTGCGGGCCATGTCGAGAACTTTCATTCGGTAGTCCTGACCTGCATGGCGGATTGTCATTGTGGGTGACCATTTATTGAATATATCATCCGCTTTCAAATCAAGCTCACAACAACGCTTCTTTCCGAACTGCCATTTTACTCCGGCGTCGATTTTCCATATAGCCGACAGGTCGGCGATACCTTGCAATGAAGGAGATATGTAGCTGAAATCAACCGACAAGGATACCGGACAATTCTGGCTGAACTTGAATGAATTGGTAAGAGAACCATAGAATATCCACTTGCTGTTGTCAAAGCTGATGTCATGGAAATTGTCTGCTTTCTCCCGCTGATTGAACACATTGGCTGTGGCCGTGGCGTTCCAGATATATCCAGCTCCGAAAGGCGCATGAAGATTAAGCCCGACAACTCGTTTGTAGTTCATGTTGATGGTCTGATATATCAGATTCAGGGCATCGGGCGACTGGTAAGGTAACTGCACCGTCGCTTTGTCACCATATTGAAAATACAATGTGGCTACATATTTCTGTCTCAGAATATAGTTGAACTGTGCGTCATATTGGATATACGATTGCAGCTTTGGATTACCGATGATTGTCGAGTAGTCGTTGATGTGGCTCGTACCGCCATGCAGTTCCCAATATGATGGATAAATGCGCTGGGCGTCGAAATTGAGTTGGAATATGCTTTTAGGCGTTTTGTAATATGTGGCTCCAAGCTGAGGGATAAGATTCCAGTTGTGCTGATATTTGTTGTGATAACATTCGCCCTTTGCCGAGGCATTGAATGACAGTCCCCAGTCGAACGACCGTTGGGTGCCGACGTAAAAACTTGCCACATCCTCGTTGAGAATATCATCGAAATCAGGATTATCGGCCATACCGACAATGCCATAGTGTTGCGAACTGTGGTCTTTAGAGTGCTGATACTCCACTCCATAGTTAAGCTGCCATTTGCCGAACTGATGCTCTTGGTCGACATACACATGCCATCGGTTTATGTCCTGACGGTTTTCCGAGCCAAGCAGATAATCAGTATCCTTAAACAAAGACTGGGAACGGTTTTCAGAATAACAGGTGTAGTCGCCGCCTATTGTCATGCCGAAAGGAGCGACATAACGCAAGGCGATGTTATGATAGTTGATGGGCGACAACATCTTATGGTCGTTTGTGAAACTGCCGAGAGTGCCGGATGAGAGACCGAAGCTTTTCTGATTCGAGGTGATCTGCCCGTTGTAGGTCAGTTTCAATGTCTTGCATGAGGCAGACGCAAAGATAGTATTGCTCAGGTTTCGGGTAATGCGGCGCATATCGTCCTCAATCACCGTACGCTGACCGTCGAGGAGATGATTCGACCATGTTTCCTCACGACTCCATGATCTGGTGCGCGAAATACCATAGTCAAGGTCGAACGTCCAGTCCTTGACTGCGTATGTGGCGGCAAGCGCACCGACATACGACCCATAGTGTGCCTGATTGTAGCCGGCTCTCACTTGTCCTTGCAGCCCGTCGAGAGGCGTCGGCGTTTTCAGCACCACGTTGATTACGGCACCGTTGACGTGATATTTTGCCGGAGCCGAGTACATCACCTCTACATTCTTCAGCCTGTCGATCGGAGTAGTGTAAAGAAGCTGATAAAGATTCTGAAGCGGCATATCGGTCAGTTCGCCATTGAGAATGATGGTTACGCTGGATGTACCTGCCAGACCTATCATGCCGTTGTTATCTATCACGCCCGGCAGATAGCCAAGAGCTTCGAGTATGTTATTTACAGGCTTGTCCCTGACTATTCCAGGTAAGTCAACGACCATTACGCCGTCCTCTGCTCTTACCTGAGGTTTTTCGCCTTTGACTACAACCTCATCGAGCTGTCGAGCGGAGATAGTATCAGGCATTTCCGTCTGAGCCGTAGCGTATAAGGCATAGAGCAAGGCAATGATGAATGTGACTGCTTGTTTCATATCCATGTCTTTTAGTCATTTTTTCTGATGCAAAATTACAGGCGTGTGGCTCCACATCTGCAATCTCCAACCTTAGTTAGTCTTAAACGCTCCCTTATTTAGTCTTAAATATCAGCGAGCCTAAACGATTGTATGCGGGAATATTAGTAACTTCGCTTCATGAAGCGTTTTAAAGCAATATCGACCATGTTTATTATTGTCATTGCGGTAATTTTCGGCTGCAATGTCTATTACCTTGTCAGTCTTTATAGTTCAATTCGTGATGATGTGGCGCGTGAGGTGATGACAGCTATTGCCGATGCTGACATTGATGATATGTGGGAGCGATCTGACCGGGCCAATCGTGCGGCAGAAGCGGCTAAGAAAGCCGCAGGGGAAAATGGTGATTCAATTTATTCAAATCAACGGGGAGGTGTGTCAGGAGTAAAAGACCCAGATGGAAATTTCATCACAACATCTGAGAATAAAGATGGTAAGACTACAGTAAATAAAACCCCGTTACGCCGCGACAGGTCATATACAAATCAAATGGTCAACGAGATGAGTCAGCAGATGCACGAAAACATGGATCCATTCGTAGATTTCAATCTGGCGATTATGGATAGTATTCTATTAAAACGTCTTGCTGACCGAAAAATCTATCCGGATTTCCTCGCTGTTGAAGTTGTGAACTCGAAAGGGAATGTTATTAGAGGGAATGTCCATGTGCCTAAAAAACAGTCGGGTTACGATGTCTTTTCATTATGCTTCAACCCGCAGGCTGATATGTATTATCGCGCATATATGACGCCGCTCACACGCCATATACTCTCACAGATGCTCGGGGTAATAATAACGGTATTTCTTCTTTTGGTCGCTTTTATATTGGCGTTTTGGTATCTGCTTCACACAGTGTCGAAGATGCGGACAATCGAGGAGATGAAGGATGATTTCGTCAGCAACATGACGCATGAGCTGAAAACACCTATCGCCATCGCCTATTCCGCCAACGATGCCCTGCTCAATTATGACACCGACAATGACCCGCAGAAAAAAGTGACATACCTCAAGATCGCTAACAAACAGCTTAAACGTCTCGGCGAACTGGTGGAGAATATCCTCGCCATGAGTATGGAACGGCGGAAAACGATGAAACTCAAATCCGAAACAATTCTTTTGCGCCCGTTTGTGGAGGAAATTGCAACTGCCCAGCGAATGAGAATGGAGAAAGAGATTGTCATCAACGTGAATATGTCTGACGATGCGTCTGTCGAGGCAGACAAGACACACCTCGGCAATGTGTTGAATAATCTGATTGACAATGCAATCAAATATTCCGGTGATAGCGTGACAATAACGGTTTCTAATGACAATGGTGCTATTTCGGTAAAAGACAACGGGATAGGCATTCCGCAAAAATCAATTCCTTTTCTGTTCAACAAGTTTTACCGTGTTCCTCATGGCAACCGTCAAGACGTTCGCGGTTACGGTATAGGGCTTTATTACGTCAAGAGTATTCTTGATAAAATGGGATGGGATATTGAGGCCAGGAGTAAGGAGGGAGAAGGTTCGGTATTCACAATAAAGTATGGCAGGAATGAGAAATAAGGTGCTCATTGTAGAAGATGAGGCTGACCTCACTCTGATTGTCGCAGATACGCTGCGCAGTCTCGGCTATGACGTAATTACTGCGGCCGACGGTGTGGAAGGACTGGATAAATACCGGTCTGAAGGTGCCGATATTATTGTCGCCGATGTGATGATGCCACGCATGGACGGATTCATGATGGCCAAGGGGATAAGGAAAATGTCTCCCGAGGTTCCATTGCTTTTCCTGACTGCCAAAAGCACGATTGACGATGTGGAGGAGGGTTTTGAAATCGGAGCCAACGATTACTTGAAAAAGCCATTTGAGCTCCGCGAACTGATAGTGAGAATCAAATCCCTTCTGAAAAGATACGGTGTAAACCGGCAAAAGGATGTGAAATATCAGATAGGTGCCTACACGTTCAATGTGACAACCCAGACTCTTTCGTATGAGAATAAATCAACAGAATTGTCACACTTCGAGTCAAAGATACTTGAACGGCTCTCCGTGAACATCGGCAAAACTGTCGATGCTTCCGAGCTGATGATTGCCGTATGGCAACGTGATGACCCCAGCAACCGCAACTCCCTACACGGTTATATTCATAAACTGCGTCGTTTGCTCCGCCAAGACTCCGCAATCTTTATCATTAATCAGCGCGGATTCGGCTATATGCTCACAGTAGACTCACAGTAGATAAATGAAAATCGCAAGATTCGCCATTAAATTAATTTGGAAATGTCAGAGGAAAGCCGTACCTTTGCGGTCGCTAAACAATACAAAACCAAATTTAATTAAACTATTTAATGGCAACAAAAATCAGATTACAACGTCATGGTCGCAAAAACTATGCGTTTTATCCTATTGTTATCGCCGATAGCAGGGCACCACGAGATGGTAGATTTATTGAAAGGATAGGTTCTTATAATCCGAACACTAATCCTGCTACAATTACTCTTAACTTCGAGCGGGCTTTGTATTGGTTGAACGTCGGCGCACAACCCACCGACACCGTACGCACCATCCTCTCAAACGAAGGTGTCCTTCTGATGAAGCACCTTATGGGTGGCGTGAAAAAAGGCGCATTTGATGAAGCTGAAGCTCAGCGTCGTTTCGATGCTTGGAAAAGCAAGAAACAAGCAGCGGTAGACGCTATGAAAGCATCTATGGCCGACAAGAAGGCTGTAGCCGCTAAAGAACGTCTCGCCGATGAGCAGGCAAAGAACAAGGCTAAAGCTGAGGAAGTAGCCAAGAAGAAAGCTGAAATCGCAGCAGCAAAAGCAGAAGCCGAAGCAGCAGCAAAGGCTGAGGAAACCGCAGCCGAAGAAGCGACAGCTCCCGAAGCCGCAGAATAATCATTACGCAGCTTAAAACTAATCAATAAGAGAGGGTCGATAGTCACTGAGATTATCGACCCCTTTCTTATTTCTTATAATATACATCAGAACAATCAACCAATAAGAGAGCGGTATAAATCCATGTATTTTTCAGACATGAGGGTCGATGTATAGCGAGCAGCGACTGCCTTAGGGTTAAACTCGTCTCTTTTTACCATAATCTCATTCACAATCTTGGCGAGATTAATGGTGTCGTTGACATCGGTAGCTATTCCACATTCAGGAGTCACTATCTCGTTAATGGCACTGTCGGCATTGACTACCACAGGCGTACCTGCCGCCATAGCTTCAAGAGCCGTCAACCCGAACGTTTCGGAAATAGAGGGATTGAGTAATACTGACGCCTTGGAGTATAACCCAACCAAATGGTCGCGTGAGTCAATCTGTGGATGATAAGTGATATTTTCATGGAGAGTCTGTCCCATGAGATGTCCAACTACCATAATTGGAGCTTTACAAAGTCCTGATTCGGCAAGATTATTGACCGCCTCAAGGTTTTTTCGCTTTTCCCAACGTGCGGCAACCGCCAATACCATTTCATGGCTTTCGTCCATATGACACGATGAAAACTCATCAATCTCTATGCCGTGGGGAATGACACTGACAAGGTGGTGACCTAAGCCTGAATCGTTAAGCCTGTCGGCTGTCCACCGCGACGGCACCACGATATTTAACTTCAACCCCCGACGGTTCAAAAGTTCATGTTTCAGACGAAAATTACGGACAGAACGGCTCCTGAAACTGATGGGGTACTCATCTCCATGATGACGGCAATCAACACAGCCGTCAAGAGGAGAACAATCGAGATGGCTGTAAAACGAGCAGTGCCCTGTCAGCCACCAGCAATCATGCAATGTCAGAACCACTGGCAATTTTCGGGTTTCAAGCCAATCAAACAACGTTGGTATATTGATATAATGGCCATGCACGTTATGGAGATGTACGATGTCGGGACCCCACTCATCAACCGCTTCCAAGAATTTGACCGTCGCTCGTTTTGACCACCATCCTTCACAGTCATTCATGCGGCTTGCCGCAACATGGGCCATTACCGACATAACGCTTCCAATCGGAAAATCAACCGACGACACATCACCGCGGCCTGCACCAATGCGGGCATCGAATCCGGCAGCTTTGGCACGGGAAACTATAGAACCCATTATCGCACCAACCGAGTTGCACTGATCGGCCACTGTATTAATATGTAAGAGTTTCGGCTTGTCGTTAGCCGCCATAAGCGAATAGAATTTGATTTTCAGCAAAGTTAACAGGATTTGCCCACATATCGCACACTATAACCTCTTTTATGTCCGTTTTTTATTAAATTTGTAGTTTAAATCAGGATTAGCATATCCCCTTCACATATGAAAAAGGCCCTTCTTGTCATTGTCATAGCTTCAGCATCATACGCATCGCTGACCGCAGCGATTAGTTTCAATGGCGTTTCACACGATGTCATCACTGTCTCCCCCGAGTCATCAACCGGTTTGAACTCAGTGTACGTCATCTACAACCTGAACGGTGTCACAGCCCAATACACTGCAACGTCGGACGCAAAAGTAACCTGGTACAGGTACAGCAATCTAGGCGGTGGTTACGCTGAGGAGGTGAGTGGCGTGAACAAAGCAGGACGTAATTACAGCTATCAGTTAACCGGGACAGGCGATATGGGCTATATCATAGAGGAGGGCACGACAAGAACCTACTTCTGGGTTGTGGATTACTCCCGTCACCATTTCAACATAACAGGGCTCGACATTCCGACAGAGCAAGAATGTGACATGACCGCCCTCATTCCATCGGGATCAGGCGATAAAATCATTTACTATTCCATTACCGGCGTGCCTAAAGAACTTGACCGTGAGATTCAACTAACATACACCACGCTTGAATACAGCTCTGACAATGAGAGCTATGTTCAAAAAACAGAAATAAAATCATTGTCACATCTTCCTGCTACTATCCACACCCAGGCACCGCTATGCGACACCGATTTTACCCTTTCGGGCGACATATTTTTGAAACAATGGGGAATGCCGCAGGAAGCAGTCAGCCCCATCTTCAATACCATCTCTGTATCAGCGGAAACCCGCGCGTCGCAAACCGAGCGCGACAATGACAATGAAAAGAAAGAGGAAGGATCACAGATGGGTGGCTCGGCTCCTGCTGAAATAACTTTCTCAGCCGCGACAACCGATGCCGCTATATTCAAAGAATGGCAATTCTCATATGACCCGGAGTTTAACGATATAACAACACGCTACAACGAAAACGAAGTCACCTACACATTCACGGATGAAGGCACAACCTACGTCCGTTTTACAGCCAACAACGCAGCCGGCAATTGTGAATATATCGGAGAAACATATGAAGTGTTTATCGGCGCATCGAGACTCGAATGTCCGAACGCATTCTCGCCCGGAGCTTCGGAAGGAGTGAACGATGAGTGGAAGGTCAGCTACAGATCAATCATTGATTTTGAATGCCATATATTCAACAGATGGGGCGTAAAATTAACCTCATTTAACGATCCGTCGCAAGGATGGGATGGCAAATATAAAGGCAAAATCGTCCCTTCAGGTGTGTATTATTATGTTATAAAGGCCACCGGCTCTGACGGAAAGCAATACAACCTTGGAGGGGATATTAACGTTATTAAGGCTAAGGGTAATTTTTCATCGTCAGAAGAAGATTCCCAACCCACTGATTAACTTTATTAAAACCATATTATTCATGATTCAATTGTCTAATTCTTCAAAATATATCGCAGCCGTCATGCTGACGCTCGCTTGCGGCTATAATACGATACAAGCTTCATCCAACGTTCCTCCTCGAGGGAATAACTCAATATTCTCTGTTGTCGAAAACCCCGATGTCCCTTTGAGCATGGAATTTGCGGGACAAAAAATAAATCTCGACCGCATTGATATGTTTGAACGACTCGACCGGGAACTGACAAGCATGACATACACCCACGGAAACACCCTGCTGATGCTCAAGCGAGCCAACAGATATTTCCCTGAACTCGCCCCAATACTTAAAAAAAACGGTGTCCCTTTGGATATGCTTTATCTCGCTTGTATAGAAAGCACTCTCAATCCAAGAGCTTACTCAGGAGCCAAAGCCGCCGGATTATGGCAATTCATGCCGGAGACTGGCAAGCAATACGGATTGGAGGTGAATGAGTGGGTCGATGAGCGATATAACACCGAGAAAGCCACTGAAGCTGCCTGCCGTTATCTCAAGACTGCCTATCAAAAATATGGTAACTGGGAGTCGGTCGCCGCATCGTACAACGGGGGAATGGGCCGCATATCATCAGAACTATCAAAACAACTGTCGTCATCGGCGTTCGACCTATATCTTGTGGATGAGACCTCACGGTATATGTTCCGTATTCTCGCAGCCAAATTAATAATGGAACATCCGGCTGCCTACGGGTTCAGACTTGACCGCCATCAGCTCTACCAACCGATAGAATACAGCATCGAGGAAGTGAGCGGACCCGTCGAGGACTGGCCGACATGGGCAAAAAGCAAGGGGATTAACTACTATCAACTTAGGGAAATGAATCCCTGGATAAGAGCTAAATCGCTCCCAAACAAATCGGGAAAGACCTATCAGGTAAAAGTCCCCAAATCCGACTCGCTTTACCGCTCAAAACAAAAGAAAACAGTTTACAATAAAAATTGGGTAGTCCAGTAAACAGATCATGGATGATACATCAACAATGGCCGATGACTCAATTCGTCAGCTTGAGACGCTGACCATAACAGGCGCCCGTGTTCACAATCTAAAGAATATTGATGTCACGATTCCCCACAACAGGCTGACTGTCATAACAGGATTAAGCGGGAGCGGTAAATCATCATTGGCATTTGACACAATTTTCGCCGAAGGTCAACGCCGATATATCGAGACTTTTTCCTCCTATGCCCGCAATATGCTTGGCGCACTGGAACGTCCTGACGTGGATAACATTAGCGGACTCAGCCCCGTAATAGCCATCGAGCAAAAAACTGTGAACCGTAACCCAAGAAGTACCATAGGCACCACCACAGAAATTTACGATTTCCTGCGTCTCCTGTATGCCCGCGTCGGAGAAGCCCGCAGTTACATCACCGGTAATCGGATGATAAAATACACTGAGGAAAAAATTGTAAATCTTATTTTAGACAAATACAACGGTCGAAAAATCTATGTGCTCGCTCCATTAATCAAAAATCGTAAAGGGCACTATAAAGATTTGTTCGAGCAACTCAGGAAAAAAGGATATTTAAACGTCAGAGTCGATGGAGAGCTTTGTGAAATCGCTCCTTCAATGAAACTTGACCGATACAAAAATCACACAATCGAGCTTGTGGTCGACAAGCTTAAAGTATCGGAGAAAGATTCAGAACGACTGCACGACACAGTGTCAAACGCACTGAAACAAGGAGGCAAGCAACTATCCATATACGATGTTGAGAATGGAGAAATTGGTCATTACAGCCAATTGTTGATGGACCCCGAGACAGGTCTATCATACCGAGAACCGGCTCCTCACAATTTTTCATTCAACTCTCCGCAGGGCGCCTGTCCCAATTGCAAAGGACTTGGATTCGTCAATATCATTGACCGTGCTAAAATCATTCCCGACGATTCGTTATCAATAGCCGACGGAGGTATAGTCGCTCTCGGGAAACAAAAAAACACAATGATTTTCTGGCAAATAGCGGCCATATGTGAAAAATATGGTTACACGCTTAAAACGCCAATCAAAGATTTGAGCGATGAAGCGATAGACGACATACTTAACGGCACGACCGAACAAATACTCCCGAAGGCAGAAACCCTGAGATTCTTAAATTATTTCACGACATATGAAGGTCTGGTGAAATATATCGAACTCCAGCAAAGCGATGACGCAGGCGCAGCAGCCAACAAATGGAGCGGGCAGTTCTATTCCCGCTGCGTTTGTCCAGAATGCAACGGTGACCGTTTGAATCGAGAGGCTTTACATTTCTTCATCGGCGACAAAAACATTGCCGATTTATCAAGACTCGACATCTCGGACTTATATGAATGGACTAAAAACGCAATCAATCTTTTTAATCCCCAACAGGCTATTGTCGCAACGGAGATTCTAAAAGAAATCAACTCTCGATTAAGTTTTTTAATTGACGTCGGGCTCGAATATCTGTCGCTCAATCGCAATTCGGCTACATTGTCGGGTGGTGAAAGCCAGAGAATCAGATTAGCGACTCAACTTGGCTCACAACTCGTCAACGTGCTCTACATACTCGATGAACCGAGTATAGGCTTGCATCAGCGCGACAACCTGCGTTTAATCAATTCGCTCAAACGATTACGCGACTCGTCCAATTCAATAATCGTGGTTGAGCATGACAAAGACATGATGCTACAGGCCGATTACATTGTTGATATAGGGCCAAAAGCAGGACGAAAGGGTGGGGAAGTAGTGTTTGAGGGCACACCTGTAGATATGCTTAAAACCGACACGCTTACAGCCCAGTATCTCAATGGCAGCCAAAAGATAGAAGTCCCAAAAGTCCGTCGTCCCGGATCCGGAAAATATCTTGAACTGACAGGATGCCGCGGGAACAATCTGCAAAATGTCGACGCGCGATTCCCATTAGGTCAGTTTATCTGTGTCGCAGGCGTATCGGGAAGCGGCAAATCAACGCTCATCAACGCCACACTACAGCCAATTCTGAGCCAACATTTCTACCGTTCCAATCAGGAACCGCTGCCTTACAAAGAAATATCAGGATTGGAATATATCGATAAAGTCGTCACGGTCGATCAATCACCACTTGGCAAATCACCGAGATCCAACCCCGCCACATACACCGGTGTATTTTCCGATATCAGATCTCTTTTCGTTGACTTGCCTGAAGCTAAAATCAGGGGATATAGAGCGGGACGTTTTTCCTTTAACATCTCAGGCGGTCGATGCGATGCTTGCAACGGTAACGGATATAAGACGATAGAGATGAATTTTTTACCGGATGTCCTGGTTCCTTGCGAAGTGTGTGGAGGCAAACGCTACAACCGTGAGACTCTTGAAGTTAGATTTAAAGGAAAATCAATTGCCGATGTCCTCGACATGACCATAAACCAAGCGGTTGAATTTTTTGCCGGGCAACCAAAGATTCTCAATAAAATCAAAGTGCTTCAAGAAATCGGATTAGGATATATTAAACTTGGCCAACCGTCAAG
Source organism: uncultured Muribaculaceae bacterium (assembly GCA_947625935.1). Classification (GTDB taxonomy): domain Bacteria; phylum Bacteroidota; class Bacteroidia; order Bacteroidales; family Muribaculaceae; genus JAJPXC01. The sequence continues at coordinate 121,852 of CANQQE010000001.1, read as the reverse complement.
CACGCTCTCGGGCGGTGAAAATCAACGAGTAAAGTTAGCCACAGAGTTGGCGAAACGCGACACCGGCAAGACCATGTTTATTCTTGACGAACCGACTACCGGGTTGCATTTCGAGGATATCAAAGTGCTTCTCGGCGTATTAAACCGTCTTGTCGATAAAGGCAACACGGTTGTTGTCATTGAACATAACCTCGATGTGCTCAAATCAGCAGATTGGATAATCGACATGGGACCCGGAGGAGGAAAAACCGGTGGCCGAATCATCGCAACCGGCACGCCCGAACAAATAGCCAACTGCGAATCACCGACGGCTATTTATCTCAGAGAAGAACTGTCGGCTTAACGATTCCCCCGTAGAACTTATTATTTCAGGCATTCAGCCTGTGATGTGTCATATATGAATTTTCCATGGCCTGTCGGCAACTGCCTGGGTGTCATATAATCACCATAATTGACGGTCAGCACATGATCCCAGCCTGCAGGGGCCGGAACCATTATACCCTCAAACGGCAATTCCACAGTTTCACCATAGGCCTCGGCATCAAACAGGTATTCACGCTCATGAAGGGTTAATTTTCCAAGGAAACGATTTTCTGGCCGCTTGAACTTTTTAAAAATCTTTTCATAGCGGGCGAAACACTTCCTATCCCATTGCAATTTGTCATAAAGCCATTTGGGACAAAAGCCCATAGCCACTATCGCGATTTTCAATCTAAGTTTCTCTTTCCTTAATTTCCTAATCATCTTATAGACCTGTTTGGCCCTGTTAGGGATTGAATCGAGAACAAATATATCTATGAAAATCCCATTGTTGCTTTTATGCGGTTTGCCGTTTACAGGAAGCATTTTTGTTGATTTGTCTCTGAGTTGGCCATGGCGTGTCCAGTACCAGCGATCGCTATAGATATTTTGCAAGAAATATGGGTCTTTAAATTCAGAAGGAGCCACTTCGCACAGTTTTTCATAATCATCTCGGAGCATTACCGTATCGATATCATCATCCCACGGAATGAATCCACCATGTCTCACCGCGCCTATAAGGGTACCGGCATCTATCCAGACTCTGAGGTTATGTTTCCGGCAGACTTTCAAAAGCTGTTGCAACAGATTAAACTCGACTGCCCACACACGTTTCATCTCGGAGGTAATGAGATAACCGTCCCTAACTTCGTCATCTAAATTCACTTCGTCATCAATTTTAGTGCAAAATTAATAGTTTATATGATTCATCACTTAAACATCGAGGGCTATATCGTGTTAATTAAATTTAAGCAAAAAAAGTGTGGCACCGCTTCACGCGGCACCACACCCACAAATATATTTTAATAATATGAGTTTTATGCTTTGTAGCTATCCAAATCAGAGGGATTGAAGGTAGCAATAAACTCTGAGTGTTTTGCTACCTCAGCCTCAGCGAGATTGCAATAAACAAGAGCACTCTTTGCCATAGACTCTGATTCGTAACGGGAAGCGTCTGTAATCAACAGATATGTCATAATCGTGTCACCCGCCATCTCAACAAGTCTACGAGCCATGAAGTCTCCATAAGCCTGATTATCCTTGACGGCTGCTACAGTAGCGACCGCTTTCTCATATGCTTCCACCATCTTAGCGGCACGAGCCATCAGAGGTTGAAGTTTTTCAGAAACAGATTCCTCAGCGTAACCATCCATCAAAGTCTTATATGTTCCGGTAAAGACATGGCGGATAGCCGCAACCACTTGCAATTGTGTCGTTCCTTCATAAATAGAAGTGATGCGGGCATCCCGGTAGACACGTTCGCAAGCATAATCTTTCATAAATCCCGAACCTCCGTGGATTTGTATGCAATCGTAGGCGTTCTGGTTGCAATATTCGCTACCAAGCCCCTTGACGAGCGGCGTACAAGCGTCGGCAAGTTTAGAATATTTCTTCATCTCCGCACGTTCATCGGGAGTCAGCGAACGCTCTTTGGCGATATCTTCGTAGACTTTATACATATCGACAAAACGAGAGGTCTCGTAAAGGAGTGAACGTGAAGCATCAAGTTTAGCTTTCATCACGGCGAGCATTTCATAGACCGCCGGGAATTCGATGATAGCTTTACCAAACTGTTTGCGATCCTTCGCATAGGCCAATGCCTCGCGATATGCGATTTCACTGACACCCACTGATTGGGCGGCGATGCCGAGACGCGCGCCGTTCATAAGGGCCATCACATATTTAATCAGACCAAGACGACGAGAACCACAGAGTTCGGCTTTAGCATTTTTATAAACAAGTTCACAAGTGGGAGACCCCTTGATACCCATCTTGTTCTCGATTCGACGCACATTGACACCACCGTCACGCTTGTCGTAGATGAACATCGACAGTCCGCGGCCATCCTTAGTCCCATCTTCAGAACGGGCGAGCACCAAATGGATGTCGCTGTCGCCGTTAGTGATAAATCGCTTAACGCCATTCAAACGCCATGTGCCATCGGGCTGCTCGGTTGCTTTAAGCATAACCGATTGAAGATCAGAGCCGGCATCGGGTTCAGTAAGGTCCATAGACATTGTCTCACCCGCACACACGCGAGGTATGAAACGAGCTTTCTGATCCTCATTGCCAAACTCATATAGAGTTTCAGCACAGTCTTGCAAACCCCATAGATTTTCAAATCCGGTATCGGCGCGGCTTACGATGTCGGCAGCCATGATATATGGGGTGATGGGGAAGTTCAATCCTCCGAAACGGCGGGGCATCGACATACCCATCAATCCAGCCTTACGACACGCATCGAGATTAGCCTGAGTTCCACTGGCGTAGGTGACACGGCCATTCTCTACAACAGGGCCTTCATGATCGACCCCTTCTGCGTTATCAGCGATGACACCGCCACAAAGTTCTCCGACAATCTCAAGGACTTTATCATAGTTGTCTAATGCGTCCTCATAGTTGATCGGCGCATAGTCAAACTTTTCGGCTTCAGTGTAGTTGCGCTCCTTGAGCTCAACGATTTTGCGCATCAGCGGGTGAGACAGATGCAGCTTCAAATCAGGGTTATCTGTATAAAAATTAGCCATTTTATCGAGAGTTACTTGGAGTTTTTCTTATAATATTTAATCAACTTAGGAATCACGTCCTCAACAGTGCCGGTAATAACGTAGTCGGCAATGGCGTTGATAGGAGCGTTCTCATCACTGTTGATTGAGATGACAATCGAGCTTTCCTGCATACCTGCGATATGCTGAATTTGCCCAGAAATACCGCAAGCGATATAGAGTTTCGGGCGGACGGTAACACCTGTCTGTCCAATCTGGCGGTCGTGTTCAACAAAACCGGCATCGACAGCGGCACGCGACGCTCCGACTTCACCACCAAGAGTGTTAGCCAAATCAAAGAGGAGCTGGAAGTTCTCTTTACTGCCAACACCGTAGCCACCGGCTACAATAATAGGTGAGTTTTTAATATTAACCTTTGATTTCTCGATATGACGATCTATAATCTCAACCACGAAATCTTCGGGGCTTACATATTTAGACGCGTCGAGATTCACCACCTCAGCCTTGTGGTCGGCATCATAAATCTCCTTCTTCATCACTCCCTCACGCACTGTCGCCATCTGAGGGCGGCATTCGGGGTTGACAATCGTGGCAACGATATTGCCGCCAAACGCAGGACGAATCTGATATAACAGATCGACATATTCCTTACCTGTCTTGGGGTCTTTATGATCGCCGATTTCAAGTGAGGTGCAATCGGCAGTCAAACCACTGTGAAGACTCGACGACACGCGAGGGCCAAGGTCACGGCCTATACAGGTCGCACCCATCAAGCAGATTTGAGGTTTGATTTCCTTGAAAAGATTAATCAATACCGAAGCATGGGGATTGGAAGTGTAGGGGTACAGGCGTTTGTCCTCCACCTTGTAGATTACATCGGCTCCATAAGGCGCTATCTGCGACTCGATACCGTCGAGATTGTCACCAATAACCAATGCTTCTAATTTGACGCCCAACTTTGAGGCGAGAGCGCGACCCTTGGTCAGCAACTCAAGGCTTACATCGGCAACTTTGCCATCCTCAAATTCGCAATATACTATTAAGTTATTATTGTCTGTCATAATGAATGTCTATTGGTAAAAGATGGAAAGTTTAACCTATCGTATGGTTTGCTATCAACTCTTTAATCAAGCCCTCGATATGTTCATCACTGTTGTCGAGACAGCGGCTTTCCTTGGCGGTAAAGACAACGTTTTCGATGGCTTTCACTTTAGTGGGAGAACCTGCGAGACCGATTTGATCGGGATCAGCTTCAACATAAGCCGCGCTCCACTCCTGCAAATTAAGCTCAGGACGTCTCTCGACAATAGCGAGAATCTCGGGAGCAAGTTTAGCTTTTTCACTTGGTGAAACAGCATACTTATATCGCATCACCCGACGTGCGTTGCGAGGACGGCATTCTGCGGCTGAGCCGTTAACAGTCACGACACAGGGGAGGGGAGCCTTAACAGTTTCAACCCCTGACTCAAGGCGACGTTTTACAGTGACATACCCATCTTTCAAGTCGAGAATATCCTCAGCATATGTGACCTGAGGCAAACCGAGTTTCTCTGCGATTTGAGGGCCAACCTGAGCGGTGTCTCCGTCGATAGCCTGGCGACCGCCAAGAATAATGTCGTAATTGCCGAATTTTTTCACGGCCTGCGCAAGCGAATAGGATGTGGCAAGAGTATCTGCACCACCAAGAGTGCGGTCGGTAAGCACTATACCTGCATCAGCACCGCGATAGATAGCTTCGCGGATAATCTCCGCAGCTCGCGGAAGTCCCATGGTCAACAATGTTACAGTTGAGCCGGGATTGGCATCTTTAAGACGCAAAGCCTGCTCAAGCGCATTAAGGTCTTCGGGGTTGAAGATGGCCGGCAGAGCAGCACGGTTGATGGTGCCATCTTCCTTCATTGCATCTTTGCCCACATTGCGGGTGTCAGGCACCTGCTTTGCGAGCACAACGATGTTTAAACTCATATTAAAATAGTGTTAATAAATAATAACTATATTTACCTTAAACAAGATGACAAAGTTAGAGAATAATTGTAACTCAGCCAAACATATTTAGCTAATTATTCATAACTTGAGCCATCAAAGCAATGCGTACAAATACATTCCTTAGGTAATCCAATCGCTTTAACCACATTTTCAAGCGAACTGAATTTCAATGAGGTGATATTGAGCCGACGTCGAATCTCCTCGACCATTCTGTTATATTCCTTACTGCCGGTCACAGCATATAATCGCAGATTTTTGTTAGGGTCGCCCTCCAAATCACCAATCACCCGGCGCGTAATAAGCTCCATATCACTTTTGGAAGATGTAAAGTTAAGATAACGGCAAGCGTAAATAAGAGGCGGGCAACTGATGCGCATATGAACCTCTTTTGCGCCGCAATCAAACAAATCTTTTACATTGTCTCTCAACTGTGTACCGCGCACGATCGAGTCGTCACAGAAAACGACACGCTTTCCTCGCAAAACGGCCTTGTTGGGTATCAGTTTCATTTTGGCGACGAGTTCGCGACGTTCCTGGGTGCTTGGCGTGAAGCTTCGGGGCCAAGTCGGCGTGTACTTCACTATACCGCGCTGATAGGGGACTCCTTTGCCGTGAGCGTATCCCAAGGCCATTCCTATGCCAGAGTCGGGGATGGCACTCACCATATCAATATCGGCGTCATCTTCTCTGGCCATCGCCTCGCCCGACGCATAACGCATCTGATCGACATTTCGGTCTTCATATTCGCAGGCCGGATAACCGTAATAAGTCCACAAGAACGCGCATATCTGCATTTTGTTTTGGCCGGGAGCAAGCTGCCTGAACCCATCAGCTGTTATCTCGACAATTTCGGCAGGTGCCATTGTGTAGGATATAGAGTAGTCAAGATTTGGGAAAGCACAGCTCTCAGATGTCACAGCACTCGCACCTTCCTTGCGACCAATCAGAATCGGAGTGCGACCAAGTTTATCGCGGGCGGCAATGATGCCGTCTTCGGTGAGAAGCAGCATCGAGCACGAACCCTTCAACCGTTCCTGCGCATTGCGAATACCCGAGACATAGTCGGTGCCCTCGCTGATCAGCGCCGCCACCATTTCGGTAGGATTGATTATATCATAGCTGTGTTCGCAGAAATGATGCCCCTTGGCAAGAAGCTCCTTCTCAAGCTCGGAGATATTGTTTATTCTGCCAACTGTCACTATAGCGAATTTGCCAAGATGACAATTCACTATTATAGGTTGGGCATCGGTGTCGCTAATGACACCAATACCTGAATTACCTTCAAATTCATCAAGATCCCCTTCAAATTTTGAACGGAAATAAGAATTTTCGATATTATGAATCGAACGGGTAAATATGCCGTTATTCACCGTCGCTATACCGGCACGCTTAGTGCCCATGTGGGAATTATAGTCAACGCCATAAAACAGTTCGTTGACGCATCTTTCCTTTTTAGCTACTCCAAAAAAACCTCCCATTGCTGTAAAAGTATGGTTTTAACTGTTAATCTCTATTTTTGGTTGTGTATGATGGTAACAGAGGAGCGGAAAAGAGAGCCGAATGGTCGGCGGCCTTTTCCGCTCCTGTTACAGATTATTTTCCAAGTTTATCTTGAATCCAAATACGCGCGTTGATAAACGCTTCAATCCAAGGCGTGACATCATCCTTCTGTCGCGATGACGGATAATATGCGCATTGCCATGGGAAGATAGCGCGTTCAAGGTGTGGCATCATAGCCAGATGACGACCGTCGGCTGATGCAATTCCGGCTACCGAGGCTTTAGATCCATTCGGATTGCCGGGATATGCGGCGTAGTTGTATTTGGCTACCACGTTGTAACTACCCATTGGCTCGGGCAATGAGAATCGACCTTCACCGTGTGCGACCCATATGCCAAGTTTATATCCCGAAAGCGAGCCAAGCATGACGCTGTTGTTTTGCGGAATCGAAAGACCGAGGAACTGCGACTCGAATTTATGCGACACATTATGTTCCATTCTGGTGCGCTTGGCGTGCTCGGGGTTAATCAGATTCAGCTCAATCATCAACTGACAACCGTTGCATATGCCGAGGCTCAATGTATCGGAGCGTTTATAGTAGTTTTCAAGAGCTTTCTTAGCCGTTGGATTCCATCTGAAGCCACCCGCCCAGCCTTTGGCCGAGCCAAGCACGTCGGAATTGGAGAACCCGCCGCAAAATACAATCATATTTACATCTTCAAGCGTCTCCCGGCCAGACATGAGGTCAGTCATGTGCACATCTTTCACGTCAAAGCCAGCGAGATGAAGCGAATAAGCCATCTCACGGTCACCGTTAACCCCTTTCTCTCTGATTATGGCCGCCTTGACCCCGGTTTTCTCCTTTCGGCTCAAATCAAGTCCAAGCGCAGACAGCTTTCCTTTAAACGACGCCGGGATCCGGTACCTGACAGGCTGTTTCTTGTAATTTTCAAAACGTTCAGACGCGCATTTATTACCGCTTTGCAGGCAATCAAGCAGGTATGATGTTTCAAACCACACATCCCGGAGATAGTCTATGCCGAAAAGCAACGATGATTCATCGTGAGTGACCATAACAACTCTCTCGTCGGAGGGTGCGGCTACGGGGAAATACTTGACACCGGATTCATCAAGCGACTTTTCGACCGAAACTTTTTTCTTGTCGTCAACCTGAATCACCATAGCGGGATTCTCGGCAAATAGAATCTTGACGAGATCGGTTTCGCCATACATCTTAAATCCGTCGGTATAGACGTTAAGACCGCCTTTTGTGTTAGCGAATGTCATTTCAAGCAGTGTGGTGATCAAACCGCCTGCCGAAACGTCATGAGCAGACAGCAACTGACCTTTCTTGACTAACGCCTGCACAACAGAAAATGCCTTGGCGAATAATTCGGCATCCGTAACAGTAGGAGCCTCTTGACCGATAGAATTTTGTGTCTGAGCCAACGCCGAACCGCCAAGTCTGAGTTTATCGCCGGAGAAGTCTATATAATATAATGTTGATTCTTTAGGCTGCACCACAGGCGAGACCGTCTTGCGCACATCACTAACTTCTCCCGCCGCCGAAATGATGACCGTGCCGGGGGCAAACACTTTGTCATCGCCATATTTTTGTGTCATTGACAAACTGTCCTTCCCAGTCGGGATATTAATTCCCAATTCACAGGCGAAACGGCTGCAAGCCTCCACGGCGCGATATAAAGCCGCATCCTCACCTTCATTCTTGCATGGCCACATCCAGTTGGCACTCAGCGACACGCTTTTCAAACCATCTTTGAGATTGGCCGTCGCAATGTTAGTGAGGGCTTCCGCAATAGCCATAACCGACCCCTTGGCAGAGTCGACCAAAGCTACCTGTGGCGCATGACCGATTGAGGTCGCAATACCCGCGCGACCTTTGTAATCAAGAGCGACCACACCGCAATCGCTCAATGGAAGCTGAATCTCACCCTGACATTGCTGCCGGGCAATGCGCCCGGTAACCGAACGGTCTACTTTATTGGTCAGCCAATCTTTACAAGCTACAGACTCGAGGCTTAAAACGTCTCTGACATACCGCTCTATATTTGCGGCATCGTAAGAGGCATCTTTGAACTCACGCTTAACCGTTTTGTCGACCATCACGGTTTTGGGCGAGTTACCAAACATATCGGCCATTTCCAGATCAATCGGCTTCTTACCGTTCCTTCGCTCGAAAGTGAAGCGATTGTCGCCGGTTGTTTCACCGACCACATACATAGGGGCGCGCTCACGCTGCGCAATGCGCTCTATATAAGGAATATCTTTTGCTTCAACTACCATTCCCATGCGTTCCTGACTCTCGTTACCGACAATTTCTTTATCAGACAGAGTCTTGTCGCCAACCGGCAGAGCGTCTATGTCAATTTTACCACCCGTAGCCTCCACAAGTTCCGATAATGCGTTGAGGTGGCCTCCGGCCCCGTGATCATGGATTGACACAATAGGGTTTTCGTCGCTTTCAGCCAAAGCTCTGATGACATTGGCCACACGTTTCTGCATTTCAGGGTTGGCACGCTGAACGGCGTTCAGCTCGATTGCATTGTCATATTGCCCGGTTTCTACCGACGACACCGCACCGCCACCCATACCGATGCGATAGTTATCGCCGCCCATGACAACGACATTTTCACCCTGGACAGGCTCTCCTTTGATAGCATCTTTTTTTGCGGCGAATCCTACACCACCCGCGAGCATAATGACCTTATCGTATGCGTATCGACGATTGTCCTCGGTATGCTCAAAGGTCAGCAAGGATCCGCAAATCAGTGGCTGTCCGAACTTATTTCCAAAATCAGACGCTCCGTTTGACGCTTTAATCAATATATCGGCAGGAGTCTGATAGAGCCAAGCTCTCGGATCCATCATCAGCTCCCACCGGTGTTCGGGTGAAAGACGCGGATACGACGTCATGTAAACAGCGGTACCGGCAATAGGGAGACTCGCTTTGCCTCCGCCAAGACGGTCGCGTATTTCACCGCCCGTGCCAGTGGCGGCACCATTGAACGGTTCCACCGTGGTAGGGAAGTTATGGGTCTCCGCTTTCAAGGAAATCACTGTGTCGACATCCTTAATCGTGAAGTAATCAGGTTTGTCGGGGTTGACAGGATAGAACTGGTCAACTTTGGGTCCATCGATAAACGCCACATTATCCTTATATGCCGAGACAAGGCCATTGGGATTTTCCTGTGAGGTTTTTTTGATGAGCTTGAAAAGCGACATAGGTTTCTCCTCCCCATCAATGACAAACGTGCCATTGAATATTTTATGGCGGCAATGCTCTGAATTAACCTGCGAAAAGCCAAAAACCTCACTATCGGTCAAAGGCCGTCCGAGCTTATGGCTCAAATTCTGGAGATAGGCTTCTTCATCGGGACTGAGCGCAAGCCCCTCCTGTCGGTTATAGGCTGCAATGTCGTCAATATAGACTATAGGCTCAGGTACTCTATTGACTTTAAACAACGTCGAGTTAAGGCCATCATACATCCGCTGAAGCATCTTGTCGTATGCGGCGTCCTCACTGTCGACACGAGAATACTGTTCGATGCGTGTAATCCCTTCAAGACCCATGTTTTGAGTGATTTCAACCGCATTAGTGCTCCAAGGGGTTATCATTTCCTTGCGAGGACCTACAAATCGGCCTTTGACCGAAGTCCCCGAGATAGGTTTAGCCCCGTCAAAAAGCCATTGCAGCTTCTCGATTTCCTCGGGCGACAATTTATGATCGGTTTCCACAGCCGTCACCAAATCGGCGCCTTTTTTAAAGAATTGTACCATGAGTAGTAATTACTATATTATAAAATGTATTATTCAATCATAAACGATAGCATGGCTGCTTTCAGCCGCGAATTTACTCATTTTTCCCCAATCCGCATAAACGCCTGTTTAATAAATTGTAAGATTCTGCACGACTTTAGCAATGACGTCTATATTTTAACGTAACGCACTGAATTACCAAATAGTTACGCTGCGATATCCCGGCATCGAGCCGTCACAAAATCCAAAAAAATTAAAAATTATTCAGTTAAATTGGCCATTTTGACTAATAACCACTAATTTTGCAAATCAAAACGGGAATCTGTTCTCAGAAAACCTTTTTGCGGCATTGAATGTATATATTCAATAGCAACTTATTGATTACTATAACGATTAAATAAACAAGATGAACGTAACACTTGACAAAATCGATGACGTGACAGCGATTCTCAACGTATCGATTGAAGAAAACGATTACCAGGAAAAAGTCACCAAAGAGCTCAAGCAATTTGGCCGCACTCACACCATCCCCGGTTTCCGCAAAGGGCACATCAGCATCGATCAATTGCGTCGCCGTTTCGGCAAGCAGGTGAAAAGCGATGTTATCAACCAGGATGCAGCCACAGCAGCCATCGACTACATCAACGAAAACAAAATATCTATCCTCGGCCAGCCGCTGCCCGTTGAAGTCAAGGAAATCAATCTCGACGACAAGGACTACACCTTCCAATATGAAATCGGTATCGCACCCGAAATCAATCTCACTCTTGACAAAAGCGTGAACATCCCTTACTACACAATCGCCGTTGATGACGCTATGCTCAAAGAGCAAGACGAACATCTTCGCGAACGATTTGGTGCCCAGGTGCCCGGCGAAGAAGTCGACGCCAAAGCCCTCGTCAAAGGTGCAATCATGGAGCTTAATGAAGACGGCACAATCAAGGATGGCGAAGATGCCATTCAGGTTGTGGACGGTATCGTAGCCCCGATGTTCTTCAAGAGCAAAGAGCAGTCCGACCTTTTCCTTGGTAAAAAAGTCGGAGACAAGGTGCGTTTCAACCCGTGGGCTACCTGCGAAGGCAATGTAACCGAACTTTCATCAATGCTCCATGTCGACAAAGATAAAGCCGCCGACATAAAAGCGGATTTTGAACTTGCCATCTCTGAAATTATCGTTTTGAAACTCGCCGAACACAACGAGGATTTTTACAAAGATGTTTTCGGAGCCGACAAAGTACACAACGAGGATGAGTACAACGCCGCACTCAAAGAGATGATCGCAGGAAGCCTCGCACCAAACAGCGAGATGCTTTTCCGCCGCGACGCACAGAAATTCTTTCTTGACAAATACGGCAAAATGGCACTTCCCGTCGCATTCCTGAAAAAATGGATGAAAGTGCGTAATCCCGAAATCCAGGACGAGAATCTCGATAAAGAATTTGAATCAATGATTCCCGCTCTTGAATGGCAACTCATCCGTGAAAAAATAGCGGAAATAACCGACATGAAAATCGAGGACGCCGATCTGCTCAATCTCGCGAAACAGATAGCCGCCAACCAATTCGCCCAATACGGCATGACCAACATGGACGAGGAGACAATCACAACCTTCGCCAAAAATATCCTGAACGACAAGAACTACCGCCCGAAACTCGTGGAGCAGGTAGGTGACATAAAGCTGTTCAACATCATCAAAGCCGCTGTCACACTTGACGAAAAGACCGTTTCGCTCGATGAATTCAAAAAAATCGCCGAGACTGAAGCGTAAACATCCGCAGTTAAAATATCTTTAACAGTGAAAGAGGTGCCGATAAACCAAAATCGGCACCTCTTTTGCGCATTGGCGATTTATCTTTGAATATCTGATTAAAATTTGCAGGTTATTATTTTTATTACTATCTTTGACTAAGTAATTGAAAGGTAAAAAAGCAATGAACATGACCAACAACGATTTTCGCAACTATGCCGTGAAGCATCTCGGCATGAATGGTCTCGCCCTTGACCAATATTCGGCGGCTGCATCAACAGCCATCACTTCAAGTTATATATCTCCCACCATCATCGAGGAACGCCAGCTCAATGTGGCCCAAATGGATGTATTTTCCAGACTGATGATGGACCGCATCATCTTCCTCGGAACCGACGTAAACGACTATACCGCCAATGTCATCCAGGCCCAGCTACTGTATCTCGACTCAGCCGACCCCGGTAAAGATGTATCTATCTACATCAACTCTCCCGGCGGCTCGGTGTACGCAGGTCTTGGCATTTACGACACCATGCAGTATATTTCAAGCGACGTGGCTACGATATGCACAGGCATGGCTGCTTCGATGGCCGCCGTGCTGCTCGTGTCGGGCACGGCCGGTAAGCGTTTCGCCCTTAAACATTCACGCGTCATGATCCATCAGCCCATGGGCGGCGCGCAAGGGCAGGCTTCAGATATTGAAATCACAGCACGCGAGATACAAAAACTCAAGAAGGAACTCTACACCATTATAGCCGACCATTCGGGTATGCCTTTTGAGAAAGTGGAACGCGACTCTGACCGCGACTACTGGATGACTGCCGAGGAGGCTAAATCCTACGGTATGATTGACGAAGTATTGGCCAAAGCGAAGCACTGATATTAGTAATGGCAAAAAAGAAAGATTCCGAAATTAAATGCTCGTTCTGCGGCCGTCCGCAGAGTATGTCGGAGGCATTGATTCCTTCAGCTTTCGGCGACAACACCTATATCTGTGTCGAGTGCGTGGAGCAAATCAACGATATGCTCAAAGATTACCGCTCAAAAGGGGGCAATAACGCATCTGACACAAAAACCCCGCAATTGGATGAGATTCCGAAACCGAAAAAAATCAACGATTTCCTCAATCAATATGTCATCGGTCAGGAAGATGCGAAAAAATACCTCTCGGTAGCAGTCTACAACCACTACAAGCGTTTGGCCCAGCACAAAGATGATGACGTTGATATCGAAAAGAGCAACATCATCCTCGTCGGGCCTACCGGCACGGGAAAGACACTCCTCGCCAAGACGATAGCCCGGTTGCTCAAAGTTCCGTTCACGATTGTCGATGCGACCGTATTGACCGAGGCCGGCTATGTGGGAGAGGATATCGAGAGCCTTCTTACCCGTTTGTTGCAGGCAGCCGACTACGACGTTGCCCAGGCCGAGAAAGGAATAGTATTCATTGACGAAATCGACAAAATAGCACGCAAAGGCGATAACCCGTCCATCACTCGCGACGTAAGCGGCGAAGGTGTTCAGCAGGGGCTATTGAAACTTCTGGAGGGCTCCATCGTAAACGTGCCGCCACAAGGAGGCCGCAAACATCCCGAACAGAAAATGATTCCGGTCGATACCAAAAACATATTATTTATATGCGGTGGCGCGTTTGACGGACTTGAGCGCAAAATCGCCCAGCGACTGAACACTCACGTCGTCGGCTATTCGACCGATGCTGCGCGCAAACGCATTGAGCGCGACAACTACTTGCAGTATGTCGCCCCGCAAGACCTGAAATCATTTGGATTAATCCCTGAGATTATCGGGCGTCTGCCCATACTGACTCATCTCGATCCGCTCGACCGAGCCGCCCTGCGACGCATATTGACCGAGCCTAAGAACGCCGTCATACGCCAGTATCAGAAACTTTTCGAGATGGATGGGGTCAAACTGACTTTCACAGATGAAGCTCTTGATCTCATTGTCGATAAAGCCATCGAATACAAACTTGGCGCGCGCGGACTCCGTTCAATCGTGGAGTCAATTATGATTGACCCCATGTATGAGTTGCCATCGACCACTGCCAAGCAATTTGAGGTGACAAAAGAGTATGCGCTCGAAAAACTCATAAAAGCCAATTTTGAAACAAACCAGACAGTAAAATAAACTAATTATATCACATTAGAGATATTCTTTAGAGTCGGAAACAACCCGGACTAATCGCAATAAGTTTAACCACAATCTTCACCACCCACATCCATGACAAACCAGACTGAATTAATCGGAGCATTGAAAAAATACTTCGGATTTGAGAAATTCAAAGGCAATCAGCAAGCCATAATCACATCACTGCTTGACGGCAACGATGTTTTTGTGCTGATGCCGACTGGCGGCGGCAAATCATTGTGTTATCAATTGCCATCGTTATTGATGGAGGGTACGGCGATTGTAATATCGCCACTGATTGCGTTGATGAAGAATCAGGTTGATGCCATGCGCAATTTCAGCGAAGCCGACAGCATAGCTCATTTTCTTAATTCTTCGCTCAACAAGACTGCGATTGACCAGGTCAAGAACGACATAGCTTCAGGCAAGACCAAACTTCTCTATGTCGCTCCCGAGTCTCTGACCAAAGAAGAAAACATTGAATTTCTAAAAACAGTTCCCATATCGTTTTATGCCGTTGACGAGGCGCATTGCATCTCGGAATGGGGCCATGATTTCCGACCCGAATACCGACGCATACGCCCAATCATAAACGAGATAAAAAAACGGCCGGTCATAGCCTTGACAGCGACCGCCACGCCAAAGGTGCAACACGACATTCAAAAGAACCTTGGTATGCAGGACGCGGCCGTCTATAAGTCCTCGTTTAACCGAACGAATCTCTACTATGAGATACGGCCTAAGACATCGACGATCGACAAAGATATAATCAGATATATCAAAAGTAATGAGGGTAAATCAGGAATCATATATTGCCTGAGCCGCAAGAAAGTGGAGGAATTGGCCGAGTTGCTTAAAGTCAACAACATAAAAGCCCTTCCATACCACGCCGGAATGGATAGTGCGACCCGAACAAACAACCAGGACGCCTTCCTGCTTGAGCAGGTCGATATAATCGTAGCCACGATAGCGTTCGGAATGGGAATCGACAAACCCGACGTCAGATTCGTGATACACTACGATATGCCTAAATCTCTCGAAGGCTATTATCAGGAAACAGGGCGCGCGGGCCGTGACGGCGGCGAGGGGCAATGTATAACGTTCTATGCCAACAAAGACCTCCAGAAGATGGAGAAATTCATGCAAGGCAAACCGATTGCCGAACAAGAAATCGGTAAGCAACTGCTGATTGAGACGGCGAGTTATGCCGAGTCGTCGGTTTGTCGCCGCAAATCACTACTCCATTATTTTGGCGAAGAATATCCTCATGACAACTGTGGAAACTGCGATAACTGCTTAAATCCCAAGAAAAAAGTGGAAGCTAAAGATGATTTATGCGCGGTGATTGAAACTGTCACCGCTTTAAAAGAAAAATTCAAAGCCGACCATATTATCAACGTCATGCGCGGCAAAAGCAACAATGCCATCAAGTCATACCAGCAAGATGAACTTGAAGTGTTCGGGTGCGCTGCCGCCGAAGACGAAAAATACCTTAACGCCGTTATCAGGCAAGCAATCATAGCCGGATATCTCGACCGCGACATTGAGAACTACGGCATAATAAAAGTGACGAAAAAAGGGGAGAAGTTTCTTGCCAAACCCGAGTCATTTAAAATCGTTGAAGACAACGAGTTTGGCGACTACGAGGAAGAAGCTCCCATCAAAGGCGGATCATCGTGCGCCGTGGACCCCGAGCTTTTTGCGATTCTGAAAGATTTGCGCAAAAAAATAGCCAAGAAACTTGAACTGCCTCCCTACATCATTTTCCAAGACCCATCGCTTGAGGCCATGGCCACCACTTATCCCATCACGCTCGACGAATTGCAGAACATCACCGGGGTAGGAGCGGGAAAAGTGAAACGCTATGGCGAGGAATTCATAAAAGTCATTAAAGCCCACGTCGAGGAAAACGAGATAGAGCGACCCGAGGATCTGCGAGTGCGCAGCGTCGCCAACAAGAGCAAGCTGAAAATCTCTATAATCCAGGCCATCGACCGCAAAATCGCTCTCGACGAACTGGCAAACTCGAAAGGGCTTGAGTTTTCAGAGCTTCTCGACGAGGTGGAGGCTATAGTTTACTCCGGCACGAAGATAAACATATCCTATTTCATCAATGAGGTTATCGATGATGACCATCAGGAGGATATTTTTGAATATTTCAAAGAGAGCGAGAGCGACGACCTCAGCGACGCAATCAAGGAACTCGGAAACGACTATAGCGAGGATGAGATCAGACTGATACGCATCAAATTCCTGTCGGAATTGGGCAACTGACGTCCGACAAGCCGCAATAACGTTTAGGTAGGGCTGACCCCGCGGGGTTGGCCCTGCTTTATTATGGCAATCACCGATAGTCGTGGCAATAGACTCGGCCGCAGATTTCACAGAATCTTTTCCATTAAAAATTTGGTTATTCCGTTAAACCACATTACTTTTGCTGTCAGACCGCTGCGGGTTGTGGAGACAGCCCCGCGAACGGTCGGCGGCCTTGCGCCGTCCACTTGTTTACAAAAGGTGTTATTGACATCTTATCTTCTAATTCCAAACTTGGCGGTTTGAATCTACAATGAAGATAACTGACAATGGCACCTGCATCGGTAGCTATATGCCCCGAAACCCCCTGCGCCGTGCGTGCGCATCAGGGTTTCCGCAACGTGTATATATGCTCAATCGGTGTGGGGCTGTTGTTCTATCCATTGTAGAGGTACGCCAAGACCTGGAATTAGGGTAGGACAGAGATACGATCCCCGCACCTTTTTATTTTTTTGACAGCGACGACCCCGGGGGATGAGCCGCCGCACCCTAAACCAACCATCACACACATTATGAAACACAAACTACCAAAAACTATCATTTTAATTCTAATGCTTATTCCTCATCTGTTAAATGCACAATTGTATACTACCGTTAACGGAGTGAAATATAAAATTACCGGAGGATACGCCGAAGTTAGTGATAATTCGGGATTTGTGGGGGATTGCATCATTGAAGAATCTGTATTATACAATGGCGGAGTCTATAAGGTTAATTCTATTGGAGAAGAGGCCTTTGAAAACAGCCCCCAAATGACATCGGTTTCTATCCCGAACTCAATAAAAAAAATTAAAAGTTGGGCTTTTCGTAACTGTAGCGGTTTGAATTCAATATATCTTCCCAATAGCATAAATGATATTGGTTATTTTGCATTTGATGGATGCACTTCTTTGTCTGAATTCATAGTATCGCCAGATAATGAATCCTATTCATCAATTGATGGCATTATATACGATAAATATGCTTCAATTTTATGTCTATGTCCTCCAGCAAAGCGGAGTGTTACAATAGGTGAATCAGTAAAGGAGATAAAATCAGATGCTTTTCGGGGAAATACGAAACTAACATCCATTGAAATTCCTCCAACGATCAATAGTATTTGGTGGGATTCTTTTTATGGATGCGATAATTTAATCGAAATAAACGTTGCGGAAGATAATATGGTTTATGCTTCTAATAACGGCATTCTTTATTCGAAAGATTTCTCGGAACTAATAATATGTCCGAACGGTAAAAGTACAGCAACTATCTTGCCTGAAACGACCATAATTGGTCGTGAAGCCTTTAGGGGTTGCAAAAAAATAACGACAGTCGATATTCCAAATTCAATCACCAGTATTGGGAGCTCCGCATTCGCTGGTTGTTATAATTTGAAGTATTTAGTAATCCCCGAAAATGTGACTTCGATAGGGCAATGGGCATTCGCAACTGGAATTCTTCTTTATGAACCTCAATTTATTCTATTCCGTTTTTATAATGATAATGATATCTTTGATAAATGTTCAGCTTTATTAATTTGTCCCAAAAAAGTAGGTAAGAAATATAAGTCTTGCTATTCAAATATAAATACAGTTGATATAGTAGCGCAATCAAGCACTCAAACTTCCTTGACTCTGTCGTCAACAAGCTATTTCTCAATAACGGAGGCCGATTTTCATTATCCCGAAAATTATCAAATTTCTGTGGCGGATGACTCTTTCACAGAAACTGCCGTTAATGGAAAAGTTACTGCATCCGGGTTGCTCCCTGAATACGAATATTCCGCCACGGTCACAGGAATCGCCTTTGGACAAATACCGGTCTCAGGAGATATTGGTTCGGTAGAAACCCAATCATTAGGATTGGATATAAGCCAACAATCAAGAACAAATACAACGTTAAAACTCAAAGGGTCATATCTGACCGGGGATGCCTCTGTAGCGTCATTGGATTTTGGTCAATATGGAACAGGTCAAAATATAACTATTCAGAACTTGACTCCTGGTCAGAAAGTAAAAGTAATATTAAACGCCACATTAAATAATGGAGCGAAATATAGCGTCTCTGAAGAATTCTCAACCCAAGATATTCGTCTATCAGCTAATGTCTCAGACCTTACCAGTACAAGTGCAAAATTGCGGGGTTCATATTCTGGAGTGGTGGATGCCACTGTAACCAACCATTGCTGGGGTGACGGATATCCTGATATAGCGGATATGTATGGCCTTGAGCCGAACACCTCATATAGAGATTTTTATTATGTCACGACTCAAGAAGGGGGTACAATTTCAAAAGATGTAACATTTAGAACCCCGGCTTTGCAATTTACGACTGAGCCGGCGCAGACGGTAAGCAACACAAAGGCGGTAATCACAGCAACCACCAACGGCGAAGACGATGCTTTGCGATTCGGCTTTGAGTGGAGGCGATATGATGCCCCCGACCTTGTGCCGTCATCGGTTGCATATTGCCCTCTTTATAACGGTGAGATTAGCGGTACGCTTAACGGCCTTAGTCCCAATACCTATTACAAATACCGTCCTGTTTACAAATCAAATTCAGGCAGGATGTATTACGGAGACTGGAGCGCATTCGGCACCGCTGATGCCTATGTCTACTTTACGCCGACAGTTCACACTTTACCTCCGCTCTCGGTCAGCTCTAATGGCGCCACACTGCGTGGGCATGTCACCGATGGTTCTGATAACACGGTAGAGCAAGGATTTGAATATTGGATGTCACCCGCCGAGTCGAGCTACTTTGCCGCTCCCGCCGACATACACACTGTGACATCAACAGGAATGCTTATGAATGCAGCCATTGGGGATTTGAGACCTGACACCGAATACCATTTCAGGTCGTTTGCCACGACGGCAAAAGAGACAACCTATGGGGAGGAGTTGACGTTCCAAACCGCTCCCGGTGTAGGTGGAGTCGAGTATATTGATGCTGATATCGATGCTCCTGAAGTCATAGGCTACTACAACCTGCAGGGAGTCAAGGCCGACGAGCCGTGGCCCGGGCTGAACATCGCCGTCTACAGCGACGGCACCACCCGCAAGATTCTCAACAGATAAGGGAAACACACATATATCAGACAGGAGGTGCGTCGGTCCCGGCGCGCCTCCCGTCTATTTTCGGCCATGCGCCGTTGCCGGCGGCTTGCTCATGAGCAGGCTCTACTCGTAGGGGGGCACCCCACTGATGACGGGAGGCCATCGTCTTTTTTTCAAAACTAAAAAAATAGTTGTAAATTTATTTGCCAACTAAAAAATTAGTTATACATTTGCAAAGTCAACTAAAAATTTAGTTTATGAAAAGAGGACGACATAAATCAACCCTAACCGAAAAGGAGGAACAGATAATGCAGATGCTCTGGCAGCGCGGCCCGTTATTTGTCCGTGAGATGGTAGAGATGTACGATGAACCGCGGCCACATTTCAACACTGTGGCCACGACAGCGCGCATACTTGAGCAAAAAGGCTATGTGGGGCACGAGTCAATCAGCGGCTCACACCGATTCTTTGCAATAGCCAAAATGGAGGAATTTCGCGAAAACAGGCTGAACAATTTTATCAAATCATATTTTTCAAACAGTTATCTCAACGCCGTGTCAGCCTTAGTCGAAGAAGAAAAAATATCTATCGACCAGCTTAAAGAATTAATAAGAATGGTCGAAACTCAAAACGTTGACAACGACAAAACATCATAGCCATGGGCCAACTGCTATTTCTCACAATAACGTCGAGCCTCTATATGCTGGCTCTTTATCTGATATACAAATGGATGCTTGCCTCGGAAAACACTCATTCCTACAACCGCGGAATCCTATTATCAATCTATGCCTTGTCACCCTTACTTGCGGTGGCAATCCAATGGGGACGCCAATACGTTAAAACCGTTCACGCCGCAACAGGCGATGTGACGACTTCGGATCTTATCGACTTACTTTTGTTGAACTCAGGGCATGTCCCGGGAGCCATACAAGCGGGTGAATCACCTTTGTGGCCAAGGCTACTGATCGCAGTGTGGCTCATAGGAATCTTATTCTTCACTTTGCACACCATTATTGGATTCATCAAGGTTTCAAAAATCGTGAGCAGCGGAGAAAAGCACAAGCTAAACGGCCACTATCGTCTTGTGATTACCGACAGGACCGATTTAGCCCCGTTCAGCACTCGCAGATCAATCATAATAAGCCGCAACGACTATAACTGCGCGCGAGATTTGATTATAGCCCATGAGATGGGGCATTTGATGAAAAAACATTGGTTTGACCTTCTGTTGTCGCGAATCGTCACCATCATATACTGGTTCAACCCGGCAGCATGGCTCATGGCTGAGGAACTTAAAACAGTACATGAGTATCAGGCTGATCTGGAGGTGCTGAGGGGTGGGGCAGACGCTCGCCAATACCAGATGTTGCTTATAAAAAAGGCTGTCGGCAAGAGTTTTCCGGCAATCGCCAACAGCCTTAATCATAGTAAACTTAAAAAACGTATCACCATGATGCTAAAATCAAAACCATGCAAGAGCCGCAAGCTGCGCGCGCTCGCTCTTGTGCCTGCTGCCGCGGCAGCACTCTTAGTGACCAACATTCCGGCGGTGGCTGAGTGCCTGACTGCCGTCAGACAATCAGACCTGTCAACGCCACAGGCTACACGCGAAGTTAGTGAAAAAGCGGAAACAACAGCTAAAACCGTCGAAGAATCCGCCATGCCTGCGACCGTGGGTGTAGTAGCGAATGTCTCTGAATCAGACAATGCCGCTCGCGGACAAAACAAAAATTCAATGACTGTCCAAATCAAAGGGAAAGAGAATCAAACATCTCCCGCCATCGAGGATTTCAAAATTATCGTAAACGGACAGCCATATTCCGACGATATCAGTTCAATTAAACCTGAGTCTATCAAAAGCATGAGCATCGACAAGGCCAACAACACTATTAATATCGCACTTAAAAATGCAGGCGATGGAACAGCATCGGTGAAAGTGGCTGAAACGATGCCTCAATACCCCGGCGGAGAAAAAGCCCTGCTTGAATGGTTGGCACAAAACATCGAATACCCTGATGTCAATCTTGCCGACCAACCTGAATTTGTCAGAGTCATTGTGAAATTCGTTGTTGACAAAGACGGTAAAGCAATCGACCCCGAGATAGTCAGAGGCGGCCCCGAAGCCTACAACAACGAGGCTATAAAGGTTGTCAACAAAATGCCAGCATGGGAACCGGGAAGAGTTGACGGCGAACCGGTCAAGGTAACCTATACACTTCCGATTAATTTCAAGACAAAAAGAGAAGTCACCCAATTGAAGTAAAACAGACATCGCTTTAATAGATTAGACAGTCGAGACAGGCCCGGTAAATCATTAGTGAGATTTATCGGGCTTTCGGCTATAATTATGCTGATAATTTGCTAACTTTGCCAAAATAAACCAAAGAGCCTGAAAAGGCATGGAAAAAGAAATTAGAATAAACGATATATCACTACATTACACAGTGACGGGCGAAGGCCCCGACATGATTCTGATGCATGGTTGGGGATGCCAGGGCTCGACAGTCGCCTCAATTGAGAAAGTGGCCGCCGAGCATTGCCGCGTCTTCAATATTGATTTTCCCGGATTCGGGCAATCATCCGAACCGCATGAAGTGTGGGGCGTTGAAGACTACACGTCGATGCTTGAACAATTCGTTAGACAAGTCGGCATAACCGACCCGATCTTACTGGGGCATTCTTTTGGCGGAAGAGTCGGGATTCTATATGCGTCACGCAACAAGGTTTCAAAACTCATCCTTGTCGATGCGGCAGGTGTGAAACCACGGAGGTCTATCAAATATTACTATAAAGTATATTCCTACAAACTCGGGTGCCGTGCCATGAGACTGTTGTTGGGAGCTGAAAAAGCCCAAAAGCGCATAGACCGGCTGAGGGCAAAACGCGGCTCAAGCGACTATAACAACGCCTCGACTATGATGAAACGCATATTAAGCAAGGTTGTCAACGAGGATTTGAAAAATGTGATGCCCCTGATAAAAGCCCCAACGCTTCTGATATGGGGAGAAAATGACACCGCGACTCCCATAAGCGATGCTAAAATCATGGAAAAACTCATCCCTGAAGCCGGGTTGGTATCGTTCCCCGGTTGCGGGCACTACAGCTTCCTCGACAACCCAATTCAATTTGCAGCCGTTCTACGGAGCTTTCTAAAAAGTTAATCAAAAATGAATCCTGAATTTATAACTTACTTTTCGATATTGCTGATTCTTGTGGCCGCAACTGATTTAGGCTTGGTGTGCCGCCGCGAGCTGATGATGTTTCAGCAAAATTCCTATCGCGCCGATCGATACATCAGATGGTTCAAGATGGCAGGGGAGAGCACTTCGTTCAGCCGTCTCGGCTCATTGATCGCTTTACTGTTCCTTCTGGTCCACCATATTCCTTACTTTGTAGGCGCAGGTATAGCGGTTATAATCCTCGGACTTCAGGCCGTCAATCTTTTTAAAGCCAAATATAAGAAACCGCTGGTATTTACCCGCCGTGCCACACGCATCTATGTGACTATGGCCGTCTTAGCGATTTGCGCCGTGCTTCTTGTCAGAGGATTATCATCGCTTCACTGGGCGGCGGTTGCAACAGTTGCCTGCATAGTGTTGTCACCTGCATTGCTTCTACTGGCCAACCTCATATTGACACCGGTTGAAAAAAGCATCAATCGCAAGTATTACAACGATGCCGCCAAGATATTGCGTTCAATGCCCGATTTAAAAATCATCGGCGTGACAGGCAGTTATGGCAAAACAAGCACCAAACACTATCTCAACCGCATACTAAGCGAAAAATTCGACGTGCTGATGACTCCCGGGAGTTTCAACACCACTTTGGGAGTTATAAGGACAGTCAGAGAACACTTGAAACCTTACAACGAAGTGTTTATCGTGGAAATGGGAGCCAAGCAAAAAGGTGACATCAAGGAAATCTGCGATCTTGTTCATCCCGAAATCGGAATCGTAACCGCTGTAGGCGAACAGCATCTGGAATCGTTCAAGACCATACAGAATGTGCAAAGCACTAAATTCGAGCTTATAGACTCTCTGCCATCAGATGGCCTTGCTGTAGTAAACAACGACTTTGAATACGGAGCCAACCGCAAAGTTGACAACGTCCAATGCCGTCGATATGCGGTCAAGGCTACCGAAAACGCCGATTTCATAGCTACCGACATCAGATACACTCCATCAGGCACCACTTTTACAATAAAGGGCGACGGCCACGAGCTAACGCTATCGACCCGTCTGGTTGGCGAATGCAACATCTCCAATCTAATGGCGGCTGTGATTGTAGCACTGCACCTTGGCGTACCCGAGGAAAAAATACGATATGCAGTGCAAAAAATAGAGCAGGTTGAACATCGCCTCAATCTAAAACGCACTCCCGGCGGCATCACAATAATCGACGACGCATTCAACTCCAATCCGTCAGGCTCGCGAATGGCAATGGAAGTCCTCGGCTCGATGGTTGGCGGCAAACGCATAGTCATCACTCCGGGGATGATTGAACTGGGAGAAAAGCAGTATGAATATAACCGCATACTTGGAGAAAACATTGCCGCCAACGCCGATGTGGCGATAGTTGTCGGCGGATACAACCGGGACGCTTTGCTGGCGGGCATAGAGAAGGGCGGCATGGATAAATCGGCTGTACACGCCGTAGCGTCTTTTAAAGAGGCTCAACAATTATTGGCAACAATCGTAAAAGCCGGTGATTTCGTACTGTATGAGAATGACCTGCCCGACACATTCAAGTAAAACAAAAATTTATTCCAATAAAACAATCATATTCATTTCATATACCAAAAATGAAAACCAACATAGGCGTATTTTTCGGTGGCCGCTCCACCGAGCATGAAATTTCAGTTATATCAGCCTCACAGGCGATGAGTGCGATAAACCGTGACCGCTACGACGTGACTCCGATATATATATCAAAGAAAGGTAAATGGTATACCGGAAACGCCCTTTTTGAGATAGCTAATTACAAAAACATTCCCGCCTTACTGGAGAAATGCGAGGAAGTCTACATGGAGCCGGTATATGATGATTATAACCTCTATCGCCGCAAGAAATCAATGTTTGGGAGCAATATCGTCACCAAACTCGATGTAGTGATACCTGTTCTTCATGGCAGCAACGGCGAGGATGGCATCTTTGAAGGAGTTTTGGAATCAATAGGCATACCGTTTGCCGGATGCGATACATTGTCATCGGCCAACGGAATGGATAAAATCACGATGAAGATGATTCTTCAAGCCTGCGACATACCTGTAGTAGACTACGTCTGGTTTACCGACAAGGAATGGTTCAGCCGCCGTGAACAGCTCATTGATAGAATCGAGAACAAGATAGGTTACCCGGTGATTGTGAAACCGGCTAATCTTGGTTCAAGTGTGGGCATAGGACGTGCGACCAACCGCACCGAGCTGATTGAGAAGGTTGACGATGCCGAAAAATATTCCACGCGAATCATCGTGGAGGATATGGTTGAAGATCTTCAGGAAATTAACTGTTCAGTTTTGGGCGACTGCGACGATTACCAGACATCGGTGCTTGAGGAACCAATCAAAAGCGGCGAAATCCTTTCATATGAAGATAAATATATGGGCGGAACCAAGGGAGCGAAGGGGATGCAAGCCTCGCAGAAACGCATACCGGCAGAGCTGCCCGAATCAGAGACCAAACGCATACAGCACCTTGCCGGCGAGACATTCAGAGTGCTGTCATGCCACGGTGTGAGCCGCGTCGATGTAATAGTCGACCGCAAGACCCGCAATATATATGTGAATGAAATAAACACCATCCCGGGTTCATTGTCATTCTATCTATGGGAAGCAACCGGTCTGCCATTCCAAAAACTTATGGACAGATTGGTGGCCCTCGCTATAAAGCGCAAACGCGAGAGCGCGATGAAAACCGTCAGCTACGACCAAAACATATTTTCTATGGGTAGAGGAGTTAAAGGCGGGCTCAAAGGCGGCTTGAAAAAATAGGTTTCGGCCTGTTAACGGTTGGCAAATTCCTCTATAACTATTTTATTTAGTATCTTTGCAAAAATTTTCAAGAAACTATAATCTCCAAACGTTTTGTAACGATGAAGAAGTTTAACGAATATAATCGCTTTAATCTATCAGAGATAAACAAAGAGATGCTCTCTAAATGGAATGAGAGCAATCTTTTTGAAGAGTCGCTCAAAGTGCGCGAGGGGCATCCTGAATTTGTGTTTTACGAGGGTCCGCCTTCGGCAAACGGCATGCCCGGAATCCATCATGTAATGGCACGCACGATTAAAGATATCTTCTGCCGTTACAAGACCATGAAGGGTTACCACGTCAGCCGAAAAGCCGGATGGGACACTCACGGCCTGCCCGTTGAGCTTGGCGTTGAGAAGGCTTTGGGTATCACGAAAGAGGATATCGGACATAAAATATCGGTTGACGATTACAACGCATCGTGCCGCCGCGAAGTGATGAAATACACTCGCGAATGGGAAACCCTGACCAAACAGATGGGATATTGGGTAGACACTCAGAACCCCTATATCACATATGACAACCGCTATATTGAAAGCGTGTGGTGGTTGTTGTCGCAACTCTACAAAAAAGGGTACCTTTACAAAGGCTATACCATACAACCCTATTCGCCTGCCGCCGGTACCGGCCTCAGCACCCACGAATTGAACCAACCAGGCTGCTACAGGGACGTCAAAGACACAACCTGCATAGCCGAATTTCTCGCCACCGACCCGATTGACTCAATGAAAGGGTGGGGCGACGCATTTTTCCTTGCATGGACAACAACACCGTGGACACTCCCGTCTAACACAGCTCTCGCTGTCGGGCCAAGCATAACGTACAACATCGTGCGCACTTACAACCCTTACAGCGGTTCTCCCGTCACGGTAGTAGTGGCCAACGAACTGATGGGTGCCATCTTCAACCCCAAAGCAACCGAGTTGTCGCTTGATGATTACAAAAAGGGCGATAAACTCATCCCATATAAGGTTATGGAACAAGTGCAAGGGGAGCAGCTTGTAGGGCTACACTACGAACAACTGATGCCGTGGGTCAATCCCGGCGAAGGCGCATTCCGCGTGATCCCCGGCGATTACGTCAGCACTGAAGATGGTACGGGTATCGTACATATCGCAGGCACTTTTGGCGCCGACGACCTTCGCGTGTCCCGTCAGAGCGGCATACCCCCGCTTCATCTCACCGACAAGGACGGCAATATCAGGCCGATGGTTGACATGACCGGCCGATTCTACCTGATTGAAGACCTTGACCCCAAGTTTGTCGAAGAAATGGTGGATGTGGAAGCCTACAAGCCATGGGCCGGTAAATATGTGAAAAACGCATTCAATCCGTCGGCCAATGAAAGCACCGAAACGCTTGATGTCGAAATCTGTATGTACCTGAAGCAACGCAACAGGGTATTCAAAATTGAAAAGCATATCCACAGCTATCCACATTGCTGGCGCACAGACAAACCGGTTCTCTATTACCCGCTTGACAGTTGGTTCATAAAGACCACCGCCGTACGCGAGAGATTGATGGAACTAAACGAGACTATAAAGTGGAAACCTCAGTCGACCGGTTCGGGACGCTTTGGCAAATGGCTTGAAAACCTTCAGGACTGGAACCTGTCTCGAAGCAGATATTGGGGAACTCCTCTGCCCATCTGGCGCACGGAAGACGGTACGGAGGAAATATGTATCGACAGCGTAGAAACGCTATATAACGAAATCGAAAAAGCCGTTGAAGGAGGGCTGATGGAAAAGAACCCATATAAAGAACGTGGGTTTATGCCCGGTAATTTCGATAAAGAGAATTACGAAAAGATTGACCTGCATCGCCCTTACGTTGACGACATCATACTTATGTCGCCCAATGGTAAACCTATGCGCCGCGAGCTTGACCTTATTGATGTGTGGTTTGATTCAGGCTCAATGCCTTATGCCCAGTTGCATTACCCGTTTGAAAACAAGGACGCTGTCGATTCACGCAAACTTTACCCTGCCGACTTCATTGCCGAGGGTGTAGACCAAACCCGCGGATGGTTTTTCACCTTGCACGCCATCGCTGGTATGGTGTTTGACTCGGTTGCCTACAAAGCGGTGGTTTCAAACGGTCTCGTGCTTGACAAAGACGGTAATAAAATGTCAAAACGACTTGGTAACGCAGTCAACCCGTTTGAAACAATCGAGGAGTTTGGCTCAGATCCATTGCGCTGGTACATGATCGCCAACAGCTCACCGTGGGACAACCTTAAATTCGATAAGGCAGGTGTTACCGAAACAGCCCGCAAATTATTTGCCACTCTCTATAACACATATTCGTTCTTCGCTCTGTATGCCAACGTCGATGGCTTCTCACCCGAGACTCCGGCCGTACCACTCGAACGCCGTCCAGAAATCGACCGATGGATCATCTCGTTACTAAACACGTTGATTAAAGAGGTGGATGATGATTTGGAAGACTATGAGCCGACTAAAGCAGCCAGAGCTATAAACGATTTTGTCAATGACAATCTCAGCAACTGGTATGTGCGCCTGAACCGTAAACGTTTCTGGGGCGGGGAAATGACAGAAGACAAGCTATCGGCTTATCAGACACTATATTCCTGCCTGAAGACCATAGCGATGCTGATTGCCCCAATATCGCCATTCTATGCCGATAAACTTTATCGAGACCTCACTCAAGACGCTGATAAATCTGTCCATATAGCATCGTTCCCGGTTGCCGATGAAAATGTAATCGACCATTCACTCGAGGAGAGAATGCATCTCGCTCAGGAAATCACTTCGATGGTGCTATCCTTACGCCGCAAAGTTAACATTAAAGTGCGTCAGCCTCTGTCTACATTGATGATTCCTGTTATCTCTCAGCTTCAGAAAGACGCCATTTCATCCATGAGCGATCTAATACTCAGCGAAGTGAACGTCAAGGAGATTAAATTTGTTGACAATGATGGCGGAATGCTTGTCAAACGTATCAAGCCCGATTTCAAAAAACTCGGACCTAAATTCGGCAAATCGATGAAATCGGTAGCTAAGGCTCTTGAAACGGCAAGCCAGCAAGACATCCTGACATTGGAAAGAGAGGGGCACATCACTCTCGATCTCGACGGAACTCCCGCAACAGTGGACGCCGCCGACGTTGAAATAATATCAGAAGATATACCCGGATGGCTTGTCACCAATGACGGAAATGTCACAGTCGCACTTGACATCACCATAACTGACAACCTCAAACGTGAAGGCATTGCCCGTGAACTTGTCAACCGCATCCAAAACATAAGAAAAGGGCGTGGCTTTGACATCACCGACCGCATTGATATTACGATAGCCCCGAACGATGCCATAAAGGCGGCGTTGGAAACATACCGCGATTACATCATGAAGCAGGTATTGGCCGCTACACTCGATGTCGCAGAGCTAAACACTGTAGCCGATGATGAACATCTTGATATCGATGGTGTTGAGATATGTGTAAATGTCAAAGCCCACAAATAACTAACAATATCAACTTAACCTCTATTACCTATGAGTGAAAAAACAAGATATTCCGATGAGGAATTGCAAGAATTTAAGGAATTGATTCTTGCAAAACTTGAGAAAGCTCAACAGGACTATGAACTGTTGAAATCAAACGTCATGAATTCCGATGGCAACGACATTAGCGATACCTCCCCGACATTTAAAGTCTTGGAGGAAGGGGCAAGCACATTAGGCAAAGAACAGGCCGGGCAACTTGCCCAAAGACAGATGAAATTCATACAGCATCTGCAGAACGCACTTGTGCGCATCGAAAACAAGACCTATGGCATATGCCGTCAGACAGGCAAACTGATACCCAAGGAACGCCTTCGCGCCGTGCCACACGCCACTCTTGGAATTGACCAAAAAATCGACAAGAAATAATTCGTTACTGATTCGATAAATGAAGCTGTCCAAAGGTTATCTAGCACTCTTTGTAATTATTGCTGTCATCATAATTGACCAAGCGATGAAAATATGGGTAAAAACGAGCTTTTATCTCGGGGAAGATCTCGAAATAACATCTTGGTTTCATCTCTATTTCATTGAAAATAACGGGATGGCTTTTGGAATGGAAATCGGTAGCAAACTGCTTCTCACATTAGTTAGAATCGTAGCTGTAGGGTTCTTGATATGGTATATTTGCCGCATCAAGAACCGCAGCTATATCAAAGCCGGTTATATTGCGTGTCTGGCATTGATTACAGCGGGAGCAGCCGGCAACATCATTGATTGCGTGTTTTATGGAGAGATTTTCAATAACCCCGTTCCTCCCGAAGTAGCCACTATATTTCCTGAGGGTGGTGGATATGGAACCTGGCTCCACGGACGAGTGGTCGATATGCTTTATTTCCCATTATTCAGCTTCTATTGGCCCGATTGGATGCCATGGGTTGGCGGAGAGTACTTCACTTTCTTCCAACCGGTCTTCAACATTGCAGACGCAGCGATTACCGTCGGAATGATTATGCTGATATTGTTCTATTCAAAGTATGTCTCATCACCCCAGAGTCATGCTGAGACAGAGCAAAAGAACTTGGACTAACAAACGAATGGGTCAATAACACACATATGCCTTTCGGGAAACATAAAATAACAGTTGCCGCCGCATTATTACTGGTATCGGCATCAGGGTGTAATTCTGTCCCCGGATATGTCATCCCCCCCGATAGTATGGCCGAGCTTTTAGCCGATATGTACACCGCAGAATCGTTTGTCGATATCAACCGCACATCGTACATGACCGATTCGATGAAAAAGGTTATGAAGCAATCCGTGTATCTGAAGCATGGGGTGACAGAACAACAGGTCGACACTTCTTTTGTATGGTATGGCCACCACATAGAGCAATATATCGAAGTCTACGACAAGGTAATAGAAATACTTGAAAAAGATGTAGCGCAGGCATCGGCAACGGGTGCCAGATTTGGTGTCGCAGGCGACTCGGTCGATACTTGGCAGTGGAGCAAACACTATGCCTTGACGAATCTTTCCCCAAGCCGCATCATAACATTTGACCTGCCAAAAGATGAAAACTGGCAAAAAGGCGATGTATATGCGTGGGCAATGAAATCAATCAACAACCGCATACCGTTAAAATGGGGCATTTCAGCAGAATACCCCGACGGAACTATTGAATATTGCCAATCTGACATTAACGGCGAAGGATGGAACAAACTGCAATATATCTCCGACTCCACTCAAATACCTCTTCGCATTGCCGGATATATAATAGCCACCGGCAGGAATAAGGAAGACAACATATATCTCGACAGCATATCGCTTATCCGCGACAGGATAAAACCGGGCATATACCACCAACGCTATCGGCAACGTTCTATCGGCGATAAAAACGCTTCCCGACAATCGGCTGCCAATAGACAGATTAATCAATCGGATTCTACGATAAGCGCCAATCAACAATCAAATAAACCCGACTCTAAATTCAAGACTCTGCGTGAACGTATGCACACCAAATAAGCGTTACCTGACAAGACAGCTACTAACTGGCGGTAAGGTATTCGGGCTAAGTGTAGTTACCGTCGACGCTTCGGGCAGAAAAATTTATCGTGAACCGTTCAGCGAAGAGTGTCATTCAACCCTTTGGGTTGACGGCCCAATTATTGTGGTAAAAACAGAGGAGCTGAACGATTTTCTGCTCAGTGACATCGAAATGATGCTGGACAACGGGCGCAGCTACGCCGACATAAACGATTATCTTGCCTCATCATCGTTATATGCTGTTGACGGGGAGCCATGCACCGCTATAATACTCTGAATTTATATGACCGGCAAATAAAAAAGAGGTTATTGCAGGGGATAGGAAATTTAGTTACCTTTGTGGCTATAAACATAATGGATTATACAAAAAATGAGCTTGGATTTTAATAAAATGCAAGGGTTAATCCCCGCAATCATACAAGACGCACGCACTAAAAACGTTCTTATGCTTGGCTTCATGAATCAGGAAGCCTACGACAAAACTGTTGAACTCGGAAAAGTCACATTCTACAGTAGGACTAAGAAACGCCTTTGGACGAAAGGAGAGGAAAGCGGTAATTTTCTCAATGTTGTGTCAATTGAAGAAGATTGTGACCATGACACACTGTTGATTAAAGTTAACCCCGCCGGTCCGGTATGTCACAAAGGGACCGACACCTGTTTTGGAACTGCCAACGAATCCGGTATAGAGTTCATTGACTACCTGCAAAAATTCATCACTCGTCGTCACGAGGAGATGCCTGATGGGTCCTACACCACCTCGTTGTTCAAAAAAGGCATAAACCGCATGGCTCAGAAGGTAGGGGAGGAGGCTGTCGAAACAGTCATCGAAGCCACAAACGGAACTGATGAAGGTCTCATCTATGAGGCATCAGATCTGATATATCACCTGATTGTATTGTTGACAGCCAAAGGTCATAGCATTGAAGAACTTGCCGCGGAACTTGCTTCACGGCACAAAGAATAGTAGGGCAGATGAGCATTATCAGCTATCGCGATGTTGAAATTCTTCGCAAAGAATTAGTAGTCTTAAAGCACGTCAGCTTTGAGCTAAACGAAGGTGAATTTACCTACCTTATAGGTAAAGTTGGTAGCGGCAAAAGCAGCTTGATGAAATCAATATACGCAGAAATTCCTATTTTGTCAGGCGAGGCTAATGTATTTGATTTTGATTTGCTTAACATTCGCCGCAAAGAAATCCCTATGTTGCGGAGACAAATCGGCATTGTATTTCAAGATTTTCAACTGTTGACCGATCGAAACGTATATCAGAATCTGAGATTTGTACTCGACGCTACCGGGTGGAAAAATCAACAGGAAATCGACGAACGTATAGAAGAAGTGCTGAAAGAAGTCGGAATGCTCAACAAATCATACAAAATGCCCCATGAACTGTCGGGCGGCGAGCAACAACGCATTGTCATAGCCCGCGCACTGCTTAACCGGCCCAAACTTATTCTCGCAGATGAACCTACCGGCAATTTAGACCCGGCCACGGGCGAACAGATTGTCGGGCACCTGCACCATATAGCCGAATCTGGGACAGCCGTGATTATGGCGACACACAACCTCGCATTGGTGGATCAGTTTCCTGGCCGTGTACTTAAATGCGAGGGAAAAGCATTGTCTGAGGCCGACGGCAACTGACAAATTCATTCATATTGTTGCAAAAAAAGCTATTAATCCTTAACTTTGCGACCAAAACAAGGCATTGAAAAGAGAATGTCAATTAATAATGCTCATTTAAGGGAAAAATGAAAGTTTTAAAATTTGGCGGAACTTCCGTTGGCTCAGCTGAACGCATCAAAAATGTTGCACAGCTCGTAACGTCTCGTGGCAAAAACATCATAGTGCTGTCGGCAATGGCCGGCACCACAAATACATTGGTAGAAATCTCAGATTATCTATATAAAAAGAATGTTGATGGTGCGAAAGAAACTGTCAATTCGCTTGAATCTAAATATTTAAGCACCATAAATGAACTTTTCACCACGGATGAATACAAAGAGAAGGCACTGAAAGAAATCAAAGCCTGCTTTAACTACATTCGTTCGTTCACAAAGGATATTTTCACTATTTTTGAGGAGAAAGAGATATTGGCTCAGGGTGAACTCATGTCAACCGCTCTGATGAATCTGTATCTTCAAGAAAAAGGCATAAACTCAGAACTGCTGCCCGCTCTCGACTATATGAGAACCGACAAAAACGCAGAGCCCGACACTAACTATATAAAACAAAAACTCACGGCTCTGTTGGAGAAACACGCCGATGCCGACATATATATCACCCAAGGTTACATTTGCCGCAACGCTTACGGTGAGATTGACAACCTGCAACGCGGCGGCAGCGACTATTCCGCATCACTCATCGGAGCCGCAATAGGCGCGGATGAAATTGAAATATGGACCGACATCGACGGTATGCACAATAACGATCCCCGATTTGTCGAGAATACCCAACCTGTTGAAGAACTGCATTTTGAGGAAGCTGCCGAATTAGCATATTTCGGAGCCAAAATACTGCATCCTACCTGTGTGTTACCTGCAAAGCTGAACAACATACCCGTCAGACTGCTTAACACCATGCAACCCGACGCTAAAGGCACAGTTATATTCAACACCACAAGCAGCCGAAAGATCAAGGCTGTCGCAGCAAAAGATAACATCACCGCTATCAAGATTAAATCGGGACGTATGCTCCTGGCTTATGGATTTTTGCGAAAAGTATTCGAGATATTTGAGACATACCAGACACCGATTGATATGATTGCCACCTCTGAGGTTGGTGTTTCTGTCACTATTGACAACGAGCGAAATCTCGACAAAATCATTGACGACCTAAAGAAGTTCGGCACTGTTTCAGTTGACCACAATATGGTGATTATCTGTGTTGTAGGCGACCTTGAATGGCAAAACAGAGGCTTCGAGGCGAAGGCACTCGATGCACTCCGCGAGATTCCGGTGCGCATGATTTCATATGGCGGAAGCAACTACAATATATCGTTTCTTGTTAGAAAAGAAGACAAGGTCAAAGCGCTCAATTCGCTTAGCGACCACCTGTTTAAATCAAGCGATAAGTAGCTGACATACAGACTCCAAGCTGAATAAGGGGCGTGGCGTCAAGAGTCACGCTCTTTGTATTAATCAATTAATGTTGAGCAAAATATGACTAATTTCGTTGTAGAAGAACTGTGCCAAAATCATACCCCATTCTATTATTATGATTTAAATTTACTTAGATCCACGCTGAAAGCAATAAAAAAAAGTGTGACAAATCGACAATATAAAGTGCATTATGCCGTAAAAGCCAATTCAAATCCAATAATACTAAAAGAAATCTCAGCGGCAGGATTCGGAGCCGACTGTGTGAGCGGGGGTGAAATAAACGCAGCTCTATACGCCGGATTTCCGTCGGACGGAATTGTATATGCCGGGGTAGGGAAGAGCGATGAAGAAATCGAGCTTGGACTCAACAAAAACATAGGGTGCTTTAATGTGGAGTCGGTTGAGGAGCTTGAAATCATAAACCAGATAGCTGCGAAGTGTGGCAGAGTAGCCAAAGTAGCCTTGAGAGTAAATCCCGATATAGACGCGCACACACACGAGTATATCACAACCGGCCTGGCGGAGAATAAATTTGGAATAGCACTTGAATCTCTTGACCACGTCATCGAGACGGCTACAGCACTTGAAAATATCGCATTGACCGGGCTGCATTTCCATATCGGTTCTCAAATCACAATTCTGGAACCGTTCAAACTTCTTTGCGAAAAAATTAACGCCTTAACACAAAAATATTCCTCGAAGGGGATATTTTTTAAAACGATAAATGTTGGCGGAGGACTTGGAATCGATTACGATGACCCCGATAAGAATCCTATCCCGGATTTTAAATCGTATTTTGAGGTGTTTGCCGACAACCTGACCCTCAGACCCGATCAGGAATTGCATTTCGAGCTTGGACGTTCGGTGGTAGCTCAATGCGGATCGCTAATCACAAAGGTGCTATATGTGAAGAAAGGACTCACCAAGCAATTCGTCATAGTTGACGCAGGATTTACTGACTTGATACGTCCCGCGCTTTACGGCGCGCATCACGTCATTCAGAACCTCACGAGCGACGGCCCGATAGAGACCTATGACGTAGTAGGCCCTATTTGCGAGTCATCGGACTGTTTCGGCAAAAACGAGAGACTGCCATTGACACGCAGGGGAGACTTACTGGCATTGAGATCGGCCGGGGCATACGGTGAAGTCATGGCCTCACAGTACAACTGCCGACAATTACCCGGGACAATGTTCTCAGCGGATTAATTGAGTTACTATGGCGCAATTCAATTCCTATATTGATTATATAGACACCGACTTTTGGCGAAATCTTTGCCTTAGCCGCGGAGAGTTGCGACATTACGACAAGGGGGATGAGTTTATTACGGCGGGGTCTGTTGGGCGCTGTATCGGTTATGTGGATTCGGGTGCGTTGAAATATGTCTGTTTTTCTTCTGACGGCACATCCCATGTAATCGGGCTTGAATTTGCCGGCCATTTTGTCTGCGATTTTCCAGGCTCACTCTACAGGCAAAAGTCACGCTGTTCAATAATAGCCACCGTTCCCTGCGAAATATACTGCGTACCTGCGACAATAGTTGCGGAGATGATGCAGTCTGATTCAAAAGTTAAAGAGGTTGTCGAGAACACCACCCGCGAATTGTTCAATACCGTATATGACCGTCTTGTCGATTTATGCTCCAAGACTCCGCAGCAGCGTTATGATGAACTGATAAGCCGTGACCCGGATTTATTCGAGCTATTTTCATTGAAAGATATCGCTTCGCTTCTCAACATTACCCCAACGCATCTGAGCCGTTTACGCAAAAAATAATCATCTTTTTGCCCCTCTCAACATTTGTTGAGAATCAAGTCATTATTACTGTCTAACTTTACCAATAGAATGGCAATTATTTATGAATCTAATCATCGCTATAATGATGTTACTCGTGGCCTTCGCATGCTCCGCACAGCAGAAAGCCCAAATAAAGGTCGGCTATGACTACGAGGTAAATGTCGATGGTCAGGTGCGCAGGGCTGACTACATACTGCTGAGCGGACAGCAAGGCTCCATATTTTACAATCCGACCGCCCTATGGATGGATGTAATTTCAAAAGATGATGCCGCACGTCAGGCTTACGGCGCTATGGCAGCCAAACTTCAGGAGGCAGGCCGTGGTGACGAAGTGCCCAACCGCTCACATAGTATGTATGTGGTTAAGGATTTCGGCAAAGAGGAGAGAACCGTCTATGATGACTTCAGCGACCAGTTTGCCGTATACGATGAACCTTTAGCCGAAATGCAGTGGGAGGTTGTGTCCGATTCGACCAAGACAGTCCTCGGGTATGAATGTGTGATGGCGCGTTCGTCGTATCATGGTCGCAACTGGACGGCATGGTTCGCGCCGGAGATTCCGCTGAGTGACGGTCCGTGGAAATTCGCCGGGCTGCCGGGCTTGGTACTCCGGGCCGACGAGTCGCAGGGGATGCATTCATTCACTGCCAACGGCATAGAAACCACCAATGCCGAAATTCCTGAGATGGCGCGTGCCGACTGGTATCACAAAGAGGATAGAATCAAATATCTGCAAAGCAAGTACAAATATCTTCAGGACCCGTTGTCGGACATTATGGGCGGTAATCTTCCCGCAAATGTCCAAATTGTAGTGAACGGAAAGGAAACGACAGCGGAAGAAGTAAGGAGAGCCTCGCAGAAAATGCTGGATTTGGGTTATGACTTTCTCGAAACAGACTACCACAAATGAAAAGGCTGTGTGTATATATGCTTTTTGTGGCTGTTGCGGCGATTGCTTCGGCGCAGGTCAATGTAACCGGCAAGGTCATTGACAAAGAGAACGATGAGCCTCTTGTCGGGGCTTCGGTCATTGTCAAGGGAGCTGACGGCAAAATAAAGAAATTCGCCTCATCAAAATCGGACGGAGGCTTCTTCATGACAATGCCGTCGGTAAATGGTTGCCGGCTGGAAGTTACCATGATGAGCTTCGCCAAGCAGTCTGTTCCTCTTGACAGCGTGGATTTTCCGTTGACCGTCTATATGGAGCCGGGTACAACCTTGCTTAAAGAGGTGGCTGTAAAGGCCGACCGTATACGGGAGCAGGGTGATACTATCACATATAATGTTGGGAGCTTCGCCCAGCAACAGGACCGCTCGATCGGAGATGTGCTGAAGCGTATGCCGGGAATAGATGTTGCAAACAATGGCAAGATACAGTATCAGGGGGAGGACATCAACAAGTTCTATATCGAAGGCTCCGACCTTCTCGGCGGCAAATACGGTATAGCCACCAACGGCATAAGCCATGACGATGTGGGCGCCGTCGAGGTAATGGAGAATCATCAGCCGATGCAGGTGTTGTCGGGCATATCATTTTCCGACAAGGCCGCCATCAACCTCAAACTGAAAAACAAGGCGAAAGCCACATGGACTTTCCACGGCGATGCCGGAGGAGGCTACTCATGGCAACCCGAAGGTGCTATATGGGACGGAGAACTGTTCGCAATGGCTGTGATGCCGGGATTCCAGAACATAACCACTCTGCGCACAAACAACACGGGCGAGAACCTTTCATCGTCAAGCACCGATTTCTTCGCAGACCGCCGACAGACCGGACTCAGCCAATATGTAGGTATAGGTTTGCCCGGGGTGCTGTCACTGAGCGACAAACGGACGCTGTTCAACCGCTCTCTCCTCGTATCGACCAACAGCCTGTGGAAACTGAAAAACGGCGAGTTCAAGGCAAACATAGACTACTCCTTCAACCGAGTGACCGCAGAAGCCTCGAATATCACGACATATTTTCTCGACGAAGGGAACCGCATAATTACAGAAAACCGAAGCGGCACGGAACATACCCACTCGCTGAGCGGCAAGTTCATCTATGAGCTAAACCAAAAGACGGCGTTCATCAACAACACGATCCAGACAAATATAGACTGGAACGATGTAAGCTTCGCCACAACCGGGTCGATACCCAATGGACAGTCCGCCGATCTGCCGGATTATTATGTCAGCAACAAGTTCAAGATGATAAAGCGCTTCAAGGGAAAACATCTTGTGACATTCCAGAGCTTGAACGAATGGGAATCACTGCCGCAGACGCTCAATCTTGATATGAATGGGGAGCAGTTCCGGCAACAGATCTCCGACCATGCTTTCTATACACACGAGAGCGCGGCATACGCCTTCAATATAAAAGGCGTGACGCTGAGCCTCGAAGGTGGAATAAAGGGTTATCTGCGCTCGATGGACTCGCAACTTCCGAATCTGCCTCAGGAACTTCCGGGGCTAACTGAAAACGTGATCAATACCAATTATCTTACCGTTTATGCGACACCGAAGTTTGAATACTGGGTGCGTCGGGTGAACCTTTCGCTCAATCTGCCCGTAAGTTATGCCCATTATACCTTCGACAAGGCGATTGCCAACCGTGACGAGGTCTATTTCTCCCCGTCGCTCAGTTTCAACTGGAAGCCGAACAACCGCTTCTCGGGCACATTACGCGGAGGTCTGGGCCGCTCGCCGATGAATCTCAACCTTATCCATCCCGGACTTATAATGACAAACTACCGGACTCTGAAATCAGGAGTGGATAATTTCTACACCTCGTCATCGCAGAACGTATCGGCAAGCGTCAGTTACAAGCATACGCGCCACGGGCTGTTTGCCAACGGTATGGTGATGCACTCTTGGAGCCACATACCATATACGATGGCACAGCAGCTTTTTGGCGACTATGTGGTCTACAGTTACGCCGACGCAAAGAACGACGACAGGATGCTCATGGCGATGGGCAACATCGGCAAGACCCTCGACTTCATGCGCGGAAGCTGCAACGTGAACGGCTCGTTCAGTCGCAATGAGTCGCATCTGCTTTCTCAGCGGCAATTGGTCAACTCGGTCAGCACCGGCTGGAGTGTCGGCGGCAAAATCAACGGCAACCCATGCCGTTGGTTCAGTTTCGATTACCGCATAGACTACTCCGACAACCGTCTGAGTATGAACGGAATTAGCGAATCGTGGCTCTCGACGATGGAGAACGAAATTAGCCTGACGTTTATTCCCCACCGCAAATGGCAATGGACAGTCAGCGGCGAGCATTACCGCAACGAACTGAACGAACATAACTATAAGAACGTAGTGATGCTCGACACCAAGCTGACCTTTCAGCTCAACAAGAAGATCGAGTTTGCCGCCTCGCTCACCAACATACTCAACAAGCGAAGTTACAACTACACCACCTATTCGCAACTCTCATCTTTCGAGAGCCGGCGACAGCTCCGTGGTCGTCAGTTCCTATTCTCGATAACACTAAGAAAATGAACATTTTGATATGAACAAACTAATCACATCAATCTTTTTGTGCCTTGTGGCGATAGCCGCAATAGCACAGAACAAGGCCGACATTGAGGTCAGCTATTCCGAAATCTCCTTCTATGAAAACGGCGTTGAGAGAGGAAACAAGTATCATCTTCTGGCAAATGCCGGACAGTCGAAATTTTTCAATCCCCGCACAGAGGAGATTGACTCACTGACATCTACACCCGAAGGGCTTGCCAGTTTCAAAAAGACACAGGAGGCAGCATTTCAGGCTATGATTGCACAAGGCTCTATAGATGTGAAAAAATTGCCGCGAAAGAAAGAGACATTATATGTAGTGAAGTCGGCGTCTGATTCAACCATGACTGTTTATGATATGATTGGTAGTGACGAACCGGTTTACTATACCGAGCCTTATTCCGAAATGGTATGGGAGATTGGCGACAGCACCAAGACAGTGCTTGGTTATGAGTGTATACAGGCAGACACGGATTATCATGGCCGTCATTGGACAGCCTGGTTCACACCTGATATTCCAATCCAAGACGGTCCGTGGAAATTTCACGGACTTCCGGGTTTGATTCTTGATGTAAGAACCGGCGAAGGCAAGTACGGCTATGTGGCTGACGGAATTGAAAAATCCGAAAAGGCAATAAATGGGGTCTATGGCTCTGACAAATATGAGAAACGTAAACGAAAGGCAATCCTCAGGGCAATGAGAGCCATGCGCGACAATCCAATGGGGCATCTTAAGGCAAAGGGCATTGATGTGGAAATTTCACCTGAGAATCTATCCAATAAAACCAGCACAGGTGATTTTATTGAAACTGATTACAGATAACTTGCAATGAGATCAAAAACACCTATATTGATTATATTCCTGACTTTAATTGGTTCGGTCACTGTCACCGGGAAAGAACCGGTTGTAATTCCTGAAATAGAAATGGTTGATATTTCAGGCGGAACTTTCATCATGGGTCTTGATGAGAATGAGGCAGAACATTCATACGAGACTCCCAAACATCAAGTAACGTTATCTGAC
This sequence comes from uncultured Muribaculaceae bacterium, assembly GCA_947625935.1. GTDB lineage: Bacteria > Bacteroidota > Bacteroidia > Bacteroidales > Muribaculaceae > JAJPXC01. Next base: position 81,358 of record CANQQE010000001.1, on the reverse strand, counting down.
TTCCGTATTGGCAAGTATGAAGTTACGCAAGATTTGTGGGAAGCCGTTATGGGAGAGAATCCAAGCATTTCCAAAGGAGAAAATCTACCTGTGGAAAATATCTCATGGTATGACATACAGGTGTTCATAAAAAAACTAAACAAGCAGACCAGTAAGAAATACCGTCTGCCGACGGAAGCCGAATGGGAATATGCAGCAAGGGGCGGTAACAAATCCAAAGGATATACCTATATAGGAGGTGACGATTCTGATAGCATTGCATGGAGCTTCAATAATTCCAATAAAAAATCGCATACAGTAGGGACAAAACACCCAAACGAGCTTAGTATATATGATATGGGCGGTAATGTTCAGGAATGGGTTCAAGATTGGTATGGACATTACTCAGAGAAGCCACAGAAGAATCCCGAAGGAGCAAAAAAATCCGAGATAGGAAAAATATTACGCGGAGGGTGTTTCTGTAATCTGCCAGAATATAACAATCCCGGCTGTCGGTTTGTAAGCAACCCTAATTTCAGATGTTCATCTATTGGTTTCAGGTTAGCAGAATAATGAAAAAGATAAGCACTATAATAACTATGTGTGTTGTGGCTATAGCCGCAAGCGCACAGCAGAAAGCCGACATTGAGGTCAGCTATGAGGCTCATCATCCCAATCTTCGCAACGGCAAAGATGATCTGACAAGCCAGTATATATTGCTTGCCAACTCCGATGAGTCAAAATTTTACTCACCAAAAACAGAATATGTCGATTCGCTCAACTCCACACCTGACGGAAAGGCAAAGCTGAATGAAATGACGCGCAATGCCTATCTCGGAGGTAAACTGGATGACATACCGCGTTCTGACGGCTCATACTATGTTGTCAAATCCGGTAACAAATACACATATTATGACAACTCCGGCCTTGAAAAGTATGTGTATGAAGAGCCCGTTGCCGAACTTGGCTGGGAGATTGGAGATTCGATGTCAATAAAGCATTAATATTATGTCACCGGTTAGCCGAGAAGCTATAGCTGATCGTGTGGCTGTACAATCGGCCGGGATGGAGTAACTGAGATGGGAAATTGCTGTGGTTGGGTGCATCGGGGAAGCCCTGACACTCAATGGCTACAGCATCATAATCATGATATTCAATGCCACCTTTCCCTATGGGGGAGCCTGTGAGCCAGTTGCCCGTGTAGACCTGAACAGCGGGCTGAGTAGTGAAAACATCCAACACGCGACCGCTACGCTCTGCTTCGAGATGTGCAGCTTCAATCAACCCATCGTCAATTTCCGAATCCCGATCAATCACCCAGCAATGGTCATAGCCTTTTCCATCGCGCAACGGTTGAAAATCGGCGTTAATATCCCGGCCTACCGTTTTTAATGTGGTGAAATCCATAGGTGTGCCCGCCACATCGTCGAGTTTCCCGGTGGGGGTCAATGCCCCGTCGGTGTGCAGGCAGCGCAAAGCATTCAACCTCAAGCGGTGGCCTAAAGCCGATCCGGCGGACTGGCCATCAAGATTAAAATAGCAATGGTTGGTCAAATTGACGACGGTTTTCTTATCGGTCACAGCTTTGAGTGAAAGAGTGAGCCGATTGGAATCGTCCCAGCGATAGGTGGCTGTGGCGGTCAAATTCCCGGGATACCCTTCTTCTCCATCAATTGATTTATAAGTAAACTCCACGGTGGAATCATCAATCTGCCGGGCTTGCCAATTGCGGTTCATGAAACCCGTAGGGCCGCCATGCAGATGGTTAGGGCCGCAATTGACGGCGAGGTTATATCCGATACCGTCAATCTCAAAATATCCGTTGGCGATGCGATTGGCATATCGCCCCGGTATCTTGCCCGCACAAGGCCCGTCACCAATATAATCAAGGATATTGTCATAACCAAGCACAACATCATCGAGATGCCCGTCTCTATCAGGCACAACGATAGACAACACACCCGCACCAAGAGATGAAAGCGTTACTGAGGCTCCTTGACTGTTGATAAATTTGAATATTTTAATCTCCCCAATAGGAGAATCCACAGAGCTAATTATTGTATTCATGGCAATTTTTGTCACAAAATTAGACAAACTCAGGCTTAATCAAAAATTTTTCGCTTATAATGCGTAACTTTGCACCTCGAAAATTTATAATTACAGAAATGATCGCGGTTAACAATTTAGGCATCCAATTTGGTAAAAGGGTATTGTTTCAGGACGTAAATCTCAAGTTCACACCGGGTAACTGCTACGGCATCATCGGAGCCAACGGCGCAGGCAAATCAACACTGATGCGCATTCTAAGCGACCAACTGTCGCCTACGCACGGCACAGTCACCCAAGGCCCCGGAGAGCGTATGAGCGTATTGAGCCAGAATCACTTTGAGTTTGACGAGTGCACCGTAATGGAGACCGTGTTGCGCGGCCACACCGTGCTGTGGGACATCATGCAAGAAAAAGACGCTCTTTATGCGAAAGCTGATTTTTCAGACGCAGACGGTATACGCGCATCGGAACTTGAAGAAAAATTCGCAGAACTTGAAGGCTGGAATGCGGAAAGTGACGCAGCATCGCTACTGAGCGGCCTCGGTATCAAGGAGGAAAAGCATTACACCCTCATGAAAGATATGAGCGGTAACGAAAAGGTGCGCGTGCTCCTTGCCAAGGCCCTGTTTGGAAACCCCGACAATCTGCTGCTCGATGAGCCAACAAACGACCTCGACCTTGAAACGGTAGCATGGCTCGAGGAGTATCTGTCGAGGTTTGAAAATACGGTGCTTGTAGTCTCCCACGACCGTCACTTCCTTGACTCGGTGTGTACCCACACTCTTGACATAGACTATAACAAGGTCCAATTGTTCGCAGGCAATTACAGTTTCTGGTATGAGTCAAGCCAGCTTGCATTGCGCCAACAACAGCAACAGAACAAGAAGGCAGAGGAGAAGCGCAAGGAGCTGTTGGAGTTTATCCAACGCTTCAGTGCGAACGTGGCAAAATCGAAACAGACCACGAGTCGAAAAAAGATGCTTGAAAAACTGAACATCGAGGAAATCCAGCCGTCGTCGCGCCGCTATCCGGGCATCATATTCACCCCCGAACGCGAGCCCGGCAACAAAATCCTTGAAGTGAAGGGTCTGACAGCAAGCGTGGAAGGCGACGTGCTATTCAAAGATGTCAATTTCCAAGTGGAAAAAGGTGACAAAATCGCTTTTCTAAGCCATGACCCCCGCGCAATGACCGCTTTGTTTGAGATAATCATGGGTAACCGCAAGCCCGATGAGGGAAGCTATGACTGGGGTCAGACCATAACAACTGCTTATCTACCGCTTGACAACTCGGACTTCTTCAACACCGACCTGAATCTCGTTGACTGGCTCTGCCAATTCAGCAACGACTCAAGCGAGATATATCTGAAAGGATTTCTCGGCAAAATGTTATTTTCGGGCGAGGAGGTGCTCAAAAAAGCATCAGTGCTGTCGGGAGGCGAGAAGATGCGCTGCATGATTGCCCGTATGATGATGAAAGACGCCAACACTCTTGTGCTTGACTCGCCGACCAACCACCTTGACCTCGAGTCGATACAAGCGTTCAACAACACGCTGCAAGGGTTCAAGGGTAACATACTCATGTCATCGCATGACCACGAATTTATCCAGACAGTCTGCAACCGCATCATCGAACTAACGCCGAACGGCATTATCGACAAGATGATGGACTATGACGATTATATCACCGATGAGCGCGTCATAGCTACACGCGAACGTCTGTACGCAAAATGAATCTCTTTTTAAAACATATCCATAATGGTAAAACATATCGTAACATTTAAACTGACAGGAACTGACGAGGAGCGCCGCACCATCGCATCAGAGTTTAAAAACGCCCTGTTAAAGTTACCGCAAGTAATCGAACCGCTCCAATCAATGGAGGTGGGAATAAATGAAAATCCGGATGAAAGCTGGGACGTGGTGCTGACCGCCGTAGTTCCGACAATGGAAGATGTGGAGGTCTACGCAAAACACCCCGCACACACAGCCGCCGCATCGCTTCTCGCAGGCCACAAAGCCGACAGAGCTTGCGTCGATTATGTGTACTGAGTTTAGTATAGACTAAAAAATAGTTATTCCGTGATTTGGAGATTCAAATAATTTTGATTAACTTTGTGGAAAAGGATAATTGAGATGAAGAAACTCCGACACATAATATTAGCATTCGCTTTGGCCGCAGGCGCAGCCGGAGCGGATGCTTTGGCCTCTGTGACGGACAACGGAGTCCAACAAGAACTCACATCGTCCACCGTCTCGGTTAAAGTGGGACAAGGACAAGTCGAGTTGACAGTCAACGGTGACGAGCCGGTAAAATTCCATATCTATTCGATTACAGGACAGCTCGTTAAGTCGGCATCATCAGCCAATGGCTCAATAATTGTCGAATTGCCCCGCGGACTCTACATTGTCAAATGTGACAAATGGTCAAAACAGATAGTTGTTAAATAGGGCTGCTATAAGAACCCATCTTTTGTACCATGAAAAATGGTCGGACATCTCATGACCGCGAACAGTCGCAATCATGAACCCGGCTATCTAAGGCTACAAAACATCCATGAAAGCAACTCCCTCTATAATAGAAAACAGACATCATTTTCTACTAAAAAACCAAAATAAGCATAAATGAAAGTTAACCTTATTAAAATGTGTGCCGGTGCAATGCTGCCAGGAGCTATGCTATGCAGTTTTAACGCGTCGGCCTCTGACAACGGTATGTTGACAGATTATTCAAAATTTCCAACTTACAACGGCGACGATCTGGAACTAATCGCGGATAAACAAGGTGCAAAATTCACCCTTTGGTCGCCGGAAGCCACAGCCGCTCAAGTGTTGATTTACCCAACCGACCGCAATTCATCACCAACCGACACGATAATAATGTCGAAGGGTGATAACGGCACCTGGAAAGCCAATTTTCCGGGAAACAACTATGGGAAATTTTACACGTTCAGGATTAAACACGGTGGCAAATGGCTGAAAGAGACACCGGGTGTATGGGCTAAGGCTGTCGGAACTAACGGTGAGCGCGCAGCAATCGTCGATTTCTCCGCTACCAATCCGTCGGGCTGGGAGAGCGACAAAGGTCCGGCAATCAAAAGCATAAATGACGCTGTAATATATGAGATGCACCATCGCGATTTCTCGATGCACCCATCAAGCGGGGTGGTCAACAAAGGGAAGTTCATAGCACTCACAGAAAACGGGACCAAATCAACACTCGGTGACAAAACAGGCATAGACCATCTGAAGGAACTTGGAGTAACCCATGTGCATATTCTTCCCTCATATGACTACAATAGCATTGACGAAACCCAATTGCCATCCAACAACTACAACTGGGGATATGACCCGCTGAACTATAACGCACCTGAAGGCTCATATTCGACCAACCCCGCCAACCCGTCGGCCCGCATCACCGAGATGAAACAAATGATAAAGTCTCTGCATGACGCGGGGATAGGCGTGGTGATGGATGTGGTCTACAACCACACGGCCAACAATGATGACTCCAACTTCTCGTTGACCGCTCCGGGATATTATTACCGCTATCGTCCAGACGGCACATACAGCGATGCCTCGGGCTGCGGCAACGAGACAGCCTCGGATCACCAACAGATGCGCAATTTCATAATAAACTCGGTCAAATACTGGGCAAAAGAATATCATATCGACGGATTCAGATTTGACCTTATGGCAATCCACGATACCGAGACCATGAATGAAGTCGCCAAGGCTCTGAAAGAAATCAACCCTTCGATCTTCGTCTATGGCGAGGGGTGGACCGCAGGCGATTCACCACTCCCGGTAGAACGCAGGGCATTAAAAGAGAATGTGTCAAAGATGGATGGCATAGCCGTGTTCAGCGATGACATACGCGACGCAATCAAAGGGCACTACAGCAATGCCGCCGACCGAGGATTCGCGACAGGCAAACCTGGCAACGAAGAAACCGTCAAAATCGGCATTGTCGCATCAACAGCCCACCCCCAGGTCGATTATTCAAAAGGCAACAACTCTAAATTCGCATACGCGACATCGCCCAAACAGATCATAAACTATGTGTCGTGTCATGATGACCTCACCCTGACCGACAAACTCGCCAAATCAATGCCTGAGGCATCGGAGGCTGCCCGCCAGCGCGCCGCCCGTCTGGCCCAGACGATAGTGTTCACCTCACAAGGCACGCCATTCATGTTTGCCGGAGAGGAAGTTTTCCGCGACAAAAAGGGGGTGCACAATTCATATAAATCGCCCGATTCAATAAACGCCATAGACTGGAGCCTCAAAAGCAAGAACGCAGATCAATTCCGCTATTACCAGGAACTGATTAAACTTCGCAAAGCACATCCGGCGTTCAGAATGACAACCGCCGATGAGATAGCGCGCAACATAGTGTTTGACAAGGTTAAGGAACCCAACCTTATATCCTACTCAATCAAGAACAATGCCAATGGTGACAACTGGAACGAGATAAAACTGATATTCAACGGTTCTGACGAAGCACGCGACGTCAACGTAGGCAAAGGCAAATGGATTATAATCGCACAGGACGGCGAGATAAAGGCTGATGGTCTCGGCGAGACCAAGGGAGGAAAAATGGAAGTAGCACCCACTTCGGCCCTCATTCTTGCAAGAGAGAAATAATAGACCAAATCCCAATAAGCAGCAACGGAGATGCCCCCAATGAGCATCTCCGTTGTTTTTGTCGCATATGCAGAGGGCTACATCTCTAACCGATGATAGCAAGCAGACGCAATAGTTTGGATTCAGTTTCGCGCCATTCGTCCTCGGGGTCAGACTGCGGTGTTATGCCGCCACCGGCATAAAGGCAATAGCGGCGCATATCAAACTGGCAACAACGCAGGTTGACATATGCCCTAAAAGAGCCATCGGCGTCTTCAATCGTCAAAAATCCGCCATAGCAACGCCTCGGCTGCAATTCCAGCGTTTCAATATCACGAAGCGATTCTTGCTTGGGAAAGCCACCCAAGGCCGGAGTGGGACTCAGCGCAGACGCGACAGCGAGGGGCGATGTCACGCCGTCACCTTTTATGATGTTACGCAAATGCTGAACAGCTCCACTGGTAACTGTTTCGAGGGGGCCGGCCTCACACTGAAGCCCAAGCCCGCGAAGCATATCACAGATATACTCGGTGACTATACGTTGCTCATTGATGTTTTTATCATCCCACGGCAATCCGTTATCGGCTACAGGACGCGTCCCGGCCAAAGACATGGTCTCATATCGCCCGGCGGGGTCAACTTTGAGAAGCAGCTCGGGAGATGACAGCATCCACGCACCTACCGCCGGATGAAAATAAACGGCATTAAATGTGGAAGTATAACCCTCAAACAGGCGATTTACAGAAGTCAAAGGGCCTGAATCAGTCGGGTACTCTCCACAAAACGCCCTTGAATAAACAGTTTTTCCCCCACGCCTTTTTAATCGGGCAATCAACATGGCTACCCGTTCGATATAAAGCGGCCGCGGTGTCGAAACCGCTAACGGCGACGGGCACAGACTCTTTGAGACATCGAAAGCGGTATCACCGCCATATAGGTTTATAACATCGCATTCAGACAAGCGGTCAGAGATGTTACAGCCGGTGTCGGACAGCCATTGATAAATGCCGAAACGCCGACGGGAGATGACAGGGCAGGGGGGGACAGCACCGTCATCGCCATTATCGGCCCAGAAAACGGCTTCATCGCTTCCGGGAAGCGAATAGACCACGAATGGAATTTCATTGGCCAACGACAATGCAACGGCTCTTTGCTGAGATTCAGTCAGTGCCATCCAATTCAGCAATCAATTCAAACGGGAGGGCATCCACGATCCTGACATTGTAGAACTCACTGCGTTTCAATTTTTTTGATTTTTTAATCAGGACTTCGGGATCCACTTCGGGAGAGTCGTACTGTGTGCGACCGACATAATAATCATCTTCTTCGCCATCGACAATCACCTCCATTATCTGCCCAATTTTTGATTGATTGCTTTCAAGAGCAATCTCCTCTTGCAATTCCATCAATTCAGAAAGACGCCGGTCTTTCTCATCCTGCGGAACTGAATCTTCAAACGTCTTGGCACCGTAGGTGTCTTCTTCCTCACAATAAGCAAAAGCTCCCATGCGCTCAAAACGCTGCTCTTTGACAAACTCTTTCAGTTCCTCAAACTCACGCTCTCCCTCACCGGGGAATCCGACCATCAGGGTGGTGCGAATGTGCAGACCGGGAACCCTACGACGCATTTCGGAGAGCAACTCCCGCGTTTCTGACGACGTAATGTGTCGGCGCATATTTGACAGGACGTTGTCGCTTATGTGCTGCAACGCGATGTCGAGGTAGTTGCACACATTGGGGTATTTCGCCATGACATCAAGCAGCTCAAGAGGGAATTGCGCCGGATATGCGTAATGAAGACGAATCCATCTGACACCTTCAATCCGCGCCATGCGTTCCACGAGCTGCGGCAAGCGCATCTCCCCGTATATATCCATTCCGTAGTTGGACAAGTCCTGGGCGATGACATTGAACTCTTTCACACCGCGCCCTACCAAAGTTTTCACTTCTTCAAGTATTTCATCAATAGGGCGGGATTTGTATCGACCGGTGATAATGGGGATGGCGCAGAAGGAACAGAAACGATTGCACCCCTCAGCTATTTTCAAATAGGCATGGTGGGGACCCGTGGTCACCACACGGTCGTATGGGGCGGTCGCAGGATTGCGCTTGGAAATGTCGGAGACAAGTTGTTTCCAGTCAAATTTCCCATACCAACCATCGACTTCGGGCATCTCGGATGGAAGCTCGGCGCGGTAACGCTCCGACAGGCATCCCATCACATAAAGCGATTTAATCTTACCTGCTTCTTTAAGGGATATGTAATTGAGGATTTCCTCAATAGATTCTTCCTTTGCATCGCCGATGAACCCACAGGTGTTGATTACAACCATGTCGGGATTTTCGGAGACACCCGATACCGCCTGCAGGCCAGCATCGGCAAACATTTTCAACAGACGCTCGGAATCGACAAGATTTTTGGAGCATCCAAGCGATATGACGCTGATCGTGGGTTGGGCCATATCCTTATTTTTCGCCAAAAAGCGATTGCACAAACTCCTTTTTATGGAACACCTGCAAATCGTCAATGCCTTCGCCGAGGCCAATGTATTTGACAGGTATCTTAAACTGGTCGCTTATCCCTATAACGACACCACCCTTAGCAGTGCCGTCAAGCTTAGTAATCGCAAGCTCATTGACCGATGTGGCGGCAACGAACTGCCGGGCTTGCTCAAACGCATTCTGCCCGGTTGAGCCATCAAGCACCAACAGGACTTCATGGGGAGCGTCAGGAACGACCTTCTGCATGACGTTACGAATCTTGGTCAATTCATCCATCAACCCTTTTTTGTTGTGGAGTCGACCGGCGGTATCAATAATTACCACATCGACATCGTTAGCTTTGGCAGAGGCCAAGGTGTCGTAGGCCACGGCTGCGGGGTCGGCACCGAGTTTCTGTTTCACCACCGGGACACCCGCGCGCTCGCCCCAGATGTCAAGCTGCTCGACGGCGGCAGCACGGAATGTGTCGGCTGCACCAAGCATAACCTTATTTCCGGCTTTCTTAAACTGCGCGGCAAGTTTACCGATTGTGGTGGTCTTGCCCACGCCGTTCACTCCGACAACCATTATGACGTGAGGTTTATGGCCGGCGGGGACGGTGAAATCCTCGAGTGATGACTCGTTGTCGTTCTCGGCGAGCAAATCAGTAATTTCCTCACATAACAAACGGTTAAGCTCGCTCGCCCCGACATATTTGTCACGGGCGACACGCTGTTCTATCCGTTCGATTATTTTCAAGGTGGTGTCAACCCCGACATCAGAAGTGATGAACACCTCCTCAAGGTTATCGAGAATCTCATCGTCGATTTTTGATTTACCGGCGACGGCTCTCGCAATCTTGGAGAAAACGCCTTGTTTGGTGCGTTCGAGACCTTTGTCGAGTGTTTCCTTTTTCTCTTTGGAGAAAAAACTGAATAAGCCCATATCTTTTATCTTAGTTTATTAGCCTACAAAGTTAGTAACAATTGAGGAAGTAGACAAATCTCAGAATCTTAGCGACAATTCAACGACAATCTTATCGCCATCGCCTTGGGGAATCTCATACCCGCTGTGATAAAAATATTTCTCATAATTGAGTCTCACGTCAACCTTAGTTTTAGGTTGGACGTAACTGATCGTAGAGCCAATAGTCAAGCGATTACGGGCATTATCTGTCAAGTAGAGATGTCCGTTTTTGTCTCTGCGCCCCGAGCTATGGTCGGTCATCCCGTCCCAGCGGCCTTGAAATGAAAGGCGGTTAAATATCCCGGCATTAACAGGCATACCATATGATGCAAACCCGCTATAGGCATGGGCAGGTTTAAATGAATAATTGGTGTAATGCTTGTAAGTGTATTCGCCTTCTATCTGCCAACGGTCAGACTTCCAACCAATAACCCCATTCAGGAAGTTGATGCGGACTGAATCGGGGGCGGCGGTCTTGAAACCGCACTCGACAGACACATCGCCAATCATATAACGCGCTTTCGCAGCAAACGCAGGGTCTTTTTCCCATACGTCGTGGTCGCTTATAGTGGCATTGTTAAAAACGCCGGCTTCTATCTGCAGATGGAATGGTGACGTATAGCACAATTTGGCTCCAACTCCGCGAGTATTACCGACAATCTCTCCGGCATAGGACTTATTGGCAAACATATAGTTGTGGGGCGACCTTATGCCATCGACAGAAAACGGTATAAGAGTCTGGCCGGCTATAATCTTAAATCCCTCAGCGACCGACAATCCGACCCAAACGTCAAGCATCTTGAATTTTCCCCGATCGCATAAATCGGCTTGCAGCTTATAATCGACTACCGGGCACACATATCCCTCAGCCGACAATCGGGCGTTGCGCACCTCAAACCGCCCGGCATAACCATCGTTTATTTCCGCTTCGTAACGTGGCCTCAGTGTTCCGTGTATGGCCGGGAGATAACTGATGGCTCCCTTGGATTCAACTGGGGTTTGCGCCACGACAGCCTGTCCGACATCGGAAGTTTCGGTGCCGACAGCATCGGCCGAGGCGGAAAACGTTAAGGGAATAACTAACAGCGCAGGTAGCCGATACAAACTTTTTCTCATACGCATACTGCTATACATTGCCTATCGGGTCACAAAGTTACTCATTATATTTTAATCATACGAAACAACTTTTGCCATATACCCCAAACTTTAACCAGTGAGTGTTTGTTTCATTAATAAATCCATATTTAGATTATAATGGTAACTATAATTTTCTCTCACCCGTGGCATGGCAGTTTTAACTATGCGATACTTGAAGAAGTCAAGGCTCAGCTTGATGCACAAAAACGTGAATATCAGGTGGTAGACCTCGTAGCTGATGGTTTCAACCCGTTGATGACCGCTGAAGACCTGAAAGGGTATTCGCATGGAGAATCGTCAGACCCATTGGTCAATAAGTATATAGCAATGCTTGAAAAGACCGATGAGCTCATAATGATTTTCCCCATCTGGTGGGGAATGATGCCCGCCGACCTTAAAGGATACTTTGACAAAGTGATGCTTGTTGGACGCGCCTATAGTTATACCGCGGAAGGTGCGATGGTGCCCGGACTGCAAATAGGACGCACTCTGATAATAACGACATCACAGTCACCGTCGATAATGTTCGGACAATTTATCGAAGGCTATTTTATCCCCGTTGTGCTTAACACAGTGGGAATAACAGGAACACAATGGGAGAATTGCGACCAGACAGCCCACGGGCCAAAAGAACACCGGGAGAACTTCCTTAAACGCCTAAAGAGTATCGTCTGAAAATATTGCTTCAGCTTTAGCAAGAGTTTCGGGGCGACCTATATCCACCCATTTATATGGGGTAGGGGAAAGGTAGCCCCGAATCTTTATTTCCCTACATTTTTTGGCATAAAACGGTATTATGGAAAATTTTTTGTCATCAGAAAAAGTAGACAAAAGCCGGTAAATCGCATCAGGCGAAAGTATGTGAATCCCGCCGAACGCCATCTTATCCATATGAGTGGTATCGATGCCCTGTGGCAGTATTTCGCCAGTCTTCACATTAGTCCATCCACACAGGTCAAAATTCGCGTCAAACAACAAGTAGCGGGATGTTTCGCGGGGAGACACCACAAGCGTAGCAGCCGCCCCTGAGTCAATATGATTCCGTTCCAAAGCGACCAGATCGAGATTGGTCATGATATCGGCGTTGTGAACCAGAAAAGGTTCATTTCCATCGAGCCATCGACGAGCTTTCAGAATCGCCCCTCCTGTATCAAGCAGATAATCTCGTTCATCACTGACATGAATCGTCACACCGAAATAATCGTTATCCCGAATATAATCAATTATCTTATCGGCAAAATGATGTACGTTGACAACGATTTCCGAAATACCGGCTTGCTTGAAACGCTCAATCACATGGCGGAGCATCGGTTTCCCGGCAACTTCGACCAATGCTTTTGGTCTGTCATTGGTCAACGGCCTTAACCGAGTGCCAAGGCCGGCTGCAAAAATCATTCCTTTCATCTGCGAGGTTTAAAAGTCTGCTCGATATTCTGCTCTCTGTGAACGAGTTCAACCTTCACGTTAAACTCTTTGTTGATGTGTTCTGCAATATGCTGCGCACAATATACTGAACGATGTTGCCCTCCAGTACACCCAAACGAAACCATGAGGTTGGTAAAACCTCGTTCCATGTATCGTTTGACCGATGCGTCAACCAATGCCTGCGCGTGACTGAGGAAATCAAGAATTTCACCATCTTCCTCTAAAAATGTTATTACCTGCTGATCGAGACCTGTAAACGGCTTATATCTTTCGTACTTCCCTGGATTGTTGACAGCACGGCAATCAAACACGAAACCGCCGCCATTACCCGAAGTGTCGTTAGGAATACCCTTTTTGTATGCGAAACTCATCACCTTGACCGTCAATGAACGCTGTTCAAGCTCATCACTGAATTGCTTCATCTCCACAAGTTCGTTGAGCAACTTGCTCAGATAGGGATATTCGGGATAGGGACGTTCAAGCAGCACCCTCAGATTGGCAATGGCAAAAGGTACGCTCTGCATGAAATGCGGTTTCTTCTCAAAATAGCCTCGGAACCCATAGGCGCCAAGAACCTGCAACGTGCGGAACAGAACAAAATGTCGCAACTGCTCATAGAAATAGTCCTCATCGACCGGTACATAACGTCTAAGGGAATCGATGTACTCCTTAATCAAATCCTGACGCAGGCTATCGGGGAAATTAGCCTTAGCCTGCCAAAGGAATGATGCTACATCATAGTAGAACGGCCCTTTGCGGCCACCTTGAAAATCAATAAACCACGGCTCGCCGTTATCTCTGACCATAACATTGCGCGACTGGAAATCGCGGTACATGAAAGTGCTCGACTGGTTACGCATGAGCACCTCGGCCATGGTTTGGAAATCATCTTCCAACTTATCTTCGAGGAACTCCAGACCAGTCGCTTTGAGGAAGCAGTATTTGAAATAGTTCAAATCCCACATTATTGACCTGACATCAAATTCAGCCGATGGATAGCAAACGTTGAAGTCAAGACCTGTAGCGCCGTTGAACTGCAAATCGGGAAGAAGCCTTATGGTTTTTACAAGAATCTCTTTTTCGTCAGGACCGAATGACCTTGTGGCCCGCCCTTTTTGAATTGCATTGAACAACTGCACGTCGCCAAGATCCTCTTGCAGATAAGCGGTTTCATCGCAAGTCACAGCCACAACCTCAGGCACAGGGAGGCCCTTGCTCCTGAAATGACGGGCAAGCTGAATGAACGCCCGGTTTTCTTCAACACAAGTGCCAATCACTCCCACGAGTGTCTTTTCTCCGATTAGTCTGAAGTAACGCCGATTAGATCCGGCTGTGGGCAATTCTTCAACTTCCAGCGGTTCAGTGCCAACTGTTTCCTTATATAATGATGTCAGTATATTCATAAATTTTCATTGCATTAATAAACGCAAAGTTAAGAAATTTCGTAACTTCGCACAAAATTTAAAGTTTTTCTATCTATATGGCCGAATCATCACTTTTGTCACGCCTTGACGGAATTGAAGCGCGTTTCCAGGAGGTCAGCACATTAATCACCGACCCCGGCGTTATAGCCGACATGAAACGCTATGTGCGTCTGACAAAGGAATACAAGGATCTCGAGAAACTCACTGCCGCTACTCGCCATTATCGCGAGCTCATGGGAAATATCGATGAAGCACGCGATATTCTCACAAATGAAAGTGATGAAGAAATGAGGTCGATGGCTAAAGAACAGCTCGACGCGGCAAATGACGAACTTCCGAAAATGGAAGAACAAATCAAGCTATTGCTAATCCCAGCTGACCCTGAAGACGGCAAGAACGCCATAGTGGAAATACGCGGGGGCACGGGAGGCGACGAGGCTGCGATTTTCGCCGGTGATTTATTCAAAATGTATTCCAAATACTGCGAATCAAAAGGGTGGTCAGTAGCGGTTACAAGTTTCAACGAAGGCACCGCCGGAGGCTTCAAGGAAATTGTATTTGCCGTCAGCGGCGAAGGTGTTTACGGCACGCTGAAATATGAGAGCGGGGTTCACCGCGTGCAACGCGTGCCGGCGACAGAAACGCAGGGTAGGGTACACACCTCTGCAGCCACAGTCGCCGTATTGCCCGAAGCCGAAGCATTTGACGTGGAAATCAATGAAGGTGAAATCAAATGGGACACTTTCCGTTCAGGTGGCGCAGGAGGGCAGAATGTAAATAAGGTTGAGTCGGGCGTACGATTGAGGTATATGTGGAAAAATCCCAACACAGGAATCAGCGAAGAAATTCTGATAGAATGTACCGAGACACGCGACCAACCCAAAAACAAAGAACGCGCGCTCAGCCGACTGAGGACATTCATCTATGATAAAGAGCATCAGAAATACCTCGATGACATTGCCAGCCGGCGCAAGACCATGGTTTCGACCGGCGACCGTTCGGCAAAAATTCGCACATACAACTATCCCCAGGGGCGTATAACAGACCACCGCATCAATTATACAATCTACAATCTCCAAGCATTCGTCGATGGTGATATCCAGGATTGCATCGACCACCTCATTATAGCTGAGAATGCCGAGAAGTTGAAAGAATCAGAACTATAATTCATTTATATACAGACTCAAAAAAATGAAAAGATCCGAATTAGTCGAAAACATTAAAAACAAACGATCGTTTCTATGCGTCGGCCTTGACACCGACATAAAAAAAATACCGGCTCATCTTATCGAGCTGAAAGATGATCCTATTTTTGAGTTCAATAAAGCCATTATCGACGCAACGGCTCCATATTGCGTAGCCTATAAGCCAAACCTCGCATTCTATGAAAGTCTCGGGGTTGAAGGCCAAATGGCTCTTGAAAAGACCATCAAATATCTTAAACAGAACTATCCCGACCAGTTCATAATAGCCGACGCGAAACGCGGAGACATCGGCAACACGTCACAGCTCTACGCTCGCAGCTTTTTTGAGTATCTTGACGTGGATGCGGTCACTGTAGCTCCTTACATGGGTGAGGACAGCGTGAAGCCATTCCTCGGCTATGACGGGAAGTGGGTGATACTGCTTGCTTTAACCTCCAATAAAGGCTCCCGCGATTTTCAACTCATAAAAGACGAGAGCGGAACACCGCTTTTTGAGACAGTCATGCGCAAATCAGCGGAGTGGGGAGGCATTGACGAGATGATGTATGTTGTCGGCGCAACACAGGGTAGTATGTTTGAGACCATTCGCCAAATCGCGCCAGACAGCTTCCTTCTCGTCCCCGGAGTCGGGGCCCAGGGTGGAAGCCTTGAGGAAGTAGCCAAATATGGAATGACCAATGAATGCGGTCTTCTTGTCAACTCATCACGCGGCATAATTTACGCATCGACAGGAGAAGATTTTGCTAAAGCAGCGGCTGATGAAGCCCGCAAACTTCGTGACCAGA
This sequence comes from uncultured Muribaculaceae bacterium, assembly GCA_947625935.1. GTDB lineage: Bacteria > Bacteroidota > Bacteroidia > Bacteroidales > Muribaculaceae > JAJPXC01. The sequence continues at coordinate 65,282 of CANQQE010000001.1, read as the reverse complement.
TGGAGGTTTTGTTGGCTAAACATAACATCATTTAGTATGCGAGACCTGATTTTCTGAAAACAATATCGTATATTTGCCACAGAAAATCCCAAATAACCTTGACAATAAATTTTTAAGTATAACATTTTTATTTATAAGAAAAAATGACACTCGACAATTACAATTTCGCTGGTAAAAAAGCGATTGTGCGCGTTGACTTCAACGTGCCTTTGGATGAGAACGGTAAAATCACCGACGACACACGCATCCGCGGTGCGCTTCCCACGTTGAAAAAAATTCTTGAAGATGGAGGCAGCCTTATCATCATGTCTCACATGGGCAAACCCAAAGGTAAAATTAACCCCAAATTCTCTTTGGCTCAAATCAAAGACGATGTAGCCAAGGCACTCGGTCGTGACGTGAAATTTGCTGACGACTGCGCAAATGCAGGCGAGGCAGCAGCCAATCTCAAACCCGGCGAAGTTTTGTTGCTCGAAAACCTTCGTTTCTATCCAGAGGAAGAAGGCAAGCCCGTCGGAATCGACAAAGAGGACCCAGCCTACGATGCAGCGAAAAAGGAAATGAAAGAGCGTCAGAAAGAGTTTGCAAAAAAACTCGCAAGCTATGCCGACGCTTATGTTAATGACGCATTTGGAACCGCTCACCGCAAACACGCCTCTACAGCCGTCATAGCAGACTATTTTGACACTGACAACAAGATGCTCGGCTACCTGATGGAAAAGGAGGTTAAAGCCGTTGACAACATTCTCAGCGACATTAAACGCCCGTTCACCGCAATCATGGGCGGATCAAAAGTATCAACCAAGATTGGCATCATAGAGAATTTAATGGACAAGGTTGACAACCTCATCCTTTGCGGAGGCATGACTTATACATTCGCAAAAGCCATGGGGGGCAAGATCGGAAACTCGATTTGCGAGGACGACAAGCTCGACCTCGCCCTCGACATCATGAAGAAGGCGAAAGAGAAAGGCGTAAACCTTGTTCTCGGCTCGGACTGCGTGGCAGCCGATGCTTTCTCTAACGACGCACACACCCAAATCGTTTCTTGTATGGATATACCTGACGGATGGGAAGGTCTCGATGCAGGGCCTGAGACCCAAAAAGCCTTCGCAGACGCCATCAAAGGAGCTAAAACGATTCTTTGGAACGGGCCTGCCGGTGTATTTGAATTTGACAACTTCACAGCCGGATCAAGAGCGATTGCCGAAGCTATCGTTGAGGCTACCAACAACGGCGCATTCTCACTCGTTGGTGGTGGCGACTCAGTAGCTTGTGTAAACAAATTCGGATTGGCCGACGAAGTTTCTTATGTATCAACCGGTGGTGGCGCACTCCTCGAAGCCATTGAAGGCAAAATCCTTCCCGGCATCGCAGCCATCAAAGGTAAATAAAATAGGGTAGAGAAAATTATCTACCTGACATCAAATCCAAAGGGCCGCAACCTGTCTATATTCAGGCTTGCGGCTCTTTTTATCGCAATGAACATTATAAATAAAGGGATGTACATTTATAAGCCAGCGCAGATTAAAACTCAAGATTTCTTATTTCTAAGATTAGAGTCTTGCTCAATTCACGATAGGCCACTGCTTCATACTAACAGGCACTAAACTCGGAGACGAGCCACAGACAACATCCACAAGCTGTCTAAAAACACTGAGATAGGCCACGGACATCTAATGACAATCAATAAACCGATTCTAATTGGCGAAATCATAAAATCAATTAGCACTAAACCTACAGCATGAAATAGGGTAATTAAACAAAATCCTATTTAACATAATGCCGATTATGTATCAAATGGCAAGTGAAAACCGACAAGGAAATCAATAGTCAAAATTACAAATAGATAAACCAAACTAAATGATAAATTGGCCCAAGAGGATTAAATAAAACAAACCATAAAACCATCCAATAGGAATCACTTACTAAAAAACTAAGACTAAAATATCTGAAGCGGATGGGAAAAAGCATGATAATTGAGCTAAAAGTTATGTAACTACCATACACTAAAGAAGTTGTATGTTAAATAAGTGTAACAAAGAGAGAAAAACACCTTTCTACAATGTTATAAATACAAATAACTGATAATCTACACAGGAATATGACAACGTCGACCATTTTAGAAGATTATCTGTTACAAACGAGAACATTTAAATTACAAATACAAATTATCGCATTGCACAACTTAAATTTGCGTATTTAAATCATTACAAACCCATATTTAAGTTTAGGATTTGAACTTGATAATTACTCACAATTTAATTACGAAAATGTGGATAATTAGCTAAACACAAATTCACAATTGTGTTTAGAAAGGGGAATTATGGCCATTAACAATTATATATAATCACATTACACTCCTGAAACTCATATATATTATATAAAATAGTTTTAGATTTCCTTAAACTATATCAACACAACAACAAGAATCGAGCTGCCATGCACTGCGCATACATATGTATACTACTAATAATCAGAAATATATACATCCAAATTAAACATATAGTTCAATATATTCTCCAGATTCAATTTACATTTGCGTCTAAATATTTGTAATTGTCAACGATAGCCAACTTCGCTGTTCCAATTCATAAATTTGCATTTTCCAATTCTAATAATTACATTTGCACATTCTTAATTGCAAATAGCAATCGCAATGGATATCGTAAACCGACTTAAATTTTTCATGGAAAGTCAGCAAATTGCTAATTCTCAATTTGCCGACACTTGCCGAATACCACGCCCTACCCTCTCCCAACTCCTCAATGGCCGCAATAAAAAGATAAGCGACGAATTAATAGGAAAAATACATGATGCCTTCCCCAAACTCTCTGTCCTGTGGCTAATGTTTGGCGAAGGAAGGATGATGGTTGACGAAAATATTGAAATCTCAGAACCTCAAAAAGACGAAAATAGCGAAGTCCCAACAGAAAAATATATTGATTTTCAGGAGAATGTATTTGACATCAATCGCGACAAAAACGCATTTGAAATTGAGCCTAATAATTTTTCCCAGACTAAAACCGCCACAAATGCAACCCGACATAACGAGTTCGCGGGAAACGACAGCATCATGGCTCAACCTAACCACACAAAAAGCACGGAAGTATCGATTAAAACGGATTGCAACAAAAAAATAACCAATATAGTGGTGTTCTATAGCGATAACAGCTTCCAGTCGTTCACCCCATCCGATTAATCCATTCCGTATATGATTATCATGCCTCCCAATAGGCACCTCGCCGTCATAGGCGGAAGACAATATTTAGGGAACAATAATAATTGTAAATAACATAGGGCATCATATTATCTTCATGGCTTTGGCGATGCGGCAAGCCTCCATCGAGTTTTTTACTTGCAGTTTAGCGAGTATTTCCTGTCGGTGGCGGCTTACTGTGTTCTTGCTTATAGAGAGCATATCTGCGATTTCCGAACTTTTCTTACCTGAGTCTATAAGCTTCAGCACCTGCTTTTCACGGCGGCTGAGTATCGAGGCATCGGCTAATGAAGTCAATTCTTCCGAGACTCCTGTGAGTGAATTGACAACAAGGCTTTTGCTTTGTAAATCGAATGCACTGCGCCCATAGAGGCATAATGCGTGTGTGACAAATTCGGAATCATCGGTATAGATATAATACATCCTATGAATCACATCTATAGAGTTGCCTGCCGCTGTCTTCATTCGTAATCTCGATAAAAGATAGTAATCCGGGCGTGCTTTACGGGGAACATGACGCAGGAAATTGAAGAACCGCAGTTCGGCGAGATATTTTTCCTCACGGTCATCTTCTGTCATCAGATTGAGGATGGACTTTTCCCATATTGAATTTTCTTCAGAATAATTCATGACGCCCAAAACAATGCCGAACTTACCGGGGAATATCCGGCTGGTGCCACGCCTCAAATCGCTTACCACGGCAGTGACATTCTCTATCTTAGATATATTTTCCGCATAGTCAAGTAATTGTACTGCTTCTAAGGGGTCATCCTCAATAGACTGATTTTTTTAGAAGTTGGTTGAGTTTAGTCAGATTGCTCATGAGAAAAATGGTTATTTATAATCATTGCACACTAAATTACAAGTGATTAACTTTGCAAAGTTAACTATAAAATATGGTTATTAGATATGACAGAAAAAGAAAAGATGCTGAAAGGCTTGATATATGACGCAAACAACGACGCTCAGCTCATTGCCGAGAGAACTGCTTGCAAGGAAATGTGTTTTGATTACAATAATTTTAGGCCGAAGGACGCTGAAGGAAGGAGAAAAATCATCATGCAACTACTTGGCAGTGTGAAAGGGAACTTCCTCATAGAGCAACCGTTCATATGCGATTACGGGTACAACATCCATATCGGCGAAAATTTCTATGCCAATCATAATTTAGTGATACTTGACGAGGCACCCGTAATATTTGGAGACAACGTGTTTGTCGCCCCTAATTGCGGTTTTTATACGGCAGGCCATCCAATCAATGCCGCCGAGAGGAACAAGGGTCTCGAATATGCACGTCCGATAACTGTCGGAAATGATGTGTGGATTGGTGCCAATGTATGCGTTTTGCCCGGCGTCACCATAGGCGATGATTGCGTCATCGGAGCCGGCAGTGTCGTGGTGAAAGACATTCCGCCTCACTCGGTAGCCGTCGGAAATCCGTGTAAAGTAATCAAAAAATATGTTAGCATAACAACTCAAAATCAGAAACATGGATATAAAAATTGACCATTTGGCTTTGTACGTCCGCGACTTGGACACGACGAAAGGATTTTTTGTCAAATATTTTAATGCAAAGTTCAATGAGTTGTACCACAACACAACGACAGGGTTCAAATCCTATTTTCTATCTTTTGACGGCGGTTGCTGTTTGGAAATCATGAGCCGCCCCGGATTAGTCGAGGAAAGGAACTCTGACCTCCGCTACGGTTACATCCACTTCGCTATAAGTGTAGGCAGTAAAGAGAATGTCAATGAATTGACCGACAGGCTCATCCATGACGGTTATGAGGTCGTGAGTGGTCCGCGCACCACCGGCGACGGTTACTATGAAAGCTGCATCATCGGTCCTGAAAACAACATTATCGAAATCACAGTATGATAAATGCTTTTTTGCAGCGTTTCAATAGTCCCAAAATTCGATAATTTAATTTTTTTAGCGTAAATTTGCATCATAAACGTGAGATTGGACAACATCAAAAAGACCACTCTCTGATTAGCACTAACTATACATTAGATAAATTAGCAGCCTGCGTGGCTACTAAAACAGCGCAAAGTGACGATGAAAAAATACCTAAAAGATTTCTCAGTCATCAAGAGCGTCCGATTATCATCCGATTACGGGCTACTCGGACTAAGGCCATCAGACGGCTCAGATTTGCCGGAAATGGCGCCGGGACAATTTGTCGAGGTAACCGCTCCCGCCGAATCCGGCGTAATGTTACGCCGCCCCATCTCAATTCACGATGTCGACTTCGAAAATAACCTGTTGTGGTTGCTTGTCAGAAATGCCGGGAAAGGAACCGCAGCGATGATATCACTACAACCTGGCGACACGGTCAACATATTGTTGCCGCTTGGGAATGGATTCACGTTGCCTGACAAATCAGACAAACCTCTTTTGATTGGCGGAGGAGTGGGAGTCGCCCCACTACTCTATTTCGGCAAGGAGATGTCGCGTAAGGGCCTAATGCCTTCATTCCTACTCGGCGCAAGATCCAAATCTGACTTGTTGCGCATAGACTGCTTTGAGAAAGTCGGCCCGACATATATCACTACTGAAGATGGCACGGAAGGAGAAAAAGGATTTGTCACCAACCATTCTGCGTTAACCGACGGATGGACTAAAATCTATTGTTGCGGTCCAGTCCCGATGATGAAAGCGGTGGCGCGCATCGCGCGCCAAAGAGATATTGACTGCGAGGTTTCATTGGAAAACATGATGGCTTGCGGTCTTGGTGCTTGCCTATGTTGCGTGGAAAACACGGTTAAAGGCAATGTGTGCGTGTGCAGCGAAGGGCCGGTGTTCAACATAAATCAATTGTTATGGCAAGATTAGACGTAGAAATAGGGAATCTGAAACTGAAGAATCCGGTTCTCACCGCCTCCGGAACATTTGGTTACGGGGAGGAATTTGCCGATTTAATCGATTTAAATCGTCTCGGCGGTTTCATTGTAAAGGGCACGACTTTAAACCCGCGCGAAGGGAACCCCTACCCCAGAATGGCCGAAACGCCATCAGGTATGCTTAACGCGGTTGGGCTGCAGAACAAGGGTGTCGATTATTTCATCGACAATATCTATCCACGCATTAAAGATATAGACTCAAAAATAATCGTCAATGTGTCAGGAGCTTCAACAGGTGACTATGTGGAAGTTTGCGAAAAGTTAGCCACCCTCTCCGCCATAGAAGCTGTGGAAATCAATATCTCTTGCCCAAATGTCAAGCAAGGGGGAATGGCATTCGGTACATCATGTGATGGAGCGGCCTCCATCACCAAGGCCGTCAGAAAAGCCTATCCGAAAACCCTCATCGTCAAACTTTCGCCTAATGTGACCGACATCGCTTCAATCGCCTGCGCTGTAGAGAATGAAGGCGCCGATTCTGTGTCGTTAATCAATACCCTCATGGGGATGGCAATCGATGCCGAACGCCAACGCCCGCGCCTGTCCACTATTACAGGCGGTCTGTCAGGGCCTGCAGTAAAGCCGGTCGCCCTCCGCATGGTGTGGCAAGTAGCCCATGCGGTCAAAATCCCCGTAATAGGACTCGGAGGTATCACAAACGGAACAGACGCTATCGAGTTTATGCTCGCAGGCGCAAGAGCCGTTCAGATTGGCACTGCCAATTTCATTGACCCGACTGTAACAATGAAGGTTATTGACGAGATTGACAACTATTGTCAGCGTCATGGCGTTAATGACATAAACGAGATTGTCGGAATAATCTGAATTAATGATAGAAAGCAAACGACAAAGTTCACCGCTGATTCTGGGTTCACGCTCCATCGGCTCATTGCTGGTGCAATATTCTGTGCCGGCAATCATAGCCAGTGTGGCCACATCGCTTTACAACATCATCGACAGCATATTTATAGGACGCGGAGTAGGCCCTATGGGCATAGCCGGATTGGCAATCACATTGCCGCTAATGAATCTCGTAATAGCGTTCTGTACACTCATTGCCGTTGGCGGGGCCACCATAAGCTCCATATTTCTCGGGCAGCAGAATGTTAAGCGCGCCACCGATGTGGTCAACAACGTCATGGTGCTCTGTGTCATTCATTCCATAATCTTCGGTGGAACAACATTATTATTTCTTGACGACATATTGATGTTTTTCGGGGCTACACCCGAAACTCTCCCCTATGCCCATGAGTTCATGACAGTCATACTCTATGGAACCCCTATCTCATATGTTTTCATCGGGCTAAACAATCTCATGAGAGCGACCGGCTATCCTAAAAAGGCCATGATTTCCGCGCTGCTATCGGTGGTTGTCAACATAATTCTTGCGCCTATATTTATCTTCAATTTGGATTGGGGCATCCGTGGAGCCGCGACAGCGACCATAATCGGACAGACAGCGGCATTCATCTGGGTATTGGCCCATTTCATGTCGAAACGCAGTTTTGTCCATTTCGACCTGAGACAGCAATGGTTGACCTCGACAATTATTAAACGCATATACTCCATAGGGCTTTCCCCCTTTTTAATGAATGTGTGTGCTTGCATTGTCGTCATCTTCATCAACCACGCGCTACTCGATTGCGAAGGAATAGACGGGAACCTTGCCGTCGGCGCATACGGCATACTCAATCGCACCACAATGTTTTTCGTAATGATTGTTTTCGGGGTGACGCAAGGTATGCAACCGATACTCGGGTACAACTATGGCGCAAGGAAATGGAACCGTGTGAAAAAGACACTTTCAATCGGCATATGGATCGGCGTGGCTATCACTTCCATAGGTTGGGTAATTACAGAACTGTTTCCCGATCAAGTCAGCGAGCTATTCACCACCGACGAGGTGTTGATTGATTTGGCCCGTAACGGATCCCGCATTTATTTTATATTTTACCCGCTTGTCGGATGCCAGATTGTGATTCAAAACTTTTTCCAATCTATCGGAAAGCCAAAGCTGTCGATATTCCTATCCTTAACCCGGCAATTGATTCTCTTGATTCCCCTACTGCTGACGCTGCCTCGCTACTGGGGAATTGACGGGGTGTGGGCAAGCATGGCAGGTAGCGACGGATTGGCATTCCTGCTCGCAATCATCACGGCATGGGTAGTGCTTAGACGACTCGACCATAATTTTAAGGAATCGTCACCCATTCCATCCAATATTCAAAATAAGACCGATAATGATTAAAGATATTCAACTTCGATTAAAACCAGAAATCGCCTATACCCCCCTAAAGCTACAGCTATTTGTGGCCGACGCTCTCGGAGGCATCGACATAAACCGCATAAAGGACATAAAAATAGTCCGTCGCTCAATTGACGCCCGCCAACGTCAGGTGATGATAAACTTATCATTGCAGGTCTATATCGACGAGTTGCAACCCGAGAATGACGACGTCCCGCTCCCATGTTATCGGGACGTCGCCGATTCACAATCCGTTATAATTGTCGGAGCAGGCCCCGCCGGACTGTTTGCCGCCCTGAGACTAATCGAACTTGGGATAAAACCAATCATACTTGAGCGAGGAAAGAGTGTTGACGACCGGCGGAAAGACATGGCAATGATATCAAGAAGCGACATCGTTGACCCTGACTCAAACTATTGCTTTGGCGAGGGTGGAGCAGGAGCGTTCTCTGATGGAAAATTATATACCCGCAGCAAAAAGCGCGGCTCGGTGGAGAGTGTGCTACGAACACTTTACATTCACGGAGCGCCACACGAGGTGCTTGTCGACGCTCACCCTCACATCGGCACCGACCGCCTTCCTGAAGTCATAAAAGCTATTAGGAACACCATTACAGGTCATGGCGGAGAAGTCAGATTTTCTTCAAAAGTCACCGATTTCATAATGGATGGAGACAACAACGTCAAGGGAGTCGTAACATCCAATGGTGACAGATATTTCGGTCCTGTGATTCTCGCTACGGGGCATTCTGCCCGCGATGTCTACCGGCTTTTGCAACGGCATCACATTGACATGGAGCCAAAAGGAATAGCTGTGGGAGTGCGGCTCGAGCACCCCCAGCAACTTATTGACAGAATAATTTATCATAATCCTAACGGACGCGGTAAATTCCTGCCACCGGCCGAATACTCCATGACAACACGTTGCGGCGACCGGGGAGTCTATTCATTCTGTATGTGTCCCGGAGGGTTCATAATCCCGTCGGCATCGGGGCCTGACCAGCAAGCCGTCAATGGTATGTCTCCAGGAAACCGGGGAACCCGTTGGGCAAACTCAGGCATGGTAGTTGAGATTTTGCCCGAAGACCTAAAGGGTTATGATGAGTATGGCGACTTGAAAGTTCTGAAATTCCAAGAAGATATTGAAAAACGATTCCTTGATGAAAGCGCAGGTTCCCAAAACGCACCCGCACAAAGGATGGTTGACTTCGTTTCAGGCCGTCAATCTAAAGATTTACCCGAAACATCATATGCTCCGGGGATTCATTCTTCAAGAATAGACAGGCTGTTACCCGACTTTGTGGCATCACGCCTTCAAAACGGGTTCAAGGAGTTTGGGATGAAATATAAAGGATTTCTGACCAACGATGCCTGTGTTATTGGAGCAGAGACCCGCACCTCATCGCCGGTCAGAATAGTGCGCGACCCCCTCTCGTTAGCTCATGTCACGTTCAGCGGACTGTTCCCTTGTGGAGAAGGAGCGGGATATGCGGGCGGTATCGTATCGGCTGCGATTGACGGCGAAAGATGTGCCATGGCGGCCTTCGACTACCTGAACGACATCAGTCAAAACTGACTTCGGCGGCGCACATCTCATCATATTCCTCCCAATTCGGATCATTCTCCGAATATATAGTTATAGGCAGTAGGTCAAATTGGGCAAGAGCCTCATTCACCTTCTTGCCGAAAATATGCGTGCTGAGAGTGTAGAACACCCAATTACGTTCATCAGCACCGGTAAACACACCTGTGAGGACAGCGACCGGATCTTTCTTGAACGCATCTTCGAGCGCGTTCTGCACGGCCTCCATCAACACTGACGTCGGTTCATCGGGCATTCCCGAACTGTCTCCGCGATAAGGCCATGAGATTTCCACTCTGATGCAGAAACGGGGATTATTTCTGAACTTATCCACATTACGACGTCCCGTGACCATGATAAGGCGACCGTCTTCACTCTCGGCCGGCGATGTCCACCAATTATCGTTTTCTTCCATTTGTTTCAATTTGGGCACTAAGTTAATAAAACCGCTCCGAAATAGCGTTATTTTAAAAATGATTTTAACAAATCGTTTGGGCTATTGTTGGTTTTTTGTTACTTTTGTTGGATGTTAAAACTACTATGGGTTTTGACTTGTTGAAATAAATATAAACTACCTAAAAATTAATTATGAAGGTACTCAAATTCGGTGGGACCTCAGTAGGCTCGGTTGACAGCTTGCGCAACGTCAAGATGATTGTTGAGCAATGCGATGAGCCAGTTATTGTTGTTGTATCTGCCCTCGGAGGCATCACCGACCGGTTAATATCCACAGCTCGACTTGCTGCCGAAGGGAATATCAGCTATCTTGAGTCATACGCCCAAATCGTTGAACGCCATAATAATATCATTGACAATGTCGTCTCTGAGAATCGCAGGCTCGACGTCAAGTCGATAGTCTCTCCCCTTTTAGAGGAGCTTGGCAACATATATCGAGGCATCAGCCTGATTAAAGACCTGTCTGACCGTACGCTTGATATAGTGGTCAGCTACGGCGAACGCTTGTCAAGCACAATAATCAGCCGCATTATCAACGATACCACCCTACTCGACTCCCGTAATTTCATAAAAACAAAAAAAGAGTTTGGCAAACATATACTCAATTCTGATGAGACCGACAAACTCATACACGACCACTTCGGCGATCTGCAGTCGAAAGTAACACTTGTCCCGGGTTTCATATCGTCCGACGAAAACGGGGATATAACCAATCTCGGACGAGGAGGCAGTGACTACACAGCCGCTATTATCGCAGCGACACTCAATGCCGATTCATTGGAGATATGGACTGATGTCGATGGATTCATGACTGCCGACCCCCGTGTCATTGACAACACATATGTCATCGACCACCTATCATTCACCGAAGCGATGGAACTTTGCAACTTCGGAGCAAAGGTGATTTACCCGCCGACAATTTACCCCGTATTTCACAAAAACATACCGATAACCATTAAAAACACCTTTAATCCATCGGCTCCAGGCACCCTCATCTCTGAGCAGCGTCCTAATGCCGAAGGGAAAGCGATTAAAGGTATTTCCTCGATTAACGACACCTGCCTCATCACTGTCACCGGTCTTGGAATGGTAGGTATAATCGGTATAAATGCCCGCATCTTCAATGCGCTGGCCCGTAACGGGGTGAGCGTGTTCCTCGTTTCGCAGGCCGCCAGTGAAAACAACACATCTTTCGCGGTCAAGAACTCCGATGCCGACCTTGCGGTACAGGTACTGAAAGATGAATTTGCTGGTGAATTTAAGAGCGGTGAAATCAGCGACATTAAAGCCGAGCGTGACCTTGCTACCGTGGCGATAGTCGGAGAGAATATGAAACACACCACAGGCATAGCCGGAAAGCTGTTCAACACTCTCGGACGAAACGGAATCAACGTCATCGCTTGCGCACAGGGGGCCTCAGAGACCAATATCTCGTTTGTGATAGATCTCAAAAATCTAAAAAAAGCCCTTAACGTAATTCACGACTCATTTTTTCTGTCTGAGAATCAGGTGCTGAACCTGTTCATCATAGGAACCGGCAACGTCGGTAGACATTTGCTCGGCCAAATTCAGTCGCAGCAGCCTAATCTATTAAAAGACAAGTCTCTTGAACTTCGCATAGTGGGTATTGCCAACTCTAAAAAATGTGTGTTCTCGCGCGACGGGATTGACATATCCGACTGTGACAAATTACTTGCCGAATCGACAATTGAGGCGACACCTAAAAACATAAAAGATGGTGTGATCGGAATGAACATATTCAACCCGGTATTTGTCGATTGCACAGCAAGTCCAAAAATAGCGGAGCTCTATTTCGACCTGCTTTCACACAACGTCAATGTCGTGGCAGCAAACAAGATAGCGGCTTCATCGGACTATGCGAATTACAGCAAGTTGAAAAAAGTGGCTCGAAAAAAAGATGTGAAGTTCCTGTTTGAGACCAATGTCGGTGCCGGGCTGCCGATTATAAACACAATTAATAACCTGATAAACTCCGGCGATAAAATATTGAAAATCGAAGCTGTCGTTTCGGGTACGCTAAACTACATCTTCAATGTCCTGAGTAAGGATGTACCTTTGAGCGAGGCTATCTTGATGGCGCAAAAAGCCGGATACAGCGAACCAGATCCAAGAATAGACCTGAGCGGAAAAGATGTAATCAGAAAACTTGTGATTCTGGCGCGCGAGGCGGGTTATAAGGTAGATCAGGATGACGTAAAGCGCAATCTCTTCATCCCTGAGAAATATTTTGAAGGCTCCATTGAAGATTTCTTCGCCCACATAAAAGAGCTCGATGGCGAGTTTGAGTCAAAGCGTTCCAAAGCCGAAGCGTCGTCCCAACGATTTAGATTTGTGGCCAAGTTGGAAAACGGCAAGGTAAGCGTATCATTGCATACGGTCGATTCCACGCACCCGTTCTATCATCTTGAAGGGAGCAACAACGTGATTTTGCTCACTACCCAACGATATAAGGAATACCCCATGGTCATTAAAGGATATGGAGCGGGAGCAGAGGTTACAGCCGCAGGCGTTTTCGCCGACATAATAAGCATCGCGAACATCCGATAATTGATATATTGTCTGTCATGAAACATATTATTATTCTTGGCGATGGAATGGCCGACGAACCAATCGACATTCTCGGGGGCAAAACACCTCTTGAGATAGCTGAGACTCCGGCAATGGACTTTTTGGCACGAAATGGACGATTAGGAATGCTAAAGACCGTACCCGAGGGATACCATCCGGGCAGTGAAATCGCCAACCTCGGAGTATTGGGATATGATGTTTCAAAAGTTTTCGAAGGACGGGGTTCTTTGGAAGCGGCAAGCATGGGCATCGACATCAACCCTGACGAGATGGCGATGAGATGCAATCTAATCTGCATTGACTCTGACGGACTCATAAAAAACCACTCGGCAGGGCATATTTCCACCGATGAGGCGACAGAGCTTATCAACTTTTTGCAGGAGCGACTTGGCAATGACGAGGTATCGTTCTATCCGGGCGTATCATACCGTCATTTGCTAAAAATAAAGAACGCCGATAAGCATCTTGACTGCACACCGCCCCATGACGTTCCGGGGACACCCTACACAGACGTCCTCGTAAAACCACTGTCTGATAAAGCCACCCATACAGCGACCCTTATAAACAATCTGATTTTAAAATCACAGGAACTCTTATCCCGACATCCGATTAACATACGCCGCATCGCCGAAGGCAAAGACCCGGCCAATAGCATCTGGCCGTGGTCGCCCGGATACAAACCGTCTATGTCGACGCTGTCCCAATTGTTTGGCATAAAAAATGGATATGTCATCTCGGCTGTGGATTTAATCATGGGAATCGGAATTTACGCCGGGCTGAAACCCATCATGGTAGATGGGGCGACCGGGCTATACGACACGAACTATGAAGGCAAGGCCAAAGCAGCTATCGACGCACTCCGCAATGGCGCAGACTTTATATTCATTCATGTCGAAGCGAGCGACGAAGCCGGTCACGAGGGAGATGTCGATTTGAAAATTAAGACAATCGAATACCTCAGCGAACGCCTTATTGCCCCGATCATCACCGAGACTCAAGAGATGGGCGAACCTGTCGCTATCGCACTTCTTCCCGACCACCCCACCCCTTGCAGACTAAAGACTCATACCTCTGAGCCTGTACCCTTTGTTATTGTCAAACCGGGTCAACAACCTGATGGTATCAGCACCTTTTCCGAAAGAACCGCTAAAAACGGCTCATTAGGAATCTTGGGCACTGATGAGTTCATCAGACAGTTTTTAAGTTGACAATCCAAAATTCAATCTAAAATAAACCACATCAAAATGAATTATTACAGCACCGAACATAAATCCCCGTCAGTATCACTCCGCGATGCGGTCGTAAAAGGGCTTGCGCCGGATCGAGGGCTATATATGCCGGAACAGATTCATGAGATTCCCAAGGCATTTTTCAACAATATGGCTGAAATGCCATTACAGGATATAGCCTATGTCGTTGCCAATACTTTGTTTGGAGATGACATTGATTCCGAGACACTTAAAAACATCGTAAAGGAAACCCTGAACTTTGATATTCCTCTAAAAAAAGTCGAGGGCAACAAGTATGTTCTTGAACTGTTCCACGGGCCGACATTGGCGTTTAAAGATGTCGGAGCAAGATTCATGGCTCGTTTGTTGGGACATTTCAACAACACCGACAAAGGCAAGGAAGTCAACGTGCTTGTCGCTACCTCAGGCGATACCGGAAGTGCGGTTGCAAACGGTTTCTTAGGCGTTCCCGGAGTCAGAGTGTTTGTCCTTTATCCAAAAGGCAAAGTAAGCCCTATACAGGAAGCACAGTTCACCACGCTCGGCAACAATATCACAGCGTTGGAAGTCAGCGGCACGTTCGACGATTGCCAGTCACTTGTCAAAGGGGCTTTCCTTGACCGGGAACTTAATGACCACATGATGTTGACATCGGCCAATTCCATCAACATCGCCCGCTTCCTGCCCCAGATGTTCTACTATTTCTACGCCTATGCCCAATTGGCTGCCATGGGGGAACCTCTCGACAACATAGTGGTAGCCGTGCCAAGTGGGAACTTCGGAAACATTACGTCGGCCTTAATCGGCAAAAAAATGGGTCTCCCGATTAAACGGTTCATCGCTGCCAATAACCGAAACGATATATTTTACCAATATCTATTATCGGGGAAATACGAGCCGAAAGCATCTATCGCCACCATCGCTAATGCGATGGACGTAGGCGCACCTTCCAACTTTGCCCGCATCCTTGACTTATATGGCAATAGCCATGAAATGATTAAGTCCGAGATTTCAGGCGCCACTTATACTGACGATGAAATATCCAGAACTCTTGCCGAGACATACAGCCGCACGGGTTACTTACTCGACCCTCACGGAGCTGTAGCCTACAGAAGTCTGCTCGATGGGCTCAAACCCGATGAGATTGGCATCGCGCTTGAGACAGCACATCCGGCTAAGTTCAAGGACACTGTTGAAAACATAATCGGAGAGAAAATCACTGTGCCTAAGAAGCTCGCCGCTTTCACTCATGGGGTGAAATCAACAGTGAAATTATCGCCGACGATGGCTTGTTTCAAAAAATTCCTACTCTCCCAGTAAATTCCTATAATCTATCAACCTTAAAAACATTTTTAATTATGGCAAACAAACGCAACCTCAAAAAACAAGTGAAATATCTTTGTGGAGATATGGCTTCGGAATGCATTCTTGCGATTGAACTTGCGCCCAACTTAGACAAAGAGAAGATGGAAGACGCTATAGGACAAATAGCCAAGTTACAATTCTCCACTATAGGGCATATCACATTCTCCTTTGACAAATCACCTCGTGATTTTACATCGAGGAAAGAATATCGTCATGCGCGCAAAGAATATTTCAAGAAAGCCTACAGCTCAATCATCAAAGAGTTCAACGCGAAAGTTGACGAAATTTTAAAGACGATGAACAGCGCAATCCCGACCCCCAAAAAAGCCGAGGCGTAGGATATACACCAATAACCAACCACCGACGAGATGATTATTTCTCAATGGATACTGAAGATGGCCGGGTGGCGGTTAGATATAACCGTCCCCGACTATCCTAAGTGCATCATATGTGTTGCGCCACACACAAGCAACTGGGACTTTATCCTTGGAAAACTTGCATATAACGCAATTGGACGCAAGGCTTCATTCTTGATGAAGGAACAATGGTTTTTCTTCCCGCTTGGACTAATCTTCAAAGCAATGGGCGGTATACCTGTCCCTCGCAAACGCGGCTCTGCATTAACCGACGAAATCGTCAGGCTGATGAATAAATCCCAACGGCTCACAATCGCTATCACACCCGAGGGGACAAGAAGCCGTACCGACAAATGGCGGCGCGGATTCCTTTTTATAGCTCGCGATGCCGATATTCCTATTTTGCTCGGCGTGATAGATTATGGAGAAAAAATCATCAGAATCCGCGATACATTCAGAACGACGGGTGACGTTGACAGCGATATGCGAAAAATCAAGGATTACTACCGCGGAGCCATCGCTCTACACCCTGAAAACTTCTCTACCGATTAAACCAATGAAAGTTACAGCCATCCCGCTCGACATCGTCTGGAGCGACAAATCAGAAAATATGTTCGCCGTTGCCAACGGATTAAGCAAGATTGACAAAGATGTTGACATCGTCGTGCTCCCGGAACTGTTTTCAACCGGCTTCATTCCCGATAGACAAATCATGTCTTCTGCCGCAGAGACCAACAACGGGCCTACGATGGAGGCACTCAGATGTTGGGCAACACTCTATAACGTTGCTATTTGTGGCAGCTTTCTTGCTTGCGACGGATCAAATTTCTATAATCGTGCTTTTTTCATCGAACCATCGGGCGATGAAACGTTTTACGACAAAGCCCATCTGTTCGGCATGAGCAACGAGTCATCATTGCTAACTGTAGGGCGCGGGCCTATACCTGTAGTGAGATACCGCGGATGGAACATATCATTTATCGTATGTTATGATCTTCGGTTTCCGGCTTGGTGCAGAAACATGGATTGTAAATATGACCTCATGCTGATCCCTGCCAATTGGCCGACATCGCGTCAATACGCATGGAATCACCTCATGATTGCGCGCGCCATCGAAAACCAAGCCTACTATGTGGGATGCAATCGAACCGGAAGTGACGACTATGGAGAATATTCCGATGAGATGACATTTGCTGTCGACTATGTCGGAAAAGATATCTCAAAGCGCGAAAACGGTATGGTAACGGTAATGCTCGATAAAGACAAGATGGGATCATACAGGGAAAAATTCCCCGTATGGCGCGATAATGATCACTTCAGCTTGTAGTTTTACGGTATTTTATAACATTTACATTTTCATCACAGCAATTATCATGAAATCACTCATTATTTCATTGGCTATCGGAATAGCCGCAATACCTCTCTCCGCACAACCAAAACGTGAAGTGCGCGCGGTATGGCTCACAACAAACTCAGGTCTCGATTGGCCGGCGGGAGAAACGTCACCCTCGCGTCAGAAACAAGCCATGATAAAAATTCTCGATCGACTGGCCGCAGCCAACTTCAACACAATTATTTTTCAAGCCCAGGTAAAAGGCGATGTAGCGTGGGAATCATCCTACCAACCGACTATGCGATGGATAACAGGCAACGGGAGCGTCAATATGAGCTACGATGTGAGCCGGTTTGTAATAGACGAATGCCATAAGCGAAACATGGAGTGCCATGCCTGGATTGTACCATACCGCATCGGTTCGGCAACCGAAGCCGGTAAGTATGCCGCTAATCCCCGTAAACACGTCTACATAACTCACCCACAGTTATGCAAAAAATCAGGATCTGAATATTATCTTGACCCGGGAAACCCAGATGTCCGCAGCTATTTGTTGGATGTCTACTCTGAGCTGATAAGCAACTACGACTTCGATGGCGTCAATTTTGATTACACGAGGTACCCGTCAACCGACGGGCTGCCCGATGATGACACATACGCAGCCTACAACCCCGACGGATTACCCCGTGGCGACTGGAGACGACAGAACATAAACACGTTCATCTCTGAATTTTATGAGATGGCCAAGTCAATAAATCCTGATATTAAAGTTGGAGCCGCTCCTATCGGCTGCTACAAGAATCTTCCGGGCTACAGCAATATGACCGCCTATGGAGTGTATCAGGATGCGTGTCAGTGGATGAAGTCCGGCAACCACGATTTGCTCGTACCCCAAATGTATTGGAATGAAAAATATGGCTTCTCCCCACACATGAACACTTGGATTAATAACTGCGACGGACGCCAATTGGTTGTTGGAATAGCTCCCTACAAAATGGTCGATAACACCAACGACTGGGATCCCGAAGTCATATATGATCAGATTGACAAAATAAGAGCCAAACAAGGGATGAGCGGCGTATGCTTTTTCCGCACGGAGCATGTCATTGGCACTCACGAAAAGGAAATCGCCCTATACAACAAGCTACAAAACGAATACTTCAAATACCCGGCGCACATACCTACAATGGATTACAATGGCGTGACTACCCCCGACAAGCCCCAGAATGTCACCCAGGAATATGTCAATGGCCAGTATCAGATAAAATGGGACGCCCCGACCGATACCGATATCAAATACTACTCGGTATATCTCTGCGACGGCAATACGGTCGACACTAATAATCCCGACAAAGTGGCATCACACATTGTAAAAGACAACCACTTCACTTACTCAAGCGACAACCCCGATTTGACATTTGCGGTGACAGCCTTTGACAAGGGATATTTTGAAAGCGCCCCCGCTATCGCGTCAGAAGCCGGAGTCGATGATATGTATGCGGCTCCAACCGTTTTCCGTTTCTGCAATCAAACCATCGAGATTGAATGCGCAAAAGAGATAGACCGCGTCGAGATATATGCCACGACAGGTTTGCAGGTAAAACTAACCGCTATCGGGGCTTCTTCAGCGTTCATTGACTGCGCCACGCTATCCAAAGGTCTGTACATCGTACGCACTATTTATTCCGATGGAGGCGTGGATGTCAATAAAATTCTCCGATAAAATTTGGTATTGGGAAATCCAATCAGTAAATTTGTATCAGCTTAATTGCAACAAACTTATTCTGTAAATAAAATCATTCAACAAAATAAACATAATAAATAAATGGAAATTACAGGCCGAATCATCCTCGCCTTGCCTGAAATCAGCGGCACTTCAAAGGCAGGAAATCCTTGGAAAAAACGTGAATATGTTCTTGAGACCCAAGAGACTTATCCCAAAAAAGTACATTTCGACTTCTTTGGCGAACGCGCCGACCAATATCCCCTGAACGTAGGCGACAACGTGCGTCTCAGTTTCGACATAGAGAGCCGCGAATATAACGGTCGTTGGTTTACAAGCATTCGTGGCTGGAAAGCGGAGAGTGCCGATGCAGCACCCGCGGCAGCCCCTGCCCCGGCTCCCTATCAGACACCGGGTGCGGTTCCTCCTCCACCCATCTCTCAGCAAGCCGGTGAGGACGATCTCCCATTCTGACCATAGCGACACATCCATAAAGCGAGGGCTGCCGATTTGATATCAGCAGCCCTCGTTATTATTATGACTAAGTGTGACGTTGTTCAATTACACATATCCGCGTATGATGCCGCGCTTTGAATTTCTCACAAACAAGATAATCTCATCACGCTCGGGAGTGGCCGGAAGTTCAGCTTCGATACGCTCCACAGCATCCGACACGTTCAATCCCGACAGATATAAGTAGCGATAAATCTCCTGAATGCCAAAAATAGTATCGCCGGAGAAATTACGACGGCGCAACCCTATTGAATTGACGCCCGCATAAGAAATCGGTTCACGCGCAGCCTTGACATAAGGCGGAATATCCTTGTTGACCAACGCACCTCCTTGAATCATGACATGTGGGCCTATATGGCAGAACTGATGAATCAACGTACCGCCACCAATCACCGCATAATTGTCAACTATCACCTCGCCTGCGATTTGCGACGCATTAGAGATAATAACATTGTCGCCTACAACACAATCGTGGGCGATATGGGAATAAGCCATAATCAAGCAATTGCTACCGACCACGGTTTTCCCTTTTGCGGCCGTACCTCTGTTGACGGTCACGCATTCTCTCAATGTGGTGTTGTCACCGATTATCGCTAAAGTGTCCTCACCGCGGAATTTCAAATCCTGAGGTATCGCAGAAATAACCGCACCCGGGAAAATAGTGCAGTTTTTACCGATGCGCGCACCTTCCATGATAGTGACATTGCTGCCGATGCGGGTACCCTCGCCTATTTCAACGTTCTGGTCAATTGTCACAAACGGATCAATAACCACACTTGGGGCGATTTTTGCCGCCGGATGTATGTATGATAATGGTTGCTTCATGATTATAAAATTATCTGTAGACTAAATCTGAAGGTCTTTATTTGTTTTTGACAATCTGAGCCATGAACTCACATTCGCAAGCGATTTTCTCACCGACAAAGGCATATCCCTTCATAACGGCGCAACCGCGACGCAAGGGAGTCATAAACGACACATGGAATATCAAGGTATCACCGGGAACCACTTTCTGGCGGAACTTGACATTGTCTATCTTCATGAAATATGTCGAGTAACGCTCCGGCTCATCGACAGCTCCAAGCACGAGCAATCCACCAGTCTGCGCCATAGCCTCAACCTGAAGCACACCAGGCATAACCGGCTCCTGAGGGAAATGACCCTGGAAAAACGGCTCATTGGCTGTGACATTTTTCATACCGACAATGTAGTTCTGCCCTTTCTCTATTATTTTGTCAACGAGAAGGAACGGGTAGCGGTGAGGCAGATGCTCACGAATAGCGTTGACATCCATCAACGGCTCAACATTAGGATTATAGACAGGTGCCTGAACATCCTGACGCTTTATCTCGCGGCGTATTTGCTTGGCAAACGTGGTATTGAGTGTGTGGCCGGGTCGCGTGGCAATGATTTTACCCTTCAACGGACGGCCGATTAGAGCTATGTCACCAAGCACGTCCATCAATTTGTGACGCGCCGGCTCATTCTCTGTGGTGAGAGGTTTCTCGTTAACGTAGCCATACTCGCTAACGTGTTTGTGCGGGACGTGCATCAAATCGGCAAGGCGATCAAGCTCCTCCTGAGGAAGCGGAGAGTCATATATGACAATAGCATTGTCAAGATCACCACCTTTGATGAGATTACCTTTGACAAGCGGTTCAATTTCGCGTACAAATACGAACGTGCGGCTGTTGCCTATCTCTTTCGGGAAATCGCCAAGGCTGTCGAGTGTGGCATACTGATTGGCGAGAACCGGCGAATCAAACGCAATCATCGTATCAATTGTGAAATCATCGTCGGGCAACACCACTATTGATGATCCGGTAGTATCGTCTCTGACCTCAATCTTCTGCTTTACCACATAGTAGTTCTTGTCAGCATCCTGTTCGACAACCCCTACTTCCGCAATTCTTTCGCAATATTCCTTGGCGGAACCGTCCAAAATGGGAACTTCGGGAGCGTTTATCTTAACAAGTACATTGTCTATTCCGGCTGCGTATAGAGCGGCCATGGCGTGCTCGATAGTACTCACCTTTGCATCGCCCCGGCCAATTACAGTACCGCGGCTTGTCGCAACGACATTCTCGGCCAAAGCATCTATGATTGGTTCACCCTCAAGATCGACACGTTGAAATTTATATCCATGATTTTCGGGTGCGGGACAAAAAGTCGCTTCAATATCCAGTCCCGTGTGAAGACCTTTCCCCTTGACGGTAAAAGAGTCCTTTAAGGTTACTTGCTTCATTAGATATGAATCTTATTTTTTTGTTATTATTTTTTCAAGTTCACTGACGCGGCCATAGAGCTTCGCAAGGTTTTTAAGATAAACCGCCTGACGATAGAAATCTTTCAAAGGCATAGAGGGATAACCCATAATCCGGCTGTCGTCAGCCACATCTGACGGTATACCGCTCTGAGCGCCTATCATGACACGGTCTCCCACATGAATGTGACCTGAGAAACCGACCTGACCGCCGACCATACAGTTGCTGCCTATTTTGGTCGAACCGGCAACCCCTGTCTGCGATGCAATCACAGTGTCGTGCCCTATCTCGCAATTGTGGGCTACTTGTATCAGATTATCGAGTTTCACACCTTTTCCAACGCGGGTGCTGCCCATAGTAGCGCGGTCGACAGTCGTATTGGCGCCTATTTCCACATCGTCGTCAATCTCTACATTCCCAATCTGCGGAATTTTGTTGTAATGGTCTCCGACAGGTGCGAAACCGAAGCCGTCGGCTCCTATAACCACTCCGGCGTGGAGGACACACCGTTGCCCCACTTTGCAACCATGGTATATTCTGACACCGGGATATATTATCGTCCCTTCGCCAATGGTGACATTGTCACCGATGTAACACTGGGGGAATATTTTGACACCTTTTCCGAGTTTCACACCTTTTCCTAAGTATGCAAACGCTCCGATATAGGCATCGGCCGGTATCTCAACACCCTCTGAGATATATGATGGTTGTTCAACTCCCACATATTGAGGCTGTGTCATTTTCGATACCATGTCGAGCAGCATGGCTACCGTCGCATAGGGGTCCGCAACTCTGATAAGTGTCGCTGCCACAGGTTTTTCGGGCATAAAATCATCTTTAACCAAAACTATAGATGACTTCGTGTCATAGATATAATGAGTGTACTTGGGGTTTGACAAGAAAGAGATCGCACCGGGATGTCCTTCCTCTATCTTTGCGAATGTGCCGACGGCAACATTGCCGTCGCCTTCTACCTTGCCATTAACCAAGGCTGCTATTTGGCTTGCTGTAAATTGCATCTGTGTGATGTTCAGTTCATGATTTATCTTGCAAAGATGGCAATTTTTTCTCAGATTACCGCTATTTAGCGGCACAAAAAGGAACATATGCGCAAAACATCAGCGATTTAGCGGCCAAGTGGCGGCGAAATATAGGTTAGGATTGCGCCCGGAAACAGTTAAAATGAGTTAAATTAATTTGATTCCGTCGGGAATCATCAAAATTTTATGCTCCTTAAACAGGTGCCCCAATGCTTTTTTGAAGTCTTTTTTGCTGCATTGGAATTTGGCCTGAATTTCATCGGGGGATGATTTGTCGGACATCGCCACGACACCCCCATTAATCTTGACGTAGTTCAGCACCCGTTCGGCAAGCTCGGCGATGCGTTCCGCCACATTTCCACTGAGTGTCAAATCAATTTTGCCGTCGTCTCTCACATTTTTGACGAACGCTTTTATTGTGTCGCCGATTTCAAGATTGCGGAATATTTCATTTTCATAAATCATTCCGTTGTGGAGATTGTCGACGATTACTCGGTAGCCTATTGGTGTATGCTGCAGGACGAGCGCATTCACTTCGTCACCGCGTTTGTAATCGGGGAAAACGTTACCGAGATATTTGTCGATTTTCGCAGTAGCCACTATGCGTTTAGTCAGATCGTCGAGATATAGGTAAACCGGGTAGACGCCCCCTTCGCGCATTTTGACTTTCTGCTCCCGGAAGGGCACCAAAAGGTTCTTAGGCAGCCCCCAGTCCAAAAACGCTCCGACGGAGTTGACATCAACTACCTCCAGGAAAGCGAACTCCCCGACCTGAGCAAAGGGTTTCTCGGTCGTCGCAATCAGACGGTCTTCGGAATCGGTGTAGATGAACACGTCAATCTCCTCCCCGACCTCCAACGGGGTTTGGATATATCTTGCCGGAAGCAATATTTCCACTCCGTTTCCGGCATCGAGATATACCCCGAAATCTACTATCTTGGCAACCGGCAATCTGTTCTGTTTTCCTATACTTACCATAGTCATTACAAGTTTTGTTTTACAAAGAACATATTTTTTGACGGCTTTTCACTTCATTTTAAGGTTTTATTTTAAAATTAATGATAATTTTGCATTATGATAGGTTGCTTCCACAACCTTAGAGATAAACAGATGTTATTTTTGAAAGATAACGCTCAGATGAATCAAACGGTATTAAAATATTTTCCGACGTTAACCGACAGACAAATTTCACAGTTTGAACAAATCGGTGCGCTTTACCCTGAATGGAATGACAAAATCAACGTCATATCACGCCGAGACATTTCCAACCTCTACCCCAACCATGTCCTGCATTCGTTGGCTATCGCCAAATTCCTTGATGGATATGGCGCTCCAGTCGCCGGCACCACATTTTTGGATATGGGCACAGGAGGTGGTTTCCCCGGGATTCCTTTGGCGATAATGTACCCCGACTGCCGTTTTCACCTTATAGACCGCATAGGTAAGAAAATAATGGTCGCACGCAGCATCGCCGAGGAAATAGGATTGACGAATGTCACATTCCAGCACGGGGATATCGGCGAATGCCGAGAGAAATATGATTTCGCAGTGTCTCGCGCAGTCATGCAGCTCAATGACCTCATCAGGCTTGTATCCAAGAACATCTCCAGGAAAAGCCTTAACAGCCTCGAGAACGGTATCATATGCCTCAAAGGGGGTAATCTTGACGAGGAAATCGAGAAGGCGCGGCGGCCTGTCATAGATGTCGACATAACCGACTTTTTCTCTGAGCCTTATTTTGAGAAGAAGAAACTATTATATGTACCTATGTATTTATCAAAATAACCCTAAAACCGCAACTGATTATGAAAATCCAAAAATTCACTTTCAACATGTTCGGAGTCAACACTTATATCCTTTGGGATGAGGCGTCGCGGGAAGCCGCAGTCGTTGACCCGGGAATGATTGATGAAGCCGAGGAGCGCGTGCTCGACAATTTCATCAAGCGTAACGATTTAAAAGTCACCCATTTGATAAACACTCATCTTCATCTCGACCACACTTTTGGCGACCGGCACATCAAGAAGCGGTATGGAGTTGGGGTCGAAGGGCATCAAAACGATGATTTCCTCGGCGAGAATCTTCCGGCACAGGCCCGCGCATTTGGAATCGGACAGGAGGTAATCCCAGTCGAAATAGAGCGGAATCTTCACGAAGGAGACAAAATAATGATCGGCGACGAGGCTTTGGAAGTGCTTCACGTTCCCGGCCATTCGCCCGG
The DNA here is from genome assembly GCA_947625935.1 of uncultured Muribaculaceae bacterium. Taxonomy (GTDB): domain Bacteria; phylum Bacteroidota; class Bacteroidia; order Bacteroidales; family Muribaculaceae; genus JAJPXC01. The sequence continues at coordinate 40,242 of CANQQE010000001.1, read as the reverse complement.
CAGCCTTGTGCTTTATGCGCCGGAATCGAGATTTCTTATAGCCGGAGATGTGATATTCAAAAACAGCATAGGGCGCACAGACCTCGCCGGAGGCAACGGGCCTGAATTAATCGACGGTATCCAGACGAAAATAATGACATTGCCACCCGACACCATCGTCTATCCGGGTCACGGGCCCAGCACAACCATAGGATCGGAGGCTACGTTTAATCCGTATCTGTAGTATATGCGATTGAATAATCCGCGACTCCCCCGCGAGCTGCATCAGTAAGCGGGGGTGCCGGGAATCATGGGGTTGAATGGGTCTATGCGGTCAACGGTACGGTCGCTTTGGCCCGTCACGATTGCGAGCAGTTCCTCGAAATAGAGGCTTACCCCGGTGGCGACCAAACGCTCTTTAGGAGACGGGACTACTGTGTTCTTTGAGTTGTCGAGCCATTCATTAATAAATTTCTCAACCTTTCTTGACCGCCCCACCCTGACCATCGACATGGCATAACACAGGGATACGGTAGGAGAAAATCTCGGAGAATAGATCTGATGCGTCGGTTTGTCGAGCATTGACTCTACTTTTTTATACTGACCTGACCAGTACAGCTCGATGACGTAGCGTTCAAATCCATGAGTCAGGCCCTCCTTGTCATGAAACACCCCAAGCAATGCCGCGGCCGATTCATGGCATCCCTCGCCACTCAATCGTTCAGCCATCGCAATCCATTCGTCCTCGGAATGCGATTCCACAGCGTCGTAATAGCGTGATACCGTATGCTCCAAAGGTTTTAGGCCAAGAGCGAGCTCCAACACATCGGCGGCATCGGGATGAAGATAAAGGTAATGTAGATACTCAGCCATGGCATCATCCTGTCGTTCACGAGCTGTCAGCATTATGCCAAAAGTCCTGACCAAAGATCCATTATCGGGATTAGCTTCGACAAGCCTTTTCACATCGGCTATGGTCTCGTCATCATTTTGGTCATTAAGCACTTTCAGTTGCGCACGAAGCAACATGGCCTCCTCGTTGTCGGAGTCGATCGCGAGAGCATAGTCAACGGCCGATATAGCGTCCTCGACCTGCATCATATCGGCGTAAGCGCGTGCCATCATGAGCCAATACACTTCAGTGAACGGTTCAAGGCGAGTCAATTCCTCGGTCATTTTGACCACGGTCTCGTTGTCTTGGTTCAGCCCCGACAACACGGCTATCTCATAGAGACAGGCCGGAATGTAGGAGGTCTTTTTCCTGAAACCGTCAATATTTGCTATAGCCCAATCGAGATGCTTGACCGAGTTGGCAAGATTCACAAACTGTATCACCTCCTCGTCGCCAAGTGTGTCGTATTTTGCAAACAGTTCATCGAGAATCCTGACCGCGTCACTCTCGGCGGGGGGATCGAGACGAAGTTTCAGTATCTCCCACAACGCACCGTCGCCATGCTCGCCATTGACGATTATGCGGCTCATTTCCTGATTGTCGATGAGATAATAGTAAAACGCCTTTCTGATTTTCAAATCATCACTATCGGGATAGAGCCGCGACGCGACAGCAATCACTTCGGTGCGTGTAGCATCGTCGCCCTGATCGCCGGCATAGTCGAAAATCTCAATCAGGTCTCCCTCGTCAAAATAGACGGAACGAGCGTCGGGCGATGTTACCGCCCGACGGAACTCGTCGTAGAGTTTTACTCTGCTGTCATCGTTAGCGTCGGCCATATACAGACTTGCAGAATTTTTATTTATTCCGGGCTTTTTCCCAACTATCTTTAAGAGCGATAGTGCGGTTGAATATCAGCTTTCCGGGAGTTGAGTCATAGTCGGGGGTGAAGTAACCGACGCGCTGGAACTGGAACTTCTCACCCCGGCGCGCGTTCTCGGCCAGATAAGGCTCAACTTTCACCCCTTCGACAACCTTCAGTGAGTCAGGGTTGAGCATCTCGCGGAAATCGCGGTCGGGCTCAGCCGCAGGGTTCTCAACGTTGAACAGGCGGTCGTAGAGGCGCACGGTGGCATCGACGGCATGACGGGCGGACACCCAATGCAGCGTGCCCTTTACCTTGCGGGCAGCCCCGGGGAGACCGCTGCGCGTCTCAGGATCGTAGGTGCAGTAAACTTCTTCGATGTTTCCATCGGCATCTTTCTTAACGCCGGTGCATTTTATGATATAGGCACCTTTTAGCCGCACTTCTCCATCGGGACACAGACGGAAATATTTTTTGGGTGGATTCTCCATGAAGTCGTCGCGCTCAATGTATATCTCGCGAGAGAATGGCATGGTGTGGTTGCCGGCTTCAGGGTCTTCGGGATTGTTTTCCATCTCCACCTGCTCCACTTGTCCCTCGGGATAGTTAGTGATGACAAGTTTCAATGGATTTACCACCGCCATCGCGCGGGTGGCTATCTTGTTCAAGTCCTCGCGCACGGCGTGTTCGAGTAGCGATACACTGTTGAGCGCTTCAAACTTGGTATATCCGATTTTGTCGATAAAGTTGCGTATGGAGGCGGGAGTGAAACCGCGTCGGCGCATACCTGAAATTGTCGGCATACGGGGATCATCCCATCCGGCTACCAGCCCTTCCTTTACCAACTGGAGCAGCTTGCGCTTGCTCATGACGGTATATGTGAGGTTAAGACGGTTGAACTCAATCTGTCGGGGGCAGTAGGTCTCATCGGCCAGTTCCTTGACAAAGTACTCGTAAAGAGGGCGGTGTACTTCAAACTCAAGAGTGCAAATAGAGTGAGTGACGCCTTCAAAATAGTCGCTTTGGCCATGAGCGAAGTCGTACATAGGGTAAACTTTCCATGTTGTCCCGGTGCGATGGTGTGGATGCTTAATGATGCGATACATTATCGGGTCGCGGAAGTGCATATTTGGCGATGCCATGTCGATTTTGGCGCGTAGCACTCGCGAGCCTTCCTCAAATTCGCCTGCGTTCATTCGCTCGAACAAATCCAGGTTCTCCTCGGGTGTGCGGTCGCGGTAGGGGCTGTTTACCCCGGGCTGTGTCGGCGTGCCTTTCTGGGCCGCTATTTCCTCGGAAGTCTGGTCATCGACATATGCCTTGCCCTCCTTTATGAGTCGGACGGCCAAATCATAGAGTTTCGGGAAATAGTCGGAAGCATAGTATTCACGGTCGCCCCAGTCGAATCCGAGCCAATGTATGTCCTCACGGATAGAGTCGACATATTCAACATCTTCCTTGACGGGATTAGTATCATCGAAACGGAGGTTGCAGGTACCGCCAAATTTCTCGGCCACACCGAAATCCATACATATCGCTTTGGCATGACCTATGTGGAGGTATCCGTTAGGCTCCGGCGGGAACCTCGTGTTGAGCCTGCCGCCGTTTTTTCCGGCCTGCAGGTCATCATATACTATTTGCTCTACAAAGTTCAAGCCTTTTTTCTCGGTTTCTTCTGTTTCCTTAACTTCTTCAGCCATGATGTGATGCTATTTTCAGTTTTAAGTCACAAAGTTACGCATAATTCGCGATTATGGGCAAATGTATGAATAAAAAAGAGGGCCGAGGCGTTGGCCTCGACCCTCTCGTCGGATTAGGATTTATAGAGTCTTGTAATTGTCTGTTACTTGACTACCACCTTGACAACCTTGGCGGCAACCTTGACAACGTAAACTCCAGGAGCGACAGCAACGGCTGTGCGAGCCTCGCCGGCAGCAGTGTAGATTACCTTACCGTCGGCAGCAACGATTACCACGTCGGCACCTTCAGCATCGGTGATAACGATGTTGCGAGCCTCGACTGCCACTTTCGCGCCGATAGCGTCGGCATCGATATTCTCAACACCAGAAGTTGTTACAGTCACCTCGTTAGAGGGTTTAGACTCACCACGGTTGTAGACAACGGTCACAACGTAGGTGTGCAATCCGTCAGGAGCCGTAGTGTCGAGATAGTTGGTCTCGGTCACAGGAGTGTCGTTGATCTTCTTACCGTCGCGATAGATGTTGTAGCCGACGATTTCAAGACCGGCGTTGGGATTAACATAACCCTTGAAGGTGATGTTGTCAACGGAGAGCACGAAAGTATCGGTAGCGGTGGAACGGATTGCGAAGTACTTGGCACCGGCAGGAAGCGTGACAGTGTATTCAACCCAAGAAACTGTAGCGGTGTAAGACGCACCTTCAACAAGGGTGAAGCTTGCCACCTCTTGGTCGGTTGTAGAGTAAAGCACCTCGAATGTCTCGGGTCCGTAAGTGTCATTGAGACAAGCAGCCATGAACTTGATGGTCTGAGCATCGCCGCTCAACATCGGAGAAATCAGCCAAGCATCGTTGGCACCAGAAGTGTGGGCGAAAGCCTGAACGCAACGACCGGCACCTGAGTTGAGGTCGGCACTACCGTTGTAGCCGGCATATCCTGCGCTGAGACCGGCAGCCTCAGCATCCATCAAGATGTAGCCGAACACACCTGACATTCCGGGGAAAGTAGCATTCTGAATGGCGTAGGTCTTGGCATCGTTGAAGTTCTTCAAAGTCCAGAGACCGAAGCTCTCGGTGGTGAAGCTCTCATAAGCCTCATCTTCGAATGTCTCAGTGAACTCGATAGCCTCGCCTGAGCCAAGAACGGGGGCTTCCCAAGAAAGTGAAGCAAATCCGGTAGCCGCATCTTTTTCACCGGTCAAAGTGGTTACGGGGTAGTTGTTGCCTTTAGCGGTGACATCGGAAGTAGCCGACTTGTTGTCGCTTGTATCCTCGTCAGCGGCGTAAACGACCTCAGCGTAGTAGGCGTGTGCACCTTCCTGAAGCGGAGTGAGTGTATCAGCGAAATCAAATGTAGCTTTCTCGCCGGAAGCCAAAGCAGCGTCTGAAACCTTAGAAGCGAACAGCTCACCGTCGCGATAGAGGTTAACAGTGTAGCTATCAGCAGCCTGAGTACCGAAGTTCTCAACAGTGACAGCGATACCGAACGCTTCGCCAACGGCAACCGATGCGGGAACTGAGAATGAAGACACAGCCAGGTTGTTTGCAAGAAGTTCACCAATCTTGATGTTGTCCACGATTGTGTAGACCTTCTTGAGAGTTATAGCGTCGAAATAAATCTGTACGGTCTTACCAATGTATGCGGAGAGATTGACAGTAGCCTTTTTCCAGATGCCCATCTCGCCGGTTTGTACGACGGTCTGTACTAATTGTTCGCCTTCACCGGCATCAACTTTTATGCGAAGTTCGTTGATATCGTCATCGCCAAGCGGCAAATAGTAGAATGTAAGTGCGGGAGCAGTTCCGGTGATGTTGATTTTTCCGGTGAACAACGCACCTTCATCATTAAGAGCCTGACCTTTGAAGTAGGCAAAGCCGCCGTCAGCATCCTGAGATGTCACATCAGAGAATGTCTTGCCATCAGTTGCGATACTCCAAGAGCCTGAACCTGCAACCTTCTTGGTGCCCCAGATGTATGACAAACCACCTTCAGCGAATGATTCAGCCATAGGCAACGCATAGGGTGTGCCGACTGCAATCATGCCGGTGGCAGTGCCTTCACCGGTGCCGGCTGCGGTTTCGGCATACACGGCATACTGAACAAAGTCTTGTTCACCTGCGGGAACCGCCGCATACTCCCAAGTGTAGCCTGTGATATCCTCAGCGACAGGAACCCATGAGCTACCCTGCAACTCGGCAACGACATAGGTCACAACTGCCGGATCCAAGGGTTTGCCATCGACATCGGCCGCGGGAGCAGTCCAGCTTACCTTTACAGTACCTTCGGAAATTTCTTCGATGGTAGCCGATGCGGGAGCGCCGGGGACATTGATACCGACAAACGCGCTTGCCTCGGCAGAAAGACCTGCACCTGCCTCATTATAAGCGATAACCGAGAAGGTGTTGACGCCATTGGTCAAGTTTTCGTAAGATTCTTCAATTACGACACCACAAGCGGGATTCTCAATCGTTTTAAGAAGGTTCTCACCATTGTAGACCTCAACCTTGGTCAACGATGTGATTTCATCACCGGCGATGCTCTTGTTGGGAGTAGTGAACGCGAAGTTAGCTTTAAGCGCACCGGTCTGATCGGGGGTCACCACGAGGCCGGTAGCGGCAGCGGGAGCTCCAAGATCTTTGGCGGCACCGAGAACGAAATCGTCAATGTACAGATAGAACATATCGGCATCTGATACGCCATGGAATCCGATGTAGTAAACGCCGGAGGTTTCAGGTATAATAGATGCTTCCAATGTCACGAACTCCTTGCTATCCAATGTGGTGACAGGAACAAGTGTGGTAGTCATTCCATCAACGGTGGGAGCTGAACCCATTTTGACTTCAAGTTTCTCGGGGTAGGAAGATCCATTTGCACGAGCTTTTACAGAAAAACCATAGAATTTGCCAGCCTCAAGTTTGAAACCGGGGCTTACAAACCAGTCGTCCATAGCTAATTTCGTGTTGTACTGCGCTCTTACAGCCCCGTCATACCATTTCCAGGTTTTTCCGTCGCCGTTAACGTCGATAATCGAGAAGCCGTTAATCGAGCTTTCATCATCAAATCCGTTGCTATAGGGAGGAAGGATAGAGCCGAGAGTCCAAGCGTTAGATTCAGCAGCGGCAGAAACGAATTCAGCGAACACGGCTTTCACCGAGTACTGGTAAGAAGTAAGTTCCTCGGGCTCGGCAACTGCCTCCTCGTATGAGGTAGCGGAGCCACCTTCTGCAACCACTGCATTGTCGTTAAGACGTGTAACCGTATAAGTGATGGCAGCGGGATCAACATATCCACCGTTAACCGAAGCGGTGACAGCGTCCCAAGTGAGTTTCATCTTGCCGTCCTGATAAACCAAAGCTACGTTTTCGGGAGCTTTAGGCACGTCATTGCCGACAAACGCCTTGGCAGTCATTTTGGGGCTCTCCCCTACTTCATTGGAAACGGTAACGATGAACTTATATTCACCGGCAGTGGGAAGGGTAACCTGAGCATTAATCTCAGCACCGTAGGTAGTGGCGGCTGTGGCGATTTCCTCCCCGTTGGCCTTGATGTGGTATGTCAGCCCTTCTGTTCCTGCGGCAACAGCAGTGCCGTCATAAAGTGAAATTGGGGCGGTGAACTTCACGCTACCTGTCAATGAACCTTGAGAGAAATCGAGAGCCACCTCTGAAGTAGCGGCGGGAGCCTTATCCTCAGCGGCGGGAGCCGGGATGTAGAGACCAACGACCTCTGAGTCGCCGGGGAACTGATAGACCGGTGTAGCCGCAGCCGTCTCCTTATTAATCGTGTAAAGCCAGCCGGTTTCATCCTCGGGGCTAAGTGTGTAATAAAGAGTTCCCGATACCGGGTCGCAGGTTGCTGACACAAGATAAGCGGTAGCAAGACCGGTCTCACCCACCAATGAAGTTGCACCGGTGGTCTTGTTGACTGTGTAAAGCGCACCTGCGCCTGTGATACCGTAGATAGTCCCGTCGGGAGCGGTGGCTATACCGTTGAAACCTGCGTCAACAGCAGCTATTTCAGTGACTGTGCAGTTGTCGATATCAAACTTGCCGAATACATACCCGTTACCTGCGGCATTGATAAATGTACCGTAGATGGCATCAGTCGCCGGGTCGTAAGTCATATCGGGAGCAAGAGTCTGATTGCTGCCAGCCTTTGAATAAAGGAGTTGCCAGGTGTTAGCATCATACACGTTATGGGTAATGACGGTTATTATACCCAAAATTGACTGTTTGACAGTGGTAACATAAACGTCACCGGCGAGGCAACCGCTATAAATCTGCATGCCTTTGTCGACAAACACTTCGCTGAACGAGGGAGTACCTCCAACCGGCATCGAGTAGACGCCGAATTTAGGATCATCTGACGACCATTCGCCGTTATAAACAACAGTACCATATAGCACTGATGAGGCATTGGCTCTCAACACTGACGCAACCGCTTGTGTACCCGCCGAAATGAATGGGGAATGCACGCTTTTGGCAGATGCAAACTTAGTAGAACCATTGAATGACTTGGCAGTCATCTCCAAGTTCACACGGGGATCTACCTGCTTCGCTTCAACCTTAGCCGTAGATTCAGCCGTGCGTACCTTCGTGTACTGCGCTAAAGCAGTTTGCGGCACGATCAGCGAGCTGACCGCAACCGCAACACTAATTAGAGAATAGCACTTTCTCATAATAAAACTATAAGCCCTATTAATTAATCGTCAACCGCCGCGCCGCAAGGGCTCTTTTATCAGCGAGGCAGTTCATCAACTTGATATAAAAATTTTCAAAGAAATCTTATCATAATGTCAGCTAAACAAGGTTTAACACTACTTTAAGCTACTCATTCGGCCACAAAGGTAGCAATTGTCGCAAAATTTTCAAATTTTTGGAAATATTTTTTATCGTAAAAATATGCAAAATACCATATGGTCGGTATTTGGGGCCATAGACCAAAGCGTATCTAAAAGAGAACGGGGAGAATTTGACAACTGAGTTGCACGAAAAAATTATTAAATTTGCAACGATTATGAGACAAGTCAACTTCCATATCAAGAATCGCTTATACCCGCTGCTGTCGATTGTGGCGGCTATGTCGATCGCCATGGGATCAGTTGTCCAGTTTCATCACCACAACAGTCACGGCGACATATTCCTATCGGTGTCATTGTCGGCCGACATAGGGCTTGGTTGCCATCATGGAATAGTAGATTGCCATCATAATCATAATTACAATCACAATAACGGTAATAGCCGCGGCGATGATTGCGCCATGCACCTCGATGATTCACCGCTAACACGCGACCACCAAAGCCACGATTCATATTCCGCAGCAATCAACAGCCCTTGCGCGACCATCGACGGTGCATCACACCAACCACAGACCACCATATATGCCGGGGAGGAACGCAGAATCCCATCGACACCACTAAAGGTGGCGCCACAACTCAGGGCACCACCCATACGGGCACGAAACGTTAATTTGTAATAAGTATAGATCAGTTTTTTGTTACATAATTATCAAATCATAAAAAATTAACTCATGAAATCATATAAATTGGCAGCGATAGCCGTCGTTGCCTTATATCTGCATTCATCGTGCGCCAAATCGTCCGAGCAGGACGGCCTCGGGCATCATCATGAAAATCCGGGACACATTGACTCCCATGACCCGGACCATGAGCATGAAGAAAGCGAGGGTGGAGCCCATAAACATCACGACGGTGAGATAACACTGTCGGAGGAGACAGCACGCGATATGGGTGTCAGCGTCGCAACCGTCAGCCCAAGCGAATTTCACGAAGTTCTTAAAGTGTCGGGGCAGATTGTGCCTTCGCCCGACGGACAACAAACCGTCTCGGCACGCTCGGCAGGTATAGTGACCCTGTCGCGCGGCGCAACCGAGGGCAGCCGCGTCAGAGCCGGACAGACAATAGCCACAATCTCATCAAAGGGGATAGCGGGTGGTGACCCCAACGCCGCCTCACAGGCCGCAGTCAACGCCGCCAAAAGGGAACTTGACCGCATAACACCGCTCCATAAGGAGGGGATAGTGTCGACGCGCGATTTCAACGCCGCCAAAGCGGCATATGAACAGGCACGGGCGGCATATGGGGGAAGCCCGTCGGGGAGCGGAGCGACATCATCAATCGACGGCGTAATCACGCGCCTGCTCGTCAGACAAGGGGAATATGTCAACGCCGGACAACCGATAGCCGAGATTTCGGGAAACCGAAGACTTACGCTCAGGGCCGATGTGCCGGCCAGAAACCGCAGTTTCCTGTCGACAATCACAAGCGCGAATTTCCGCACAGCGAGCAACGATTCCACCATATCGCTAACAGAGGTCAACGGGGGCTTGCTATCAGACGGCATCACCGCCGCAAGCTCAGGGGGATACGCACCGGTATATTTCACCATGAGCAACAATGGCAGCATCGCGCCCGGAACGTTCACGGAAGTGTATCTGATCGGCGCATCGCGTCAGGATGTGATAACCGTCCCTGTGGGTGCCGTCACCGAACAGCAGGGTAACCACTATGTCTACGTCAGAGGCGACCATGAGTGCTATGACAAACGCCTTGTCAAGCTCGGAGGGAACGATGGACGAAGAGTGGAAATAGTGTCGGGGATAAAGGCGGGCGACAAGGTTGTCGTCACCGGGGCAACGGTGATTAAACTCGCAGAGAGCAGCGGAGCAGTCCCCGAGGGGCATTCACATAACCATTAATCCCACCGGCCATGCTCAACAAGATAATACATTTTTCATTGGCCAACAGGGTGTTGATTCTCATCCTGTCGGGACTGATACTGTTAGGCGGCTCGCTGACACTTATCAGAACAGAGGTAGACATTTTTCCCGACCTTAACGCCCCAACGGTCGTTGTCATGACGGAAGCGGCGGGATTCGCCCCCGAGGAGGTGGAGAAGCTCGTCACTTTCCCCGTCGAGACGGCAGTAAACGGAGCAACGGGGGTGAGACGCGTCAGGTCGTCGTCGGCCACCGGTTTTTCAGTGGTCTGGGTGGAATTTGACTGGGGCACGGATATATACAAGGCACGCCAGATAGTGTCGGAAAAGCTGTCGGCAATAGCCGAAACGCTGCCGCCGGGAGTCAGCTCCCCCACCCTCGGCCCCCAGTCGTCGATACTCGGAGAAATCATGATCATAGGTCTCACCGCCGACTCGACATCGCTTCAGGAACTTCGCACCATAGCCGACCGCGTCATACGCCCGCGGCTCCTGTCGATAGGCGGGGTGTCGCAGGTATCGGTCATAGGTGGCGACATAAAGGAATACCAGATACAGCTCGACCCGGAGCGGATGAAATATTTCGACGTCACCCTCGCCGAGGTAATGGATGCGACAGAGGGGATAAACGACAACTCATCGGGAGGGGTTCTGTATGAGTACGGGAACGAATATCTCATAAAGGGGGATGTGAACACGACCTCGACCGACGAGCTTGGAGCCGCCGTAATCAAATCGACCGGCGGTGGAGGCATGGTGACACTCGCCGACATAGCGACAGTGACCACCGGGAACCAGTCGCCCCGACTCGGAACCGCCTCGGAGAAAACGAAGCCGGCAGTGCTCGTGACCGTGACGAAACAGCCGTCGGTGGGTACGATAGCGTTGACCCAAAAGATTGAGAGCGAACTCGCCACAATGAAGGGGTCGTTGCCGACTGACATCAACATATCGACAGATATTTTCAAGCAGGCTGATTTCATAGACAACTCCATCTCAAATCTACAGTCGTCATTGTTTGAGGGGGCACTGATGGTTATTGTGGTGCTGTTTTTCTTCCTCATGAATCTACGCACCACCATCATATCGCTCGTGGCCTTGCCGCTGTCGATAATCATAGCCGTGCTTGCGCTGCATTTCATGGGTCTGACCATCAACACAATGAGCCTTGGCGGCATAGCTATCGCCATAGGGTCGCTGGTTGACGACGCGATAGTCGATGTGGAGAACGTCTATAAACGACTAAGAGCCAACCACGCACTGGAGCCGGGGGATCGCAAACCAATCGGCGAGGTGGTCTATCAGGCGTCGTGCGAAGTGAGGATGCCAATCTTCAATTCATCGCTGATTATCATAGCAAGTTTCTTGCCGCTCTTTTTCCTGAGCGGGCTTGAGGGTCGTATGCTCATACCATTGGGCATATCGTTCATAGTGGCACTGATAGCATCGACAGTAGTGGCTCTGACGGTAACGCCGGTGCTCTGCTGCTATCTGCTCGGGAGCAAAAAAGCCACCGCCGCACTTGACCGCGAGCCATGGCTCACCCGCAAACTCGGAAAACTCTATCACAGATGCCTTGAGTGGAGCTTAGGACACCGCCGGTTAGTGCTCTGTAGCACGGGAGGATTGTTTTTGCTGTCGGTGGCCTTGTTTTTCACTTTGGGACGCAGCTTCCTCCCCTCGTTCAACGAGGGCTCTTTCACCATCAACGTCAGCACCCTGCCGGGAATTTCACTTGAGGAAAGCGACAAGGTGGGACGATATGCCGAAAAACTAATAATGTCGGTCCCTGAAATCACCACAGTGGCTCGCAAGACCGGGCGAGCCGAGCTCGACGAGCATTCTCTCGGTGTCAACGTGTCGGAAATCGAAGCCCCCTACCGCCTCGACGGCCGGTCGCGCGGCGAAGTGGTCAGAGAGCTGCGCGAGAAGCTGGCGACAATCCCCGGAGCAAATATCGAGATAGGTCAGCCAATCTCTCATCGCATCGATGCGATGCTGTCGGGCACAGAGGCACAAATCGCCATAAAACTGTTTGGTGATGACCTGTCGAAGCTATATTCGATAGGATCGCACATAAAGAACCTGCTGCCTGAAGTGGACGGCGTGGTCGACGCCAACATAGAACAGCAGGTGGGACGACCGCAAATCGACATACGCCCGCGCCGCGAGTTGCTGTCGAGATATGGCATAACCGTCAAGGATTTCACACGGTTTATCAATGTGGCATTGGCGGGTGAAGCAGTGTCGCAGGTCTATGAAAACGGACTGCCCTATGACCTCACCGTGAAAGTTGCCGAAAGCAGCCGCAACAGCATAGACAACATTTCATCGCTGATGATTGACAGCAATGTGGGGAAAATACCGCTGAGCGATGTCGCTGAAATAGTCTCGACCTCGGGACCAAACACCATCAACCGCGAAAACGTCAGCCGCCGCATAGTGATCTCGGCCAACGTGGACGGACGGGATTTGCGTTCGGTCGTCAACGACATCAAGGGCCGAGTGGAGGATGAGGTCAATCTCCCCGAGGGTTACTATCTCACCTACGGCGGGCAGTTTGAAAGCGAGGCTGAAGCATCCAAAACGCTCGGATGGGCCACAATCGGCGCATTGCTGATAATCCTTATGCTGCTTTATAACGAGTTCAGAAACGTCGGGCAATCGCTGATAATACTCGTCAATATGCCTTTGGCCATGATCGGAGGCGTGCTGATATTAGTCATAACGGGCGGTGAGCTCAACATCCCGGCAATCATAGGATTTATCTCTCTGTTGGGAATCACGACGCGCAACGGGATGCTGCTTATGTCGCGCTATAACCATCTGCGCGATGAAGGCGCGGGCGTCATGCAGCGCATATACCAGGGATCGGCCGACCGCCTGACCCCTATCATAATGACCGCCCTGACATCGGCCCTGGCCCTCATACCGCTTGCTTTGCGCGGAGGTGAGCCGGGCAACGAGATACAATCGCCATTGGCTATCGTGATACTCGGCGGTCTCGTGTCGTCGACCGCACTGAACGTGATAGTGATACCAATATTGTATTATCTCTCAACCAAGCATAATAACAATAAGATATGAAAAGAATAGTCGTAGCCACAGTGATGACCGCGTCGGTCATGTGCGCTAACGCCATAACCGACCGGCTTGTGGAAGAAATCATAGAAACATCGCCTCAGGTCGAGGCTCTTAAATCAAAGCTACGAGCCGAAACAGCCAACAGCCTGACAACCAACAATCTGAATGATCCCGAAGTGGAATTTGAACACCAGTGGGGGATGAAAGGGATAGGAAACAAGTGGGGGGTAAGTGTCAGTCAGGGCTTTGACTGGCCCGGAACCTACCCGGCACGCTCAAGCGCGGCAAAGCTGATGAGAAAAGCGTCGCAATCGTCTTTTGACAGTGAACTAAGCGAACTGAGGCTAAAGGTGAAATTATCGCTGATAGACCTCTGCCATGCCAACCGCGACGCGGCATTGCTCGACAGCATAAAAAGTTCACTAACCCAACTGCTCGACAAGTACCGCACAAGTTTCGACAAAGGGGAAACCACGATTCTCGATGTCAAAAAGATTGAAATCGAACTGCTTGGGGTGACGCGCCAGTTGAATGAAGCAATCATAGCCCGCGAAGCTATAGTAGGCGAGCTGCGCGCCGTCAATCCCGGCTTCGGTTGGGAAAACACACTGTCGCTCGACCAATACCCTGCGGAAGATGGCGTCAGGACAGAAGCGGAATATGCCGAAATACTGCGGCAGAACGATAACCAAAGCCGCTATCTGAACAACATGAAGGAGCTGTCGCTCGCAAACGCCAAAGTGGAGCGCAACTCAAGGATGCCGGGATTTTCCGTCGGCTACCGTTATGACTATGAGCTTGGCGAACGGTTCAACGGGCTATCGGTCGGTGTAACCCTACCTCTGTTTTCCAACCGTAACAAGGTCAAAGCCGCCATGGACGAGGCAGACAGCTACCAGAGTGCGATGGTGAGCCGCAACACGGCACTCGAAGCCGAATGGAACGCTATGAGGCAGCAGGCTATAAGGCTCGGCGAGGAGTGCGAACAGTATGAACGTATACTCACCACGTCGGATACCCAAAGATTGCTGAAAATGGCTCTTGACGGCGGGGAAATCAGTTTATTGGACTATCTGCAGGAAACAGCGTACTTCAAGCAGGCCCAACGCGATTACATAGCGACGGAGCATGAGATGCACACCGTTCTCGCCAAACTTAACCGATATAACCCCGACTGATAGAAGACCGACCTCATCAGGAACTTCACCACTTTTTTGCGCTAATAAATGTGAAACAATGGCTGATGTAGAGAACCAACTACACTGAAAGTTGTTTAGAAAGTAAATCAAACAAAAAACAGATTAGTTATGACTTACAATCAGCCCGAACTACCTTACGATAAAGATGCCCTGGAGCCGGTAATCAGTAAAGAGACAATCGATTACCACTACGGCAAACATGAAAAAGCCTATATCGACAACCTCAACCGCCTTATCAAGGGGTCGGAGTTTGAGGATATGGCGTTGGAAGATGTAATCAAACACGCGAAAGGCCCGTTGTTCAACAATGCGTCGCAAGCGTGGAACCATATCTTCTATTTCTTTTCGTTCTCACCTGATGGCGGCGGTGAACCGACAGGGGAACTTGGCGATGCCATACGCGCCCAATTCGGCTCATTTGACGAGTTTAAGAAAGCGTTTGTCGAAGCCGGGGTCAATCTATTTGGATCCGGGTGGGTTTGGCTATCAAGAGACAATGACGGCCGACTGTTTATCACGCAGGGTCCGAACGCGTCCAACCCTCTGACCGAGGGGCTTACGCCTATTCTGACATTTGACGTATGGGAACACGCCTATTACCTCGATTATCAGAACCGGCGCAAAGATGCCCTTGAGAGACTCTGGGACATCATTGATTGGGACATAGTGGAAAGCCGCTATTGAATCCATCGAAACAATAAATATTAGCACAAGCACTTTTCTCATAAAATGCGATAAAGCATTACAAAGAAACAAGCATAATGTGATGAATGGAAGGAGAGGTCGTCGTGAGATGCCCTCTTTTTCTTTGTGTATAACGAATCTATTATCAGAATTGGAAATAAATGAACGGAGCGACTTCTTGCGACATGAACTGGACTACTATCTGAACGACCGCTACGAAAACAACAAGTTTCACGATCCATGGGGAGCGTACAAACCATCTCCCAATACCATCAATCCACCGCGACGGGACGGAATGAAGCACCACTATGAGCGACATCATCAAAAGCCACACCCACCGCACCTGAACAAACGGCAATATATGCGCAGGGGAAAAGTTGGTGAATATGTTTTTTATTATCAACCATGAATCAAGCCAGGAATCGGCACGAAAGAACACCCATAACAAGGATACATAAATCATAGTGGCGGACCATGACACAGCCCTAACAGGCCACACGTCGGGAATCTTGCGCAATATGGGCGCGAGAGCTTTATGAACAGCGAGACCGACTCCGTGCATGGCACCCCAAAACACGAATTTCCATGCCGCTCCATGCCAGAGGCCACCGATGAGCATTGTAAGAAAATTGTTAACGTAAGTGCGCAGCGTTCCACGCCGGTTGCCCCCAAGGGGAATATAGACATAATCGCGCAACCAACTCGACAGAGATATGTGCCACCTACGCCAAAACTCTGTAAGATTTTTTGATTTATAAGGAAAATCGAAGTTTTTGCTGAGTCTGAAGCCCATTATCAGCGCGATGCCTATGGCCATGTCGGAGTAGCCCGAGAAGTCGCAATAGATCTGCATGGTGTAGCCAATCACACCCATCAGTGACTCAAATCCGGAATAGCCTGTCGGCGACGCGAATATCAAATCGTTGTATTGGGAAATATAATCGGCAATCAACGCTTTCTTGACAACACCAATCAATATAAGCCAAAAGCCCCAGTACATCTCAGCCGAGACAGCGGTGTGATTGCGCTCAATCTGCGGCAGAAAATAATCGGCTCTCACAATTGGGCCGGCCACAAGCGCAGGGAAAAATGACAGGAAAAACATATAGTCAATCCATCGCCGTGTGGGTGCCACCCTACCCTTGTAGACATCGACTATATAACTGATTGACTGGAACGTGTAGAATGATATTCCAACCGGGAGAATTATGTCTAACGGCTGGAAATTACCTTCGACCATGCTATTCCAGTTCCAAAGAAAGAAGTTTGCATACTTAAAATAGCACAGCACGCTCAAAGACACGACAATCGAGGCAGTGAGACACAGACGCCGCTGCCACCTGCTACACATCGAGACCATTATCCGCGACAACCCCCAGTCGACCAACGAAGTCCCGACAAGCAACATGAAAAACCAACCGCTTGACTTATAGTAGAAATACAGGCTGAAGGCGACGACGAACACCAGCATCTGTAGCCGGCGTTTTTTCAATATAGCATAGACAGGTAGAAAAAGAATGAACAGACACCAAAACAGGCCACTGGAAAAAATCATAGGAGCCGCCGGGTCGTAGCTGAGTAACGATTGAATGTTAAACCAAATATTGTCCATGCCAGATTACGGTCATTTAAGCGGTTGCAAAACCTCGACCTTTTTTGGGCGGGCCTGCGCGACTGATGGCACATCGAGTTTTATGGGGTGTCGGGCATGGAGAGACATCCATCTCACCACGCTGTCCATCCATAACGCCGCCGACTGGTGGGTGGGGTGCGCTCCATCTTTCGCACGGTCAAATTTCATTCCGTCGGATTTAAAGTAATGCCCGTTACCGGCATTGTTGGCTATCAAACGATTTATACCAGTGTCGGGCTTCCAATTCGGAGGGCCAATCCACACGAACGGGATGTCACCTATTTCTTTTATTATATTTCTGACGCACACATCTCGTTTAGTCATTATATCCTTAACAAACAGCTCATTGGCTCCGAGACAAATGAAGATATAATCGGGACGGAACTTGCGTATGTAGGTCGTTAATTTGGCTGCATCGCTCCATATTTTTGAGGTAGAACTATACCAAATAACCGTATAAAGTGTATGCCCATTTTCTTTGGCGTAGGCTGCCAATCGCGGCGACAATCCCTCAAGCATCGAATCACCGATGAACAGAATGGTCTTAGATGCAGTATCGACTACATTGGCATCGTCGTTGACCGTAAACCGTTCAACCGAACCCACGGTTTCAGCCACAATCCCGACAAGCGATTCCGCATCAGTCACCGGCGGACGCATAAGCCGCCGGGCCATGCCCGAACTTTTCAGCTCGACAGAACCGACTTTTATTGAATCGAAACTTGACGTTATCAGGAACATGGCCAATGCCACAGCAAGAATCGCCCATAGTCCCCAAAGACCTTTTTTCATGGCATCAAAGATATTTCTTGCAAAATTAAACAAATCATTGCAATGGACAGACTTTGGATGTCAAATTTTTGATTTATCTTTACAGTCAAATTAAATAGACAATGTTAATCGCAGTCATTATTTTAGGGGTCATTACCTTAGCTATGACCTCAATTTTTCTTGTAACACTCAAATCAAACGGGCAATTGCGCGATAAGGTTTCGGAAAGCGAAGCGAAAGCCGCCGCCACACAAACCGCTGCCGACAACGCCCAACGCCTGTTACATGAGGAGCAACAGCGTTTATCACTCGCACAAGAACAGCTCTTGGCCTGCAGGGCCACCGAAGTTTCACTCAGGGAGGAAAACAGCCGGCTGAATGAACGCATCAGATTTGGCGAGGAAGAAAAGCAGCGCCTCGCTGAAGAATCGGAGCTTAGATTCAAGAATCTCGCAAACCAAATTTTCACAGATAATTCACGAACATTCAAGGAGCAGCATGAAACCCGATTGAGCGAAATCCTGACACCGTTGAAAGAGAACATCGAGCAGTTTAGAAAGACCGTGTCGGACAGCTATTCCACCGAGGCCCGCGAACGATTTTCCCTTCAGGAAAAAATCAAGGAACTGATGGAACTTAATATGTCAATTGGCCGGGAAGCCAAGGAACTCGCCGTAGCATTGCGCGGCAACAGCAAGACCCAGGGGGACTGGGGCGAGATGATTCTTGAAAACATTCTTGAGAAATCGGGGCTTGTGCGCGGACGTGAGTTCACCGTCCAGCAGACCGTGGACGATGAGGGGCGCACTCTCCGCGACGCGGAAGGACGGCACTTGCGCCCAGACGTGGTAATCAACTATCCCGATGGGAGATGCGTGGTAATAGACTCAAAAGTTTCCCTGTCGGCCTATGTCGGCTGGGTCAACTGCGACGACAACGAAGAGCGCACGGTTCTTGGCAAACAACATATCGCCTCGGTAAGAGCGCACATCCGTGAACTTGCCCAAAAAGATTATCAAAGCTATGTGGGAGGGGGCAAGACAGATTTTGTCATGATGTTCATACCTAACGAAGGCGCTTACATAACGGCGATGCAGCTCGACGACACACTTTGGCAACAAGCCTATGAACAACGCGTGCTGATAGTGTCACCCACCCACCTCATTTCAGCCCTCAAACTTGTAGAGCAACTATGGCAACACGACCGCATGGCCCACAACGTGCTCGACATAGCCACGGCCGGAGGAAATATGTATGACAAGTTTGTCGGTTTCGTAGATGATATGCTTCGCATCGAAAAAGCCATAACCTCTACCCGCGAAGCGTACGACAAGGCTCTTAACAAACTGACTGAGGGAAAAGGCAATCTCGTCAGCAGGGCTGAAAAGCTCAAGAAAATGGGTGCAAAAGTTTCAAAAAGCCTGCCATCGGCCATCGTCGGGACTGACAATGATGATGAATGAACTTAAAATGATGCAATCAGTTATAATATAACCGATAACGGCAGTTAAAATTATTATCCAATGAGCGTGATAATCGCAAAAAGTATGTAAATTCGCGCCGATAAAAGTTTAGTCTTAAAATGGATCAGATAGACAAGCAGGAATTACTTGACAAAAGATACCTGAGGATGTCAAGAATTTGGGCTGAAAACTCCTATTGCCAGCGGAGGAAAGTCGGAGCGATTGTGGTGAAAAATTCCATGATTATATCTGACGGCTTCAACGGCACTCCTTCCGGATTTGAAAATATATGCGAAGATGAGGACGGCCAGACGAAGCCATACGTCTTGCACGCCGAGGCCAATGCCATCACCAAAGTGGCCCGCAGCAACAACTCAAGCGACGGTTCAACCCTATATGTCACAGCATCGCCATGTTTGGAATGCGCGAAATTGATTATTCAGGCCGGCATAAAACGAGTCGTTTTCAACGAGCTATACAGATTATCGGCAGGAGTCGAACTGCTCGAACGCGCCGGAGTTGAATGTGTACACATTCCAGAAATCGACTGACACAAAGCGACCATTGATTTAAAACACAATAAGTTATTCCACTTACGTTTTTTCAAACGATGAAAATAAAAACAAATTCAGCGATGTGGATACCGCTGCTTGTAGCGGCAGCATTTGTAGGCGGTTGGATAGCCGGTGAAAAGCTATGTAACACCCACGGCAATACCCCCGCAGAAAAGAAACTCAACACAATCCTCAACCTGATTAAAAGCGACTATGTCGATGAAGTTAACCTCGACAGCCTGTTGGAATACACCCTTCCGCAACTGATGACGACACTCGACCCACACTCGGCATACATATCGGCCAAAGACCTCAAAGCGGTCAACGATGACCTCGACGGGTCGTTCAGCGGAATCGGGATATCGTTTATGGTTAACAACGACACAATCACTGTCCTGGAGGTTTCAGCCGGCGGACCGGCCGAGAAAGTAGGCATAGTCGCAGGTGACCGCATAGTAAAAGTCAACGGAGAGAACGTGGCCGGCATAGGCATATCGGCCGATCATGTCAAAACTCTACTTAGAGGTGAAGCCGATACCCGCGTGAAACTTGGCGTAAAACGCCAAAATTCAAAGAAGACCTACGAATTTGAGGTGACCCGCGGTGAAATACCAAATAAATCAATAGACGCCGCCTATATAGCAACCGGCGACATAGGCTACATTAAGGTCGGTAAATTCACGCGCGCCACTTACAGCGAGTTCATAACAGCTCTTAACGACCTGACTCAGGATGGTGCGAAATCGTTTATCATCGACTTGCGCGGCAACGGCGGCGGCGTGATGGAGGCAGCCATATTAATGGCAAACGAGTTCCTCCCTGCCCGCTCTATCGTTATGGCCAAAAAAGGACGTGACGGAAAGGAAGACGACATCTATCTCAGCGATGGCACCGGCAACTATCAGAATGTTCCGTTGACCGTTCTAATCGACGAGTATTCGGCAAGTTCAAGCGAAATTCTCGCCGGAGCAATCCAGGACAATGACCGAGGTCTCATCATCGGCCGCCGGTCATTCGGGAAAGGACTTATCCAGCATCAACTCGTATTGCCCGACAGCAGTGCGATACGTCTGACAATAGCCCGTTATTACACACCATCGGGCCGTTGCATTCAAAAAGATTATAAATTCGGACAGACAGCGGCATACGAGAACGACATCCTCGAACGCTACAACCACGGCGAGGCATTCAGCGCCGACTCAATCAAACTCGACACCAAAAATATATTCAAGACCATCGGTGGCCGTACGGTCTACGGCGGTGGCGGCATAATGCCTGACATATTCGTACCTAACGACACTTCGGGCATAACAGGCTACTATATCAATGTGGCAAACGCAGGTCTGCTGCAACGTTTCGCATTTGAATACTGTGACCTTAACCGACAGGAGCTGTTGAAATCAGACAACGTCGACCAACTGCTCAAACGCCTGCCTTCAGACGATGTATTATTGCGTTCGTTCGCCGGATTCGCAGCCCAGAACGGTGTCCCTGCACGCTGGTACTACATCAACATTTCCCACGGATTAATTGTTAATCAACTGAAGGCTTTGATTGCGCGTGACATACTCGGAATCTCGGCCTACTATGCGATAATCAACAAGACCGACACCAACGTGTTGCGTTCAATAGATGAAATCAAGAGCGGCAATGCCACAGCTCCGATAAAAGAAAAGAAATAAAGCAACGAATCATGAAAAAAGAGGATATACGCCGACGAGTAAAGGCTCAAAAGAGCCTGTTGTCAATGAAGGAAAAGTCAGAGGCGGCCGCAAAAGTATTTGACGTGCTCGAACACTCCGCCGCATTCATGCTGGCCGACAATATCCTCTTGTATCACTCGCTTCCCGATGAATTGTCAACCCGCGAATTTATAGACCGCTGGCACAACAGAAAGCATTTTTTTCTTCCAAGGGTCAACGGTGTGAATCTTGAGATACTACCTTACGACCAATCGGCTTTGCGTTTGGGAGCTTTCCACATTGAGGAGCCATCGGGCGACGAGCTTATCCCTATCGAAAATATAGAGATGGTTGTTGTTCCCGCCATAGCCTACGACCGCCGGGGCAACAGAGTTGGCCGCGGAAAAGGATTCTACGACCGTCTGCTTGCCGACACAAAAGCGACCAAAGTAGGTGTGGCCTACGATTTTCAGCTCGTTGACGATATAGATTCGGAGCCCCACGATGTCAAAGTCGACGTAGTCATCACAGAAAGCCACATCATCACCGTCAGGCATGAAAAAAGATTCTGAATTGCAATGGCTCTGATACAACCGACCTCTACATTAAGCGAAATTATCGCCCAGGAACCGTCAATAATACCTGTAATCAACCGCTTCGGAATATTTCTCGGCACAGGTGACAGCACAATTGAGTCAATATGCGCCGACAAGAAACTCGACACGGAATTTTTTGTCATGATACTTAACACGTTCACCAATGAGGTGTATTTCCCCGAGAAGCATCTAAGGAGTATCAACCCCTTGGTGATCGTCAATTATCTAAGGCTCACAGACTGTTCTTATCTGAAATTTCAACTGCCTAATATCGAGCGCCATTTCGCATCGTTATTGCAGCACAGCGGTACTGCCAATAACCTCAAACTGATGAGAGCGTTTTTTGATGAGGTGAAAGAAGATGTAAAGGCGTTCATAGAGAGCGACACCAACTGTTGGTTCACCAATATCGAGAATGGGACGCCGGGCATCAGCGGCTACCATACTCCCGATGACGGCGAGGCCATCGAGGAAAAAATCAACGATTTGCGCAACATGATGATCATGCACCTGCAGGGTGATTACGATCCCAATCTGTGTTATGCCGTTATTGTCGCTATCATAGCTTTTGAAAAGGATTTCAGACAAAACAACCGTATCAGGAACCGCATACTTCTTCCACTCTATCGCGAATCGTCAAACCCTAAGGAATCAATGTGATGGCCAATGCGACTAAATTTGTCATAGCGGACAATGACACCGCCAGAGCCATCGGATTGAAGCATCTGCTTGAACAATTCTATAACGCAGACGTCTATTTGTCGCAATCGCCGGAAAGTGATCATTCGGCCGACGATGACATATCGACAAGATACCTTGTGTCGGCCGATATGCTTGTCAGGAACATAGATTTTTTCATTGCCCGGCGTCAGCGCACAACAGTCATCAATGGAAGCGACAATAATTCAGGGATGACATCTATTGACTCCACCACCGATGAAAGTGAACTTATAGAGCAGCTTGGGGCGCTCATAGTTCCAAAAGATGAATCAGTCTCATCAACTACCTTATCACAACGTGAGATAGAGGTGTTGAGACTTGTAGCCATGGGATTTATCAACAAAGAAATTGCCGACACACTCTCAATCAGCTTCAACACCGTTTTGACTCACCGGCGCAATATCACGGCTAAACTTGGAATCAAAAGCGTCTCGGGTCTCGGCGTTTATGCTTTGATGAACGGTTACATACGCGAAAGTGACCTTAAACGGTAAAAAGTTGCTAACTTTGCATCCGTTTTTCAGCAGTTCGCAAACTTTAAGAGCAGATTCCAACAAATGATTTCCATACAAAACCTATCGGTTGAATTTAGCGCCAAATCTCTTTTTGACAACATCAACTACGTCATCAACAAGAAAGACAAGATAGCACTCGTCGGCAAAAACGGCGCAGGCAAATCGACAATGCTCAAAATAATCGCCGGCCTTCAAAAACCGACGAGCGGAAGTGTGGCCGTGCCTAATGACACCACCATCGCCTACCTGCCACAGCAAATGGAACTGAACGACGAGCGTACGGTGGCTGAGGAAGTCAGACAGGCGTTTTCTCATATAGACAGGATGCATGAACAAATTGACGAGATTAACGCATCGCTCATTGAACGCACCGACTATGAAAGTGATGATTATCAGAGGCTGATTGACCGTCTGACCACCCTGACCGAGCATCTCGCTATGGAAGAAAGCGAAAACCGCGAGGCCGAAATGGAGAAAACTTTGTTGGGACTCGGCTTCAACCGTTCTGATTTTAATAGGCCCACAGCCGAATTCAGCGGTGGGTGGCGAATGCGAATTGAACTCGCCAAACTTCTGCTAAGGCATCCCGATGTGCTATTGCTCGACGAGCCTACAAACCACCTCGACATAGAGTCGATTCAGTGGCTCGAGAGTTTTCTGATAACGAAAGCCAATGCGGTTGTGCTCGTATCGCACGACCGCGCGTTCATCGACAACGTCACCAACCGCACCATAGAAATTTCCATGGGAAAAATCTATGACTACTCGGTGAACTACTCAAAATATGTTGTGCTGCACCAGGAGCGCATCGAGCAGCAAATGAGAGCCTATCTGAATCAACAGAAACAGATTCAGGAAACCGAAGATTTCATCGAGCGTTTCAGATATAAGGCCACTAAAGCCGTACAGGTGCAGAGCCGCATCAAGCAACTCGCAAAGATTGAACGGATTGAAGTCGATGAGGTCGATACCTCACGCCTTAATCTACGTTTCCCTCCCGCCCCTCGCTCCGGCGATTATCCGCTCATACTTGATAACGTAGGGAAACGATATGGCGACCATCAGGTATTCGACCACGCGACATTCACCATCAAACGAGGCGAGAAAGTGGCGTTTGTAGGCAAAAACGGCGAGGGAAAATCCACTCTCGTCAAATGTATCATGAACGAAATTCCGTATACCGGCACACTAAAGGTAGGCCACAACGTGAAAATCGGATATTTCGCCCAGAATCAAGCGCAAATGCTCGATGGCGACATTACGGTATTCGACACTATAGACCGCGTTGCCGTGGGCGATATACGCACCAAAATACGCGATATCCTTGGTGCGTTCATGTTCGGGGGCGAAGCCTCAGACAAAAAAGTAAAAGTGTTGTCGGGTGGTGAAAAGACCCGTCTCGCCATGATCAAACTACTATTGGAGCCTGTCAATCTTTTGATTCTGGACGAGCCGACCAACCATCTCGACATGAAGACTAAAGATATTTTGAAACAGGCAATCAAAGATTTCAACGGCACAGTGATAGTCGTCTCTCACGATCGCGAGTTTCTCGACGGACTTGTTGAAAAAGTCTATGAATTTGGTGGTGGCAAAGTTAAAGAATGTCTCGGGGGTATATACGAATTTCTCGAAAAGAAAAAATTAGCATCGCTCGCAGAACTTGAGTTAAGCAAATCCCCCACCCCGGTCAAAGATAACAAACCGGCACAACCCGCACCATTAGCCGTCAAAGAGTCTAAAAACATTCCGGCGCAACCGAAACCCCGTCTTAGCTACGCCGAGCAACGCGAGCGTGACAAAATCATACGTCGTGCGGAGAAAAAAGTCTCGGAGGCCGAGGCAGAGGTATCCCGCCTTGAACAAGAGCTGGCTGACATCGAGCAATCCATAGCTAACGGGGAGACCGGCAATGAAATATTCACGCGCCATCAAGATGCGTCCAAAAAGTTGGAAAACGCCATGAGCCTGTGGGAACTCGCCTCAATGGAACTCGACGAACTAAAGAAATAGCCCCGCCGAAGATTATTCCCGCACCATTCAGCAAAAACTATATGAGTTAATGGTATCGGATATCCGAATTTTTTGATTATATTTGTAATTAATTTCGCTAAGATGCACCCATTGACGGCAGCGTCTGCGCGATTTAACCATTAGCGATAACAAAACAAAACCTTAACGATATGAAATTTAACGTTCCCAGTAAGACACTCTACAGCTATGTGTCGGCTGTCAGCAAGGTGATTAACTCAAAAAATGCCCTTGCAATCCTAAACAATTTCCTGTTTAACCTCGACGGGAGTATGTTGACGATCACCGCCTCTGACATGGAAAACACGTTGACGGCGCGCGTACTTGTCACCGAGGCCGAAGGGAACGGACAATTTTGCATCGACGCGCGTCGCATGGTCGACCTGCTGCGTGAAATTCCCGACCAGGGCATTACTTTTGAAATCAATGATGAAACTCTCGCAGTCGAAATAACATATCCCGGTGGTAACTATAGCTTGATAGCCATCAATGGTATCGAATACCCAAGTTCCAAAACAGAAGACACCGACGATGATTGCCTGAAATTCACTTGTCCGTCAGAACAGATTATCAAAGGTATCGACAACACCCTTTTTGCCGTCAGCTCCGACGAACTGCGTCCGCAGATGATGGGTATACTGTGGGATATAAAGACCGACAATATCACATTCGTAGCGACCGATACCCGCAAGTTGGTGAAATACCGCAACTCATTGTCGCAACCGGGAGTGGAGGGTTCATTCATTCTCCCCGTCAAACCGGCTAATATCCTCAAATCAGTATTCGCCAAAGAGGAGGGAATCAAGGTCACAATCGACCCCAAGAGCGCAACTTTCGAATCTGACGCCTACACATTCAATTGCCGTTTCATCAAGGGCAACTTCCCCGACTACAACAGGGTAATCCCCACCAATAATCCATGCACGCTCACAATCGACCGCCAGCTTTTTGTCAACGCCGTGCGCCGCGTGGGCATCTTCGTTCAAGCGGGCAACGGTCTGATCAAGTTTAAGCTTACTCCCGACAAGATTTTGATGAAAGCCCAGGACAACAACGTCTGCACCGTGGCACGCGAAGAACTAAGCTGCGACTATGCTGGACATGAACTGGTCGTAGGGTTAAGCGCACCATATCTTATTGAAATCTGCAACACTATCTCAACTACGGAACTTGTGGTCAAGCTCGCCGATCCGAGCCGTCCGTGCGTGTTCCTCCCCTCAGAAAACGACGAAGACAGCGAATTGCTTATGCTGTTGATGCCGATGAACGTTACAGATTTCTAAAAAAACGACTATCGAAATGCGTTTACAACTCAAACGTCCAATAGTTTTTTTTGATCTTGAGACAACCGGGACCAATGTTACCCAGGATCGTATTGTCGAAATTTCAATGGTCAAAGTGTTGCCTGACGGCAAAGACCCGATAAAAGACACACGACGCGTAAATCCGGGCATCAAAATTCCGGCAGAAGCGACAGAAATTCATGGAATCACAAATGAGGATGTCGCCAATTGTCGCACGTTCAAAGAGATGGCCAAGGAAATAGCCCAGTTTTTCACCGGTTGCGACATCGCAGGATTTAATTCCAACAAGTTTGACCTCCCGATGTTATCAGAGGAGTTCAGCCGCGCCGGTGTGTATTTTGACTTCACAAAACATCGGTTTATCGACGTTCAGACAATTTTTCACAAAAAAGAGCAACGCACTCTCGTGGCCGCCTACCGCTTCTATTGCGACAAAGACCTCGAAAACGCCCACTCGGCTATTGCCGACACAATGGCGACATTAGAGGTGCTTGAAGCTCAACTCGAAAGATATTCAGATTTGCCGACCGATGTAGAACAGCTTTCAATATATTCCTCCCAAAACCGCAATGTCGATTTGATGGGACGACTGATTTATAACGATGAAGGCAAGGAGGTGATAAACTTCGGAAAATACAAAGGGAAACTTGCCGAGGATGTGCTTCGGCGTGACCCGGGTTATTTTAGCTGGATTCTCGGCGGCGATTTTCCTCAAAACACCAAAGATGTATTCACGCGCATAAAAATGCGCTGTCACTGATAATTATCCGATGATTAAAGGTAAGCATATCGTTCTTGGCATCTGCGGAGGCATAGCGGCTTATAAAACCGCATCACTGGTCAGACTGTTCGTCAAAGCCGGAGCCGAAGTGCAAGTGATAATGACCCCGGCGGCAAAAGAGTTCATAACGCCGGTGACTATGTCGGCGTTGACCGGCAAACCTGTGGTTAGCGAGTTTTTCACAGCCAACACCGGCGAATGGCACAGCCATGTCGATTTAGGCTTGTGGGCCGACGTTATGGTGATAGCTCCGGCTACGGCGTCGTCGATTGCGAAAATGGCCAACGGTGTTGCCGACAATATGCTCATCACGTCGTATCTGTCAAGCAAAGCACCGGTCTTTATCGCTCCGGCCATGGATCTCGACATGATGGCGCACCCGTCAACCACTCGAAACATAGAGATGCTTCGCAGCTACGGTAATCGAATAATCGATCCGGCGGTGGGTGAGCTTGCAAGCCACCTCGTCGGCAAAGGACGCATGGCTGAGCCTGACGAGATATTCAACACGATTAATGACTACTTTTCTCGCCGAGAAGACCTCGCTGGGAAAAAAATGCTCATAACAGCCGGCCCGACATACGAGAAAATCGACCCGGTCAGATTCATCGGCAATTATTCAACCGGCAAAATGGGTTACGCCATAGCTGACGAAGCCGCCACACGCGGAGCAGACGTCACCATTGTCAGCGGACAGGTAAACATAAAGCCGACATCTGACAATGTCAAGGTAATCAAAGTAGAGTCGGCCCGTGAGATGCTTGCGGAATGCCAGAAACTGTTCCCAAAATCCGACATCGGAATAATGTGCGCCGCAGTGGCCGACTATACTCCGACAGAATATGTCAATCATAAGATAAAACGAGAGAAAGAGGAAATCCCTGTTATAAAACTCACGAAGAACCCTGACATAGCCGCATCTCTGGGAGCCCAAAAGAAGCCCGGTCAACTGCTTATGGGATTTGCGTTGGAAACAGATAATGAGGATTTTAACGCCATTGACAAGCTAAAGCGGAAGAATCTCGACTACATAGTGTTAAATTCGCTACGTGATTCAGGCGCAGGATTTGGCACCGACACTAATAAAATATCCATTTTTGACGTTAATGGTAATAAACGCTGTTTCCCCCTAAAATCAAAACGGGAAGTGGCCACTGACATTATCGACACCATTATATCAAGATGAAATTACTCCCGCTCTCCATAAAAACCGCGGTTTTATCAGTAATAACCGCCATAAGCTCATTAGCGTGCGAAGCCCAGGAACTTAACTGCAAGGTGGAAATAAACGCCGATCAGGTGCAAGCGACAAACAAACAGGTGTTTCAGACCCTGCAAGAGGCGATCAACGACTACATGAACACCACAAAATTCACAAATGCCCAATTCGCAACCAATGAGAAAATAGAATGCCGCCTGTTCTTTACCATAAAGGAATACAGCGATAACACAATGAAGGGCGACCTGCAAGTGCAGTCAATAAGACCAGTCTACAACAGCTCTTACACAACCACTCTGATAAACTTCAAAGATTCCAAAATCGACTTCACCTACCAAGAAAACGAACCGCTGATTTTCTCAGAAAATTCGATGGAAAGCCAATTGACCGCCATATTGAATTTTTACGCTTACCTGATTTTAGCGGTTGACTTCGACTCATTTTCACGCAAAGGAGGAGAACAGTTTTTTGAACGCGCACAAAACATAGTTCAACTTGCGCAATCTTCGGGAGAAATCGGCTGGAAAGCATTTGAAGATTCAAAAAACCGTAGCTCTGTGCTCGGCTCGTACATTGAGCCGGCGACTTCGATAATCCGCGATTTGACCTACGAGTACCACAGGGAAGGTCTCGACGAGATGGCACTAAGCCCCGATAAAGGCAGAGCCAAGATAACCTCTACCCTTGAGAATATCCAAAAAGTCTACAACGTGGCTCCGATGTCGGTGGCTCTGTCTATGTTCCGCGATGCCAAATTTGATGAATTGGTCAACATCTACACCAAAGGCAGCCAGACCGAACGCGAGAAAGCCGTTGAGATACTTTCGCCCATCTACCCTACCGACCTCGATCGAATCACAAAAATAAAAAACGGTACCAACAAATAACTTCACGATGATTCAATCGCTTCATATAAAAAACTATGCGCTGATTGACGAGATTGAAATATCGTTTCACAGCGGGTTCAACATCATAACCGGCGAAACCGGTGCCGGGAAATCAATAATGCTCGGCGCACTCTCATTGCTGCTTGGTGAAAGAGCCGATTCCAAGATGATGCGCGACAAAAGTCTCAAATCGGTCATAGAGGCGGTATTCACTCTAAACAACGACACTGAGCTTAAACGCATATGTAATGAAAACGATATTGACTGGGACGACAGCCAGTGCATATTGCGCAGAGAGATTGCCCCTAACGGTCGGTCAAGAGCGTTTATCAATGACTCGCCCGTGACCGTGGCCGCACTGAGAGAGGTGGCCATGCAGCTCGTAGATCTCCATTCCCAGCATCAAAACCTGCTGCTTGCGACTCCCGAATATCAGATGAAAATCATCGACTCGCTCGCCGGGAACGGAGAGCTTCTGGCCGAATTTGAAAGACGCTACTCAGCATTTAGAACCGCTGTGGCTCGATTCAGGAAATTACGGCGGGAGATCGAAACAGCAAAAGATGATGAGGAATTTACCCGTTACCAACTCAAGCAATTAGAAGAATTGCAATTGCTTCCCGACGAGCAGGAAACTCTCGAACGCGAACGCGAGGTGCTGACCAACGTGACAGAAATCAAGGATAACCTGAACGAAGTGACCGAGGCATTATCTTCGGGCAACCCCGATGCGCTATCCCTAATCAATCGGGCCATCGATGCTGCGCAGGAACTGATAGGAACCATAGAGGAGGCCGATTCACTTGCCGAACGCCTTGAATCGGTCAAAATCGAACTGAAAGATATTGCCGACACATATTCCGACTATGACAACTCCCTCTCAGCCGATCCCGAGCAACTTGAAGAAGTAGAGGAACGGTTGAACGAGATATATTCGCTGCAACGCCGCCATCATGTAGACAGCGTCGCCCAACTGATTGAGATCAGAGACAGACTGGAATCCAAACTCGACAATATAGACAATGGCGATGAAAAACTAAGAGAGCTTGAACGAGAAGCAAAAAAAGCGCAGGCCCACGCCATGGAAACAGCCGGGCTGATATCTGACCGGCGCATGGAAGAAGCCCGTCGTTTTGCCAATGAACTCCGCGACAAAGCACTTCCATTAGGGATGAAAAATCTTGTCTGCGACATAAAGGTCTCCCCTCGGGAAATGACATCGACCGGAATCGACCATGTCGAATTTCTATTCGCATTCAACAAAAACCAGACACCGATGCCTGTCGGCTCAACCGCATCGGGCGGCGAAATATCCCGATTGATGCTATCGATTAAATCGCTTGTAGCGTCCAAAATGCGGCTACCGTCTATCATCTTCGATGAGGTTGACACAGGCGTTTCGGGCGATGTGGCCAACCGCATGGGGCTTATGATGCAGGAAATAGCAGGCAACATTCAAGTTATCGCTATAACCCATTTGCCCCAGGTCGCCTCTAAAGGAATTTCTCACTTCAAAGTCTATAAAGAAGATGATGAACACTCGACATTCACACGCATCAAGGAGCTTGATTCAAACGAACGCATTGACGAGCTCGCTATAATGCTCAGTGGTTCTAATGTCGATGAAACGGCCAAAGCAGCCGCCAAATCTCTACTTTCAAACATAACCCAATCATAACCCAAAAATGGACCGTAACGACTATATATTTGGCATAAGAGCTATAATCGAGGCGATTGATGCAGGAAAAGATATTGACAAAATACTGATAAAAAAAGACCTCCAAGGCGAACTTGCGACTGAACTTTTTGACAAAATCAGACAAAACGGTATTTTGACCCAACGCGTACCTGTTGAGAAAATAAATCGAATCACCCGAAAAAACCATCAGGGTGCGTTAGCCATACTGTCGGCAGTCACCTACCATTCACTGGACAACCTCGTACCACAACTTTATGAAGATGGCGTGATGCCCTTCATAGTCATGCTCGATGGCATAACTGACGTCAGGAACTTCGGTGCGATTGCCAGAACCTGCGAATGTGCCGGAGCTGACGCCATCGTGATACCAACCCACGGCAGTGTATCGGTCAATGGAGACGCTGTAAAAACCTCAGCCGGCGCACTGCTCCATCTGCCGGTGTGCCGTGAACGCAGTCTGCTTTGGGCTGTGAAATTCCTAAAAGACAACGGATACCAGATAGTCGCCGCAAGCGAAAAAGCCGACATCAACTACACACAAGCCGACTATACCGCCCCGGTTGCAATCGTGATGGGAGCTGAAGACACGGGTATATCCCCCGAAGTACTTCGGCTATGCGACACATTCGTTTCAATTCCCCAATTCGGCCACATACAATCACTAAACGTGTCTGTCGCCGCAGGCGTAATGATGTACGAAGTAGTGCGTCAACGCCTCGCAGCCAACATGGAGGTGATTTAGAATATCAGTAGTCGTATAAGAGTTCCAGGTCGTCGATGTACAATACACTGCCGTCGCCGCCGGTAAAGTAATCGCCGTATTTGCTCGCTGAACACACGATGACAATATAACGCGGTATCCTTGACGTGCTACGGTAATCAAGATCTATGTCAAACTGCTGATATGACGGAATCGCCGCACCCGACTGGAATTGGCCGTAAGCCACTACCGACGGGTCGTTCTGATTGAACAACTGGCGATTTTTGGGGTCGGTGCGTATTTCGTAGGGTGCAGTGCCATCGGACAACGCCATCCACACAATGCAGGTGTCGGGCTCTCCTTTCATGTACCTATAGTCAGGATTATTATTAGAGACACTACTTATCGGCGCAGGAGTGTACTTGAGATAACCTCTGAGACGGGTGGGACGTTGCGAAAATTCCCGCCCAAAGCTCAGTATGCCATTGGTTCCCACAGTCTTAACATATTCGCCGGTAAACAGGTTGCCGGCAGCCAATTTGCCTAAGGCACCTATGCCGACAAATTTAGATTGCAGCATAGCTGCTCTACCCGTGCCTGTCGAAGTGTCATCGGTGGGGATACTGTTGCTCTGTCCCAGTGTCGTGGCTCCTTTGTTACCTGTGTCCCAATACCGTTGACCACCATCGGCCCATGGGCACCAGACCTTACCGTCAAGCCACCATTCATCGAGACTTGCGTTTGGCACTTGAACCACCGAACCTGTAGTGACAGTGATATCTGCGCCGTATTCGTCATCAGAATAGGCTCTTACGACATATTCAGTGTTGGCATCGAGATGGATGATGCGCGCGGTGAAGTTTCCTCCGTCATGTGTAATCCATTCAGATGGAACTTTAGTCCACTGTGTATCAGACGCTTTGCGATACTCAACGCCGTTGTTCCTCCCTGCACGCGCGGCGCCGTAGACCCAAGCGACTGATGTCCAAGCATCCGCGCTCTCAGTTGTCACATTAGCATGGGTCGGCTCAACGTAAATAGTCCACTTGGTTTCTTCGCCGAAAGAGGTTACAGTGACTTCAACGGGATTTGTAAAGTCTACCGTATGTCCCGATAAATCAGGCGTTTGCACCGAGCCTTCGGGGCCAAGTTTCATTGATGTCACTTTAATCGCAGACAAATCGGCCGTATCGGGAACTTTTACGATGACACGGTGTGCCGCGATGTCGATAACAGATGAGCCAATCTGTTGGTTTACAACAAAATACCTATCTATGGGTTGGACAGCCTGAATAGTCCACTGATACTCCTGATATAGCTTTAAAATGACAGTTACGGGCTGCGTAAGATTCAGTATATCAGACAGTTGATTGCCAACAATTTCTACACCTTGGGGTGATAATGAATAGGATTCGACCGAAACTTCACGAGGGTTTAAAGTCTCTGGCAAATAGACAGTTACGCTTCGTGTCACAGTGTCAATCAAAGAAGCCTGAGACTGGCCAGTTATGTTAAAAGTTGCAAAATTTGCTTGGATTCTCGGGTAAGGTATATCATTTTTAATACATGAAATGAGGGAAAAAAGCCCCAAAATCAGCAAAAAGGGGGGTGAAAAGCGTCTCATAATCCGTTACTATAATTATCAGATGTGAATACCGATTCCGAAGTTTATGTTGAATATGTTAAATTTGAAATTTGCCCCGCTCGTGAACCGAGAGCCTTCGTCCACGTCGTTGGTGCGTTGCTTCTCGCTTCGCATCTTGATTCCGAATACGCCGAAAGAGACATTGAAGCTGACATAGTCCATCACGAAAATGCAGACACCGGGGCTGAAGTTGAGGGCCGCTTCGAAAATATCGGTCTGGGTGTTGCGCAACTCGTCGTTGTAGTATCGTTTGAAGCGGGAGATTCCACCTCCTAATGAGAGGTCGACGTCATTGAAAATGGCGAAACGTTTCTCGCGACCAAGGCCGATGTAGTTTCTATAGAATACCGCAACAGAATATGTCTCGGAAAAAAAGCTGACATCGCGAATGGAGAAGTTGAGGTCGTCGTCGAAATCGACGCTCAGGTTAGGCATATTCAAATCACCGTGGGTGTAATTGAATTTAATACCGACGGACTGATTGTTTTTCCAGAAATACGCAACTGACGGCTTGACCGAATAAACGGTGCCCTTGAAATCAAAATCTTTGATTACAGAGAGCATCTGCACATCTTTGGCATCGAAAGAGCCGTATGAGGCTGTCAACCCCAATGCCCACTGTCCTTTGGGGATAAACAGGAAATTATAGAGACCGCGGTCGTATCGTCCGAAATTGCGCTGGGGGATTATAATGCTGACGGTGTCTTTCCCTACCACCACTTTCTCGTCCATCCAAGACAAATCCTGTTTTTGGGTGGCGAATTGGCCGGACAGTGTATCGACCACCTCAACAGGTGTTCCCTCGATTTTCTGCTGGCATTTCCCTTCCAAAGGGAGGATAGCCATTATCGCCAAGAGCGAATATATAATTTTCATGCAGGTCAAAGATAAAACGCCATTCCAAATGTAATGGAGAACAGGTTGATATTGAAGTTAGCTTTCTGAGAGTTTCGGTGTGCGACATAAATGCGGTCAGTGGTCGATTTGGTGTGGGTGTAGGAAAAGCCGAGCACGCCAACGTTGACCTCTATAGCCGAATAGTTGTTCAGGAACATTATGAATCCGGGGGCGAGACCTACATTGAGGTTCACGTTGGTTTCATATGTTCCGGTCAAGTCATCGCCGCTACCGTTGCAGAGCTTGGACTGGCCACCGCCAATCTGTAACTGCAGCTCGTTGAAGAAGCCAAAACGCTTGTTATTACCGCAACTGATGTAGTAACGAAGCACACCCACCGCATAATAGTTATTGCTTATGCTGTAAAGATGGTCGATGTTGTAGTCGGTCTCGGAATCAATTTTAACGTCAGCGGTGTTTATCTCCGTTTTGTTGCGTGTGAAAGAGAATTTACCACCGGCGGCGAGATTGTCCTTGAAACAGTACATCAACATCGGGCTTACCTTGAACGAGTAGGTGTTTCCCGATATATCCTCAACAATCAGGAACTGGTATTTGTCTTGATTAGACTGGGTGTAGTTTATACTTATACCGGTTATCCATTGGCCTTTGGGAATAAACGAAATCTGCTCAAGATTACGTCTAAATTCCTGTTGTGCCAGCGCATTAAAACCGCCGGTCAAAGCAAACAGAATCAAAATAAATAGCTGTATTTTTCTCATTTTAAAAATATGTCATGGTTGTGTCGGCGGCATTATTTTAATCATCAACGAGGCCCGACTGGATTTACCCAGCTTGTCCTCGGCATAAAAATCGATTTTATAATCTCCCGCAGGAAGCAAGTTGCACAGTTTGGCACTGAAGTTCACCACCATAGCGTCAGAACCGTCAGCTTCATGCCGAGTCGCTATATTTATACCTTTGGAATACAGTGCTGAGACGGTTGCTTCTGACGGATTGACGAGCGAGTAGGAGTCGGAAGTGAATCCAAGCGTAGCAAACTGTTCACTCGCCATAGTCACTGATTTCAAACCTGACGGCGCCACGATCGTGACAGGGTGACGACGAGACTCTCCTCGTTTATATTGCTGCACAGACGCTATATCCATACCGTCCAATGCGATTGATGGAGCTGCATTTATAGGGATGTCGTGGTAAACGTCAACTTCGGTTTTATCGACTGTCAAATCAAACGTCATCCCTCCCTGTGGGGTCACGGCCCCAGAGTAGTTAAAGCGCAGTTTGTACTCTGTGGCGCGTTTTACATTATTGATTGTGCCGGACTTCACAAAGGGTTTTCCATCGAAAGTCTCAGCAGTCAGAGTCCAATCCAAATCTTTGACTCCATTTGGCATCATAAAATAGCCTTTCCGCGTGTCATCACCGTCAAAGACGATAGCACCGCGTTTATGTCCGACTGTCAGCCGGTAACTGTTCAACGCATCTTTGACACCGCTATCATAGGATACGGACACAACAACGTTTGCAAGCGGACAACTGAGGTTAACCACTGAGGTTTCCCCCTTTTTGATTTCAAAAGGTTGATAACCTCTATAGTATTTCGCCGAGAAAGACGCCGGCACGCTGTCGCCCGCCCAAGCCTCGGCCACATATTTGCCTGACATGAGCCATATCTGTCGGGGCAACTGGGAAACACCGTTGTAGGTGCGTATGCGACCCTGCGGATTGGAAATGTATATGGTGCATCCATCGGCAAGATCACCGCCGCCGTCGGAGCCTGTTTCATTCTGAAACAATGGGGACAATGCGACGCATCCATCCCCGTCTGCTCCATCGGGCAAACAGTCGTCGGAAGATGAGCACCCCCATAATGCCAGTGTAACTGCTGTCAATATGATTTTATCGAATATCAGATTCTTCATTGCTGCGGGGTGTGAAATTTCAGGTTAGCAGAGACCTTCAAGCCTTTCGAATCGGTCACATCAAGCCGGAAACTGTGGTCACCCGGGAAGAAAACGAGCAAAGGCATAAACGAAGATATATCGAATGTCAATGATTCCTTTCCAATTATATCGTTGCCGGTCTGGAAGCCGAGTCCTTGCAACGCATCATCAAATTCGCCGGGATGCGCAAGGTCAAAATGATCTGTCAGGCCTACACCGGCCAACTCTTCGGGTGTCAAAGATTCAGAAACGATAGTGACTTCAAGTTTATCGATGCCGTTGGGGGCAACGATATCGACACGGGCTACCAAATCGTCGGTAACAGTGTTAACACCGTTTAAATCGAGAGTCTGACTGGTTATTGTCGGAGCGCCGTCCTCGCCTGGTCTGTCGCCCGGGTCGGGGTCTTCCCCACCGGGAATATCAATGTCTACATCCTCGAAGGTTATATCGGCATCTATAATCAGCCCGGAGTCAATCGAGCCATTGTTCACCGAGAATGTCACATAATGGTGCTGTCCGGCTTCGATGCCGGTGAATGTTTTGAGGAGAGAGGTGGGGTGTCCGTTGACAGTCCCGCTAAACGATGCCACCAAAGTCGACGCACCGGCGGGCATAGCGAAATAACCGATGCGAGTTTCATCGGATGAATAGTCGAGGACGGCATTGTCGGCAGCCGTTATCGTCACTTTCACATCATCGCCAAGAGCAGCTTTCAACGCATCGGAATATCGGACAGAAACAGCGACATTAGACAGCACACAGGTCATATCGCCCAAACTGTATATTTCATTTTCCTTTATACTAAAAGAGTTAGAGGCATGATAAAATGGAGAATCCCATGCGGCAGCCTGCAGCGGAGCGTTTTCCACATCGATTTTATAATCACCGACAGGAAGTGTCAGCACCTGTGGCATCTCGCCATATTTCCATCTACCGCAGACGGCATCAGTGGCCATGCTGGTAACAGAAACAGTGTAGTCATTGACATCAAGGCCGGTTGAAGGCAAAGTTTCTTTAATGGAGTTGTCGACATCGAGATTCATGGATGTAAACAAGACCTCTCCATCAGATGAAAGGAGCTTCTCGGGTTCCCAGTCGTTATCACATGACACCAATAACAACGCCATGGCCGAAACCGCGATTATATTGTCTAAATTTCTCATATCAATTAATGTAATGATTTGTCTTTAGTAAGCGAATGAGATGTTGTCAATCCACAAAGAGCTTCCTCGTGACGCGCCGGCGACGAGATCGTTGACCAATGGGATGTTGGCAGTCTCATAATCAATAGAGCCTGTTGAAACGGAAGATGAGAACATCACTTTAAGGTGCGTTGGACACAAACCGAATATCGGGTATTCCAAAGGGATATTAAAAGATGTATAACCGGGGGCGAGCGGAAGCTCGGCAGTGGTTGACGCCACGACAGTAGTGCTTCCATTGTCGACCCGATAGAGGGTTACCGACACGCAACCACGGTCAAGAGGAAGACCATGAGCGGCGGGCATATATTTGTAGTATCCAGTCAGAGCCGACGGTCGAGACGAGAACGATATTCCT
Source organism: uncultured Muribaculaceae bacterium (assembly GCA_947625935.1). Lineage (GTDB taxonomy): Bacteria > Bacteroidota > Bacteroidia > Bacteroidales > Muribaculaceae > JAJPXC01. The sequence goes on along the minus strand of CANQQE010000001.1, from coordinate 2,540 downwards.
TCATCGTAAACCTCGGAATTATCGGTTGCTGAATAGCTGTATTTCCCGAGGAACAATTTGCCGGCAGCACGAAACGCCACATTGGGCACATTGGGATTGTAGGGTAAAAACTCCCCAGCATTTTGCGCATAATCTTTAATCTGTTCCCCATCCACATCCCATGCGACGCTTGTGAGTTTCATCGCTTTAGAGCCATTTTTGCTATCGTTGACAATCATCGCCGACAATTGCTGATACCAGGTGTTTTTACGCTTGGCATCCTTGCACATAGTCTTATCATTGACAGTGGCCCAGCCACCTTCGGGCAAATATAGGTCGGCAGACCAATAGTTCTGATGGTTGTAGATTCCGACGTGGGTCTGAGAGTATCTTCCGCCCGAAGGCAGGTTGCAATACTCCTCTTTCAACTTAGCTTCCTCAAAATCGCCGTTTGGGATGGAGGCCGCTCTCTCGGTGTTGAATCTTACGAGGCCGGTAAAAACCGCTTTACTGTTTCCAGGTAAAGCGGTCGCTTTAATTTCGTAGTGAGTAGCGGGATTCAACCCTGAAACAGTAACCAGACTTTTAGTGTCGTCGCGCCGCACGATATGCAACCGTCGGCCACCGGCATCAACAATTTCAACCTGACGCGTTATCGCAGCAGCCACTTCAGGATCGGAGTGGATAATTTTGATTACAGTCGATGTCGCAAAAGGGTCGACCTCCAATCTAAAATCGGGAGAGTGGCGTTCCATCACTATCTCCCCCTTCGGGACCCCATTGTAAAGGATTCTTACGGGCAATTCGCTTGTTCCCTCAGGGGCCTTGAATGACACTATCCACTCGGCACCGTTATCGGCGACAGACTCTATCGGTAGAGTAATCCAACGCCCGGATAAGTTTCCAGCGAGTGTCAATCTCGACGCATCGGCCATTTCAGTCGATGGCACAACTTTTATAGCCGCCGCGGATTTGCCTACAATAATGGGAGCCGCCTGATAGGCCGTGAATGACACTTCGTTGAAATTAAGTATAAGCGAGACCGGCTCGCTTGATTTTCCATAGGAATCGACAGCGATGAGAGAGAATGTGAGATTGTCACCATCAGAAGGATGTATATTAGCGACAAAATCAGTAAAATCAATCTCAGCCATTTTATCGGGATTTCGCCACAACCCTTTGACGCGCAATCCCATACCCTCAAGGAGTGATTTCTGCGCATCGGTGGCTTTCATCAAATCAAATTCGGACGGTATTCCCGCGGCTTGCATCGAAGGCACACGGGAAGAAAGAACAACTTTGGCAATCCCTGCTCCAGCCGATATAACCGCCGACAACTTAGTAGAAGCCGACGCACCTTCCGTAATGGTGAAGGGTTGCCCAGAGACAAACCCATCAGCAAATATGGCGGGAGCGGGAGAGCTCATCAAATCGTCGCTCAAGTCAATGACAACATCACTGGAGTCAGTTGAATCATCGAAAGAGATAATCAATTTAGCATTTCCCATCTCTCCATTATTCACATCGAGCTTCACGCGATAATGATGGCGCGGCTGTGCGATTACCGGGGTCGGAGCGACAAACGAAGCAGACTGACCGTTGGGGTTGGTGACCGAAACAGTAAAGGACACATTGCCGGGACGGAGATACACCGGCCTGGTCTCATCTTTACCATACTGCAAATATCCGCCACCATCGGAATGAATCAGAGTTGAATAATCGCTGAAATAGCCTTTGAACGCCTCAGTGGCCGATACCGATACCATTGAGTTTGCCAGACTACAGACTATTCGAACAGGAGTAGTCTCGGCTTCACGCACCGTCAGAGACTGCTCACCATAATAATAAGCGGCGTCGAAGCCTTCCTTATCAATGGAACCTAAAGAAGCCTCCATGACATAGTCACCAATGTTATACAGACCGTCGGCGGGGAAATCGCTGAACTTCTCCCAAGTTTTGGAGAAAGCGCCATCAACGGATTTGAGAGTCAGAGAAAAATCTTCGGGATTTATTCCATTAACCGACGCCGTCTCCCCCTGTCCGGGAATAGTCGCGGACAAAACTTCAGTATCGACATCGATGTCGGCAGCAATTCGACCATTTCCGAGACGGGAAGGCCCGTCGTCGGAGTCACAGGCTGACAACACCAGTAAATTCAATCCTAATAGGCAGTTTATATATTTCATTACAATGCACTGTTTCACAATAATTTGGAGAAAGAAAAACGAATCTTCGTTTTCAGTTGGTTTTTAAACTGTAAAGGTAATGATTTTTTATGATTTTCAGCCACACATAAATGCTAAATAGATTAACAGTCGTGGAACTAAATTATACAATCGGAAATAAAATCAGAATTAACGGCATGTCAGAACGATTGCCACATCGTATCAGATTCTTTTGTTTTAAGCCCTATCCCATCGTAACAACGGCAGCAGATAACAATTTTGATATTTTTCACAATTAATAATCGCAATCATTATTTTTATATCATTAGTGTCCACTAAAAAATCATAGAAGTTCTTTGAAATAATTGAAATTCAATTTGTTATAAGTGTTTTGTG